>NZ_CAKPUG010000003.1 GCF_934191625.1 uncultured Lactococcus sp.
TCATGCAGGATTTTGAAATCCTTGGATAGATTATCATGCTCAAGCGAAATGAAAGTGATACGGTTCTGATGCACACGGCAGAGAAAAGTGAAGGGGTAGAAAAGCGCTAAAAGAAAACTTAACACAATGGATTTAATTTTCATTAAAAACCTCACTTACAATTTTTTCACAAGCACTGCCATCATTCCACGGATTAAATCTCTCGTTAAAAGCACGCAGTCTTTGGTAGTCAAAACCGTTATCTTTAATCATTTTCAAAAGTTCTTCTTCTGACTCTACTACAGCATTAGGTAAATCATCAGGAACTTCAAGATAAAAACCTCGTAATTCTTTAGCATAATGGGCTAGATCGTACATATAAAAATAAATAGGTCTTCCCAGTTGTGCATAGTCAAAGAAGACACTAGAATAGTCAGTAATTAGAGCATCGCTCACCAAGTAAGCATCATTAATGTCCTGATTTACATCCATTAAAAACACAAAATCGTTTAAATCTTGAGGTATATGATAAGTGCTACAAATCAAGTAATGTGGTTTAAATAAAACAATATACTCTTCTCCCAACTCTCTTTTCCAACTGTAGAAGTCAACCTTTAATTCAAAAGTATAGCCCGCATTGCTATAAGAATTATCTCGCCATGTTGGAGCATAAAGAATTATTTTTTTATTTGTAGGCAAATGATACTTCTTCTTTAATTCCGCAATCCTAACAGGATCTGGCTGCACCAAACAATCAACCCGTGGATAGCCGACATTGAGCATTTTCTGCTGCGGAAAAGCAAAGGCTGTTTCAAATACCTGGGCGGAAAAAGGACTAGAGGCAATAAGATAATCCCAATGCCTACTGTCCTTATCATAGGATTTCACCATCTGTTTGTAGCTTTGTTTACTACGATAATAAGTTGAACCATTATCAATGATATCATGGCCTAACCGCTTTAAAGGAACACCATGCCAAGTTTGTAAGTAAACTTGATCTGTCTTCTTATAATAATAAGGAGCCATTTTGGAATTAAAGACCCAATATTTTGCTTTAGAAAGATAGTAATAATATTGGAGTGAGTTAAATTTTACCGTTTTAGCACCTGTTAGGGCTTGCTTTTTTTTGAAAGCCCATATTAGCTGATAATCTAAAAATTCCTCTGAATTTTTAATATATTCAAAAAGGTATCGAGGATTACCAGAGTAGGATTTACCTTTAAACGAGGAAAATAAAATAACCTTTGAATCCGTTTTTAGCGATTTCCCCAAAATATACAGAAAAGGATACATCATTATTCTAATAATTAATAATCTAACTCTGGATAATAAAATCAATGTCACACCCTTCATTCTTTCTTTAAAACAGCTTTGTACCTACTATTTTAGTTAACTGATTCATAGATAAATTGGTAGAAAAATCTTCTGAAATTTCATCAATTACTTTTTGAAAAGTATCTGCACTTTTTGCCTTCCTTACAGCTTTTAATAGAGAGTTGATATCACTCTGGTCAGTTTTTCCTAAAATCATTAAGCTTTTAGTTATAGACTCTTCACTTAAAGTTATTAAACCGCATACCTCAGGTAATTTTTCTACTTTAGAAAATTTTTTACCTTGAAAAATATATACACTTCTATCAATTTTCAAATATAAGTCAGTTGACTTTCGTCCATTAGGATAATTATTTTGGTGAGTCTTAACTAAATAATCAATTTGTTTTAATAATTTAATTAGTTTAATCGGATTAATAACCAGCCCTAATTTTGAAAGTATCTTTTTTATATCGTTCATTTCTTGTTACTGTCCGTATTTGAAAGATAAATTTTCCCTAAGTCTTGTTTAATACTTGAAGAGGAAGTTTTGCCACGTGGAAAGTACATGATTTTCAGCTCAGGAAACTGTTCTTTCAAGAAGTCAAACTTCCCTTGCCAATCATCGCCCATAGCAAAAATATCCACCTCAAACATGTCAATATAGAGAACCTTGTCCTCCCAAGACTGTTCCGGAACCACAAGATCCACATAGCGGATAGACTCCAAAATATACTTGCGTGTCGCATATTCCTGATAAGCTTTCTTCCCTTTTTGGGCATTAAATTCGTCTGTCGAAAGCATAACGATCAGCTTATCGCCCAGATTCTTTGCATTGCGCAACATGTCCACATGACTTTCGTGGAGGATGTCGAAGGTACCTGCGACGAGAACACGTTTTTCTTTGTTCATTTCTTTACCATTCCCTCATTTTGTTTTCCGGTTCAATAAATTTTTTAAAAGAGGTGTAAATTGATGTTCCTCTTCCCAACTTAAAACTGCCTCATCAATTCTTTTTGAGTTTTCAGTATCATAAAAAGCAAAGTATTTCTCACGGTAACTCGACAATTCTGGTTTTTCATTCTCCACAATAAAAGCTTCTATTTTTCGTAATAAACTTCCTGCATCATGTACAACTATTTTTGAAAAATCTTTCTCCATATTCAGATAGCTTCCTTGAAGCTTTAAATACTCCTCTTGATCAAATTGGAACAAAAGTGTAGGAATATTATAATAAAGTGAGTCCCACATAATACTACTATAATCTGTAATAACTAACTGACTTGCCCGTAATTCCTCATCTAGCGGATGTTCATTTTGGTATAAAACCATTATATGTTCCATATTTGTCATAAAATATTTTTCAAACTGTATAAATTTAGGATGCATCATAAAATGCAAAGAATAGCCATATTTACATAAAATATTTTCTAAGAACTCAGAATGAATTAAATTATAGTACTCTTTATAAAATTTACTTTGTAAAAATTCTTCATGTGACAAAAACTCTAATTGTGTACGCCACGTAGGCATAATAAATATTGTTCTTTGCTTCTTTATTTGCTTTCTGTTATCCCAACGCGCTAAGCCTGTAACTACAACTTGTTTTTTGTCGTAACCCAAATACTCTAAAACTATATTCTTTTCAACGAATGAACTGGTAATAAATAAATCTGCATGATTGAGTTTGTTATTGGCGAAGAAAGTTCTATCCACTTTCTTTAGTCCTAATATTCCATGTTGTAAAAACACAAAAGGCTTTTTATTCAAGAAAAAACGTGTAATACTTTGATTGTGTCTCCATGCATAAGCATGTCCTTTAGACTCTGAAGCAATAAAATATTTTGAAACAATAATCAAAAGAATGTGTTTAACACTCATAAAATAAACTATATTATTTGTATATAGAGAAAGCTTAGCTATGTCGGGAGAATCTTTTTTTATAATATAGAAAAGCTTACTATTCCCCTTATTTTGCACATAAGAAAAATAATAAAAAGAGTTATCACGCGCATAATTAGAAAATTTTTCATATATAAGCTTTGAATCCTTATAATACCAATAGGTAAAAGGAATAAGGAGTAAAGCTAACACTTCTTTAAGCTTATACTTAATGGAATCATATTCATCAGCCTCTCTAATTTGTAAAGCTAAATATCCTCCAACTGCAAAATATGCTGTGACTATATACTTAGTGTTATTACGTGTCACATACTGAAATTTCAAATGTAACCAATTAATAGCTTGACGTTGTAACCTTGAGTTATTCCGAATCTTTTGATATTGTCGCTGTCCATTTTCATTTTGATATTCTAAGTAAAGATCATAATAGAGACTAAATGAAGACACTGCTTTAAACGGTAACAGAAAAACTATTTCTGTATTGGTTAAAGAATTTGCTGTCACAGTAAACGAATATTGTTCATCTTTTCGAGACTTAACATACAACAAAGTTTTTCTTATTTCTTTTGGTACTTTAAGCTTGATTTCAACTTGTTTTTTTAAAACTTTAATAGTTTTTACTGTTATTTTAGTCATTAATGAATTTATATTAGTTCCTCTACTTTAAAACATTTATTACAGCTTTTGATTTAAAATATCAGCAATATTTTTTGAGGCATTACCATCTCCGTAAGGATTACTTGCATGACTCATTTTCTCATACTCATTTCTATCCTCAAGTAAAGTTTTAAACTCCTTGTAAATAGTTTCTTCTTCAGTACCTACAAGTTTTAAAGTGCCCGCTTTAATCCCTTCTGGTCTCTCAGTAGTATCACGCATAACTAAAACAGGTTTCCCTAATGATGGTGCTTCTTCTTGAATTCCTCCACTGTCTGTCAAAATCATATAGCTTCTTGCAAGAAAGTTATGAAAATCAATAACTTCTAGTGGCTCAATCAAGCGAATACGATCATTGTCACCTAAAATATTTTTGGCAGTTTCTCTAACTTTTGGATTAAGATGAATGGGATAAATTACTTTAACGTCATCATGCTCTTCCACAATCCTATGAATAGCACGAAACATTTGTTCCATAGGTTTCCCTAAATTCTCTCTACGGTGAGCAGTAATCATTATAAGTCGACTAGTGCCTACCCACTCTAATTGTTGGTGCTTGTAATCTTTAGTGACAGTTGTAGCTAAAGCATCAATAGCTGTATTGCCTGTCACATAGATATCAGCAATATTTTTTCCTTCTTTTACTAAGTTTTGACGAGAAATTTCAGTTGGTGAAAAATGGAATTTAGCAGTTAGACCCACAGCTTGGCGATTAAATTCCTCTGGAAATGGAGAGTAAATATCATATGTTCTTAAACCAGCTTCAACATGTCCAACTGGGATCTGAAGATAAAAGCAAGCTAACGACGCAGCAAATGTACTTGTTGTATCTCCGTGTACCAATAAAACATCTGGATTTTCCTTTTCTAAGATGGGTTTTATTTTCATTAAAATAGCTGAAGTTACATCAAATAAAGTCTGATTATTTTTCATAATTTCCAAATCGTAGTCTGGCTTTATATTAAAAACATGTAAAACTTGATCTAACATTTCTCTGTGCTGTCCTGTCACACAAACTTTGACATCAAAATTTGGACGACTTTTTAGCTCATTAACCAAAGGACACATTTTTATTGCTTCTGGCCTAGTGCCAAATACTAGCATTATTTTTTTCATTTTTTTCCTCATTCATTATTGTTTTCTACTTACCTAAATATAAAAATGTCTTAGACTCTAACTGAAAAAGATTTTTATCTTTTGTTCGTTTATTATAGAGAATACTTTTTAATAAGTTTTCAATGAATTCTACATTATCCATCACCATTGGTGAGTGTTTTTTCTTTTCAACATTTATTATTAGAGTAGATGAAACATTACCATTAGCTATCTTCTCTGAAAATTGTTTTGTTTCTTTAAATTGCTCATCTGACACTCCGGTATAAAAGAAAATTGTTTTTCTACGTGTTATATTTAGAGGGTTTATAAAGTTATTGATATCATTCATAGTACTATCATTTATATTGTCTTGATTTTCTGCATAAATAAGTGGTTTAATCATTGAAAGATGTTTATCAATATATTCTGTAATATTTATTTGTGGGACCAAGCTAAAAATTTTACCTACATAGGGGCTTAATAGTCCATGAATTAAGGCGCCTGTTCCTCCTTTACTACTCCCAAAAGTTATCACCATCTGATATTTTTTCTTACTTACAACACTTTTGATTTCTTCTTGTACATCGTTTATAATATTTTTTCCAAAATCACTAATGTACCAACCGTATATGCCAGAATAGTGGTCTTCAATATAATAGAAATCTGCTTCTTCTATTTTTTTAGTCCAATTAAACCAATTATATTTTTCATGATAGTGTCCAATTTCGTCATCTGTTATCTCTTGATTTAAATAAGATGTTATAGCTTCTTGTGGCACTCTCCCAGCAGATTGAAACACTATTATTAATTTATCTGAGCCATTATCTATATATTTACCAGACATAATTTTCCTCCCAAATTTTAAATAATTTTTTCTGACCTTAAGTAATCTACAATTCGATCAGTATTCTTATTATCTGAAAAATTATTTATTTTTTTATATTTATCTTTGAAAACTTCTTCCAGTTGAAACCCTCTTCTCTCCGCATTAAGTACTGTTTCAATAAGTTCTTGTTCATTGTAAGCAACTGGTCCTGGAGCAGTCTTCTCATTTAAGGAAGGCTGTGCCTGATATTTCTCTATCAGCATATCTTTTTCTTTCCACCAAAAAATAGGGTAAGCACCACGATTTATAGCATCATAAATTGCACTAGAATAGTCAGATATAAATATTTTTGAAACCGTTAATGCTTCTGAAGGATTGGTACAAATATTTTCTCTATAATTTGGAAAATGATCCACGATATAATCAGCAAATTTATTATGTGGTACAATCAATAATTTTTCTAATAAGTTATTTTCTTCAAACGCTCTAATAACTGAGATAATATCCTGATAATAACTTGTTTCTTCTAACCGATTTTCATAAACTAAATGTTCTTCCCAGTATCTATATGTTGGCATGTATGAGTAAAACTTTAGGTCATTAATTACTGGATGATCAAAAGTCGCCAATCCACTTAGCAATAGGTCATCTGGCTGATACCCTACTTTATAAAATTCTTTGGCCTCTAATTTCGAACTAATAACTACTTTTTTTAAATTTATTTTTATATTTTTTTTATGAAATCCAGCAGCCATTGGATTTTCTATTGGTTTAGCAAACATAATCCCGTGTTGTAAAAATATTAATGGCGTTTTTGTGATTTTATTTCTTAACTTATTAATAAAGATTCTATCGTTGATAACATGATTTGAAAATTCTGTACTAATAAAATTGTCAGCTTTATATATTAAGTTATAGTGCTTTAAAGAGTATTTTTTTACTAATTTATTTCCATATTTTTCTTTAAGCTTTGAAAAATCACTACTCCTTTTATCTAATATAAAGTAATTTTTTGAAAGCGTGTTCTCTGATAAAACTTTATCAAAAACTTTAATTGCAGATTCGTCTGCTTTTCTAGAGAATTTTTCAAAATATAAATTTACTGGAGCTCTATTATCTTTTTTTCTTATAATACTTGCTATATTTTGTTTCAATATATTTGAAAGTGAATATTCTTCTGAAAAAGGTAATATTGTACAACTTGTTCCTTCACCAACATTTCCCCTGAATATCACGATATTATTATTAATTTTTTTTCGTGCAAAAACTTCAAAATCCTCTTTTAAATTATTCTTCATATAAAGAGGGTATAGTTTTTCTACTTCATTTCCTAGATAAAGTCCTCTATGTATTTCATTCGTATGTGTGAGAAGTTCTATTGGTATTTTGGCAAAAGCAAGACTTTTTCCTCTACCAGAAGTTAACCTTCGAAAACTGGAAATTGGTTTATCACTACCTTTAATATAAATATGGTCATATTTCCCTGTAGATTTCCGATAGGTATTACTGTATTTCCCGTATATAATAACCGAATCTTTGACAAAAGATATCTTAAGATCTGTTTTTATACCATATGCCTTTTTAGGGTTACAAGTTAAATAGTTTTTTCCTTTATATGAATATATATAGAAGCATTTTTTGTTGATTTTTAATTTAAGAACTATTCCAATTGGAAGCTTTACTTTGGAGCCTCTTATATTTATCCCATGCTCTTTTTCAACTTTTCTAAAATCAAAATTATAATTTTCGTTCTTATATTTAAATTCAATATTTGATCTATTATTAATAACTATCTTTTGAAACCTTGTATCTATCTCTTCAACAAATATTTTTGAGATTGATAGCTTCTCTTTATTAGGATAGTAAGTAATAAAAACAGCTCTATTATTATATTTTATAGAACCAAGGATTTTTTTATCTTTTATTGGAAGCTTCATTGCATACCATTCATTTTGCTGCTTCCTCGAAAGTAGGCCATTCACTCGCTTTCCTAATAAACGCTTTTTCCCTTCATTAATATAAAGCGACATTGAAGCAATCCCTGTTTTATTTATTGTAAGATGTTTATCATAAACTTCAATACGTTCATCAAAAAAATGATTTTTATCTCTAATCTTTTGTTGCACAGATACTAATTGGTTATGTTGTTCAATAATATAAAAAAAATGAGTAGAGCAAAAGGAAACTTGTGCTATTAATTTTTCATTTTTATAAAGTGGTCCCTCTCTAAAAGGAGCCTCTCTAAATTTAAAATAGCTTAAGTTACCCTCACTACTAATAATTGATATCCCTTCACCTTCTATCTGGTAATCATAACCTAATTTACTATTAATAAATAATACTTCCACCATTTACTCTTTTCTAATCTTTACTTTACAAATAATCTGAAATCCTATCGCGAATCTTCATGTGGGTATTAGCCCCTATAATGAGTAAAATTATAAGCAGCAAAATAAAACTCACATTATACATTCCTTTTTCCCAAAACCATGCGCGATCAAAAGCTATATCTCTGAAGCCTTCTATTAGATAATAAAAGGGGTTAATCAATTGTGATTGGAGGAAGATACCAGGTATAATTTTGAAATGATCCAATGAAAAAATGACACCTGACCCATACATTAAAAATCTAAAGATATAATTCAAAAAGAATTTAAAATCGGGAAAAACTACTTCGATCGACGAGCATAAGAGCGACATGGCTAATGAAAAGATGATCAGCATGGGAAAATAATATAATAATTGCAGCCAATACATAGATGGATAATAGCCTGAAAACATTGCAATTATTAAACCCATTCCTACCATGATGTACAATTCAGTTAAAAAACCAAACATTGAAGCTGTGGGCATAATACTCACAGGAAACTTCATTTTAGCTGTTGTTTTAAATTGAGTAGCAACACTTTTTGCCCCCGTGACAATAACACGCTGCATAAAGGAATACACGCCCATGCCAATAAACATCCAAGAAAGTGGAGGAAGTCCATCTGGAGCGGACCGTTGCATCAGCACCCCAAATATAATATAGTTGATAGCAAGTTGTACCAAGGGATCCAAGATTTCCCATACACGTCCAAACTTATTTTGCATCGAAGTGCTCTTGGTACTGTATTTTGATAAATTAATAGCTATTGGTAAATATTTGCTCTGTTCTTTAAGATAAAGAATAGCATCTTTCATTATTGAATTACTCCTTCATCTGGTTGCTCTGTTGTTGCATCCGCTGCTATAGGTAAGTTTATTGTTTGCCCTGGTCGGATAAGATCAAAGTCTATCCCTGGATTAACTGACTGAATAGCGTCGACACTCAATCCCTTACTTTCAGCAATACTTCCAAGGGACTCCCCTGCTTGAATCACATAGGTCGTCTCCTCTGCCGTACTTGTTTCCGATTCAGCTTCACTCGTGCTTGACATACTTTCACTTGTATTTGTGCTTGGTTGTGAAGTAGATTGAGAATTTGCTTCTTCATTTTCTGAGCTTGAAGCAATATCAGTAGTACTTTCTGTTGTTTTATTGCTTTGTTGATCTTTACGAGATACTTCTCTTGCTTTAAAAAGGTTCTGTGAGAAAAATCTTATGGGATGTTGTACTGATTTTGCTAAAGTTGTATTGCTTAATGACACAAGAGTAATCCATGCAAAAATAAATATACAACAGGCTACTACTCCCTTGGAAAATAAAGATAGCTTGTGATTATCTTTCTTCTTTTTTAGTTTATTAGTTACTTCCCTGCTAACCCGGCGACTCTTAGAAGAGCTTTGACTGATGATCTCATCTCTTAATTCCTCAACAGAATAATCAAATTGCGCTTGACGTTGTTCTTGTTTATAAGTTTCTTGTTCTTTTTTCGACAGGGCTTTAAACCAGCGGACAAATTTTTCATACTCAGGAATAACTTCCTCTGGTGTTCCATAGGCCTTGACTTCGCCGTAATTTAACCAAATAACACGATCACTCCACTCTTTAACTGTGCGCATATCGTGTGAAACCATCAAAATTGTTTTGCCTTGGTCACGGAATTCAAACATTTTCTTTTTCGATTTATCAACAAAGGTTTTATCACCAACAGAAAGTCCTTCATCAATAATCATAATGTCTGGATCTTGATGTACCATGATAGAAAAGCCTAGTTTTGCCTTCATACCAGAGGAGTACGTTTTAACTGGTTGGTCAATAAAAGGGCCAAGTTCAGAGAAATCGATAATATCCTGCATCTTGGCTTTTATTTCCTTATTTTTCATGCCGACCATCAAGCCCTTCAGACGGATATTTTCACGCCCAGAAAGATTGTTTTGCATTCCTGCATTAGCTGCAATAATCGAAACATCACCATTAATTTCAACTTGCCCTGTAGTTTGGGCAATTTGACCACTAATGATATTGGAAAGAGTAGATTTTCCTGCACCATTTAAACCGATGACACCGACGCATTCGCCTTCATGGATTTCAAAACTCACATTGCGTAAAGCCCAAAAATCCTTCTGTGTTTTCTCATTTGCCCCAATTAGAGATTTCGCTTTGTTCCGCGTATCTTTCACTGGTAGCATCTCAAACTTTTTAGACAAATATTCGGCTTTTATTTTACTAACTTTCACCTGCTCAATCTTCTCCTTTGTCGTTTTTTACAGTTGTAAGACATTATTTAACAATAAAATACGTTTCTAACGTATTTTATTGTTAAATAAGTTTAGTGTTTTTCTACTTTACCTAAAATTATTTCGTCATAAGTAATATTAAATAAAGCCAATATTCTTTCCAATGTTTTTTTGGATATTTGAGAAGAATCTTCTTCTAAATCCTCGAGTTCTCTAGTTGTCAAGTCCAATTTATCTGCCAATAATTCCTTTGATAATCCTTCTTTTTCTCTCCAACCTCTTAAGGAATTCTGCTGCATAAAAAACCTCTTTTCTTAATTTGAGCACAAATTAACACAATTATTTTAATTATAGTACGTTATAAATGAATAATCAAGGCAAAACCGAACTATTTTTCTTGATTGTGTTAGTGTTTAACGCTATAATGAATACATGGATACTCAAGAACATCGTGCTATTATTGCAGCCAATATTAAAAAGTATCTTCAGATGAGTGGTATAAAGCAGAAAGATTTTGCTTCTAAAATCGGAATTGTTCCTTCTACTTTATCAGATTACCTTAACCTGCGAATTACTCCTTCACAAGGGATAATTCAAAAAATGGCAGATACTTTGGGAGTTGAAAAATCTGATATTGATACTACCTACAAAAACAAACTCTCTCTCAATCTCGATCGACTAATTGATGAAGCTCTTTTCTATAAGAAGGAAGTTATTGAAGAGAAAGACCGTGAATTTTTAAAAAGAACACTTGATGCTTATTTTCAGTGTAAGAACAAGCATTAGCTATGAAAGAGAAAAACTATCTTGAAAGGGTAGCTTTTTTTATTTCCTCTATTCCAGTCAACAATGATTGTACTATTTGACAGAGGTAAATAATTTTCCACTAATAGGTCCTGGCGCTAATCATAGC
This sequence comes from uncultured Lactococcus sp., assembly GCF_934191625.1. GTDB lineage: Bacteria > Bacillota > Bacilli > Lactobacillales > Streptococcaceae > Lactococcus. The sequence goes on from NZ_CAKPUG010000003.1 coordinate 11,285, forward strand.
TTTTCTTTTGTGATATAATATTGTTGTTATCCGCTCTCTATTTACTTGTAGAGAGTAATAAATATTCTCGTATTAGAGACCATTAGTTGAGACTGTCACTCTTTTACTTATTAAAAAGATAGCTTTCTTTTCTAATGCCACTATAATATAGATAAATCTTAAATTTTAGAAAGTAGTAGAAAAACATATTTTGAATATTAACGATTTTGATTTTAACTTACCCGAAGAACTTATTGCCCAAACCCCACTTGAAAAGCGCTCTGAGTCACGCCTTTTGGTCTTGGATAAAGAAGGCCATACTATGGAAGATAAACACTTCTATGATATCGTGGATGAGCTTAATCCCGGTGATGCACTTGTTCTCAATAATACCCGCGTCCTTCCTGCACGTCTCTATGGCGTTAAACCCGAAACTCAAGGACACGTAGAGCTTCTCCTTCTTAAAAATACTGAAGGTGATCAATGGGAAACTTTAGCCAAACCAGCAAAACGTATGCGCATCGGTCAAGAACTTTCTTTCGGTGATGGACGTTTAAAAGCAACCGTTGTTGAAGAATTGGAGCACGGTGGACGTATTGTCGAGTTTAGTTATGATGGTATCTTCCTTGAAGTATTAGAAAGCTTAGGCGAGATGCCACTTCCACCTTATATCCATGAAAAACTAGAAGACCAAGAGCGTTATCAAACAGTCTTTGCAAAAGAAAACGGATCTGCTGCTGCACCAACAGCCGGTTTACATTATACACCAGAATTATTGGACAAAATTCGTGCTAAAGGTGTTCATGTTGTAGAACTTACCTTGCACGTAGGTTTAGGAACCTTCCGACCAGTAAGTGTTGATAATATTGAAGAACATCATATGCATAGTGAATTCTATCAACTGTCGGAAGAAGCAGCTGCAACACTTCGTGCAGTTAAAGCTTCTGGACATCGCGTGATTGCATGTGGCACAACTTCTATTCGTACATTAGAAACAATTGGTACCAAATTTAACGGAGATATTCAAGCAGATTCTGGCTGGACAGATATCTTCATTAAACCTGGCTATCAATGGAAAGTAGTGGATGCTTTCAACACCAACTTCCACCTGCCCAAATCAACTCTTGTTATGCTAGTTGCTGCTTTTGCGGGACAAGAGTTTATCCTTGAAGCTTACCAACATGCAATTGATGAGCATTATCGCTTCTTCAGTTTTGGTGACGCTATGTTCGTAAAATAAATGAGTTTTCTTAACTTAGCACTTACTAAAGATTTTATTTCTGTGCTTTCAGATGGGCAAATTACCGAAAATGGACAAGCAATACGCACATATTTTAAAAAATTTTATGTGAGTCCAAATGGCTATTTAGTTGGTATTACTGGTTTTCACAAAATTACTGAAGAAATCCTCGTGCAGATACATTATCAGCCTCACTTAGACCCTGTAGAAGCTCAGGAATTCTTATTTAACGCCTTACTTCGCTATAAAGATAAGCGGTACGGTCTAACTAAAAAAGTCGCTTACAATGCTGTTATTGCCTTCTTTAGTAATGATCAACCTCAAGCAAGAACATATCATATAGAAGACGGAAAACTTTCAACTCAAGATTATCTCGGTTCAAGTTTAATTTCCTTTCCTCCTGATGATATTGATTTCGATCCTAATAAGCTAATTAGCACTTACCTTAAAGACGGTCAATCACTTCTACCTAAAATACAGTTGTTGCAGCGTAATGCCTTATACCGGGTTGCAGAAAATTCCCAGACTGTTAATAAAACGGTTTTTCAAGAACTAATTAAAAAAGAGACGGATAGTTAAGTCTCTTTTTTATTTTACCCATATCCAAGGGGTGATGTGCCAAATAAACCCCAACAATATTGAAAACATAACAATAAATAAGATATAAACGAGATATTCCATACCTTCTTCTACTTTTTTCCAAAGTTTTTTCATTTTCCATTCGCCCCTAGTTGTTCATTTGGCTTTAGATAAAACCATGATCTGTAGATAGTTCTAATCTACGGTACTCTCTTGGAAAAAATTGACGCAAATCATCCATATTATACCCTACTTGAACTTTATTATCATCTAGAACTATCGGTGAACGAAGAAGATATGCATTTCGAGATAAGTAGTCTAGCCCTTCATCTAAATTCATTTCTAGGAGTAATTCTAAGCTATTTTGGGTCTGTGGATTACTCATACTTGATCTTTTGGTAATTGTTTCGATCCCTCCATCCATATAAGACAGTATTTTCTGTAAGTCTTGCTTAGAAATCTCACCAATTCTTTTCCTATCTACATTTATTTTATATTTCTCAAACCATGACATTGCTTTTTGACTAGATCCACATCCTTGTCTATAGTAAAACTTAATCATACTTTCCTCCTGTAATATTTAATAAGAAAATAGAAAGAGACTTATTCTTCTGTCCATTAAGACGCTTCCGATATTTTTGAATTACTTTATTTTCCATAATAAAAATTATATATTAATTCTATGATAAAATAAGTCAAAGCTTGGCGAATACAAAGTTCCCTTCTTTACCCAAAAAAAGCTTCCAAAATTTGGAAGCTTTTTTAATCGTTATTTGGAAAAATAAGTATTCGTTTTGTAAAGAATAGCAAGAAGCGCAACTCCGACTCCTGCAACAATCACCGCCTTGATAATTGCTCCCAGAATAAAAGGGGTAAAGCCGATACCAAATGCAGTTACCCAAGGAGCACCAATAAAGAATTTCAACCATACTGTACCAAGTATAAGAATTAAAAACTGAGCAAGAAGGTTTGTCAGTAAAATAGAGAAAAATTTGCGTTCAGTCTTCTGTAAAAAGTAAGAAAGGAGGGGTGCCACAAGTACAAAAGAAAACAAAAAACCTCCTGTAGGCCCAAATAAAGCGCCAACACCTGATGATGCTCCTGCATAAACAGGTAAACCAACCGCACCTAACACAAGGTAGATCAACAATGCAAAAAAACTCTCCCGAGGCTGCAACAAGGTTGCAATGAGCCCGATAGCCAAAGTTTGAAGCGTAATTGGTACAATCCCCACAGGTATAGCTAAGGGAGAAAGTACTGCAATTATTGCCGCTCCTAAAGCGATTAGAGTAATCGAATATGTTTTAGAAGTATTCATAAAAAGTCCTTTTTGTTTTATAGATAAAATTATATCAACTTTCCTAAAAGAATACAATCTTGAGCTTCTTGATTTATTAAAAAAACAGCCTTTTTGGCCGTTTTTTAATTTAATGTTCATCCATCATATCCATAAAGTCATCAAATAAATAACTTGCATCATGTGGTCCAGGTGCCGCATCTGGATGAAATTGAACTGAGAAAGCCGGATAACGTTTGTGACGTACTCCTTCTATGGATTCATCATTTATTTCTATATGGGTGACCAAAAGATCTTCTGGAAGATCTTCTGCTGAGACAGCATAACCATGGTTTTGGCTGGTAAAATCAATTCGACCTGTTGCAATCTCTCTGACAGCGTGGTTAAAGCCGCGATGACCAAACTTCATTTTATAGGTTGTTGCACCATTTGCTAGACTGAAGAGTTGGTGTCCCAAACAAATTCCGAAAATTGGAACTTTTCCTTGTAACTGTTGAATCATTGTCACAGCTTGTGGTACATCTGTTGGATCTCCAGGGCCATTAGTGAGCATGACTCCATCTGGATTCATTTCTAAAATTTCTTCTGCAGTCGTATTATGCGGCACCACAGTAATATCGCAATGTCTTTTTGATAATTCACGTAGAATTGAGTGTTTAAGACCAAAGTCAACAACAACTACTTTTCTTCCTGTGTTTGGGGAAGAATATGCTGTTAAAGTACTGCTTGTTTCTACCTGATTATTGGGTAAAACAGTTGCTTTAAGTTGGCTCATTTGGTGTTCTATTTCGTCTTTAGCATTAACCAAGGCTGCCTTCATTGCGCCATGTTGACGAATAATTTTCGTAAGAGCACGTGTATCAATCCCTGAAATTCCAGGAATATTTTTAGCTTCTAAGAATTCATCGAGTGACATCTGCATACGCCAGTTAGAGGGACGTCGTGCCGCTTCACTCACTACGACTGCCTTACAGCTTGGATGAATTGATTCGTAGTCATCTCGATTAACTCCGTAATTTCCAACCAATGGGTAAGTAAAGGTCAAGATTTGTCCATTGTAAGATTGGTCAGTGATGGATTCTTGATAACCAGTCATCCCAGTACTAAAAACAAGTTCTCCAGTGATATCTGTATTAGCACCAATTGCTTGTCCTTCAAAAATGGTTCCATCTTCTAATATTAACAGTCGCTTCATAGATTCCTCCAATAATTTTTCGCTTAGTCGCGTAATACAGCCTCTAAAATAGCCATACGGGTGTATACACCATTTGTCATTTGTTGGACAATACGGCTTTTTGCACACTCTACTAAGCTATCCGCAATTTCAACATCACGGTTTACTGGTGCAGGGTGCATAATAATAGCTGTATCACCCAGTTTTTCTGCACGATCTACGGTTAAACCATAGCGTTCATGGTAATCTTCTTTAGAGATAATATCACCTGCTGTATGACGCTCGTACTGAACACGCAGTAGCATATGAACATCAAGTTCTGATAAGATATCATCTAAATGCGCATAACTACCATAAGCTCCGAATTCTTCTTCCTTATACCATTTTTCTGGTCCAGTAAAGTAAATTTGAGCACCTAATTTGTGAAGCATCATCATATTTGACTTAGCGACACGTGAGTGTGTCAAGTCTCCTGAGATGGCAATTTTTAAGCCTTCGAATTTTCCAAATTCTTCGTAAATCGTCATTAAATCAAGCAAGCATTGACTGGGATGTTGTCCACTACCATCACCACCATTTACAATAGCACAATGGATATTATCTGAATTAATCAACTGATCGTAATAGTGTTCTTCAGAGGAACGGATTACACAAACTTCAACGCCAAGTGCATCTAAAGTTAAAATTGTATCATACAGTGTCTCACCTTTGCTCAATGCGCTTGTACCGACATCAAACTCAAGTACATCTAAGCCTAATTTACGTTCAGCAATATGGAAAGAATTATGTGTTCGTGTGCTATTTTCAAAGAAAAGGTTAGAAGTGAAAATTTGACGATTACTTTCAAATTTTGCTGTCCCTTTTTTAAATTCTGAAGCGCGTTTGATCAAAGCCATAACTTCTTCTGTTGACAAAACTTCCATGCTTGTTAAATGTGGCAAGCTTACTAAACCATTTTTTACTGACATTATAGGTCTCCTTTACCCTAATCATGCTCTCTCTGTAGCATGATTTTTTAAATGTTGATGAACGACTGTGATTTGACCCTTGAAGAGCAAATCTCTATATTAAGCTTCCTCTGGTAAAACCAGATTAAGCACAATACCAATAATTGTTGCAATAGCTACAGATGAAATTTGTAGATTTTGCGTGATATCAAGAACCATACCGCCAATACCGATAACCAGTACGACACTTGAAATTAGCAAGTTACGTTTGATATCAAAGTTGATTTTATTTTCAACAATAATTTTTAAACCACTCGCTGCGATAACGCCGAAGAGGGCGATAGAAGCACCACCGATAACGGGACTTGGGATAGAAGTCAGCAAAGCTGTCAATTTACCAATGAAGCTGACAATTACGGCCAAGATGGCTGCTCCTGCAATTACATAGATGGAATGGATCTTCGTAATGGCCATAACACCGATGTTTTCGCCATATGAAGTTACGGGGGGCGCACCAATAAATGAAGCAATAACTTGTGCCACACCATCACCGGCTAAAGTACGGTCAAGTCCTGGCTCTTTGAAGTAATCTTTGCCTGTTAAGGAATTCAAAACCATGATATGGCCAAAATGCTCTGTCATCGTAACAAAGGCAATCGGCGCCATCGTCAAGATTGCTGAAGGATAAAAGGCCCATTTATAACTTAAGAATGGAATTTCCATTGTAGGAAGTGTAAGCCAATTTGCTTGAGAAACATTTGAAAAGTCTACAATACTTTGACCAGTCACTTTACCAATGATAATAGCTGCTATATATCCAGTAACAATGCCGAGCAAGATTGGAACGACAGACAGGAAACCCTTACCATAAATACTGAAAATAACGATAGCCATGACAGTAATCATTGAAATAGCTAAGAAAGGCAAGCTGTAACCTGTCATCGCACTCGGATTAGTATACATTGAGTCATTAATAGCTACTGGCGCTAGGGAAAGACCAATAACCATAACAATTGGACCCACAACGATAGGCGGTAAAACTCGGTCAATCCAACCTTGTCCCGCAAAACGGACGATAATAGCAACGAGTAAGTAAACGAGACCACCTGTCAATGCTCCTTGCGCGATGGCTGGCATTCCACCTTGTTTCATTAACAATTGCATAGCTCCAATATAAGCAAAACTTGAGCCCATATAAGCAGGAACCTTAAAACGTGTGACCGACATATGTGCTAAAGTTCCTAACCCCGAACTAAGCAGGGCAATCGCAGGATCAATACCTACAAGAATTGGAACCAAAACCGTTGAGCCAAACATGGCAAAGAGATGCTGGAAAGAAAGCCCAAACCATTGGCCCCCTTTTGGTTTTTCGTCAACTTTTAAAAGAATATCTGTATTACTGGACACGATTAAGCCTCTTCTTTCTTAATTAAGATGCTATCTTCACCATCAACCTCTGACATGTTGACGATAATTTCTTCACCTTGAGATGTAGGAATATTTTTCCCCACATAATCCGCACGAATCGGCAACTCACGATGTCCTCGATCCACTAAGACTGCTAACTGAACACGCGCAGGTCGCCCACGGTCAACTAATCCATCAATTGCTGCACGAATTGTTCGACCAGTATAAAGCACATCGTCTACTAAGACAATATCTTTACCTGTAATATCAACATTAATTTCTGTTGTATCATCGGTCGCTTTCTTATCATCACGAAAAGGACGTGTATCAAGTTCACCTAAAGGCATATCAATATTTTCCAATTGGGCCAAACGCTCTTGGATACGTTGTGCCAAGTATACACCACGGGTTTTAATTCCGATAAGGACAAGTTTATCCAATTCTTTATTTCGCTCGATAATTTCATAAGTAATACGTGTAATTGCACGTTTCATTGTGATTTCATCAATGATTTCTTTTTTTGCCATAAAACACTCCAATATAGAAAAATTCCCTAGTCCAAGGGCTAGGGAAGGTATCAGAAAATACTCTATAATATACTTTAATTAAGTTCATTCAAGATTCTGACCTTGCCTGCCTCTCTGGACACACTTAAAGGTTATAGTGATTATAGCAAATCCTTGTTTTTTTTGCAAGAATTTACGACAGGCTCCTACCTTAAATTAAAATAATTATCAATATACAGAATATTTCCATTCTTCGAGTGAATATTTTTGACAAATTAAAAACATTAATATATTCTTGTACGTAAGCAAAAAAACATTTTAACCTAGTAGGAAATAGTTGTCTTGTTCAGAAAGTCGGTGGATGCTGCGAACCGATCAGAACTATTTGTTGAATTACACTAAAATGAGCTGAAAAAAAAATAATAAATGAAATTATAAAGAAAAACATTCGCTGTTTTAAAAATAAGGTGGTACCGTGGAGAAATTCGCCCTTAGCTTCTTAAGCTGAGGGTGATTTTTTTATTTCAAAAGGAGGAAAGATATTAGCTCACAGAACATAAGTTATTTATCCTGTGGAGGAATTATCCGATATTGTTTAACAAAAGTTTATAAACAATTACAAAATACAAGTTAATTTACAAGGAAAAATATATGAAAAAAATAAAACAACCCAGCATGATGGAAGCCTGTCTCATGCTTACTTTAGTCATCACAGCAATTGCCATTTCCGTTATAGGTTTTAAGGTTGCGCCAAATATTGCCATTTTGTTTGCTATCGGTATAGTCATGATTTACATGTCTGCAAAGCATATGCCCTTTGATACGATTCATGATGGTATTATTGCTGGACTAAAACCTGGGATCATCCCGATATTCATCTTTATATTGGTAGGAGCCTTAATCGCTGTATGGATTCAGGCTGGAATAATCCCGACCCTTATGGTTATTGGCTTTAATATTATTAGTGTTCAATGGTTTGTACCTTCAGTCTTCATTGTATGCGCGATTGTTGGTAGTGCTGTAGGAAGTGCCTTTACCGTAATGTCCACTATCGGTATTGCCTTCTTCGGTATTGGTTCAACTCTCGGACTAAATCCTGCTCTAATCGTTGGAGCAATTGTCTCTGGTGCTGTTTTCGGAGATAAAATGTCTCCCCTTTCAGAATCAACAAATCTTACTGCTGCTGTTGTTGATGCTGACTTATTTAAGCACATCAAAAATCTCATGTGGTCAACACTTCCAGCCTTTGTGGTTTCCTTAGTCTTATTTGCCATTTTAGGTGTCAGTAATCAAGCAACCAGTTTAGATAAGATTGCTGACGTCACAAAAATTTTACATGCTAATTTTTCAATTTCTGGCTGGGCCTTCATTCCTATCCTCCTCATGTTTGTCTGTGCTTGGAAAAAAATCCCCGCTATTCTTACTATTCTTCTGAATATTGGCATCGCTTTAGTGATGATTTTTCTTCAGAATCCTCATACAAAAATTACTGACCTCGGTTTATTGATTGATTCTGGTTTTAAATCAGCAACAGGAAATCAAGAAATTGACCTCCTACTTTCACGTGGCGGAATTGAAAGCATGATGCCCACAGTATCTCTAATCATTCTCACCTTATCTCTTGGCGGTCTTCTCATGAAAACAGGACTTGTTTCGACAGTCATGGACCGAGTTGCATATAAACTTACCTCACCAAAGAGCTTGATCACAACGACCTTGTTTACCAGTATTGGTGTAAATATCTTTATTGGTGAACAATTCCTTTCGGTAATTCTTCCTGGAAATGCCTTCAAAGAGGTCTACAATAAGGCCAATCTTGACCCTGTTGTCTTAGGACGAACACTGGAAGATGGTGGAACGGTAATCAACTACCTCATTCCTTGGGGTATTGCGGGGAGCTTTGTTGCTAGCACTTTCGGAGTTCCAACCCTGACTTACTTACCTTTCGTCTTCTTTAGTTTATTCTCTCCTATCTTTTCGCTTATCAGCGCTTTTACAGGATTTGGCGTTAAAGAGATTTCCAGAACCAAAACTAAAGATGTCGTTTCTAAAACGCAAAGTTTATAAGAAAAGCCATTAGAAGCTCTCTAATGGCTTTTTTCCTATACAAATATATTTAATATAAGTGCTCCAACGAGCCCAACAATAGCAATTAATGTTTCTAAAAGCGACCATGTCAGCAAGGTTTCTTTGACCGTGAGATTGAAATATTCTTTAAACATCCAGAAGCCTGCATCATTAACATGGCTAAAGAAAAGCGAGCCTGCACCTGTAGCAATAACTAACAAAGCCGGATTTGTACCTGTGGCTGCCATTAGAGGTAAAACAAGTCCAGCTGCAGTCAAGGCGGCAACTGTGGCAGAACCCAAAGCCAACCGAAGAACAACGGCAATCAGCCAAGCTAAAATCAACGGTGACAGACGGCTACCTTGGAAGATTTGAGCAACTGAGTCACCCACTCCACCATCAATAAGGACTTGTTTAAAGGCTCCGCCACCACCAATAATCAAAAGCATCATAGCAATCTGTTTAATAGAAGCTTCTGCAGATACCATTAAACGTTTCATTGGAATCTTACGGAAAATCCCCATTGTAAAGATAGCAATAAGTAATGAAAGCAGCATTGCTACATCCGGGCTACCCATAAAAGCAACTATATTATCTAGAGCACTTGGGTTTTTTGGTGTTTTTCCTCCATGTGCTACCATCACGTATAAAGTGGATATAGCCATCAAAAGAACTGGCATAAGTGAGGTAAGCGTTGCTGACAAGAAAGAGGGTGTTTCTTCAAGTTTAAACTCTTTATATTCCCCAACTGTTGACAAATTGCCTTTTCTTGAAAAGGCATCCGGCACCATCTTTTTGGCAAATTTTGTAAAAAGAGGGCCCGCGATAAGTACTGTAGGTACTGCAATAATAAAGCCATAAAGAAGCACTAATCCCATATTTGCTCCATAAACACCGGCAATAGCTGTAGGGCCAGGGTGAGGCGGGAGGAATCCATGAGCCACAGATAAGGCTGCAACCATCGGAATACCTAAATAAAGAATGGGAATAGCGAGTTCAGCAGCAATAGCAAAGATTATTGGAATTAAAAGAACCATACCGACTTCAAAGAAAAGTGCGATTCCAATGATAAAGGAAGCTAAAACAACCGCCAGCTGTATCCTCTTATTCCCAAATTTATCAATCAAGGTATGCGCAATTCGATAAGCACCACCCGCATCTGAAACCAAGCGACCAAGCATGGCTCCAAACCCAAAGATAATTCCTAAGTGACCGAGCTGTCCGCCAATTCCTGTTTCAATAGAAGTTGGAATCTTTGCTAAATCAATCCCAAGAAGCATGGCAACAATAAAGGAAACAATAACTAGGGAGACAAAAGTATTCAACTTAGCTTTCCCAATCAAGAAAAGCAAGATCAATACTCCGACCAAAACGATAAGTAAATCCATAAAAATCTCCTAACTTTTATTTGCGCTGATAGTCAGCAATAGCCTTATAGCTTTCTTCAAAGCTACGGGCCAGTTGTACAAAAATGATTGATAATTCTCTGTAAGCTTTAAAATTCTCGCTGTTGGGCTTATATGTTGCATTGGAGCCAATCATCTGTTCAACAACACCTAAATCATCAATAAGTCCTAAAGCTTTTTCTGCCATTACTACAGCTGCTAAACACCCTGCTTCTTTACTTTCTGGCACATTAATTGGTTGTTCAAAAATATCAGCTAAAATTTGTGTCCATAACTCTGAACTCACAAAACCTCCAGTTGCTTGAATTTGCTTTAAATCTCCTGTCACCTCAATCAAACTTAAAGCCACCATGTAAAGATTGAACATCACGCCTTCTAAAACAGCGCGGGCCATATGATCCCGATTATGTCCATGATTTAAACCAAAGAAGGACCCTCTAGCATTAGCATCCCAAAGAGGGGCACGTTCTCCGCCCAAGTATGGATGAAAAAGCAGTCCTTCTGCTCCTGCCTCTATCTGCGCGGCAATCTCAGTAATTTCATCAAAGCTCAATTCCTCATCGAAAATTTGTTCCCTTACCCAGCGGAAAACATCACCACCAGAGTTAACTGGACCTCCTACTACCCAATGCTCCTTATCCAGAGCATAGGTAAATGTCCGTGCTTTAGTATCGACACGTGGCTTGTCTGTTACCACACGAATCGCGCCTGAAGTCCCAATAGTTATTGCAGCTACTCCTGGTTTAATGGCGTTAACACCAAGATTAGAAAGTGGACCATCTCCTGCGCCCCATACAAACTTAGTTGTCTTAGGAATGCCCATCTTCTTGGCAAATTCTGAAGGCATTCCCGCTTCAATCTCATAAGGTTCAACGACTTGTGGAAGTTGCTGTTGAGAAACTTTCACGAGTTTTAGAACTTTCTGGTCCCAGTTCAACTCATGGATATTAAAAATTCCTGTACCAGTTGCGACCGACAAGTCCATCTTGTTCGTTTTAAAGAGACGATAGAAAATATAGCCTTTCAAGTCAAGATAGTGCGCTGTATTTTTAAATACTTCTGGGCGTTCACTTGCTAGCCATAAAAGTTTTGAGAGTGGCGCCATCGGATGAATCGGTGTTCCTGTTCGTTGATAAATTTCAAAACCTTGTCCTGAAGACTTTAGTTCATCTGTAAAAGCAACTGCTCGTGTATCTGCCCAAGTAATCACTCTTGTCAAAGGTTGCCACTCTTGATCAAAAGCAATAAGGGAGTGCAGTTGTGTACTGAAAGATACGGCTAAGAGCTCATCTTCTTCTTCGAGATGAATGGAGACCTCACGAATAGTAATCAAAACAGCTTCGAAAATGTCTTCCAGCGATTCTTCTGCCATTCCTGACGAATCCCGATAAAGTTTATAGCCATGACTGCTACTAGCCACGATTTCTCCGTCTTTCTTAAAGAGGACTGCCTTAGTTGCAGTCGTCCCTAGGTCAAGACCAATCAAATATTCCATTTTATCTCCCTTACTTTTCTACTACTGCATGTCCACCAAAGCCATTGCGCAAGGCAGCGACCACTTTACCTGTCATTGTATCTTCTTGTAAACTCCGATTTCGCATCATGAGTGAGAGAGCAATGATGGGGGCAGGTACTTCTAGATCTAGACTTTCTTCCACTGTCCATTTTCCTTCACCCGAAGCTGCAACTTTTCCTGCAATGTCTTCTAATTTTGGATCTTGAGCAAACTGTGCTTCAGCCAACTCCATCAACCAGCTACGAATAACCGAACCATGATTCCATAGTTTGGCCACTGCTTCATAATCATAATCATAAGGTGAAGCTTCCAAAATTTCAAAACCTTCAGCAATAGCCTGCATCATGCCATATTCAATCCCATTGTGAATCATTTTGAGATAATGACCGCTTCCTAATTTTCCAGTATAAAGATAGCCGTTCTCTTGCGCTAAGGCTTTAAATAGTGGTTCAAGCACTTTCCAAGATGCTTCGTCGTCTCCACCAATCATAAAGTTCCCGCCAGAGCGTGCTCCAGCCATTCCTCCCGAAGTTCCAACATCGAAAAAGTGAACTCCTTTCTTTTTAAGTTCATCATTTTGCTTCAAGTTATCTTTATAATTAGAATTTCCGCCATCAATAAGAATGTCACCTGCAGAGAGTTTTTCAGAAAGCTGTTCAATTGTTGAATTTGTCGCTTCTCCAGCTGGCAACATTACCCATACTATTTTAGGACTTGGAAGTTTACTTAAAAGATCTTCCAAGCTATGAGCTGCGGTTATTTTTTCAGAATACTTTTCTGCTTCACGCGCAATCACTTCATTTTGATCAAAAGCTACCACTTCGATACCATGATCCACAGCATTTTGTACTAAGTTGTAGCCCATTTTTCCAAGACCAATCATTCCAAATTTCATTAAAACTATTCTCCTTAAATTATCTGTCAATATTTTGATAACGCTTTCTTTAATTATAAGTAATTATTTTTCATTTGTCAATAATTTAAATGTAAATGTTTTTCTGTTAAATAATGCACAAAAAAACCTTACTCTGATTGAAGTAAGGTTGATTTGTAATTTATTCAAGTTTGGCCACAAATGCTTCATAAGGTTTGAGTACAATTTCTTTCACATTATTGATAGCCTCAGGATAGTTATGCATTAATTCCTCTTTTACATTATAAGGGGAAGAAAAGAGATTTTCGCTAGCACTGAAATTACATACTATTAACCAATTCTCACCTTTGTAAGATCGAATATAAGCAAAAACTTCTTCCTCTGTATCTTTAAGTAGCTCAAAGTCGCCCCAGACGATGATAGGATTTTCTTTACGTAAAGCAATCAACTTTTGATAAGTGTAGAAGATGGAAGTTTCATCCTCTAAGGCTGCCTCTACATTGATTTTTTCATAGTTAGGGTTAATTGCTAACCAAGGATGGCCTGTACTAAATCCAGCTGTTTTTGCATTACTCCATTGCATCGGAGTACGCGCATTGTCACGTCCCTTTGCATTGATTGAATGGAGAATATCCTCTTTACTATATCCTTCCTCCAATCTCTCAAAATACATATTGCGACTTTCAATATCATCAATTTGGTCAATATCAGTCACAGGATAATTGGTCATGCCAATTTCTTCACCCTGATAAATATACGGTGTACCTTTCATCATATGCAAGAGTATAGCCAGCATTTTCGCAGATTCTACACGGTATTCTTTATCATTACCCCAACGTGAAACAATGCGTGGCAAATCATGGTTATTCCAAAATAGTGAATTCCAGCCTTCATTCCCTAATTCTGTTTGCCATTTGTTGAACACTTGTTTGAGTTTCAAAACCTGTAGGGGAACCAAGTCCCACTTGGTTTTCCCCTCTGCTTCGTCTAATCCAATATGTTCAAATTGGAACACCATCGAAAGCTCTTTATTTTCCGGATTTGAATATTGCTTGGCTATTTCAGGAGTTGCTCCCCAAGTTTCACCCACGGTAAGTAGATTTTTATCACCAAAAGTAGCTTGGTTCATTTCCTTCAAATAAGCATGTAATTTTGGCCCATTACCTGTAATGCCTTGATTTGGTTGTTTCCCAATCAGATCGATCACATCCATACGGAAACCACCAATGCCTTTATCTATCCAGAAATTCATCATCTTATAAATGGCTTGACGGAGTTTTTCATTTTCCCAATTGAGATCGGGTTGTTTCTTGCTGAACAAATGCAAATAATATTGTCCTGCGACTTCGTCCCATTGCCACGCAGAGCCTCCAAATATTGATTTCAAATCATTAGGCAGAATACCGTCTGTTGGTGCATCTTTCCAAATATAATAGTCATGGTATTTATTTTCTTTAGATTTTCTAGCTTCAATAAACCAAGGATGCTCATCGCTGGTATGATTGACAACAAGATCCATGATAATTTTGATACCTCGCTTATCTGCTTCAGAAATAAGCATTTCCATGTCACTCATGGAACCAAATTCGTCCATAATAGACTCATAATCTGAAATATCATAACCATTATCATCATTGGGAGACTGATAAACAGGACTGAGCCAAATTCCACCAATACCTAATTCCACAAGATAATCTAAACGTGAAATTATACCTTTAATATCACCTATGCCATCTCCATTACTGTCTTGAAAACTCCTAGGATATATCTGATACATTACAATTTCTTGCCACCAATTTTGTTGATTCATTATTTAGATCCCCTTTTTATTTTTACGCAAGCGGTTGCTTAAAGTTATAATAGCATTTTAAAACAAAATGAGCAACCAAAAGGTAAAAAATATTTTTTAAAAAAAGAGGGGTTATTTCTTCAAAGCCAATAAATGCGCATCGTCCAAGCCATATGTTGCTAAATCAAGCCCAAAAACTTTTTCCTGTTTTTCTATATCATAGACAAGAAGATTCTTCCAAGTTAAAATCCATACTTTGCCGTCTTTATCAAAGTCGACATTAATAAGCATATCATCTGCCGAATAATTTTCCATAAGTGATTCGCTAAGTTCTAAACGGCTGATTTTTTGGGTGTCTATGTCGTAGAAGCTTAATGTCATTGATGTATCAAAACCGTCATTCGCATGACTAATGGCTAAAGTTTTTTCGTCATTGGATACTGCGATTCTATCTGGTAACTCTTGACCAAGAGAAACTTCCGTTCTCGCTAAGGTTTTTTTATCCAAAATAACAAGTTTATCAAGTGGTGTAGGTTCATAAGGGCGACTTTTCAGTCGATAACTCTTATTTGTCAGATAAAACTTATCTCCTATTAACTTCATATCTAAAAACGCTTCTGAGTCTGCTTCTTTGGAAGCCGCATTCACAATTAATTTCTCATCTATTTTATCTAAATTTTTCGTATCAAAAGTTACTAGCTGATTGTGTGCATACTTATCTCCTTCATTCATCACATTATTCAGAACATAAAGACGTTTCCCATCACTTGCCGCAGCATGCATCACATTACTCGTTGTATCTGGGAATTTATACTGCTTTTTCATTATTTTTGACTTATCATATTTATGAACCGAACCTCCTTCAGGTTGACTGGTCATAGGATAGTAAAACTTTCCGTCAAATCCCGCACCTGTGATAGGTCCTTCGGGATATTCTGCTTTCGACAAGCTACCTTTTTCAATATCTAAGCTAACAACTGTTTGTGGTCCTCTAGGAAAAGGACCTGGTGTAAAATCTTCAAATAGGAAGAAATGATTATTTTTAGAATCTGGTTGCAGATTATAGGTTGCGGTCTGCTCTCCGAGTTTCACTTTGTCTTCTGAGCGTTTATTTATCCCTTTATCTGTCCGATCAAAACCCACAATCTTTTGGGACGACATGATATAAAAGTCAATCTTCTTACTTGTTTTAAAGGACTGGTCACTTTTAGGCAGGATTCTATAGACTAAAAAGACGGCTCCAAACGAAAATACGACAGCTAAGGCAACTAATATTATTTTTTTCATCATCCAGTACTTCTTCCTTATCTTGCACGATAAATCAACTGGACTTTATTGTTATACAGCAACTCGGAAGGATGGATAGCACGTGCGCCTGGGATATCGTAAGCCGAGGTATTGAGGTTAACCTTAGCAACATCCATATAGGCTGCCCAGACCAGTTGCGAACAGTAAAAGCTGTTTCTATTATTGGTCCGGTAGAAGTTATAGTTATAAGGCTTGCCCACCTGTCTCCCCGCCCAATGTCCTGCGTGCCAGTCTTGTGAGATAGATGTTGATTTTACGCCTGTTTGCCAGACATTATGGTTGCCTACTTTTCCACGACCTTCAAAGTTTTTCATAAATCTAACTCCATTTGTATTTGGTGAAGATTCTGCCGTAACTTCTGGTCTCTGAGGTGCTACTATCCCAGCATGCCAGCTGCCTGAAATACCCCTATTAGTTATAGCAATGACGCCATCACGCCATGTCCATCTGCCATATGGTGCACGTGTGCGATCCGTCTTGTCAGGAACTACTGGTAAGTTATCAATTTTTTCCATAATCTTATTTTCCTTCATTTCCTGATCAACCATCTTGAGGTACATCTCTTCCAGTTCTTTTTCCATTTTTCTTGTTTCATCAGAATCTGCGAAACGACTGCTTCTTTCTAATTTCTTTACATGTTCTGCCATTCTTGCTTTCAGGTTATCCAGAGATTCGGCTTTGGCTTGACCAACTCCTAAACCTCCTAATCCTAGCAGAGCAACTCCTATTAGTCCAATAGACAACTGTATTTTCTTCCTCACCATACGTATCCTCTTTTCTAAAAATTTTTCTTTCATCTTAACATAGTTTTCCTATTCACAATTTTTCGTTTGAGTGAAGAAAAATTAAAACTTAGAAATAACCTGTATCTTACAGAAATCCTTTAAGCTTTCGCAATCAGTATAAAGGTAGCTTAATAAAAATGAAAAACTCCTGAACAATTAAATTCAGGAGTTTTTATTCAAATTGATTAAAGGAATTCTTTTTATACACTAGATCAAAAAAAGTCGCTTAAGCGACTTTTCTGGAGATTTTCTTACAAATCGTTGATGTCGAAGTCTTCACCAAGGAAGTCTGCGAGTGAGAAACCTTCTTGAGTTTCTGGAAGATCGTAGCTTGGTTTAGCTGCTTTACGTGGAGCACGTGGTTTACGGTCACGTTTTTCGCCATCTTCGTTGTTACGAGCAGGACGAGCTGGAGCTTCTTCCAATGCTTTGATTGAAAGTGAAATACGTTCTTCTTCAGGTTTCACGTCGAGAACTTTTACATTCACAACTTGACCAACTTTAAGTACATCTTTTGGATTTTCAACACGTTCCCAAGAGATTTGTGAAACGTGAACAAGTCCTTCAACGCCTGGGAAGAGTTCAACGAATGCACCAAAGTCAGTGAGACGTTTAACAGTTCCTTCAACAGTTGAACCAACTGGTGCTTTTTCTTCTACTTGTTCCCATGGGCCAGCTTGTGTAGCTTTGAGAGAAAGTGAAAGACGTCCAGCTTCTTCATCCAATTTCAAGATTTTAACTTCAACTTTATCACCAGGTTTTACAACGTCTGATGGGCGTTTAACGCGGCTGTGACTAAGTTCTGAAACGTGCACAAGTCCGTCAATACCACCAAGGTCAACGAATGCACCAAAATTAGTAACACGTGAAACAGTACCTTCAACGATATCGCCTTCGTTCAATTGAGCAAAAGCTTCTTTACGCATTTCGATAGTTTCAGCTTCAACTACAGCACGACGGCTAAGGATGAAGCGGTTTTCAGAAGCGTTGATTTCGATAATTTTAGCTTCAATTTCTTGACCAACAAATTTCTTAGTATCTTTAACGAAGTATGTATCAATCATAGACGCTGGGATAAATCCACGAACACCGTTATAGTCTACTGAAAGTCCGCCTTTAACGTCTTTAGTAACTTTAACTGTAAGGATTTCGCCTTCTTTACCTTCAAGTTCAGTCCAAGCTTTACGAGCTTCAAGACGTTTCAATGAAAGAAGGTATACATTTGCACCTTCAGCATCTTTACCAACGATTTGTTTAATAACAAGCAAATCAAGAATATCACCAGGTTTTACGAATGTATTGATATCAGCATCACGGTCGTTTGTGATTTCGCGAAGTGTAAGGACACCTTCAACACCTGTACCAACGATAGCAACTGTTGCTTGCCCGTTTTCGATAGTAAGGATTTCACCCTTTACGACGTCACGTACTTTAACGTCCTCAACGCTGTTTAACAATGTTTCAAATTCATTCATTTGTAAAAAAATTCCTCCAACAATTTGACTGTCTACAGTCTTATGTCTTAGTATATCACAACTATGAGAGAAATGAAAGCTTTTTAATATTTTTTTTCTTCTTTTTTATAAAGAATATCCTTAAATAGTCTAAAAGTTTATTTTGGCTTGTTTTTACAGTATTTAACGCTAAAAAGTTATGGTTATAAAACTCAATTTTTTAGATAGGAAACGTTTTCTTTTATCTGCTCAGAAGTGAGTATTGTTTGTGCAAATAAGAGACGATTTTTACTTGTATCACTCGGATCTGCCATATCTGAAACGACAACTGTGTCATCTCCTTGTAAAGTAGGAATCGGCTGTCCTGCTGGATAAAAATAAAGTTTTGCTGAATGCCTATCGTCTGTCATAATATAAGGTACTCCATATTCATCATAACCCCCTCTTATCAGGTAGTATTCACGCTGTGCGAAAAGTAATCGTGTACCCTCTATTTCATAAGTTAGTCCATCCTCAGTTGTCCACTTACCTTGTATATTCGAGTAATCCCCTTGAGCAATTTGTGTAATGAGATGCTCTGTTGTTTTTTCTTGATCAAAACTAGGTAACACTCGTGGAAGCATGATATTCTCAGCGAATAGTTTGTTATTGTCTTTATAATTCGTATGCCAAATAAACGCGAAGCTCGTTAATAATACTAAAGCAAGTAAAACAAGATTTCCTTTTCCGATTTTTTTCATATCTTCACCCATAAATAAGTTTTTGATTATAAATAAATTATAACAAATTTAAAATTTAATCAAAAATAAAACGCGGGTATAATCCCACGTTTCTCTTATTTTATTGATATTGCATAATTTGACCATTTTTATAAGCATAGTCAATCAATGCCCCACCAAGACACTCCTCACCATCATAGAAAACAACAGCTTGTCCTGGTGTGATTGCACGTACGGGTTCATCAAATTTGACAGCAACTTTGTCCCCCTTAACAGAGATTGTTACACCTGTGTCTTCTTGACGATAACGGAACTTGGCTGTACAATGCATTTCAAATTCTTCTGGCATTGGACGAGTAAAGCTCAATTCACTGGCAGTTAAATTATCGGAATATAAATGTTCATGATGGAAACCTTGGCCAACATAGAGTGTATTTGTACTGAGATCTTTTCCAACTACAAACCATGGATCACTTGTCGTTTGACCATGTTGTCCTCCAATTCCCAATCCACCACGTTGCCCAATAGTATAATACATGAGGCCTGCATGGGTTCCCATTTCTACACCATCTAGCGTCATCATTTTACCTGATGTTGCAGGAAGGTAGTTTGTCAAAAATTCTTTAAAATTCTTTTCACCGATGAAACAAATTCCTGTTGAATCTTTTTTCTTCGCTGTTGCTAGCCCAGCACGTTCAGCAATAGCACGTACTTCAGGTTTTTCTAAATGACCAAGTGGAAACATTGTTTTCTTAAGTTGTTCCTGTGACAATTGACTTAAGAAATAAGTTTGATCTTTATTATTATCCACCCCACGAAGCATATGAACTGTACCATCTTTGTCTGTAGTTACACGTGCATAGTGACCTGTTGCCACATAATCTGCCCCGAGTTCCATTGCGTAATCAAGAAAAGCCTTAAACTTAATTTCTTTATTACACATAACATCTGGGTTAGGTGTACGACCTGCACGATATTCCGCCAAGAAATATTCGAATACACGATCCCAATATTCTTTTTCGAAGTTAACAGAATAATAAGGAATACCGATTTGATCTGCTACTGCTGCTACATCTTTGTAGTCTTCTGTAGCTGTACATACACCATTTTCGTCAGTATCGTCCCAGTTTTTCATAAAAACACCCACGACATCATAACCTTGTTCTTTCAGCATTAAGGCTGTAACCGAACTATCGACACCACCCGACATACCGACAACGACTCTTGTTTTTGAATTATCCATTATTTGTTCACCATCTCTTTCTATTTTTATTAGATTTCCTATTTTTCTTTAGAAAAACAAAAAAGCTTACATTCAGTTGAAGGCTGAAGTAAATAATAGGTAACGATTTATTATACCAGTTTTTTCTAGAAATAAATAGACTGCGAAATGCTATAATAGAAATATGATTGAACACACAGATAATCCATTAATTTTTAACATGGAAATCAATAAAAATAAATACGCAAACCTCGCTGAAGCAAAGCGAATTTGTCCTTTTTGTGATACGCCCAATCTCAAAGATATTTTGGGCAGGCAAGGACACAAAATTTGGCTTAAAAATAAATTTCCAACGGTCGAAAATTCTTTGATGACTGTGATTATCGAATCAGATAAACACCTCGGAGATGTATCAACCTATTCTGTCCAAGAAAACAGAGAGGTCTTTCGCTTTGCATTTGAATGTTGGCAAAAGCTACTGGTTAATCCTAAATATAAATCAGTACTTATGTTTAAAAATTTCGGTCCACATTCTGGTGGAACTTTACGTCATCCGCATATGCAGGTAGTTGGCTTAGAAGAGGCCGATGGTTACGAGCACATATCTCCAGAGAATTTTCAAGGTGTTACTCTGAAAGAAAATAGTGTTGACATTACTATTTCTACACGTCCTATCATGGGTTTTGTTGAGTTTAATGTTATCATTTCACATCTTGACCATATTGATCATTTGGCAGATAAAGTACAGATTATTACGCAGTATTTGTTAAACGATTATATGAATGGTCGTTGTGATTCTTATAATCTTTTCTTCTACAAAATGCCAGACAGCAAACGTTATATATGTAAAATTGTTCCCCGGTTTATCACCTCTCCTTATTATATCGGCTATAAAATTCCCCAAGTAAATAAAGATAATCGATTAGAAGAGATAGCAAGAGAATTAAAAACCAAGCTGGATTAGTCCAGTTTTTCTTTTATAAATACGAATTTAGGTTATAATAAAAGTATGTTTGATTTTATCAAGAAAAATATTTGGCTAATGCTCGGAAGCTTTATCCTCCCTGCTGGATTGTTGGCAATTGCTTTTGCCTTCCTCGGTATTTATTGGGGGAGTGACACTTCTATTCTAGCTGGTGATGCTTATCATCAGTATGTTGCTATTCACACACTCTATCGAGATATTCTTCATAATAGTAATTTAGGTTTCCTTTACACTTTCACCAATGGTTTGGGGCTTAATCTGTATGCTTTTTCAGCTTACTATATGGGAAGCTTCTTTATGCCTCTTACTTATTTTTTCAATGTTCACACTATGCCAGATGCGCTTTATCTGATCACACTTTTAAAGTTTGGCACGATCGGACTCTCAAGCTTTGTTGCATTGAAAAATATGTATAAATCTCTCTCCCCTCTTATTGTGCTAGCTTTATCTACTGCTTTCACTCTAATGAGCTTCTTAACGAGTCAAGTCGAAATTATCATGTGGCTTGATGTTTTTATCTGGCTTCCTCTCATCATCTGGGGCTTGCATGGACTTCAAGATCTCGGCAAGCGTAAACTGTATTTTATCAGCTTAAGTCTCCTATTTATCCAAAATTACTATTTTGGCTTTATGGTTGCGCTTTTCTTAGTCTTGTATTTTTTAGCACGTTCAACGTTTACAAAATGGTCATGGAAAAAGTTTTTTGATTTTGCAATTACTTCAACCCTGTCGGCTATGACAAGTTTAGTTATGCTTCTTCCAATGTACCTTGATCTAAAAGCGAATAATACCCAAGCTATTTCGCCAATCAATGATTTTTGGACACAAAACTCTGCTGTTTTTGACCTTTTTTCTAAAAACTTTATAGGAGCCTATGATACAACGCAGTATAATGCTGTTCCCATGATCTATTTAGGCCTTCTTCCTTTCCTTCTTGCTATCACTTTCTTCTTTCTACCACAAGTGAAATGGCAAACCAAAATAGCTTTTGGTAGCCTACTTGCTTTTCTGATTACCTCTTTTTATCTGCAGGTACTTGATTTGGCTTGGCAAGGCATGCATTCTCCAAATATGTTTTTACATCGTTATGCTTTCCTTTTTTCTCTTATTATTTTACTTATGGCCTGTGAAGTGCTTACGCGCTTTAATTCTTTAAAACTCTGGATGACTTTAGTCCCCTTTGGACTTCTTGCCCTTGGTTTTATTGCTGCTGCTATATTCGGAAAATATCCTTATCTAGATACGCTACAGATTGCACTGACTTTGCTCTTTGCGCTGGCCTATTTCTTGGCTATTCTTACCTTCTTTAACAAATGGCTGCCTTGGAAAGGTCTAGTTGCTATTCTTGCTTTGTTTATGTGTGCTGAATCTGGTTTAAATGGATATTACCAACTTGCAGGAGTAAAAAAGGAATGGAATTTTGCAAGCCGAAATTATTACAATACGCAAACAAAATTCATTCAGCCTCTCGTCCAACATATAGCTAATCGTGCTGGAGATACATTCGTGCGTACAGAAAATACGGTGCCCGATACTGCAAATGATGGGATGAAATATAATTATAATGCCTTATCCCAGTTTTCTTCTGTCCGAAATAGCAATTCAAGCCGTATCTTGGGACTTTTAGGATTTCATACAGACAATACCTATCTTAATCTCCGCTACCCTGAAAATACAGTACTTATGGATTCACTTCTTTCCATAGATTATAATATCAACCAATTTCAACCTGAAAAATATGGTTATAAGCAAATCAAACCTTCATTGTTTGAAAATCAAAATGCTCAGTCAATTGGTATATTTGTAAAAGATAGATACAAAGACGCTACACTAAGTAGCTCTGAAAGAGCAACAATAAGTAATCAAGAAGCCTTTCTCAATCAACTGACGCATAGCAAAGAAAAATATTTCACACAGATTTATCCAGTTTCCGAAAATAGCAATAGCACGATAACCGGCGGGAAAGAACAAGTTACCCTAATACGTAAAGCGGAAAAAGACGGTGGTGTATCAGTAACTTATGAACTTACCGTTCCCGCACACAGCCAAGCTTATCTTGAGTTACCTAATGTAAGCTATATTAATGATAACTCAAAAATGACCACAATTACGATTCACTCAGGAAAAAAAGTTCTTCATTCTTATAACGTCAATAGTAAAGACGTTGGTAACTTTTATAATTTAGGGACTTCGGAAAAAGAAACTAAATTAACGGTGAATGTTTCCTTTCCAGAAAACTCACAAGTTTCCTTTGGTATAACTAGATTCTGGGCTTTGGATAACACCAAATACCAAACTGCTATGGATAGCTTAAAGAAAGCACAGGTGAAAACCAAACAAATAAAAAATGGTCTTCGTTTGACTTATAATACCGACACATCTGGAGAACTTCTTCTCACATTACCTTATGATAAAGGATGGACAGCTAAGATTGATGGCCAGTCCACAACTTTAGACAAAGCACAAGAAGGTTTCATGAAAGTTGCTGCTCCTAAAGGTGAGCATATTGTAGAACTTTCCTTCTTTCCTCAAGGATTAAAAGCCGGTATTGCATGTTTTATAGGTGGGGTTGTCCTCTTTGTTCTCTATGATTTCTTAAACAGAAAAAAACAGCCTTAAGAGCTGTTTTTTTCTAGCATTAATGCTGGCGTATCAATGTATTCTTGAAAGAATATTTATCCGCGCGATAATAAGAAATATCATATAAGATAGGACGTGCATCTAAAGCAAAAGCTGTAGAGTGTACACGGAAAATTGGACTGTTCACTTTCACTTCTAGTAACTGAGCCAGCTCTTTGGTAGCCAGAATTGCTTCAATTTCTTGGTGGGAATAACCAATTTCTATTTTTTCCTCAATTATAGAAAACAATGATCCAGTCAATTCTTTTTCAGTTGCTCCTGTAATTAATTGTTCTGCAAAATAGAGTTTTTCTAAAGTCATGGGCTCATTATCAAGCAGACGCAATCGTTGTAATTCCACCAATTCTGTGGGGCTATTCAGTGCTTTTACAACTTCTTCTGGTATTTCCTTCAATTTTTTAAAATTTAGTAGACGAGTTTGCCCAACTTTTCCCATAGCTTCTGCTGCTTCGGTAAAGGACTTCAAGCCCATACCACCACTTTGAATCTTAGGCTGTTCAATCACATAGGCGCCCTTCCCTTTTTTCTTGATCACAATTTGTTTAGTCATCAAATCTTCCATGGCTTTGCGGACCGTTAAACGGCTCACACCAAATTCCAAAGCCAAATCATATTCGGAAGGGAGTTTTTGAGCAGAAACATAGGTGCCATGCTTAATTCTTTTTTCTATTTCTTGAGAGACTACTAAAAACTTAGCTTTACTTTCTTTTCGTTCAGTATTCATTACCTTTATTTTATCACGCTTATCTACTTTTTTAAAGTTTCTTATTGACAGAGCCTTTCAATACTTTTCATGTAAATTTCCACCATTTGTTTTAAATGTTCAATATTTATATATTCATTTTCCTTGTGTGCGATTCCTTTTTCTCCTGGAAAAGATGGACCAAAGGCTACAATGTTAGGCATTGACCGCGCATAAGTCGCTCCGGTAGTTGTGACAGGTTGCCCATTTAGCCCTGTCACTTCTTCATAAATCCTTGATAAGTCTTGTATCTCTTGCTTCTCCTTATCAACATAGGTTCCAGGTAGACTACGGATAATTTTGACACTTGTATCTTCATAAAGCTTCTGGCTTAAAGCATCAATAACCTGCTCTTCTGTCACAGTTATCGGATAACGAATACTAATCAACAGGTGAATGCGATTATTTTCTCTTTTTATTTTATAGGGCGTAAGTATTAAACGTCCACTTTCTTGGTCCGAAAAAGCAATCCCTAGCCCTTGGCCAAAATGTTTTTCGTGAAAACTATGGGTGAGCCAAGAAAAATATTCTCGCAACACCTCATTATCTAAATTATTTTGAAGCAAATTTGCCAAGGCTGTAATTGCATTTTTCCCTAATTCTGGCGCATTGCTTGGCGTTCGCAATCCTTTGGCACTAAAAGTTTGATCTCCGCCAGAAAGCTGGATATCATCAGGAACGAAATCTTTTGCCATCGCACCATGAAATTCGCCAAATGAATCCAAAACGCCGGGAGAAAAAGTTGTCGTTAACTCAAGTGCAACAACGCCGCGTTCTCCATAAACGACTGGAAACTTGCAATCCGGTGTAAATCCAAAAACGGGGGCCTTTTCTTCTGACAAATAAAGAGTAACATCTGCCGAACCGCTTTCTTCATCCGTACCAAAAATAATACGTACCGGCAGACGAGGCTTGAAATTTCTTTCCTTTAGTAATTTCAAAGCAAATAAACAAGACAGGATTGGGCCCTTATTGTCTAACACACCTCGCCCATAGAAATAGCCTTCACGCTCATCAAGTTTAAAGGGGGGAGATAACCAGCCTTGAGCATCCGCAGCGACCACATCAAGATGGCCAACCACTCCGATATAATCTTCACCTTCCCCTAGTTGAGCATAACCCATGGCATCTTTGATAATTCGGGCTTTTAAGCCATAATCTTTGGCTTTTCCTGTTGCATAATCTAAAATTTGACGTGTCCCAACTCCAAAAGGTGCTCCAGCTTCAGCTTTCCCTTTAACACTAGGAATTGCGACAGCTTCCTTTAAAAGTGCAACATACTCCTCCCAATTTTGTTCAATTTCTGTCCTATACATTTCTTACCTCTTTAGAATGCTCTTCTATTTAAAAAACGAACTGCTTATATGCTTCACGTGATTTATTGTTTTCTTTCGCCTGCAGAACTTTACAGATAGCCTTATAAGACTCATTGAGTCCTACACCACCTTTTTTAGGCATTTTTACAATATCAATTACTTCTTTATAAGTGGAAATTAAAGCTTGGTTCTCTTCGGACATGGCGCAGACTACTTTAAGAGGTGTATTTTCTTGTATGTCTTGAGCAAGCTCCAATGACATTTTGGAAAACTCAGGATAGTTAAAGGAAGGGCCGCAAATAACACCTTCAATATTAAGTCGTTGCAACATCCCTTTTATCTTTCTTTGAGCAACACCTGGTGCTTCCTTATACGTTTGTTCTCCCATATAAATCGTAACCAATAAATTTTGTTCATGCTCAGTAAGTAAGGGTTTTAACGTCACTCCTGGACCAATCACTTCTTTTGTAGCAGTGAGTGGAACTGTTACATCATCCTTTGTCCCCACACCCGCTTGAATTTGATTTAAAATCATTACAAGTCTCATTTTATCCTCCTATAGATTATCAAAACTCAACATTTCGTCTGTAATAGCTTCTAATTCTGCATCGGCAGCTTGCCGTTCTTCATTCATGTATTGTACATCCATAATTTTGATAAATGGAATATAAATAAATACGCCAATAATAAGCAAGACAAGCTGCAATAATGCCCCAGCCCAGTTAGTTGCTAAGAAACCTGAAATAATAATCGGCGTAGTCCATGGAATTAAAACACCATTAGTGATGGGAACGAGATTAAGATTCATCATAATATATGAAACAATAATATTAAATGTTGGTACTAATACAAAAGGAATAAAAATGAGAGGGTTGAGTACAATAGGGAGACCAAAAATAATCGGCTCATTTATCCCAAATATTCCCGGAACTAAAGCAAGCTTGCCTAACTCCTTAATCCGTTTTGAACGGCAAACAATCAGCATCGCAATTAACAAAGAAAGTGTTGATCCAGCACCTCCAAAAGTTGCAAATAAATCTTGAAATTGAGCATTTACAATATGTGGTGCACCTGTCCCATTTTTAAAATACTCTACGTTTTCAAGAGATAGCGTCAGCAAGATAGGATTAAAAACCGCACCCACGACTGAACTTCCGTTAACTCCGAAGAACCAGAAAACATGAAGAAAGATATAAGCAATAATCATTGCCCATACTGTATCCCCAAGGTGGAGCAACGGTATTTGTAAAAAGTTAAAAACTAAGTCAAAAGCATTTGTGCCAAAAATGTTCAATACCAAGTTCAGTGCAAAAAATATTAGCATGACAAAGGCACCTGGAATCAAAGCAGCGAAAGAATCCTCCACCATTGGAGGTACACCTTCAGGCATTTTAATTACCCATTTTCTGTTGACGGCAAATTGATAAAGATTGACAGAAACAAAGGCGCAGATAATCCCGATAAAAATTCCTTTGGCTCCAACCCAGGATAGTGGGAGAGCTGTTAAAGTAGCCGTTACGGGATTTGCTACTCCCTCAACTGTTACCTCACCCGTAACCGAGTAGGGCATTAAAAGGAACCATGACATTAAGGTGACTGCAGCCCCAAAAATAGGATTGGCCTTAATTTCTTTTGCAAAAGAATAACCTATTCCTACTACTGCAAATACGGCCATTATCGTAAAGGTCGCATCTGCAGGCTTGGTAATCATTTCAGCTAAGGTCGTCCCTGTCTTACTATTAATAACCGTCGTTTCCAAAAAATTAATCCATTGTGGGATAGGGAAATTTGCTAAAAGTAAAAAGAAAGATCCCGCAATCAATAGTGGTGTTGAAACGAGAAATCCATTTCTTATCGCAATAAGGTACTTGTTACGTCCAATTCTTTCAGCTAGGGGTAACATAATTTTTTCAAGCTTCGAAAACATCAATTTCTCCTTCTACCTATTCGATAGGTGCTTTAATTCTTGCTTCATAAGCATTTAGCCAGTCTTGGCTAATGGGTTCTATTTTCGTCTTATGATTTACTTCTGGATGGGCGATAAAGATGCTCGGTTCTTGCTTTTGAGTAGCTACGCTAAAGGTAAACTCAACATTAGTGGCCACGCCCCAATTTCCCTCTTTATCTAGTGCAACTAGGGAAAAAGCTCCTGCTTTACCATATCTTTCTTTCAATTTATCTTCAAAAGTATATACCGCTTGGTCACAAGCTTCTTGTGGAGTATGTCCTTCAGACATGAGCCGTACGATTTCATATGATAAAACTCCCTTCATCAAGTCTTCACCCAAACCTGTAGCTGTAGCACCTCCAACCTGGCTGTCTACATAAAAACCAGAACCAGATAAAGGGGAATCTCCAACCCTTCCGGATTTTTTCATAAAGAGACCAGAACTTGAAGTCCCTGCAACCATTTTTCTATTACTGTCTAATACAACCATGCCCACCGTATCATGGCCATCATAAGCTGAAAGTCCTGTCCGCTTCATTTCTTCTAAACGTTTCTCCCAAATTTTTTGGGCACGTTCTGTTAACATTTTTTTCTGCTTAAATCCTGCTTCAATGGCATATTGTCTGGCCCCTGGACCAACTCGCATACTATTGAACTTTTCCTCAGATAATGCTCTAGCTACTGCAATGGGATTAGCAATGTCAGTAATACCTGCTACTGCGCCAATTTTAAAACTATCTCCATCCATATAAGCAGCATCCATTTCTAAAATTCCTGCTTCATTTGGTAGTCCCCCATACCCGACGGATTTATAATAAGGATAATCTTCAACAACTCTTATCGCTTGTTCTAAAGCTTCTCCCGCTTCTCCTCCTTTTCTCAAAATTCCTTCAGCTTTGCAGACTCCATCATGAGCCATTCGCCATGTTGCAATAATTCCCCACATATACCCTCCTTTTGTTATATACTTTATAGTATATACTAGTTGTATATATTGTAAATTAAACGCTTACATTTGTCAAGATAAAAATAAAAATAGAGAAACAGTCCCGCTCTCTATTTTTATTTTTATCTTTGGTTATAGATGTTTAACGCTTCTAGAAACACTTGTCCGTATTTTTTCAACTTTACTTGGCCCACACCAGAAACTTCTAAAAATGTTTCTTCGTCTAAAGGCATAATTCTTGCCATTTCTTTCAATGAAGCATCTGAAAATATCATAAAAGGAGGAACACCTTCTGCTTTAGCTATATCAAGACGTAATGTACGTAATTCCTCAAACAGCTCCAAATTAAATGTCCCACTAGCTTCAGCTTTTTGCTTATCAAGATTTAAAGCAACACGTCGCCAAACTTGTTCTTTTCCTTGTAGCACAGCTATTCCTCGCTCCGAAACCCCAAGTAAGGGAAACTTACCTGCAGACACAGCTAAATAACCTTCTCCTGCTAAAAAATCAATCAGTTCTCCAACTGCTTTTTGCGAATAACCCTTCATTATACCGAACGTTGAGAGTTTTTCAAAATTCCAACGTGCCAAGTTTTTATTTTTGGATCCTACTAAAACTTGTGCTACAGCTGTTTTTCCAAAACGTTGTTCCATCCGAATGACACATGACATAACTTTTTGGGCATCAAGGGTCACATCTGTACGTTCACGGTCATCTAAACAATTGGAACATTTGTGACAATCTACTCCCTCATCCCCAAAGTACTGCAAAATATAGCCTTGCAGACAAGTTTCAGAACTTGTGTAGCCTTGCATCTGTCTAAGCTTCTCGTATTCTTGTTCCTTATGTTGCTCACTTCCTTCTCCTTGCTCAATTAAGAAGTTTCTGAGGCGAACATCATTAGGAGAAAATAGTAATATAGCATCTGAATCGAGACCATCACGGCCAGCCCGTCCAGCTTCTTGGTAGTAAGCTTCAATAGTAGCAGGCATACCATAATGGATCACAAAACGAACATTGCTCTTATTTATCCCCATCCCAAACGCATTTGTTGCAACCATAATGGGGACTTCATCGTAAAGAAAATCTTCTTGATTTTCTTGGCGTTCCCTCTCTGTTAAACCGGCATGATAACGTTTGGCAGAAAAATTGTTTCGATTTAACCACTCTGTAACTTCTTCTACTTCTTTACGTGTGTTGGCGTAGATAATGCCTGATTCATCTGTATGTGCTTTTAAATAAGACTTTAAAAAATCCCGTTTATCTTTTCCTTTAACAACTTCAAAGCGTAAGTTTTCACGTAAAAAGCCTGTTTTAACAGTATTATCTTCAGTTATACGTAATAATTCTTGAATATCTGCAGACACCCGAGGCGTGGCTGTAGCTGTTAGTGCGAGAAGTGTTGGTGAAGTAGGCAAATCAGCTAAACGCTTCGCAAAAGTAACATATGAAGGTCTAAAATCATGCCCCCATTGGGAGATACAGTGTGCTTCATCGATCGCAACTAAGTCGATAGGAAGATGTTGTAAAAAATAGTTAAAAGACTCTGATTCAAACCTCTCAGGGGCAACAAATAAAATCTTAACATCGCCATTTTCAATCTGTTGCATTCGAAAATAAGCTTCTTGCTCATCTACTGTCGAATTAATGAATGTTGCTGGTATATTTGCAATATTTAGCTGATCCACCTGATCCTTCATCAGAGAAATTAAAGGCGAGACCACAAGAGTTACGCCTTCTTGTAAAAGAGCAGGTAATTGATAGCAAATGGATTTCCCTGCACCTGTCGGCAATATCCCCAGAGTATCTTTTCCCTGTAGAACTTGCTCTATTATTTGTTTTTGTCCTTGACGGAAACTTTCATAGCCAAATATTTCCTTGAGTTTTGCTTCTAAATTCATCTTTTCCTATTATACGTTTAATACTAAAAAAATTCACGAACAAAAGTGAATTTTTTCTTTTATTTTTAGAATACCTTAAATTTTTGTCTTCGTCAAAAGTAAAGAATTCAAAATTACAGAAACACTGGATAAGCTCATCGCTGCTGCAGCAATCATTGGGTTGAGTAAACCAAAAGCTGCTAATGGTATGCCAATAATATTGTAGATGAAAGCCCAAAAATAATTTTGTTTAATTTTTCGTAGTGTTTTTTGAGAGATTTTAAATAGGTCGAGTAATTTATGAATCTTCCCACCCATAATTGTCACATCACCAGCTTCCATCGCAATGTCTGAACCTGTTGCCATGGCAACACCGACAGTACTACTTGCTAAGGCAATAGCATCGTTGATCCCGTCCCCTACCATAATGGAATGTGATGTTTCTTGGACAATTTTAGCTTTCTCTTCAGGTGATAGATTACTTTTCACTTCATCCAATTGGACGAGTTCTTGGATTTTTTTAGCAGAATCTTCATTGTCCCCTGTCAACATCACAGTTTTAATGCCGGTTTTCTTCAGTGCAGCTACGGTCTGCACACTTTCTTGCTTAATTGAAGATTTAAAGGTTGCTGTAGCTATATGGCTTACATCATCCGCAAGATAAATAACAGTATCTGTGCTTGATGTGACATCATACCCGTGCTCTTCCATAAGCTTTGCATTTCCTGCATAATATTTACGACCATTTATTTCTCCTGAAAGTCCCCGGCCGGCAATTTCTTTAAGGTTTTCTACGCGATAAACTTCCTCAGCTTTTACGGCTTGAGCTAACGGATGGTGCGAATGACTTTCTAAACTTGCTAAAATTTTAAACGCTTCATCGTTACCTTCAAACTGAGCCAAATCAAATTCTCCAGTTGTGATTGTGCCTGTCTTATCAAAGAAAACTGTCTTAACACTATTTGTCAGTTCTAAAGCATTGGCATTCTTTAGGAGCAAACCATTCTTGGCAGCAAGTCCTGTTCCTGAAATAATTGCGGTTGGTGTCGCTAAACCAAGTGCACATGGGCATGCAATAACCAATGTGGCCACAGCATGCATAATAGCAGTCAGTAATGTCCCTGTAAAAACCCACGTTGCCACAAAAGTAATAAGTGAGATCACCAAAACAATTGGGACAAAAATATTTGAGATTTTATCCGCAAATTTTTGAATATCTGGTTTTGAGGCTTGCGCTTCTTCCATCATTTCAACCATCCGAGAAATAGTCGAATCGTTAACGTCTCGAACAACAACAGCCTTAATGGACCCGTCTAAATTCACAGCTCCTTCAAATAATGTGTCATCGTTCCCTTTAACCACTGGTAGAGATTCGCCAGTCAAGTGACTTTCGTCAAAAGATGCTTTTCCCTTTAGAATCATTGCATCTAAAGGTACCTTCTCTCCCGGATAAATTTGAATGACATCACCGATTTGGACTTCTTCAAGTGGCCGCTCACCTTCTTCTGTGTGAACCATTTTGACCCGACTACTCATCAAACTAGTGATTGCCTGAGTTGTTTTTTCCTTGGCATTATGCTCAAGCACCTTCCCTAAAACAACCAAGGTGATAATTACCATAGCTGATTCGAAATTTAAAGCATTCTCTTGTCCTAAAAATACCGCTAAAATTAAACTCGAAAAATAAGCAACACTAGTGCCGAGGGCTACGAGAACATCCATATTTGCATTGCCATTTTTTAAGGCATGGTAAGCACCTACATAAAAGCGCCAGCCGACAATAAATTGTACAGGTGTTGCGAGGATAAACTGCAAAACAGGATTATGTAAAAACGTCAAATAATGTGTGCCCAAAAAACTTTCAAACATGGCAAGAACTAAAGGCATAGTCAAAATAATTGACACAATCAATGACAGCCGTAAATTACGATTCCTTCTAACCGCTTGAGCTGCAATTTTTTCTTGATGGGCTTTATCATTCACGATGGCTCCATAGCCTACTTTTTCAACTATATTTATCACATCTTGATCACTAATGCTATCATCAAAGATGACTTTTGCTTTCTCTGTTGCCAAGTTGACGGTCGCCTCTTGAATCTTATTCGAGTTATTCAATGCTTTGGATACAGTATTTACACAATTTGCGCAGGTCATACCAGTGATGACAAAGTTTTGACTTCTCATTTCCAACTCCTTTTTAAATTTACAATTGTAAACAATTGAATTCTGAGAAAACTGCCCCTTAGGACAGCCTTCTTATTTTACTAATTCGTAGCCGGCTTCTTTAACAGCCATTGCTAAATCTTCAATTGGTGTTGTTTCTGCATCAAATTTAACAAGTGCTTCATTCTTTTTTAATGAGACTTTGGCTGATTTCACACCCTCAAGCCCTTCAAGAGCTGAAGTGACATGCATTGCACAGTGGTCACAAGTCATACCTTTGATTGCAAATTTTTCTTTTTCCATTATCTTTCCTCCATATTAGCTGACATGCTGGCAGCTACAAGAATTAAAATTTTCTAAACATGTACAAGTTGTTTCTTGAACTGTTTCTTTATTTTTTAACGCTTCTTGCAAACTTGCTACATCTTCGGAAGTCAAGTTTGACAAGGCGATCATATCGGCTAAGAGCTTCACTTGCTTGGTTTCACAAACCTTTTCAAGTAAAGACTGTCCCATCATTTGAATAGCTGTACATTCTGCCATTAAAGGACGATAAACAAATTTACGTCCTTCCTTTTCAGTACTTAGCATTCCCTTTTTCACGAGGCGCCCCAGCAATGTTTTAACTGTTGCTAGAGACCAATCCAAATCGGGCGAAATTTGACAAGAGATCTCATCAACTCGTGCTTCGCCGAGCGACCATATAACGCGCATAACTATCAATTCTGCATTTGATATATTAAATTCTGTTTCGTTCATTGGCGCTCCTTACTTTATTTTTACTACAATTATAGTTTACAACTGTAAACTATAATTGTCAAGTCACAACTCTGTATTATAAATAAAAAAAACCTTTAAGGCAAGTATAGACTTTCAAAAAGGTTTATTTATTATCAATATTATTACTTTCCGTCTCCAAAGATGCGTTCCATGATTTCGCGTCCTGTTGGTGTTGCAGCCAATCCTCCCTCACCTGTTTCACGGTGAGCAGAAGGTAATGAGCGACCAACATTATACATACATGTAATAACTTCATCTACTGGTATAACCGTTTTAACACCCGCTAATGCCATATCTGCAGAAATCATGGCCTGAGATGCACCCATAGCATTACGGTGAACACAAGGAATTTCTACTAATCCTGCAACGGGGTCACAAATCAAGCCTAGCATATTTTGAAGTGTCAATGCTAAAGCGATTCCAGCTTGCTCGCCTGTCCCCCCAGCCATGATGACCAAGGCAGCTGCGGACATGGCCGATGCAGAACCAACTTCTGCTTGGCATCCTCCTTCAGCACCAGCGATTGTTGCATTATTTGCGATGGCTAAGCCGAAAGCACCAGCTGTAAAGATAAATTCTACTTGTTGGTCGTGGGTGAGTCCTAACTTTTTCGTTGCTGCGGAGAGCACACCAGGCAAACATCCAGCTGAACCAGCGGTGGGTGTTGCACAAATTAATCCCATTTGAGCATTTACTTCGTTTACAGCTACACCATCACGCGCTGCTCCTAAAATGACATCACCTGATAATGCTTTACCCGATTTAATATACTCATCCATTTTCTTGGCATCACCACCTGTAAGTCCTGTTGTTGACTTATTCCCAAGCAGTCCTTCCTCAATTGATGACATCATCGTTGCTAAGTTGTGTTCCATCATCTCGATGATTTGCTCGCGACTCGCGCCTGTTTGTTCTATTTCTTCTGCAATCATCAATTCAGCAATTGATGGATATGCTTTTGCATCTTCAAGCAGTTCTTGTACATTTGAAAACATAATTACCCCTTATTTAAAGAAATTTACAGCAGAAAGTTTCGGAATATGTTTCATTTCCTCAAAAGCTTCTTCTACATCAAAACTATCTACTTCCATAATCATGATCGCTTTTTCACCTTTAGCTTCACGTGTTAAATTCATTTGTGCCACGTTAATATCATGCTTTTCAAAAATAGCTCCGAGACGTGCCAAGATGCCTGGTGCGTCTTGATGGACAATTACAAAGGTTGGCATCCCTGCAGAAATAGAAATATCGAAACCATTCAGTTCAGTCACTTGGATCAATCCACCACCAATAGAAATCCCTGTAACACTCATATCACGGTCGCCTTTTTTCAAAATTAAACGTGCAGTATTAGGATGATCAGCTTTATCTTCTGGGTGGGGAACATAAGTCACTTCCATCCCCTCTTCATGAGCAATACGTGGTGCATCACGTAAACGTGGGTCATCAGGATCCATTCCTAAAACGCCAGCAACCAATGCGACATCTGTACCATGTCCACGATAAGTTTTAGCAAAGCTTTCGTACAAATGAATTTCTACCTTCTCGGGTAATTCACCAAAAATCGAACGAATAATCTTACCTATACGGGCGGCACCAGCAGTATGAGAACTACTAGGGCCAACCATTACAGGGCCGATAATGTCAAATACACTTTTGTAACGTAAATTTTCCATAATTCCTCCGCAACTTTGCTCAGCAAAGCTTTTCGTTAGAACTTTTTATTTTTCCAACGAAACAATTTATTCTTAAAATCATTATAACACTAATACGCTTTCATATCTATATAAAACTGAGGCTGTAGCAAAAAGATAAGTTTGCTAATTTTCCCATTTTACACGGACTTTTCAGACTATTCTTTACGGATTAAAAACGTAAAAAAGCATTTTTTTCTCAATCCTCACCAATAGTTTGTGATATAATAAACTTTAGAAAAATAGAAAGAGAAATTTCAATGAAATTCAATCACAAACCTCTGAATCTTTATGTCAATTTCAAAAAATCTGCTGAAAAGTTTCCCGAAAGCCGTTTTATTTTCGATAAAAAGTTAAACGCTTTCCCTGAGCTAGAGCTTAAGACAACTTATCAAAATGTTCACGAAGCGGTGTTACAAAAAGCTTATACTCTGGCAACCTTAGGCATTAAAAAAGAAGACAAAGTCATCATTTTTAAGTCAAGCGCTTTTGATACTTACCTGTTAGCTGTTGCAGTTTCCTACATAGGTGCTGTACCTGCAATGATTTCCCATCACTTTTCTACTACCGTAATGGATACCCTTGCTGCACGACTTGAAAATCCTTGGCTTATCTTTGATGAAGATACAGCTTCTGTCGTTCAGGAATTAAAAAATGTAAATGAAGACCACAAGCTCTTCGTTTCTGACTTTGCTTCAATAACTGATAGCCCTGAAGTAAGCAATCAACTATTAGCGACGGATAAAATCGCTTACCTCACACATACATCCGGTACTACTGGAATCCCTAAACTGATTGCACACTCTGCTAATTCTATGGGCTGGCGTTGGGTCTTGCAACGTACAGTTATGGATTGGATGCCAGACAAGTCTTCATTGCTAGCATTTCACATTTCACCCGTTCATTCCCGCTTTAACATCGGTATATCATCAGCCATGACCTTTGGTTTTGATCTTATGCCACTTTCTAATTTAGAAAAAAATACAGTGCTTAGCATGTTTGAAAAATATCGTCCTACAGCTTTTGAAACTCACCCAAACCATTTTGTTCGTTTGGCTAATGTAGTGAAGGAAACACCCGAGGCTTTTGCTTCTATTCGCTATCTCCACTCAACATTTGATGCAATCAACAAAGATACGATGCATACTTTCCTCGCAGCTTCGAAAGAGGAAAATCCAGTTTTCTTACAAATTTATGGTCAGTCTGAATGCGGCCCGATGATTTGGAAAAAACATCGCCTCAGCACTTTACCAACTACAAATGCACGTGAAATGGGGGTGGGCATGCCTGGTCTATCCAAAGCACGTGTAACAGATGCTGACGGAAACGTTGTTCCTGCAGGCACCCCTGGTCATATTCATTTCCTTTCTAAAGGTCGTGCACTAACTTACTATAAAGAAGATAGTCGTTTTGCTGAAGAAGTTTATGGCGACTGGTGGGATACAGGCGATTGGGGCATTATGGATGAAGATGGTGTACTTTTCCTCTATGACCGTCAAGTCGACCTCATTGATAAGGTGGAATCAAACTTAGCCATTGAAGATCTCCTCCTCGATCAACACGACTTCCTTGACGAAGTAATAATTATCCGCGATGCTGCTGGACATCCTCAACCTATTTTAGCGCTTGCCGAAGGTAAAGAGATGGACTGGAAAGCTTGGTGGTCTTCCATTATCGACATGCCATTCCTAAATGAGCCGCTTCTTATGGACTATGACGCAATACCTCGTACAGCCACAATGAAAGTTCAAAGATTAGCTCTTGAGCGTGAACTTGCAGCAGCCAAAAAATAAATATCATATACAAAAAGGTAGTTCCAAAGAGGAGACTACCTTTTTTATATTATTTTGCTACTGCTTGCCCCAGAAGCGATAAAAGGAGAGCGAAAGCATAAGAGCTATTAAATAAAACCATATTTTTTAAAGAATAAACAAAGCTATGTGGCGCAGGAACTTCTGCTGCATGGTGTTTCAAGTTCTTCTGAATTATCGGAAAGGAAAGAACAGTTAAAAGTGTCGGCCATTCAAAAATTCCAATGAAAAAGCCTAAAATTATGAAGAAATATGCACCGTACATAAGCAGTTGAAAAAGCTGAATACCTTGTTTACGTCCAATATAATAAACTAAAGTATAACGATGGTTTTTAATATCTGTATCCAAATCACGCAAGTTGTTAGCCAGCATAATATTTGCAATCGTAAAGACTAACGGTAAACTTGCCACAACTATTGCTATAGCCCCCATCATATCTCCAGAAAGCACAAAAGAATTTCCCGCAAAGTTAAGGTCAAGTTTGAAGATAGGGTTTTCTGCACTATTAATGAGGACCACCATTACAAAAATTCCAAATCCCATTGTTCCACCGGAAAAAATTTCACCCAAGGGCATACGAGAAAGAGGAATCGGACCGTAGGTATAAAAAACGCCGATAAAGAAGACGATGCCTCCCAGCACCAAAAAGAGCCAGCCCGTAAAATAAGCCAAAAGGAAACCCAAACCCAGGCTGACAAGAACCATGAACACTATCAAATTTCTGACAAAATGGGGTGACAGGTTAGCTTTACCAATAATATTTTCTTGTTTTTGATAAGTTTCATCCTTGGCTTTTTTAAAATCCTGATAATTGTTAATCGCTGTTACCGTCATATCAAAAATAAGCATAGCCAGTAAAAAAAGAAGCGATAGGCCCGCGTTAAATGTTTTAAAATAACTCAGACTGAAAAGTAAGCCAATAATATAAGGAAATATACTGGCAATTTTGGTTTTAATTTCGACAAGTTCTAAAAATGTTTTAAATGTCATAAAGCGTTTGGGATATCCTTCACTATGTTTTCTTTGGTTTTCAAACAATCAAACTACCTAGATGTTTAATTCTTCTTAGGATGCTCATCTTTTCCAGACAGCATGAACACTCTATATTATAGCTGATAAATGCTCCAGAATCAATTTCCGAAGGAATTTCTCATAAATAAAAAACAGCTCTAATGAGCTATTTTTTAATTAACGTCCTTTATAAATTGAACGAGATTTACCATACCATACTTGAGTAAGTATTTTTTGAATCCATGGTTGAACCCATTTGTCTAATCCAAACGCACGTCCTGAACCATTCATTAAAGCAATTGCTACCGGAATAAACCAGATGTTTACCCAGAAGAACATACCAGAAAGTGCGAACATTACTGTCAATGCTGCAGTTACTGCTGATGCGATCCAAGTAAAGAGACCGAAGATAATAGCAAGAGCAAGTAAAACTTCAACGATAGACATGAATTTTTGCATGAACAATGCAACATCACGATTTGGAATCATGAACTTAAAGATAGGTTCCATCCAGTGTGGAACTTTTTCAAGTACAGGCATTGGTTCTGTACCATAAGCGTATGAAAGGCCCCATTCTGTTGCTTTGTGAGCAGCCTCTGCTCCACCAGTTGCAGCAGCGCCAGTTGCACCAGCAGCAGCATCGGCTGCTTTCGTAGCCGCTTCACCTGTTGCGCCAGCAGCAGCATCAGCATGTTTAGGAACTTCTTGCAGCCAAGCAAATGGGAATTTAAGATCATCTGTGAACCAAGAACCTTTACCGAACCATGTTGTAGGGTTAAAGAGTTGACCTTCACCCACAATTTTCTTCATCGCTTCCGTCAACCAAACAAGTCCGTAGAAGATACGAAGTGGTACAGCCCAGAGAACGTTACCTAAGCGTGAAGTATGACCACGCATAAAGTTACGATCATCTTTTGTACGGAAAACTTCATCCAAAGCATAACGCCAGAAATAATGAGCTGAACGGATTTGCAAAGTATAGATAAAGTAAACAATGTTTTTCATCAACATTGCCCAGAAGCCTGTCAAACGCATGCTTCCAACTTTAGCAACACCCCAAGTTGACCCAATTGAAACCATTGTACCTTGGTACTTGCTTTCGTGTTTATGTTTGCTTCCACCGTTAATATCAGCGATGATATTTGATGCTGCTGTATGAGCTGTTTGCTCTGCTGCTTCAACAATTTGTGGTGTTGGGCGACCTGTGTCTGGTTCGATATAGCCTGATACGTCTCCGGCTACGTAGATTCCTTTATCTTCGAAACCAACAGCTTCCATAAATTCGTTAGCTTGGAGACGGTGTCCGCGTTCTGTTTCCTTAAGATTTGTCTGCGCTGCTGTATTACCTTGAACCCCTGTAGTCCAAATTAATGTGTGTGTCGGGATTTCTTTTGAAACTTTTTCTTCATCTCGTCCACCAACATTTACTTTGATGTGGTCTTCTGCAACTTCAACGATGCCGTGGTTTGTCAATACATTAACATTTTTCTTTTCAAGATATGCATGTGCACGGTCTGCTTGTTTGCGGTCCAATGTGTTCAAAATTGTTGGCATCATTTCAACAACGTTGATTGTGATTTCTTCCTCAGGAATTTTCCAATCTGTTGAAACTTTTTTACGCCAGTCAATCAATTCACCAGCCATTTCAATTCCGGTAAAACCTGAACCTGCCACAGAGATTGTTAAAAGTGCACGGCGCTTTTCATCGTCTACTTCTGTTGAACCATATTGAACAACAGTTTCAAGTTGACGTTTGATACGCATAGCATCTTCGAGTGACCAAAGAGTAAAACCGTGTTCTTTAACGCCAGGTACCCCAAAGTCATTAGGCTCACCACCAAGCGCAACTACAACATAGTCATAGTCATAGCTTCCTTGTTCAGTGATAACCTTCTTGTTATCTTTATCAAGACTGACAACAGCATCAGTTACAAGGCTCACATTTTTACGTTTTCCCAAAAGCTTTTGGAAGTCGTATTGAACTGTTGTGAAGGGCACACGTCCTGCTGCAACTTCATGAAGTTGAGTCATAGATGTATGATAACTGTGTTTGTCAATCAAAGTGATGTCAGCATTTGCTTTAAGCTTTTTCGAAAGCTCACGTGTTGCATGAACCCCAGCAACACCACCACCGATGACTACGATTTTTTTCTTAGTCATTTAAAATCGGTCTCCTACTAGTAATATAATAATGAAAAAAATTTCCATCTAACATTATATCGCTTTCATGTTGCTTTGTAAAGTCCGACATTGCAGTTCTAGTAAAGAAAGCGGACAAATAAAAATCAGTTGACGAATTTCTACATATCTTCACCTATTTTAAATAAAAAATTCAAATTTTGTAAGAGTATTTAGCCTCTTTTATCAAGCTGAATTGATGCATATCATCATGCCTATGTAGTACAATAAAGTTATGAAGATTACATTTGATGATACTATTAAGCAGCGTCTCCTATCGCTTACTGAAGTTGAACCTGCTGATTTTGTTTTGGACTTTGATCATACTTTAAGTAATGAGACACTCTCAAGCAGTTGTTGTGGCATTACACGTTATCGTATTGTTGCCGTTAATAAAGGAGAAGTGCCTGAAGTTTTTGATGGTAAAATCAGCTCTCCTTTAGGTGATTTTTACTGTAAAGCCTGGGGCATGATGTATTTTGATAAAAATATGCGTGTCCGTATTACAGCTAATCATTTGATAGAGATCATGGGGGATGGTGAAAAGATTGCCCCCCACATTGAAATTGTTGATTATCGTCACAAATAATTAATTCTCCGTATTTTTACCAAAGCACAGAATTTTTTCTGTGCTTTTTCTTAAAACAATTGACAGAGTTTTCTATTGATATTACAATAAAAGGAACTACTTTATATCAAGTTACCCGAAAGGACAATTCGCCCATGGGAAAAATAAAAATCAACTGGAACCTTTGGCTTAACGGACTACTTTTTTTCGTTGTGCTTTTCTTACTTTTTAATGTTATTTCAAATATTAGTCCGATTACAAAAACCATTAGTAATTTTTTACAAATACTCTCTCCTCTTTTTCTCGGAGCAATTATCGCATACTTTTTAGATAAACCTATTCAAAAGCTTAGCTTACTTTTTAAACGTTTAAATATAAAGTTTGTACAACATTACGCAAGAAAATTTAGTATTTTTGTCACTTATATGATTTTCTTACTTCTTCTCTTTTTTGTTATTTATTATCTCTTTCCAATTGTAGTTCGTAACTTGTTAGAATTTCTACGTTTACTACCTACGATTTACCAAAATATTTATCAATGGCTCAGCAGTAACCAATTTCAAGAGTTGGATAATTTTTTACAAATTGAAGAGTCTATTCGCTCTTTTGTAAATGCATTTAGTGCGCAAGATGCCGCACGCTACATCACCAGCGGGATAGAATCTTTGAGCACCTTTACCTTCTCTCTTGCTTCACAACTTTTCCGTGTTGTCGTCGGCCTCATTATTTCAATCTATCTATTGATATATAAAGAAAGCATCTTACAGCTTCTCTCCCGCTTCGGGAGAATTTCTACTAAGGAAGAACATCTGAAAGCAGTGAAATATTATCTTCGTCAGACAGATATTATATTCTATAAATTTATTTCCACACAATTCATTGATGCATGTATCATGTGGATTTTGTCCACTTTTTTATTGTTTATTCTCCACGTGTCAGGGGTCGCACACAATCCTTTCTCAGTGGCCCTAGGTTTGCTTATAGGTATTTGCAATATGATTCCTTATTTTGGTTCCATTTTTGCTTCGATCATCGCAATGATTATTGCTTTCTTTACTGGTGGGTGGGAAGCCGGACTTATTACGATTATTATGCTCGTCATTCTTCAGCAAATTGATGGAAATATCATTGGCCCAAAACTAATGAGCGGTGCTTTGAATGTTAATCCCATTATCGTTATTATTTCTATCTCAATTGGTGGCGCTTATTTTGGTGTCTTAGGTATGTTCGTTGCTGTACCTGTCGCAGCCTTGCTTAAGATTATTTTGATGGAGTATTTAGAGGCTAAAGAGAATAGACTTTCTCTCACTCCTCACGAAAAATAAAAAGAGTTATTTCTAACTCTTTTTTTCTTGCACTTTTTGAATAAAATTAAGGAGCTTTTGGTTAAAAGCATCAATATTTTCCACATGAAGAATATGACCACAGTCTGCAAAAACACTTACTTCAGATAATGCATTATGTTGTAAGTCACGGGCTGCTTGTGCATGTTCTGGTGGAAAAATCGGAGAACAACCACCAGCAAAAAATAAATGTGGAACTGTTTCTCGGGTAAGATTCTGACGCCAATCTTGTGTAATCACATTTTGAAGCAAGGACTGGTGCTTTTGAAAATTGAAGGGCAACATTCCTTTACCCAGCACACGTTTCACTTGATCTGTCAGCTGACGTTGGGTTAATTTTGTACGGGGAAAATCTTTAATAAAGTCAGATAATTCGCTAAGAGTTTTTCCTGTTCGGCCATCTAACCAATCTGGTGATTTCATAAATGTCGGTGCTTGGTCCTCTGTTACGATGGCAGCTAACTTTCCATCTGTAAAAAGTTCCTCATATGCCATAATAGTCGCTGCTCCCATTGAGTGCCCAACTAATATCGGACGACTGAGTTGCAAAGCACTCATCAGTTCCTCCAAATCAGCTGCCAGACGATGCAAGGTCATTCCGTAGTCTACGTCTTGGCTTTGACCATGACTGCGGTGATCATAAGTGACTACACGATAACCGGCTGCCACAAAATAATCAATTTGAAAAGCCCAAGTAACTTCACTCGCAGAATAACCATTAATAAAAACTATTGCTTGATTTTCTGTTGCACCGTAACTATGATAATTGATTTGAACACCATCATTTGTTGTATAAAAAGGCATTGTTTCTTCTTTCTATTGTTCAATCTTTTACTGAACATTTCTAACAGCAAAACTATACATATTGTAGCAAAAAACATAGTAAAATCCTGTTTTTTTGCTTTGTTGTATTGCTTGAATAGAAAAAAGCGAAATATTTCGCCTTTTCATTATTTAACAACAATGTTTACTAATTTATTCGGAATTGCAATAACTTTCACAATGTTTCCATTAACTTCGACTGCTTCTAATGCAAATTTTTCAAGTTGATCTTTTGGTAAATCTTTTTCAATCATAATCTTAGCTTTTAACTTACCATTAATTTGAACGACAATTTCTATTTCGTTTTCAACAAGTTTACTTTCATCAAATGTTGGCCATGCAACATAAGAAATACCTGCTTCGTTGCCGAGTTCAACCCACAGTTCTTCTGCAAGGTGAGGTGCAAACGGAGCCAAAAGTTGAACAAAGCCATTTGCATATTCAAGTGGGAGTGTTTTAGCTTTATTGGCTGCATTCACAAAAATCATCAATTGAGAGATAGCTGTATTGA
The DNA here is from genome assembly GCF_934191625.1 of uncultured Lactococcus sp. Classification (GTDB taxonomy): domain Bacteria; phylum Bacillota; class Bacilli; order Lactobacillales; family Streptococcaceae; genus Lactococcus. Next base: position 54,893 of record NZ_CAKPUG010000003.1, read on the forward strand.
ACAGCATATGATCCAAACGTTCGGTAACGTTTTTCACTGTTTCATTATAAACTTTATCTAGACTACCATCATTTTCTTCAGTGATTGTACTGTTGCTAAGCAAACGTACCACACGATCTAAGAATTTACGTGCTCCTTCAAGCCCCTCTTCTGACCAAGGAATACTTGCATCTAAAGGCCCCATGAACATTTCATAGACACGCAGGGTATCTGCACCATAGCGTTTCACCACATCGTCGGGATTAACCACATTTTTCAACGACTTAGACATTTTAGCTGGCGCTTGCTCAAGTTCCTCACCCGTCTCAACATTGAAATATAAGCCATTGCGTTTTTCTACCTTATCTGTAGCAACTAAAGCACCACGACTATCACGATAAGAAGTTCCTAAAATCATTCCTTGGTTGAAAAGTTTTTGGAATGGTTCATTTGTTGGAACGACACCTAAGTCATAGAGAACTTTATGCCAGAAACGGGCATAGAGAAGGTGAAGTACTGCATGTTCGGCTCCTCCGACATAGATGTCGACAGGAAGCCATTCTTTAATAAGCTCTGGATCAGCAATAGCTTGACTGTTTTTAGGGTCGATATAGCGTAAATAATACCATGACGATCCGGCCCATTGTGGCATTGTGTTTGTTTCACGACGTCCTTTTACACCATCTTCACGCGTTACAGTCAACCAATCAGTCAGGTTAGCCAAAGGAGATTCCCCTGTACCTGAAGGTTTAATATTTGAAGTTTTTGGTAAAACTAATGGAAGTTCATCTTCTGGTACAGTGGTAGTTGTCCCGTCTTCCCAATGAATAATTGGAATTGGTTCTCCCCAATAACGTTGGCGGCTAAAGAGCCAGTCACGCAATCGGTAAGTCACTTTACGTGATCCGATACCTTTTTCTTCCAAGTAAGCAATCATTTTTTCAATCGCTTCTTCTTTTTCCATACCATCTAAGAAATCAGAATTTATAATTTTTCCACCTTCTGTATGGCAGGCTTCTTGAACATTTCCCCCATCAAAAACTGGAACAATTTCTAAGTCATAGACCTTAGCAAATTCCCAATCTCGTTCATCGTGTCCAGGCACAGCCATAACGGCACCATGTCCGTAGCTTGCAAGAACGTAATCAGCAATCCAGATAGGCATTTTCTTACCACTTACTGGATTAATTGCGTATGCACCTGTCCAAACGCCAGTCTTATCCTTTGCCAAGTCTGTACGAGCCAAATCTGACTTAAGGCTGGCTTGGTGTTTATAGTCTTCTACAGCATCAGCTTGTTCAGCAGTAGTAATTTTTTCTACTAGTGGATGTTCTGGTGCAAGAACAGCAAATGTTGATCCAAAAAGAGTTTCTGGACGTGTTGTGAAAACAGTAATCTCTTCTTCAGTACCTTCAATTTTAAAGTTGATATCAGCACCGACAGATTTACCAATCCAGTTACGTTGCATTTCTTTGATAGATTCTGGCCAGTCAAGCTCTTCCAAGTCATTAAGCAAGCGCTCCGCATAGGCTGTAATTTTCAGCATCCATTGACGCATTGGCTTACGAACAACTGGGTAGCCACCGCGCTCTGAAGTACCATCAGGAAGAACTTCTTCATTGGCGATAGCTGTTCCTAACTCTTCGACCCAGTTGACAGCAACTTCTGCTTCATAGGCTAAACCTTTTTCATACAACTTCGTGAAGATCCACTGTGTCCATTTATAAAACTCTGGATCAGTAGTATTTACTTCGCGCTCCCAGTCATAACTGAAACCGAGACTGTTGATTTGTCGTTTAAAAGTAGCGATATTTTTCGCTGTAAATTCAACAGGATCATTACCTGTATCAATTGCATATTGCTCAGCTGGCAAACCAAAAGCATCCCATCCCATTGGATGAAGGACATTATAACCTTGCGCGCGTTTATAACGGCTCAAAATATCTGTTGCTGTATAACCTTCAGGATGACCTACGTGCAGGCCTGCTCCTGATGGATAAGGAAACATATCTAATGCATAAAATTTCGGTTTATTTTTGTCTGTTCCTGTACGGAAAGTGTGATTGTCTGCCCAGTATTTTTGCCACTTGGCTTCAATGTCAATGTGTTTGTATTCCATATTTTATTCCTTAAAGTTTTTTATAAATTATATTTACAAATCTCAAATTCTATTATATCAAAAAAATCAAAAAAGCAGATAGCTGCTTTTTAGCCGGAGCAGAAAATTATTCATGACCGATTAGACTAAATGCTAAAACTAAGTCACTTCCTACAAGTTGTAAGCCGTATTTCTCCTCAAATTTTTTTACTTTATTGAGTAAGGTATTACGATGAACATAGAGCAACTTTGCTGCAGCAGCTTGGTTGCCGTCGGTATTGTAGAGGGCACGAACTAATTCTTTGTCTTCTGGACTTTGAAGAAGAATTTGGCGCAGGTTACTCAATAATAAGCTGTCGACGTGGTCAAGACCTTGAGCCAGCACAGACTCACTAAAGCTTGCTTTTTTTTGAAAAAACTCTGCTTCTTCTTGATAGACCTGAACCAGCTCTTCTTTGAAAGCAAAACTTCCAATGTAGTGCTGCAAAGTCTCACCCATATCTTGAGACAAGACTTTTAAACTGTCTGCGAGTTCTGATTTACTCAGATTATTCCCAGTATATTTTTCAATAACAAACTGCTTTTCAGTATTTTCCCGTATTACATCCGGCAAGATAAATTTTATGTTTTCTACAAGCTCTGAAAAATCAGCAACAGCAAATTGCAAGATACGAAAACGCCCTAAAGGTAAAGACGAAAAGTCTGTAGTTTGCTCTGACAGTATAGCCATTAAAGTCCGCTCTCGTGGGTTAAGCTCTGTTTCTTCCACATGACGGTAAAGTTCTTTTATCTTTTCTATTTCCATTTTTCAAAAAAGTGACCCAAAGGTCACTCTGCTCTTAATTTTCAGTAGGGATATGCAATTCGAAAAGTGGCGACAATGGGCGCTTCTCGTGAATACGGATAATAGCATCAGCAAGCAGTGGTGCGATTGAAATTTCAACAATCTTCTCGCTGCGACGCTCATCAGGTATTTCAATAGTATCCAAAACTACTAATTTATTAATTCCTGAACTTTCAATACGTTCAATTGCTGGGCCTGATAAAACAGCGTGTGTACATGAAGCGTAAACTTCAGTAGCACCAAGTTCTTTCAAGGCATTTGCTGCCAATGTAATTGTACCAGCTGTATCAATCATGTCGTCAATTAGGATACATTTCTTACCTTTAACATCACCAATAATATTCATGATTTCAGCCACATTTGCACGTGGACGACGTTTATCAATGATTGCGATTGGGGCTTTCAAGAAGGCAGCTAATTTACGTGCACGGCCCACACCGCCATGGTCCGGAGAAACGATGACCAAATCATCACCATTGGCAAAGCCATGACGACGGAAATAATCAGCAATTAAAGGTGAACCCATGAGGTGATCAACAGGAATATTGAAGAACCCTTGAATCTGAGCAGCGTGTAAGTCAAAGGTAATCAAACGATCTGCACCAGCAATTTGAAGCATGTTTGCGACCAATTTTGATGTGATTGGTTCACGGGCGCGTGCTTTACGGTCTTGACGGGCATAACCATAATAAGGCATCACCACATTGATTGAGGCAGCACTGGCACGTTTTAGGGCATCCATCATAATTAACAGTTCCATTAAGTTTTCATTAACAGGAGCACTTGTTGATTGGAGGATAAAGACATGCTCTCCGCGGATACTTTCATCGATTTTAACTTCGACTTCACCATCATTATAAGTGAGTACGCGTGATTTCCCAACTTGGATACCAATTTCTTTTGCAACTTTATGAGCTAACTTTTGGTTAGAGGAAAGTGCAAATAACTTCAAATTTGAATACGACATGATAGCCTTTCTATATAAAACAGTTCTCTAATTAGACCTTTCCATTTTATCGTGAATTGTGTTTTTTTTCAAGTCCCGATAAACTATCCCAGAGCGACACTTCTCCACTTTCTCCATCCGAGAGGAAAAAAGTCTATCTTTTTCAGATAGACTTTTTTCTTAGATGAGTTCTTTAAATAAACCACGTACAAAGAATTCTTCATCAAAGTCCGTAAGATCATTAATTCCTTCACCCAATCCGACAAGTTTTACCGGTATTTTCAGACTCTGAACAATGGATAAGACAATTCCCCCTTTTGCAGAACCGTCCAATTTGGTCAAAGCAATACCCGTAATTGGTGTTACCGCGCTAAATTCTTTAGCTTGTTGAATCGCATTTTGGCCTGTTGTTGCATCCAAAGCAAGAATCACTTCGTGGGGGGCAGCAGGCAACTCACGCTTGATAATTTTCCCTATCTTTTCTAGCTCTTTCATTAAATTATCTTTATTTTGAAGACGACCAGCTGTATCAATCAAAAGAATATCATAGTTTTCTTCTTTTGCTTTTACGACAGCATCAAATACTACACTGGCTGGATCTGAACCTGCTGGTTTCGTGACAACAGGAACCTCTGAGCGTTTGCCCCACTCCACAAGTTGATCAATCGCACCTGCACGGAAAGTATCTGCAGCAGCAAGAAGGACTTTCTTACCTTCGCCTTTATAGCGGTGTGCAAGTTTGCCAATCGTTGTCGTTTTTCCTACACCATTTACACCCACAAAAAGGAAAACAGTGAGGTCGTCCTGGAGATTTAACTCAGACGGTACTTTTTCATCATCAAACTTATCTACAATTTTTTCAACAATTAATTGACGTAGTGCTTCTTGTGATTTGGCATTTGCCAGCTTAGCTTCGTTTCGCAACTCTTCCGTAACTTCTAAAGCTAAGTCAACACCTACATCTGACATGATGAGTGTTTCTTCAAGTTCTTCAAAAAATTCTTCATCAACAGTGCGGAAATTAGCCAAAAAAGCATTAAAACGTTGGCCAAAAGTCTTACGTGTTTTTTCTAAAGACTTGTCGTATTTTTCTTCAACGTTAGGAATTTCTTCCTGTTGAACTGTTGAGTCTACGGGAACTTCCGCATCTGCTAGAGCATCTTCCTTTGGAGTAAGGTCTTCTACTTCAGCTTTTTCAAGCGCTTCAATCTCTTCTTCCAGAATTTCAGATTCTTCTTGAAGCTCTTCCTTTTCTGCCGCTTCTTTAGTTGAAGGTTCTTTTGTAAATTCAGCTAAAACTTCAGGCATCATTTCTGTTAAAACTTCTTGGCCTGGTTCATTTTGAAGCAGCTCTTCAGTTTCTGATACATCAACTGTGCTTTCTTCTTCAACATCTAACTTCTCTTTTGTTTCAACTACTTCTTCAAGGACTTCTTCCGTATCCTTTTTCTTACCAAATAAACGATCAAATAATCCCATATTTCCTCCTACAAAACATACTCATGAATTACTTCAGCGACTGCATGCTGGTCATTCGTAAAGCTGGAAATAATATTAGCTTCCTTCTTCACTGTTGGAACAGCATTTCCCATTGCAACACCATACCCAGCCCATGAAATCATGCTCAAATCATTTTCCTCATCCCCCATTGCCATAACATTTTCCGGTGTGATGTCCAGTTGTTCAATCAATTTTGATAAGCCAAATGCCTTATTTATACCTTTAGGCATGAATTCTAGCAAAATATCACGTGTTTTAAAGATTTCAAACTGTTCAAATAATGTTTTTGGAAACTTAGGTATCTGGGCATCCAAAAAGGTCGCATCTGTACAAGAAACAATCTTATTATAAATTGCATCTGGTGCCAGATCTTCAAACTTCACAGGATAAAATTCTAACAGGCTGTTGATAAAGCCATATTGAGACTGACGTGCACTCTCCGTAACATAGACAATATCATCACTTAAAACATCACAGGGTATTTCTAAAGCCTGGGTTTCTTGCTTGATAAGCCGCACATCATCATAGCTTAACACTTTTTTTGAAAGGATTTCCCCTGTATTACGTTGCACCAAACCACCATTAAAAGTAATACTAAAATCATTGAAATCTAACATCTTCAACGTTTTTAAAAAAGGTTGAATTGCTGCAAGAGGGCGCCCTGTCGTCAATACTACTTCTACACCTTTCTGACGTGCTTCTTGGATTGCTTCAATATTTGGAGCAGAAATCTCTTTTGCACTGTTCAGAAGTGTTCCATCAAGATCTAAAGCGATCAATTTTACATCATTTGTCATGTTTATATTATAGCATACTCTGCCCTACGATAATTACACCTTAAGACGGTACCTTAACCGCTTGACTAAAAAGTATAATTTTCCTATTAAAAAGTGAAAGTAGTAATTACTTTACGTATAAGTAATAAGGAAGGTTTTATGAACTTTGACAGGAAAATTTTTGAAGCTCTGTGCTTGAGAGATTGCTTCTCGTAGTGCTTTAAGAGAGAGGAGGCGGTCATAAAATTCTAGAATAAATGGAATATTAAAGTACTTTCCATCTAAAATTCTTTAAAGAAGATTAATAAATAAACATTGTGGCAAAGCCACACATTTTTAGTATTTAGTAAAGGAAACAACTATGTCAAAAAAACTCTTAATTCTTTCTTCCATTTTGTTCATGTCAATGAATGCATTTCTTGTTGGCTGTACAAATGAGAATAGCAAATCATCACATGCTACAAAATCAAATTCGAGTCAGCCTAAAGAAAATACAAAAGCATTTAATTTTATAGCCAGTAAAAATCAACCTGAAACAGTAAAAGATTTTGTACCCTTATTTGCACAGCAATTAGCAAAGTATAATCAAGTTGCTGAAAAAATTTGGCCAAAAAGTGCGGTGACAGGAGTCCCTGTAGTATTAGAGGATACAGAAAGTAAAAAAATGTGGAAAATAAGTCCTGAGGGCAAAATCAGTACCTTTTCCGATAAAGAAGCTAATGAAATGAACTTAGAGCGCTCGGAATCACCCGGAACTTGGGGCTATTATGGCAAGCAGTTCAATAAATTTGGTGTCGATGCTCAGTATAGCCTTGAAGGAAAAACTCTTGAAAATGGTGGAATGTATTTTTCACTGAATAATGCTGTGCTTAAGGATAAAAAACTTTGGAATCGATATCCTCATTTAGGCTCTTACGATGCCCTCGTTTTTGTGTTACATGAAAATTTCCATATTTTCGAACAAGAAAAATGGAATAAGCTTTCTGAAGCGGATATTGCCAAGATTGGAGGGAATAAAAATCAACACTTAGATAAGACAGAAGCACGTATTATTCGTTACCAGTTAATTCAGAATTTGATGACAGCTGTTGCCCACCCAAAGAACAAATCCTTAGTTTTACAAGCCATCGCAACCTATAATGAGTATAAATCAAAATATAAAACCGACTTTAATAACGCCCACTATTGGGATCGTGTTGAAGGTTCTGCGCAATATATGGAAATTATGGCAGCTTTATATACTTACTTCCCAGAACAGCTTAACACAGAGCAGGATATCACTCTGGCAATTCAAAATTTAGGGAAGCAAACCACTGGATATGGTAATTCTACGGGTAATGTCGAGGAAGCTTATGATATTGGTGCTTTTGCAGGACTTTTATTGGATAATTATGATTCCGCTTGGAAAACAAAGCTCATGCAAGATAAAGATACTACACCAATGAGTTTATTAGCCAAATATTTTCAAAACGATAAACTTCCAGCCTACAAACCACTGGATAATGAAAATAAAAACAAGGTTTTACAAAAAATAACAGTGAAGAAAAAACAACTCGTCACTTATCATAAGCAATCTTTAGAAGAAATGAAAAAGGAGCTTAAGTCTGCTAAAAATCCTCAGCAAAAAGCAATATTAGAAAAGGAAATTAAAGCCCTTGAAGCAAAGATTGCCGCATTAGAAAAGTAATATAAAAATAAAACCATGCTCTCTTAAGAACATGGTTTTATAATATCCTGAATAAAGTAACACTATAAAGTGGACACTTTAATCATTATGAAGAACAGTTTCGTTCAAAAAATACGTAGATAAAAGTGAATCAAAATGCAAACAATCGCTTGTGCTGTTGTTTTTAATTTATTGAAATAATAAGTAGAACAGCAAGCAGCAGGACTACTAATATAAGTATCTCCCACACCATCAGTGAAAGTAAGGGATTTAGGCCTTTAATATGTAAACGATCCGCAATACCATCTAATATATTTTTATTCATACATATAATATATCAAAAACTTTAATAGTTTGCAATAGCATTTCTTTATTTTCTTTAAAATTACATTGAGATTAACAAAAAATTTTTAAAAAACGATAACTGGAAAAGTTACCGTTTTACTTACCTTCTGCTTTTTCAAATTCTTTTTCCACAAAATATCCTGAGAGCCAAATAGCAAATAATATTCCTAGCATCCCTAAAAGCATTGATGCCATATCAGCCATAAGTAACTTAGAGTTCATTATCTCAGCAAAGCTATAATTTAACCGAACAAACCAAAGAATAAGACTTAGTGAAGAACCTAATAGACCAAAAAAGAGGGTATTTACAGCGGTTCCTAGTATTTGCTGTGATATTATATAACGTTGTTCTTTAAATTGAGGCAATGTCATTTGCTCATCTTGTTCTACAACTTCAGATAAACTAGCCACTAAAGCCATGGCGGCTTCTGCCACTGCTCCTAACATCGAAATGACCATGACTACGATTGCAACGTTAGAAAAGTTCAAACCTATTGCAAGCGATAATTCTTCTAACTCTTCTGTATCTTCGATGGCAAAACCTTGCAGATTACCAATATGCTGTACAAGAATAGCCAAAAGGAGAAGGGAAAACACAACAATAATACTTGTTTTAAAAGAGATGTTTGTTACCAAATTATCTTCGGAAGACATATATATTGCGATAGCCAAAATAAGTATCGATACAACGCTTAAGAGAATAAAGGTATTCATTCCCCAAGAAAGTAAGGTTATCATTGCAAAAATCAAAACAAAATTAAGTGCTAGCCCGACTAAATTTCTAATCCCTTCAACTCCCGAAATTAAAATCAGTAAAAGAGTCAAAATAATAAAGAGAACAATTAAACTATTCATTTATTGCTTCCTTTCTTAATCCGAAGCTGGTTACTACAGCTGTAATTGGGACTGCTAGTACTATACCAATTGCAGAGATAATCGTTTGTAAAAGTCCAAGATTAAGGGCAGTCCCTGCAATATAATTCCAGGTATTCCCATTTCTTAATAAGAGTAAGGTCATAGGAATCGTTTCTGCCATAAAAATCATAAAGAGTACATTTGTTAAAGTACCGATGATTTCTTTTCCAATTTCCATACCAGACTTAATGTAATCTTTTTGTGACATATTTATTTCATTAAGCTGGTTTTGACGATAAAGACCGAATAATCCCGCAACAATATCGCCAGTACCATCCATAATTGCACCTAGAACACTGATAATTGCACCTACAAAAAAGAATAAAATCGGGTTTTGAGTTACATAATTCATCATTTCAAAATGAATTCCTGAATTTCCTGTAAGTTTTAAAACAGTAAATGTTAGAAGGAAAGTCAAAAGACTAGTGAGAACTGTAGTGAATAGGGTAAATAACATTTGCCGCGTAAACCCTAGAACAAAGCCTAAAGAACTGATAGCAAAGACTAAGGCTAAGCAAGAAAAAGTAATCAGCGCATTCACAGAAGTAAAGTGAATATCAAAAGCAAGAGCCAAAACAAAGTAGAGAAGATTAAGTAGAAGAGACAATGTAAGAAAGAGTGTTGCGCGCCATCGAATAAAGCTTAAGGTAAGTCCGATAAAAAGAACAGCCAAACCTACAATTAATGCATCTCGCTTCTGGCCAATAATCTGCATAGTACCTGCGCTTTCCCGTAATAAAATTTTTTGATTTTTACGATAAAGTTGTCCAGTAAGCTGGGACTGGTTGGAGTTGTTTTTTAGATTTAAAACCTGATTCTTTTGCGAAGTATTGAGCAGCTTAACGCTAAGATTTTGTTGTATTTCTGTATCTTTATTATTAAAATTATCACTTAAAGCTGTCTTCTTCACTGTGTGTACTTCTTCAATAATCCCTAATGGTTCATGATAAAATCGGGCATTATGATCGACGATAACAAAAGCTGCCACTGCAACCAAGCAGGGCAGAATAATTTTTTTCATAAAAAATTTAATCATTATTTTTCACCACAGTCAAAATGACAAAATAACCCAAGATATAAATAACCGTAAAGGTAAGGATCAATCCTAAGGAGAATTTTGTTTTCGGCTCATTTTGTGAGATTGTGAAACCAAAAGAGGCGGATTTGCTATTTGGCAACTCAATGAGATGCGGATAGTCTAGATTTTCCGTATTGGTCATCAAGGCCATCGTAACGGGTACTTTTTGAATGTTTTCTACTCGCATACGATAATGACCCACAGACATTTCTGTCTTCAAAACAGTCATCGCATTTTCTGCAAGAATTGGAGTTTCACCAACTTTTTTCCATTGATCCTCTTCTTTTTTCTCAAGAATTAATTTCATTTCCATATTCGCATAAGAATTGAAATCAATACGGTTAGCGGATGTTGTTAAATCAAAAGCCTGTGAAATACTTTTACCTGCTCCTAAATCAATACTGCCTTTGCTATAACCAAAGTGATTGACTGAGTGTTGTTGAGCGTTCACGACAATTGCTTGCTTCGGTTGTTTTTGCATCAAGGTTAACATCAACCCTAAAGACAATAAAGCCATAACTGGATATGTTATTTTCAGGAGCTTACTTCGTCCTTTTTCAGGTCTAAAAACGGTTTTTTCCGAAAAAATCTTATCAAAACTGAGTGCAGCTGCAAGAAGGATTAAGGCAAAGGTCATAAATTGGTAACGGGGTTTAACCTCCCAAAGCAAAGTATGAAAAAGAGTAATTCCCATCGTTGTTAAAATTGCTAGAGAAAAAACTGATATTTCTTCTTTTTTTGATTTCCACAAACGGTAAACAATGGCAAAGAGGAATACGGTCATGAGTGCTTTAGCATATGTTGATATAAAGATGTTAATAGCACCAATATTATCAATTACCCAGCCGGGCGCTTTCGTCCAGTTGTAATAGCCAGAGAAAAGCTGATAATCTGTAGCCGTTGCGAAAGTTCCACAAGACCAGAGTTGTCCAAATTTCGCCAATAATAGAATTGGAATCATCCAAGGATTTTTTCCTAAATGTGCTAAACGTTCTTTAATTCCAACAATGTTAGCTTCTTTCGCCGTTTCAAATCCAAAGTGGTTTAGTGTATAATCACGGTCAACAGGTGTCCATTCGCCCATTGATTCAGTATTTAAGCCTTCATAAATCCAATTTACAGTTGGAAAAACATCTGGTCCCTTTAGGTCATATTGCATAGCATTTGCTAAGCCACGAGTTACACCCATCGCCAAAATAATACCGACCAAGGAAGCTAAAATGAGTTTCACAATTGAAAGCCATAATTTTTTATATTTTTTTCGCTGACTGTAAGCCACTAAGCCCAAAATTACTAGAGCAATCAGAATAATAATCACATTAGGACGCGCAAGATAACCAAGTGTAAACAAAAATGCCGTACTGACAAATTGCCAAATACCGAAGGTATCCGTTCTTTGAATTTTATCAAAACGTAATGCGATAATTAATAAAACGAAAATCGCAAAACCATCTGAATATCCAACCCTCAACAAGAAATCATAATTCATTGGGAGCATAAGCATCAGAAGGGCAACGAAGGCGGCCAGTTCTGCTCTTTTTTTCCATAGGAAGTGAATCAGCAAAGCCCAAATACTTGTATTGATAAGAATATTAAAAGTATAAAAAATGAAGTAATAAGAGAGATGTAATACTTCCGCAAGCTTCATAAATCCAACATTCAAGGCAACGAGAGGCACAAGATTAGGGTATTGTCTAATCCAAACATCCCAAATCATATCTCCTTGCATAATTCGTGTAGCTTGCGCTTGGATATGCCACGGATCTCCGAAAACCATGGTATGAATTTGAGTCACAGACAAAATCTGTAAAAGAAGAAAAACTGCAAAAAAGGCGAAAATAAATATTTTCAAGCCTTTTTTATTCATATTATGAAATTTTCGATAGGCAAAACGGAGAATGAAAAAGAGCAAACCAGCAAACAACACAACCGAAATAGGTTCAACAAAACCAGCATCCGTAAAGGGTTGTATAGCCATAATAGCTAAAGCTGCGGTAAAGAGCCAAAGCAAAATGCGATACATGCTTTTATTCAGAAATTCCATTTTTCCTCCTATTGCGTTGAATAAAGTCTATCAAGCCCATAGTTGCTAAAATAAGCATTATTGGTGCAAAGTTATAAAGGTAGCGTGAATTGGCTTCCCAAAGCAACAAAAATCCTGTCAGTCCAGCCATTGAAAGTCCGACAATAAACCATTCTGTCTTATGTTTCTTAAATACCCCTAAGAATATTTCATACCACATAAGCGGAACTATTGCTAACCAATAAAGTGTCTGTGCTGCTTTCAGCAAGAGCCAACCAGTAATATTACCTTCTTCGGGCGCAAAACTCGTCCAGTCAAAGTAGCGGAAAATGAAAGGGTTTGTATGGCGATAAGTGTAAAAGAAGCCACTTAAATCCCCGTTGAACCAGGTATACATAATTTTTCGCCAAAGTTGTACTATAACTCCGGTAAAACCCATTTCTTTTAAATTATTTACAAATCGTCGAGTAATACCTTCTTTTTTCGATTGGACATCTGGAAAAGATTGCGAGTAAGCTAACACATCGGGATTAAAGCCGCCATACTTATTTATGGGATCAAAGGACATGGTTACCCAGTGAATCATGGGTAAATTATAACGGTCGTTAGCTTCTTCTGTAAACGCTGGTTCCGAAGCAACATATTCCTTAATGCCTTGATGTACCCCAACAAAGAGCACAGCTGCAATAGGAAGTACAATTAGTAGCTTCTTCCATTTGCGGTTAAGAATTAAGAAACAGAAAACTGCAATCATCGGAATAAAGACCGTTGGTTTTATACTGTAACCTACGAAAACAGTTAAACAAGCAGCTATCCACCATAGAATCATTTTACTCATTTTATCTGCTTTGAGTGCATACACCATGAATAGGAGACCAAAGATTGTAAAAGGTAGGGAAGCTGTATCAGTATAAAGCTGTGCTCCATAGATATAGAATGGAACGAAACCAAAGGCAACAAGATTGTAAATCAGAGCCATTTTAAGATTAGAAATCTTTTTGATTAACAAAGAACCCGCTAAAACTGAAAGACTTGTAAGTATTGCCGCAACGACTGTAGTTGCTAAAATTAGCGAAGAATTACTGTTAAAGGGCGCAAATATTGAATTATAAATCATCCCAAAAAACTGATTATTAGGATAGCGCAAGTAATAGAGTAATTCATCCGAAGTCATAGGTAGATTGGCAAATGCATCTCCCCCTAGCTTAAGGGAATTCCTAAAAATTACAAAGAAATCCCAGTCATGTGCAGTATCAGGAACGTGAATGATAAAGAAAAAAGGCACAAGCAATACTGCCAGCCCTAAAATCCACATTGACACTTTATAGTAATGTTGGATTTTACTTTCTGTTAGCGTGTCTATTTTCTTGACCGAACGATAGATGAAAACCATGTAAGCTGCTGCGATAAACATACAGATATTCCCGAGGATAAAAGCTGTAATATACTTTTCATTCCAAACAGGTGTTTCCATGATTACATAAATATTTGTTCCAAGCCAGATAAGGCCAAAGATAAGTGACCAAAAGATCTTACACTTTCGCGGATCTTTTAAGTGTTGATGTAGTGTATTCAACATTATTTTCCTTTAAAACGTTTTGTAGTAGTTGATTGGACTTTCCCAAAACAACAAAATGATATTCTTTTCCAATATAGATAAAACGAAGCGTTCTTGGCGTAAGTTTTACTGAGCTCATATAATTGAAGTCAATTTCAAGCATTCCCAAACGAAAATCGCGAGAAAAATGGAGCGCGTTTTCTGCTGCAAAAAAGCGACGTTGCCTCACCAAAAAATAGAAAGAAAGAACTAGGATGATAAGGATAGTTATCTGAAACCAATTCATTCGAAGATTGTTTTCATAGAAAAGAACTTGTTGAAAAGAAAGGAGAATAACCCACCACATCCAAGCTATTTTATAAATATTACTTAAAGGCTGAAAATATCCCGATTTCATAAAAATTTACTTTCCTTTCTCATCATTTTTATTGGCTGAAGGTGCATTTTTAGCATCTTCTTTTTCTTTCTCTTTCGCTTTTGCTGCTGCTTCAGCTTCTTCTTGAGCTTTTTTCGCGGCCAAGACAGGATCATTAAAGAGATCGACCGTAGATACGCCTTGGTTTTCGCTAAGAAGAGATGTGGAGCGTGCTTTTAAGACATCTTGCTCTTCTTTTAAACGATTCCTTGTTGACGTAACGTTATAACTATAATTTCCCGGTTGTACTGGTTTAAATCCAGGCGGTGTGTAGAAACGAAGGAGATCTTCCGTATTGAAGGTATCCGACATATCTAACATTTTATTAACTTTTTCTTGAATGCTATCCACATATTTCTGCTGACTCTCAGTTAACTTTAGAACTTCTCCAGTTTTTGTGTCATGATAAACTGAACTTGTCGCACTTGATTTTGTGATAGTTGGTGTAACGAAACCACGATTTCGGAGGGCAACAAATTGTTCGCGTTTTGGGGCAAAAACATCTTGTCCAAATTGAATATAGTCTTTTGTCGAAATACCAAGCAAATGCTCTAGGGTTGGCATTACATCAATTTCACCAATAAATTCATCACTGATATGACCAGATGTTTGACCAGGAATATCAATCATAAACGGTGTACGTTGCATCATTGTGTTATCATATTCAGTCCATTCATCTGCGCTTTTACCAATAAATGGGGCATAATATTTTGTATCAGAACCAGAAATTCCGTAGTGGTCCCCATAAAGAACAATAACCGATTTTTCATAAAGTCCTGATTTCTTTAAGTAATCAAAGAAATCTTTAACCGCTGAATCCAGATAATTAGCAGTAACAAAATAATTATCAACTACTGAGTTCCCTGAGCCACCTTCTAAAAGTTTCGGATTCATCTCATAATCTTCAAGCCCTGTATAAGGTGTATGATTTGTAACCGTTAGATATTTTGCATAGAAAGGCTGCTGTAATTGCTCAAGATAAGGAATTGAGTCGTTAAAGAAGTATTTGTCTTTAACGCCCCAAGCAGTGGAATTTGTTGGCGTAAGATCATAGAAGGATTGATCAAAGAAGTTTTGATACCCCATATTACGATAAACATTATTACGACTGTAAAATGAACCAACATTCCCATGAAATACAGCACTTGAATATCCTTCTTTTTGTTGCAGAATAGCCGGCATAGCTTGGAAAGTTTGTGTACTTCCTAGACTTGAGAAAAGAGAGCCTGATGATAAACCAAAAGTTGAAGTTTCAAGCATAGTTTCTGCATCAGAAGTTTTACCTTGCCCAACTTGGTTAAAGAAGTTTGAGAAAGAATAAACTGAAGGATTATTGTTATAAAGTGAATTCAAGAAAGGTGTTACTTCTTCACCGTTTACTTTCATGTTAATAACATCTTGCTGCAATGACTCTAGGTGAATCACAATAACATTTCGGTTTTTCGCAATACCAAACATCTTCGCATTTGGTGCAAGATAGCGATCTTCTTGAATATATTTTTGAACTTTTGTAAAGTCTGTTTTGGAAGCCATAGCTCGAGTTTCGTTGGACACATGAGTATACCAGCTATTGGTAGCTAACCAAGGTCCTAAGCCCAAATAGCGTACAACGTAAGTTGCGTCATATTGTGCTTGTCGTGAAACAAGACGATGCTCAGTAAGATCAGCCATCCAGAAATTTAAGCCAAAAATCATGACTGAGGCACTGAAAACCTTGAAGGCAAAAATATTCGTGGGGCGTCGTTCATCCATTTTAATTTTCTTAGTAAGAAAAAGAACAAGAATAACGATAATGTCAACCCAGAACACGATATCAACCCAAGAAACAGCAATAGAACCTAAGTCGAAACCCTTTCCGACCATTCCTGCTCCTCCCGTTAAGGTGTTAAGCGTAAGGAAGTCTGAAAACTCGCGGTAGTAAAGGATATTTCCGTAAACCAACAAGTTTCCAATTAAGTTCATTAACAACATTCCGAGATAGAAAAGCTGCTTTCTTTTAATAAACAATATTAAGCTAAAGAAAATTGCTGTAAAGCCTATGGGGTTAACAATAACCAAGAGATAATCTGCAAGATTAGAAGAGTTCAAACCCTTAAAGACAGAAAAGTAAGCAATCATGGTTTTGACCCAAATAAAGAAGGTCGACCAGCATACTAAACCTAGTCGTGTATTAAAACTATTAAGTAATTTTTTCAAGGTAAACCTCAATTTATTTTTTATTTGCACAAGAGTAAATTCCTTTTTTTACATTGAGAATAATTCTAACAAATGAGCCTTGAGCTAAGCTTAAGCTTCAAATGGCATACCTGTTTAAACTTCATCCTCTAGCCTTACAGAAATGACCTTAGAAACCCCTGCATCAGCCATTGTCACACCATACATTGTACCCGCTGCTGCCATTGTCCCCCGACGATGTGTGACAACAATAAATTGGTTGGAGTTGTCAAAGTGATTCATATAATCTCCAAAACGTTTAACATTTGCTTCATCTAATGCTGCTTCTACCTCATCCAAAACTACAAATGGTACAGTTCTAACACGTAAAATTGCAAAAATTAAGGCTAGTGCAGTTAATGCTTTTTCCCCACCAGACATGAGATTCAGGCTGGCTAATTTTTTTCCTGGAGGTTGTACTTTGATCTCGACACCAGCTTCCAATAAATTCGTGCTGGTTAACTCAAGATTAGCTTCTCCTCCTGCAAACATTTGTGAAAAAGTTAATTGGAAACTTTCTCTAATTTGTTCAAACGTTGTCTTAAAGCGAATTTCTACCTCTTCATTCATTTCTTGAATCGTCTCGAGTAGCATATTTTTAGCTTCTAAAAGATCATCTCGTTGTCCACTTAAAAATGCATGGCGTTGATGTACTTCCTCATACTGAGTTATTGCATCTAAATTAATTGGTCCGAGTGCACGAATTTGGCGTTCTAGTAAGCTTAGTTGTTGTTCTGCTTCCGAGAGATCTGCAAGTATTTTAGCATTTTTTCTCGCCTCATCAAAGCTCATTTCATATTCAGTAAAGAGGGTATTTTGGCGATTCTTTAGGAGTTTCTCTGATTGTTCAATTCTTACTTCTAGACGCGCTTTTTGATTATTCAGTACTTGATTTTGCTCCAATAACTCACGATTTTGTTCTTCAAACTCTTCTGCTTGCGCTTGAAGATCGTCTCTCTCAAAGCGTAAGCTTACTAATTTCACATTAGCTTCTTGAAGTTTAGACTCAGTCTCTTTCAACTGTTGAGCATAGTGATTACGACTTGCTTCATCTATTTGAGTTTGGCCAATTGCTTGAAGTTTAGCTTTTTCAGTACCTAGAACTTCATATTCTTGTGTTAAGCGTTCTTGCTCCGTTTGTGCAAACCGTAATTCATTTTTTAAGCTAGTCAAAAGTAATTTCGTTTCATGATAGGCACTATTTTTCTGCTCTTTAAGGGTATTGAAACTTTGACTGTTAGACTTGACTTCTTCAAGTTGATTATCTAAAGACTGCTTGTCCTTAGCAATCTGAGACAACTGTTGTACCAGTTTATTGTTATTCTCTGATAATTCTTGCAGTGCTTGATGTGAAGCCGTATTTTCTGTAGCTGTAGCCAAGAACTGAAGATTTGCCTTTTGTTCTGACAATTGCTTAATCTGCAACTGTAAGCTTTGTTCCGCAAGACGTTTTTCTTGAATGTTGGAACGTAAAGCTTCAAGTTCATCACTCAAAGTTTGACGTGTGAGCTGTTGCTTTTGTAATTTGTCTTCGACTGCTTTTAGCTTAGCTTCTGCTAAAGCAATTACTTCAGTCAAATGCTCAATCTCTGTACTGGTAAAAGTTGTATTGTTTCGTTTTGCTGCACCACCTGAGTATGAGCCACCTGGATTAATCTGCGTGCCATCCAAAGTTACAATACGGATAGTATAATTCATTGCACGCGCTATTTGGCTTGCATGTTCGGCTGTATCTACAATAGCGGTAGTTGCCAATAAACTTGACATTGCTCTTTGCAATCGTGGCTCAAAATTAACCAAGTTTATAGCAGTATCTATGAAACCTTCCATTGAAACTAGACGATCGTAGTTTCGAAACTCCCGAGGTTTAATCGTTGTGAGCGGAAGAAAAGTTGCTCTACCCAATCTTTTTTCTCTTAAATAGGCAATTGCTTTTTTCGCTGAATTTTCATCTTCAACCACAATATTTTGGCTCCCGCCACCTAAAGCAATATCGATAGCTGTAGTATATTTTTTCTCAAAAGTTAAGAGATCGGCAACAACGCCAACAATTCCACCAAGCGCAGCACTTTGTGTCATAACTGCACGTACACCTTGATATAGATTACTGTGGCTGTCACGAATATTTTCCATACTTGCAAGATTGGCTTTGTATTTGCTAAGCTGTTGCATCTGATCGTACATCAAATTTTGACCTTGACGCTCTGCTTCAACATATTTTGCCTCTGCTGCACTCTTTTCTTGTAATTCCTTTTCAAGTTCTTGAGCAGTTTGAGTGAGCGCTTCTAAAGCAGCTTCTGCTTCTGTAAGATCAGCAGAAATTGTTTGAAATTTTTCAGTGTTTTCTTTTGCATTCTCATCAGATTCTACTAAGCGACGTGAAATGTTTTCATATTCTGCCTTATTTTTAGTTAATTGATTCGAGAACTCTGCTTCTTGCTGTACTAATTGCAAATAGTCTTCACGCAGTTTCTCTGCTAAACTTTCTGGACTTTCAGCAAAACGTGACAGTTCTTTTTCTAACTGCTCAAGTTGTTCTTGTGCTTCATTCTCTTTCTCTTTGAGCTCTACTTTTTTCTTTTCCGATAATTTTTTCTTTTGAGAAACTTCTAGTATTTTTGCATCAAGCTCTTCAATACGCTCTTGACGTTCTGCAGCTGATTTTTGAGAAGATGACTTTTGCAGATCGAAAACTTCTATTTTATGCTGTAAATCCGACTTAAGTTCTGTTAAGGACAAGCTATCTTGCTGGATTCTTTCTTGTCCTTCTTCTACTTTCAGACGAGCTTTTTTAAGATTGGAGAGTTGTTCTTCATAGCTCTCTTGTTGACGTTTTAAAGTACTTAGCTGAGCTTCGACTGAACTTAAGTCTTGTTTCGCCTTTTCATATTTTTCCTTCTCGTCCAGAAGTTGAGCAACCAAAACAGAAAAAGCGAGTTCAGAACGTTGTATCTCTAATTCTTGGAAACGCAAAGCTACATCACGCTGGGCACGCAATGGTGTTAATTGACCATTTAGCTCAAAGATAATGTCCTCGAGTCGGTCAAGATTATCCTGTGTTGTTTGTAGTTTGCTTTCTGTTTCAGTCCGCCGTGTCTTGTATTTCAAAACACCTGCAGCTTCTTCAAAAATTGCCCGACGTTCTTCTGCTTTCGAATTGAAGACTGATTCGATACGTCCTTGGGAAATAATTGAAAGAGAGTCACGTCCTAAACCTGTATCAGTGAAAAGTTCATGAATATCTTTCAATCGGCATTTACGCCCATTAATCAAAAATTCCGAATCACCGTTACGATATAAGCGACGTGTAATAGTAACTTCTGCATCTTCTTCATAACCTGTAAGATACTGGTCTGCATTATCAAAAGTCACAATGACTTCAGTATAGTTCAACGCCTTACGCTTAGCTGTACCTGAAAAAATAACGTCCGGCATTTTCCCGCCACGAAGTGACTTAGCCGATTGCTCTCCTAGAGCCCAACGTAGGGCCTCAACAATATTTGACTTTCCTGATCCATTGGGGCCAACAACAGCTGTAACACCTTTGTCAAATTCAATTTTCGTACGGTCAGCAAAAGACTTGAAGCCAACT
Source organism: uncultured Lactococcus sp. (assembly GCF_934191625.1). Classification (GTDB taxonomy): domain Bacteria; phylum Bacillota; class Bacilli; order Lactobacillales; family Streptococcaceae; genus Lactococcus. The sequence continues at coordinate 74,842 of NZ_CAKPUG010000003.1, forward strand.
ATTTCCATTTTTTTAAGATACATGAATCTGACCTTTTATTGCATTTTCCGCTGCTTTTTGTTCCGCAACTTTCTTTGATTTTCCTCGCCCGCGTCCAAGCTCTTTTCCATTATTGTAAACTGCTGCAACAAACTCACGCGCGTGTGCTGGACCCGTTTCTTCCAGAATCTTATACTCAATGATTGTCTCACCATCAATTTGCAGAACTTCTTGTAAGTTTGTCTTATAATCAATGACTTTGAAATAATCGTCAGCCTTTACATGTGGGATAACAACTCTATTTATAAATCGACGTACTTCTTCCATACCTGCGTCTAAAAAAAGAGCACCTAAAAAAGCTTCAAAGAGGTTTTCCAGATTTGTATCACGATTACGTCCACCTGTTTTTTCTTCACCGTTACCTAATCTTAAAAAACGTCCAAACTCACATTGACGTGAAAAATTAGCTAAAGATTCTGTGCGGACAATGCTAGAACGCATCTTCGATAATTCACCTTCAAGTTTATCTGGATATGTACGATAAAGATATTCTGAGATGATTAAAGACAGAGCGACGTCTCCCAAAAACTCCAAACGTTCATTGTTTGCAACCTTTGGGAGGCGTTCTTCATTCGTGTAGCTCGAGTGAGTAAAAGCTATTTTTAACAATTCTTCATCAGCAAATTTTATACCAAATTCATTTTTAAGCTTAGTTTGAAGCTCAAACATAAAAATTCCTCCTAAATTTTATTATTAACTTAGCTATTATACCAAATTTTTGTATCTTTTTGGTGTAGATTACAAAGAAAAGAGCTTGCTAAAGCAAACTCTTTCACACACTATCCATACGTGCCAATACAAAGGCTAGAACGAAACAGAGCCCTAAAGGTAGAGCTACTACCAACACGTATAAATTTAGCATTGAAATTAGTATATAGAAACATCCAATAACTAATTGATAAAGTTGCCATATCCCACCTGTAGGACGATCCATGCGAATAAAGGCGACCCAATTCACAATCATGATTGACATAACGATGACAAACACTAAAGCAAAAAGTTTCAATAGAAAAAGACCACTGTGCCCTGCAATGGACAGAGTCACTTCTAAATCTTTTTCTTCCCAATTAATTGTGAATCGAATAAAGGCAAACATCATTAATACAGCAATAAGGGTTGTGAAAACACTCCCGATCAAGGCACAAATTTTCGCTCGTTTCATCTTTTCTCCGTTATTTTGATGACTGTATTTTATAACTATAAGCTTAAATTAACACTAAAGGAGCAAGATATTCTAATAGAGAAATACAGTTCCCCTGAAAGTCCTCTACGTTTTCCCATCAAACTCATCATCTTTTTGTCAAAATGATCATCACACATAAAGTAAATCATTGATAATAAAAAATCACAACATTTAGTCATGATTTTTTAAACTCATATATTATTTAAGTGCTTGGGCAGCAGTAATAATAGCAAGTTTATAAACATCTTCTTCATTACTTCCACGAGAAAGGTCAGAGATAGGTGCGTTCAAGCCTTGCAAGATTGGTCCAATTGCTTCAAAGTTTCCTAAACGTTGAGCAATTTTGTAGCCAATATTACCAGATTGGATATCTGGGAAGATAAAGACATTGGAACGTCCTGCCACTGAACTGTCTGGTGATTTTTGACGGGCAACTGCTGGAGAGAATGCGGCATCAAATTGAAGCTCACCATCAATATCAAGTTCAGGATGTGCTTCTTTTGCCAAAGCAGTTGCTTCAACAACTTTTGTCACATCTTCAGATTTACCTGAACCTTTTGTTGAGAATGAAAGCATGGCAACTTTTGGTTCAATATCAAAGAGTTTCGCTGTTTCAGCAGAAGCTACAGCAATATCTGCTAAGGTATTTGCATCTGGATCAATATTAATCGCACAATCAGCAAAAATATATTTTTCATTATCATCACGGCCACGAACCATGATAAATGCACCTGATACTGATTTCACACCTGGTTTAGTTTTAATAATTTGTAAGGCAGGACGGACAGTGTCAGCAGTTGAATGAACTGCTCCTGAAACCATACCATCAGCGATACCCATATGTACAAGCATTGTTCCAAAATAGTTTGAATCTTTCAAAATTTCGCGCGCTTGCTCTTCTGTTACTTTACCTTTACGACGTTCAACAAAAATTTCCACCATTTTCTCGAAACGTTCACAGTTCAATGGATCGTAGATTTGAAAACCATCTGGATTAATTCCACGTGAGATTAAAGTACCTGTTACTTCAGAGATATTACCAATAAATACTGGGGTAATCAATTTATCTGCGTAAAGACGGTTAGCTGCGCCTAATACACGTGCATCTGTTCCTTCTGGAAATACGATTTGTAGACCTTTTCCAGAAATTTTTTGTTTGAGCGATTCAAAGAGTTCCATAATACTTCCTTTTACTATTTTTAGAATTTCAATATTGATTATATCACAATGTCACAAAAATACCTACTTATGTAACCGTTTTTTTAGTATTATGGAAAGATAAGGACCTTCTGTACATTCTCCTTTACCATACAAAAAAAACAATCTTACGATTGTTTTTACTCTCCATGTAAAATACTGGCAATTTTTGTAGTTAAGATATCTACACCAACCGTATTTGAAACACCTTCTGGAATAATGACATCCGCATATCGTTTCGTTGGTTCAATAAATTGGTGATACATCGGTTTCACAGCATCCATATATTGTGTAATAACAGAATCTAAAGTACGACCACGTTCTTCAATATCGCGACGGATGCGACGTAAAATGCGGACATCATCATCGGTATCTACGAATACCTTAATATCCATCAATTTGCGCAGCTTTTCATTTTCTAAAACCAAGATACCTTCCACAATCAAGACATCTACAGGTTCTTGACGGTAAGTTTTCTCACTACGTGTATGATTGGCATAATCATACGTCGGAATATCAACAGCCCGACCATTTTGCAACTCTTTTAATTGAGCAATCAGGTAGTCAGTATCAAAAGCCAATGGATGGTCATAGTTTGTTTTTGTACGTTCTTCAAATGTCAATTGTGATTGATCTTTATAGTAACTATCATGTTCAATCATAGCAATATTTTCATCTTTAAACATAGATAAAATAGCTTGAGACACGCTGGTTTTCCCACTTGCTGAGCCACCTGTTACACCGATAATCAATGGTTTTTTCAAAATTACTTCTCCATATTGTATGTATCCATTATCACATCAAAGTTCTTACGGATATTATGTTATTCTACCTATTTTATCATAAATCAGAAACAGCTTCAGCTCTAAAAATTATTACAAACAATCTTTCTTATCATTTAAAAAATTTAGTAACTCGGATTTCAATGATTTTACATAAGTTTTAAATGAGTTTTATCAAAAAATTTGCTATAATGGTTTTAATAAATTTTTGATAGGAAAAGGGGTGTATGATGCTTAAACTTGGAATTATCGGTACTGGGTGGATTAGTGGATCTTTTGTCGAAGCTGCCCATCTCACAAAAAAATATAGTCTTGAGGCTGTTTACTCACGTAATCTTGAGAGTGCAGTATCTTTCACAGAAGACTTCGATGACATTGAACTTTACGATGATTTAGATGATTTTTTCAAACATGATCTAGATATTATCTATATCGCAAGCCCAAATGCTATTCATTTTGAACAAGCTAAAGCTGCTATTTTAGCAGGTAACAACATCATTGTTGAAAAGCCTGCATTTTCGAACCCAGAAGAATTAGCGGAAATTATCAAGTTAGCGGATGAAAACAACGTTCTCTTTTTTGAGGCTGCTCGTAACATCCATGAGCAAGCTTTTGAAACTATCAACTTATTTTTAGCAGATAAAAAAATAGTTGGGGCTGATTTTACCTATTCAAAATACTCTTCGAAAATGCCTGCCCTACTGTCGGGAAAACTTCCCAATAAATTCAATAGTAAATTTTCTGGTGGCCTACTCGCGGACTTAGGAGTTTATCTCCTCTATGCAGCCGTTTATTGGTTTGATAAACCTCACTCTGCTTGCTATGATGCAGTCATTCTTCCAAGTGGTGTGGATATTTCTGGTATCGGAAGCTTAGATTATGGCGATTTTAAAGTTGCAGTCAAATGTGCTGGTAACCTCACAAGCTATCTCTCAAGTGAAATTTATACAGATGAAGGTACTTTGATTTTAGATGGAGTAAATGCTATAACTTCGGCGAAATTTATACGCTTTGATGGAAGCAAAGAAGTCATCAAAGTTACAACACCAAAACATTCACTCTTTGATGAAGCCCTTCATTTTGCTGAGATTATCGAAACTATTTCAACTCCTGCTGCTCGCTCACTCTACAAAGATTTGCATCAGTTGGCACAAGATGTTTCCGAAACAAGTTATATGATGCGACAAAGTGCAGGAATCGTCTTTGAAGCTGATAAAAAATAATACGTAATCTTTGACTCCTCCTCGGAGTCTTCTGATCCCTTAGTTAAATTGGATATAACCCGGACCTCCTAAGTCTGAATCGCCAGTTCGAACCTGGCAGGGATCATCAAAAAAAGCTTCTTTAAGGAAGCTTTTTTTCTTTGCTCTTATTCAATTAAAACAGAAACCCTATATAAAGGAGAATATGGGATTCGAACCCATGCGCGGTTTTACCCACCTATACACTTTCCAAGCGTACCTCTTCAGCCTCTTGAGTAATTCTCCAAATGATGCTTATCAATTTTCAAAATATATTATACCATATCCTCTACCAAAAATGCTAGTTTAGGTGTGATTTGTTCTCACGAAAATAAAAAACTCTTCCACATAAGGTGGAAGAGTAGGAGTTTTATGAAAAAATTTTATTGGAATAAATGTATTATACTGTTCAATTCTTAAAAGGAGCTCAAGCCAAAATAAACTGAAACAGAAACGCACTTTTATTTCTTTTAAAGTAGCCCTGCATCTTTAAGAACATCTTCAAGATAGGTGCCTTTTATCTTCTTCAAACCAAACTTCAATGATTCTTTTTTTAAAAGAGGCAAATCCATTTCCAACAATTTCTTTTTATCTGAGAGATAATAAACCGAACGAGCTAGAGTGCGCAAGTCGTAAGCTGAAGCAAAAACTTCAGGGACACCACGCTCCACATTTAGAAATTGGTAGACAGCTTCCATAGCGGTACGTACAGAATATTCTGTTGTGAAGACAGTGTCTCTCTCTGTCTCAGCAAAATTACCAATAAAGGCAAGGTTCACAGAATTTTCAGGTATCACTTGAGGACGATCTCCGGGTTCGCGTAACATAAAATAAGAGGTGATAAATGGCATATAGACTGGAATAGTATTGGTATTTTCTCTAACAAAATCCTCTATCTCTGCTTCTGGCATACCTAGATGATAAAGAAGTTCCTGTGTTATTTCCTCACCTGTACATTCCTCAATTGGTTTTTTAATATAGTTCCCTGGCGTATTGGACAAAAGGCCATAAACCCAAGTTACAGTTTCACCATTCTTTTGTTCCTTAAAGTGTGGTTGACGATGCGTAGTGAAGCTCATCAGCCAGTTTGAATCTTTAATGGTAATGATTCCACCTGTCACAACTTTACCTGATCGCAATTCGCGATGAGTTAATTTTTCAAAATAAGGTTGAATTTTGAGATTCTTCCAAGTAACGGTCGCCGATACAAACCAACTTTCATCTGGCAAGTTATCATAGAAGACTTCTGGCTTCCCAAATTCAGGAGACTGTGCAGCAAGATTTTTCCATAATTTCCAAGACCCTCCTAGATCTTTTGTAATTGGCGCTGCTGCTGTTGGGCTTCCTTGTGTGGAACTTTCAGTAATTGAACCATTCGTCACAAAAACAAGGTCATCTTCCGTCAAGTTTTGTACTCTGCCATCTGCAAATATAATCTTCTTGGCTACTTTTTTATTATTTGAAAAATCTACTTCAATATTTTCAACTTGTGCTTCATATTGGAAGATTACACCTTGATCTTTTAAAAAGGCAAGCAAGGGTTTTACTAAAGATTCATATTGATTATATTTTGTAAATTTTAATGCTGTAAAGTCTGGTAGACCCTTGATGTGATGAATGAACCTCATGATGTAACGACGCATTTCAATCGCTGAGTGCCATTTTTCAAAAGCAAACATCGAGCACCAATAAAGCCAAAAGTTTGATTCAAAAAATTCTTCAGTGAAGACATCTTCGATTTTTTTCCCTACCAAACTTTTTTCTTGGGCCATGAAAAGCTTCACAATTTCATCTTGTGCTTGTCGACTTAGAGTAAACTGCCCATCATCAGCAACACGTTCTCCACGATTAGCAATAATTCGGCAATTAGAGGAGTTAGGATCATCCTTATCTAAATAGTAAAATTCGTCCAAGACTGAAGCACCTTCTACTTCCAGACTTGGAATAGAATGAAAAAGATCCCAAAGACACTCAAAATGGTTTTCCATTTCACGTCCTCCACGAATCACAAAACCATCATGTGGAATAAAGGAACCGTCTAAAGAGCCGCCTGAAAGCGAAAGTTCTTCTAAAATATGAATGCGATTCCCTGAGACTTGGCCATCTCTGATCAGAAAGACAGCTGCAGCCAGACCTGCAAGTCCTGCCCCGACAATATAAGCAGATTTTTTGTCAGCCTCTTGTGGTTTTCTTGGTCGAACAAAAGCTTCATAGTTTCCACTGGTATAGCGCATATTCATTTCCTCTTTTCTAATTTTTCTTATAATTTGATTATATTCTTAAAAGAGAGCGATTTCAAATTATCCTTGACTGTTTTAGACAAGTCCTTATTTTTTGAATAAAAAATCCTCATCTTCATTTAGCTCCTTGTCTTGATATCTCTTTCTTTATTTTATCTTTTTAAAGTTTTACTCTCCTTTCATCAAAGAACTTTTTGTATGATGAAAAAAATCTTAATAAGACCACCTTAATCCCAATTGACTTTTACAGACTATCCTACTAATTTAACGAGCCAGTTTTGACTCATTTTGTTTGAACAACAAGCCAATAAATTTCAAAACAAAAAAACACCTTAAAGAGGTGCTTTTTTATGCTTAATGTGCCACTGGATTGCTGGCAATAATTTCCAAATTACCTGAAAGTTGCCATTGGTCAATACCTGTAGGGATAATAAAGTGGTCGCCTTTAGTTAATGCGTATGTTTTATCTGCAACCGTAAGTTGTCCTTCTCCTTCAAGGATTGAGACGAGCATATAGTCTGCAGTAGCTTTAAAGTCTTGTGTTCCATGGATTGACCACTTATAAACGTCAAAGAACTCAGATTTTACTAAAGTTGTTAAGTCTGCATTTTCTTCTTGAACAACTTGTACTTTATTTTCTGGTGTTTGATCTCCCGGAATGTGAAGGACATCAATTGATTGTTTTATATGTAATTCACGGAGATTGCCTTGATCATCCTTACGATCAAAATCATACACACGGTAAGTAGTGTCGCTTGATTGCTGAGTTTCAAGAATAACAATACCTGCACCAATCGCATGCATAGTTCCAGCAGGAACGTGGAAAAAGTCTCCTGCTTTCACTTTTACTTTACGTAGCAAGTGATCCCAGTCTCCAGAGTGGATCATTTCTGCAAGTTCTTCACGCGATTTTGCATTATGCCCATAAATAATTTCAGAACCTTCTTCTGCTGAAATGATATACCAGCATTCTGTTTTCCCAAGTTCGCCTTCATGTTTCATACCATACTCGTCATTGGGGTGAACTTGCACTGAAAGCCAGTCATTGGCATCCAATATTTTTGTCAAAAGAGGAAAGACAGCTTCTTTCGTGTGGCCAAAAAGCTCACGATGTTGGTCAAATACCTTGTCCAATTTTTGACCAGCAAATGGTCCGTTTTTGATTGTTGAGACACCGTGTGGATGAGCTGAAATTGCCCAATATTCACCGATTTTATCCGATGGTAAATCATAACCAAAAGATTTAAGATGATCGCCACCCCAGAGCTTCTCTTGTAATACGGAATCTAAAAATAATGGTTCTATTGACATTGTTTCTCCTCATAGTTTAATAATACTTCGTTCATTATAGCACAAAAGCGGTTTATTTTTCCTATAAAAGGAATGTTTTTGTATTTTACAAAATAAAAAAGCCTCCATTTAGGATTTGCTTTTTTATTGTATATCAAACGCCATTTAAAAAATCACTTTTTCTTGTTAGTATTTAAAATTTATATGAGATAAAACATTGGGAATTTCAGCGACAAATAAAGCAATGACCACAACTATAATCCCAATCAAAGCAATTTCCCATACCATTAAGATAATCAAGGGATGAACTCCGTCTATATATAATTTATCTGCAATTTTGTCCATCCAATGTTTTTTCATAATCATAATATATCAGATAAATTATAAAAACGCAATTATTCCTCTAAAATGAATATAAGATTATCCCCTCTAATGACGATAACTTTTATCAAATTCATCTACTTCAATATAGATATAAGATTTTTTATCTGGTAATGCTTGACGTATATCCTTTTCAATTTCGTTAATTATTTCATAGCTATGTGCTTCAAACTCTGTTGGAATATCAATCTTTGCCGCAATTAGAATTTCAGTTGGACCAATGTGAATTGTTTTGAGATCGATTAGTTGTTTTACAGTTTCACGAATAAAAGCACGTGTTATTTTTTCTAAATCGTAAGCCGTAACACTCTCACCCACAATTAGACTGTAGAATTCTCGAACCAAAAAGATAGCTGCTGCCATAAGCAATAATCCAATCAAAATTCCAGACAGAGCATCATACATCGGATTTCCTGTAAGGAAAGTAAGAACTGTTCCTCCAAGCGCTAAGATTAAACCAATGATGGCACAAAAATCCTCAGCAAAGATAACTAAAATCTCACTGTGCCGGCTCTCATGTAAAAAGCGAAACAAGGGTAATTTTTCGGTGTTGAGCTCTTTAATTTCTTTAAAAGCAACACGAAGAGAACTCCCCTCAATAATCATACCAAAAAGTAAGATTGCAATAAGAATCAAAGGATTATTAACCTCATGAGCAGGATGGACGAGCTTATCATAGGCCTCCATTACACCAATGACTCCCCCTCCAAAAAAGAGAAAAGTTGCAACAAGCATACTAAAAAAGTATTTTGCTCGTGCTTCTCCAAATGGATGTACTTGGCTTTGTGCTCTTTTTGCACGCTTGTCACCAAAAAGCAGTAAAATTTGATTTCCACAGTCAACTAGGCTATGAATACTTTCGTTGAGCATCGCCGCACTACCACTCAAAGCATACCCAACAAATTTACTCATAGCAACAAGTACATTCGCTCCAAGAGCTGCAATTACGGAACTCATGCCACCAGTATGTTCTTTTTCTGCCATAATATCTTTCCTCATTATACATTTTATTTTGAGTTTAACACTGATGTCTACACTGCCCTAAGCGTGAGACTTTTCGTGTTTTGCCATGAGTATTATAGCACAGTCCTCTCTTTTTTGCAGACTTCTCTATAAAAAAATAAGCTCTCATAATTGAGGCTTATTTTTTTATTAATATTCTGGTTTATCCAAATTACGGAGAAGTTCGTCGATTTTTGAACCGTATTCGACAGATTCATCTTTGGCAAACTTCAAATCCGGGATACGGTACATGGTCATACGTTGTGCTAATTCACGTTTGACAAGTCCTGTAGCTTTTTCCAGACCTTTTTTGGCTTTTTCATTGTCACTAGCAAGGTTAGATAGCAAACTGTAATAAACGGTTGCTTGACTCAAATCGCCTGTAACTTGTACATCTGTAATATTCACATCTTGAACGCGAGGATCTCGAATCTTATGACGCAAAATATCATTAATTTCACGCTGGATTTCGACAGCCACACGATCACTACGGAAGGAAGTGCCCATAATCATTCTCCTTTTTTTATTTTTATCTCAAACATTTTAAATTTTAACGCTTGATTTCAACCATTTTGTAAACTTCAAAAGTATCATCAACAAGAATGTCATTATAGTTTTCTACCATCAAACCACCTTCTTGTGCATTACCAACTTCTTTGACGTCATCTTTATAATGTTTCAAGCTGGCAATAGCTCCATCATGGATAACTACGCCGTCACGAATAACCCGAACGCTGGCATCACGTTGAACTTTACCACGAATAACCATAAATCCGGCAATTGTACCAACCTTAGAAACGTTGAATGTTTCACGGACAATTGCTTCACCAATGATTTCTTCTTTGTATTCTGGATCTAGCATGCCGCGCATTGCTGTTTCGATTTCTTCGATAACTTTATAGATGATGCTATGAAGTCGAATATCTACATCTTCATGCTCTGCTTGCTCACGTGCAAGTCCTGTCGGACGAACATTGAAACCGATGATGATTGCATTTGAAGCTGCTGCTAATGAAACATCTGATTCACTAATAGCACCAACAGCCGCATGGACGATATCAACTTTTACACCTTCAACATCAATTTTTTGTAATGATGCAGCCATAGCTTCAGCTGTACCTTGTACGTCTGCTTTGATGATGATGTTAACTGTTTTAACTTGTCCTTCTTTGAGGGTATCAAAGAGATTGTCAAGGCTGACACGTCGAGTGTTTTGGCGTTTGATTAATTGGGCGCGTTTGGCACGTTCTTCACCGGCTGCACGTGCAGATTTTTCGTCTTCAAAGACGGCAAAGTGATCACCAGCTTGTGGCACATCAGACAAACCTGTCAACTCGACCGGTGTTGAAGGCAAAGCTTCTTTAATACGACGTCCAAGGTCGTTTGTCATTGTACGTACACGTCCATAAGTGTTACCAACAACAATTGGGTCTTGGACGTGAAGTGTACCTTGTTGTACCAAGAGTGTTGCAATGGCTCCACGTCCTTGGTCAAGACGTGCTTCAACCACTGTACCAATAGCACGGACAGTTGGATCTGCTTTAAGTTCTTGCATTTCAGCAACAAGCAAGACCGTTTCTAAGAGGGCATCAAGATTTTGATTGAATTTAGCAGAGATTTCAACAAATTCAGATTCTCCGCCCCAAGCTTGTGACATAACACCGTGTTCAGCTAATTCTTGAATCACACGTTGTGGGTTTGCACCTGGTTTATCGATTTTGTTAATAGCAACAATAATTGGTACACCAGCAGCTTTTGAGTGATTGATAGCTTCAATCGTTTGTGGCATAACACCATCATCAGCGGCAACAACCAAGATCGTAATATCCGTTACTGAGGCACCACGTGCACGCATACTTGTAAAGGCTTCGTGTCCTGGTGTGTCCAAGAAAGTTATTTTCTTATCACCAGCTTTAATTTGATAAGCACCGATATGTTGTGTGATACCACCAGCTTCACCTTCAGTCACACGAGATTCACGGAAGCGGTCAAGCAAGGTTGTTTTACCATGGTCAACGTGACCCATGATTGTGACAACAGCTGGACGTTCTACCATGTTTTCTTCGTTAAGATAACCTTCTTCGACAAAAAGACGCTCAATATCTGATTGGTCTTCTTCCACTTTTTTAACTGGAGTGATTCCATAATCCATAAGGATTAATTCCAATGTATCTTCATCAAGTGATTGGTTTTGGTTAACCATTGTTCCCATCATGAAGAGTTTTTTGATGATTTCAGCTGGTTCACGTTTGATTGCTTTTGCAATATCTTGAACATTCATACCTTCAGCATATTCTACTGATTCTGGTAATTCATGGAATTTACGTGTAGATACTGGTGCAGCAGATTGTTGGTTTTTACCCCCACGGCGACCTTTTTGATTCCAGTTTGAGTTACGTGCATTACGTACTTGATTACGGCTATCATTTACACGCAATGGTCCACCTGGACGACGACCGTCTGAAGTTTTATCGTGCTCATTTTTCTTACGCTCACGATCACGGCGGTTATTATTTTTACCAGAAGTGGTAGGAGCTGAAAATACTTCTGTTGTAGGTTTGCTCTCGAATTTATTACCACCACGATTTTGGTTATCATTATTACGACGATTATCATTTTGATTGCGTCCTTGTCCACCACGACGATTGTCATTGTTGCGGCGATCATTTTGACGACGTTCTTGACGAGCAGCATCTTTTTTAGCTGCTTCTTTTTTGATATCTTCGGCGCGTTTTACGACTTTTATTTGAATCCTTGGTTTTTTATCCAATGCTTTTTTAGGTTCTTCTTTCACTGGCTCAGTAGTTTTTTCTTCTTGCTTTTTCGCTGCTGGAGCTGGAGCTTCTGATTTCTTCTCTACTTTTGGCGCTGTTTTTTCTTGTTTTACTGTTTTAACTTCTTCGATTTTAGGTTCAGCCTTTGGTTCAGCCTTTACATCAGCTTCAACCTTTGCAGCTTTTTCTGCTTCTTCCTTAGCTTTAATACGTGCCAAGATAGCAGGGTCTTCAACAACTGCTTTTCCTGCAAATGTCCGTGGGGCTTCATCTTTTTTCTTTGAAGTTTTCGCTTTTGGTTGAGCAGTTTTTGTTGGAGCAGCTGTTTTTTCAGTAGCACCTGACTTCACACGTGCAATGATTTTTTCTGCTTCAGTATCTGTAACTGAGCTTGAGTGAGCTTTAACTGCTAAGCCCAATTCTTGTGCTGCTGACACAAGATCAGCATTTTTCAATCCTGTTTCTTTTGCGATTTGATTAATTCGTTTTTTATCAGACAATGTTGTCCTCCTTATTTTTTAGTTAGTCATAAGGCTCTCCATTTTCTTTGCAAATCCATCATCAGCAATGGCCAACACTTTTCGGTTAGCACCAATTGCTAGTGAAAGTTCATTTACTGAGAACGTTTGTAAGACGCTTACCTCATAGTAACTCGATTTATCGGTGATTTTTTTGATCAAATTCTCTGAAGCATCATAGGCAACAAAAACTAAGCTGGCTTTGCCATTTTGAATGGCTTTAACCACAAGCTCTTCTCCTGTGATAACTTTTCCTGCACGTTTGGCAAGACCGAGTAAATTCAATATTTTTTTTGTATTATCCATTTTAGTCGTAGTCCGGTGCCAAGTCTGCCGAGTAGGTAGCTTCTGCTAATTCACGACGAGCAACTTGGTGTTCAACATAACTGATCAATTCATCATAAAATTCATCTGAGATTTTTGTACTAAACGTACGATCAAAGACATGTCTCTTTTTAGCGAGCTGTGCTTCTTCATTCGATAAGGCGATATAAGCACCACGGCCATGTGCCTTACCTGTCGGATCAATGGAGATTTGTCCCTCTTTATTAAAAGCAATACGTAAAAGATCACGTTTAGCAATTTGCTCACCAGAAACCACAGACTTTCTCATGGGAGTCTTTTTTTGTTTCATAGGCCTATTCTTCAGTTGTTGCTTCTTCAGTAACAGTTTCAGCAACTTCCTCTACAATTTCATCTACTTCTTCAACAAGTACATCAAGCTCTGCCATTTCCTTTTGGAAATCTTCTTCTGACTTGATATCAATCTTACAGTTTGTAACGTGGGCAGCAAGACGTACATTTTGTCCACGTTTACCGATAGCCAAAGATAATTGATCTTGGGCTACAACTGCAATCGCTGAACCATCTTCACGGATAGCTACTTGCTCAATGCGAGCTGGCTTAAGTGCATTTGCAATTAAGGTTGCTTTATCCGCATTATATTCGATGATATCCATTTTCTCACCTGCAAGTTCACGGATAATGCCTTGAATACGAGCCCCTTTAGCACCAACCATTGTACCGATAGCATCGACGTTCTCATCATGACTTTCAACAATCACTTTTGCACGATCTCCTGCATCACGTGCAACAGATTTGATTTCGACTGTCCCATCGTAAACTTCAGGAATTTCTTTTTCAAACATACGTTTAAGCATATCTGGAGCTGTACGGCTGATGAAGACACGTGTACCTTTTGGTGTCAATAGAACGTCAGTCACATAGACTTTCACTTTGTCACCAACGTGATAATTTTCTTGGCTGATACGATCTTTAGCTGTCAAAAGAGCATCGACACGGCCCAAGTTAACATAGACTGCACGAGCGTCTACTTTTTCAACTGTTCCCATGATAATTTCATCTTTATAACGGCTATATTCATTGTAAATGATTGTGCGTTCTTCTTCACGCATTTTTTGCATGATAACCTGTTTCGCAGCACCAGCAGCTGTACGTGCAAAATCTTTTGGTTTTTCTTCAAACATGATTTTGTCGCCAATTTCATAATGCGGGTTTAGTTCTTGGGCATCTTCAAGTGAAATTTCAAGGCGGCTATCAAAGACTTCATCAACAATTTCACGTGTTGAATAAACATTGAAGTTTCCCTTTTTCTCATCGAAAATAACCTTAACATTTTGTGCTTGACCATATTGGCGCTTGTAAGCTGCTGTGATCGCTTGCTCAATTGCTTCGATAACAATCTCTTGTTTAATGCCTTTTTCTTCTTCTAACATTGTAAAGGCGTTAAGCATTTCCTTGCTCATTTTGTTTTTTCCTCTTTCTTGAGTTTTTTGGAAAATATTATAGTTTTAATTTTTTCAGTTGAAAGTTTTACTCTCAGAGCATTTAGAATTTCTTACAACTTCACTAGAGTTGTTGCTTTTGAAATTTTATCTGCTGGAATTTCAACTGTTTTCTTACGGGCTTTATCCATATATTCTACAGTTAAGGTGTTATCCTCAAACTTCACCAAATCTCCAACAAACTCTTTTTCGCCTTCAATTTTTTGATAAAGTTTTACAAGTATGTATTCACCAATGGCATCTTGAAAGTGTTCAGCTTTTTTAAGCGGACGTTCTGCACCAGGGCTTGCAACTTCAAGCATATAACCTTCTGTTGGAAATGGATCGGGTGAAATTGTATCTAGCAAAGGTGAAAGAATTTCACTTAAATCTGCTGTATCTTGAATAGTAATGCCATCTGCCTTATCCACCAAAAGACGCAATATCATATCTCCGCCAAGTTTTTCCCACTCAACATCAATCAATTCAAACTCTTCTGGTAGGTGAGGCGAGATGAAGTCTTCTACTGTTTTTACAAGTGTTTCTGACATCTCTTCTCCTTTCAGAAAACAACACAGAAGGAGCGCTCTCACGAACGCTCCTTTCTAGTAGTTTTTTATTTAAATTAATTATAGCATATTTTTGAGGTTTGTCAAGGGGCATGATTAAACAAGTTGAACCTCCTAAACTTACCAACTCACACATAAAATTCCTTTGAAAATTCTTGAAAATCTAGGATTAAAGGGCTATGATAAAAAGAGTGTAATTTATAGGAGATGGTTATGAAAATTTATTTTCAGTTGCTTATTATTTTTGGTTTTTCTTTCGTGGGAGATACGCTGTCGAACAGTTTACATCTTCCTGTTCCCGGAAGTATTTTAGGAATGATTTTTTTATTCCTTGCGCTACAATTTAAAGTTTTAAAATTCACCGATGTGGATGAGGTTGGGAGCTTCTTAATCAATAACATGACGATTTTATTTTTACCCGCTGGTGTAGGTATTATGGCCAAATGGTCCCTGATTTCGGATTTTTGGTGGCAAATCGCCTTGATTGTTCTTATTGCCCTTGTTGTGAATGTCTTTATTCTAGGTCGTTTGGTACAATTTATCAAAGTCAAATATGAAGGAGATTATCTCGAACCAGAATTATTAAAAAATAAAAGAGAGGTACACTGATGGATGCCATTACTTCTAGCCCGTTGTTTGGTTTAACGCTTACTCTTTTAATATTTATTGTTGGTGTACGAATAAATGAGAATATTCGTAAACCTTGGACCAACCCATTGCTTTTTGCAACCCTCGTTATCATTTTGATTTTGGTGGTAGCTAAAATACCTT
Source organism: uncultured Lactococcus sp. (assembly GCF_934191625.1). Classification (GTDB taxonomy): domain Bacteria; phylum Bacillota; class Bacilli; order Lactobacillales; family Streptococcaceae; genus Lactococcus. The sequence continues at coordinate 90,613 of NZ_CAKPUG010000003.1, forward strand.
ATGAGAATTATTACAAAGGTGGCGCGATATTAAATGACTTGATTGGGCCTTCCACTGTTGCCCTAGGAATTCCATTGTATAAAACTTTCCAGCTCATGAAACACCATGCACGTTCTATTTTAATCAGTATCGCTGCTGCTTCACTCATTAATACAGTCATTACAGCTCTATTGTTAAAATTTTTCGGTTTATCAAAATTAGCATCCTTGTCCCTTTTTCCAAAATCTGTAACCACTGCAATGGCTATCGGAATAACAGAAAAAATGCAAGGTGTTACAACAATTACGGTTGTCGTGGTCGTAGCTACCGGAATATTGACTAGCGTTCTTGGCGTGCCATTGATGAAACTCTTTAAAATCAAGGACCCAGTTGCCCAGGGTGTAGTGCTCGGTGGCACTGGCCATGCTGTTGGTACAGGAACTGCCATTGAACTAGGAAAAGTTCAAGGTGCAATGGGAGCTTTAGCAATTGGGGTAACCGGGATTATGTATGTTATCTTTGCACCTTTAGTGGCGCATATTATTCTTGGTTATTGAGCCTCTTTGTGCGTAGTTCTGAACAGTTATAATAAAAAGCTTGAAGATTAACTTCAAGCTTTTTATTATTTACGTTTACGTGCAATCAAATGAATCGGTGTGCCTTCAAAGACAAAGGCCTTGCGAATTTGATTTTCTAAGAAGCGCATATAAGAGAAATGCATCAGTTCTTCTTCATTAACGAAAACTACAAATGTTGGAGGCTTCACTGCAACTTGTGTTGCATAGAAAATCTTCAAGCGTTTACCTTTATCTGTCGGTGTTGGATTAATTGCTACTGCATCCATAATAACATCATTCAAAACAGAACTTGAAATACGAAGATTTTGTGAATGATGAATTTCCTTAATCATATCTGGGAGTTTATGGAGACGTTGCCCCGTTTTAGCTGAAACATATACAATTGGTGCATAATCAAGGAATTTAAATTTCCAACGAATATCGTCTTCAAATTTTTTCATGGTATAATTATCTTTTTCAAGTGTATCCCACTTGTTCACCACGAGAAGGATCCCTTTACCTGCATCATGAGCGAAGCCAGCAATACGCATATCATATTCACGAATTCCCTCTTCTGCATTGATAACCATGAGGACAATGTCACTACGATCAATGGCACGCATAGCACGCATCACAGAGTATTTTTCTGTATTTTCGTAGATTTTACCAGATTTACGCATCCCTGCTGTATCAATCATGAGGAATTCTTGACCTTCCGCATCAGTAAAGCTTGTGTCAATCGCATCACGCGTTGTACCTGCAACAGGGCTAGCAATGACACGTTCTTCTCCGAGAATGGCATTAATCAAACTTGATTTACCAACATTTGGACGACCAATCAAACTAAATTTGATAACATCTGGGTTTTCTTCTTCTGTTTCTGTTGGCAGGTTTTCAATGATAGCATCAAGAACGTCTCCTGTCCCTAAGCCATGAACAGCAGATACAGGATAAGGTTCTCCCAGGCCAAGTGAATAGAAGTCGAAGATTTCCATACGGCGCTCAGGGTTATCTACTTTATTAACTACGAGGATAACTGGTTTGTCTGTACGATAGAGGATTTGTGCTACGTGTTCGTCAGCATCTGTGATACCTGTTTCTCCATCGACAACAGCAACGATGACATCCGCTTCTTCCATCGCAATCTCTGCTTGGGCACGGATTTGTGTCATGAAAGGCTCATCGGAAAGTTCTATCCCCCCAGTATCAATAAGTGAGAATTTTTTGTTAAGCCATTCGCCTGTGGCATAAATACGGTCACGTGTTACTCCAGGAATATCCTCAACAATTGAGATACGTTCTCCAGCAATACGGTTAAAAATCGTCGATTTTCCAACATTTGGTCGGCCGACAATGGCTACTGTAGGTAGTGTCATTTATTATTTATCCTTTTCTTATCAGTAATAAGTTCATTTCTCTTATTCATCATCTTCTTCTTTACATCTAAAAGAGAAAAAGTATGCATTGTAATTATAACATTTTACTGGCTATTTTTATAGCTCTGTCTTTTCACTTTAAAAGTGAGCCCGAAATTCTAGCTCACTTTTTCTTATTTTTTAAATTTTTTAAAGGGAATTTCTTTCACCCCGAGAAGATCTAAGGCGAAATTAAAGATGGGGATTCCCACGATAAGGCCCCAGACACCGAAGAAATGTTCTCCTAAGAAAAGAATCACGAAGGTGTAAAACATAGGCAGTTTTGTCTTATGAGCCATCAGATGCGGGTTGAGTACATAAGACTCAAGTGCATGGATTAAAGCAACCATCAGTAGCACAAAGATGACATCCCTAATCCCACCAATAGAATAACCGATGATGGATAAGGGAATACAAGAGACAAGTACACCAGCAACGGGAACAAGGCTCAGTAAGAAAATCATTACACCTAAACTCAATAACTCTGGGAAGCCCATGAAGCTTAACGCAATAAGCGTCAAGGCAGTATTGACGAGAGCAATAATAAATTGAGTTTCCAAGACGACACCAAATCCTGTAAAGAATTTACTTGCTAGATAATAGATGTCTTCAAAGAACCAAGCAAAGTCACTCTCTAAGAAAAGTTTTGAAAATTTATTAGTTTCTTTACGATCAATAGTGAAAAAGAAACTCATTAAGAAGGCAAAAAATACAATAAGTAAACCTTTACCAAAGCTAGTCACATAATCAACTAAAGTCCCCAGGCTACTTTGCAATTTATCTGCTAGGTTGTATTCTTTGAAAAGGTTATATATTGAGTCCATCAGCGCACTCTCACCATTGCTGTTGTTCTGATAGAACTTACTTACAGCATTGATGAGATGTGTGAGCTGGTTGACTAATACAGGAATATATTCTGTAATTCCTAAGTAGATTAAAAAGAGAATAACACCATATAATATAAACCCACTAATTTTACCAGGAAGCTTAATTTTTCGCTCAATAAAACTGACGAAGCGGTAAGCAAGATAGCTGAAGACGAAAGTCAAGAGCATCAGCGGAAGAATGCTTCTTACAAAATAGAGTACAGCAATGAGAAACGCCAAAACGACCCATCTTCTAAGTTTTTCATTTTTTATAAAGTTTTGGTAGTATTCCATTAAATTCCATCCTTCAATTTTTATATATTAAAAAATTGTATTTTCACATTTTTCAGCTTCTAAATTATATCATTTTTAACGTGCAAAAAGATACATCTTAAGATGTATCTTTTATATTTTATTTTTTCTTACCTTTTTTCATTTTTTTCTGCGCCCGTTTCATGGCTTGTTTCATGGCAAATTGTGTAGCTTTTCCTTTGAGCCCGCCACCAAACATTGAACTCATATCAGGTGTTCCAGGAGAGGTTCCTCCTCCCATCAGGCCTTGCAAATCTCCTAAAGAAGACATATCTGGCATGCCACCAGGCATATTTTTCATGTTTGGCATTTTACCGCCAGCACCGCCCATCATTTGTTGCATCATGGAGTTCATATCACCATTCATAATACCTTGCATCATGTCTTTAGACTGATTGAATTGCTTGATGAATTTATTGACCTCGATGAAACTATTACCTGAACCAGCAGCAATCCGTCGACGTCGAGCTGGTGAAAGTTCGACTTCCAATTGACGTTCTGCTGGCGTCATAGAAAGGACAATAGCACGTTTGCGTGCAATGTCTTTCGGATCCACCTTGACATTTTCAATTCCTGGCATTTGTGACATCCCTGGAATCATCTTCATAATATCTTCCATTGGTCCCATATTTGTTACTTGGTCAAGCTGTTCCACAAAGTCACTGTAATCAAAACGGTTTTCCGCCATCTTTTCAGCCATCTTCATCGATTGCTCTTCATCAAATTGCGCTTGAGCCTTTTCAATCAAGGTCAGCATGTCTCCCATCCCAAGGATACGAGAGCTCATACGATCTGGATAGAACGTTTCCAAATCGGTCAGTTTTTCGCCAGTACCAGTAAATTTGATTGGCTTACCTGTTATTTCACGAATAGATAAAGCCGCACCACCACGTGTGTCACCATCAAGTTTTGTAATGATAACTCCACTGATATCTAATTTTTCATCAAAAGTTTTCGCTACTTGAGCCGCAACTTGACCAGTCATGGCATCAACAACCAAGAGGATTTCTGTCGGTTGTGCAAGAGCTTTAATCTCTTGCAACTCGTTCATGAGTTTGTCGTCAATTTCCAGACGACCTGCCGTATCAATCAAAACATAGTCTTTACGCTCTTCACGGGCTTTAGCAAGACCGTTTTTAACAATATTGACCGGACTTTGAGCAGTACCCTCGTCATAGACAGGAATATCAAGTTGCTCACCTAAGGTTTTTAATTGATCAATGGCTGCTGGACGATAAACGTCAGCCGCAATCATCAATGGACGTGCATTTTGTTCTTCTTTAAGCTTTTTAGCCAGTTTACCAGCGAAAGTTGTTTTACCTGCCCCTTGCAAACCAACCATCATGATAATTGTCGGAATTCTAGGTGACTTGAGCAGTTCAGCTTCTCCCCCACCCAAAATTGCAGTCAATTCTTCATTAACAATCGAAATAACTTGTTGGGCAGGATTTAGTGCTTCTGAGACTTCTGTCCCAATCGCACGTTCACGTATTGCTTTGATAAACTTTTTCACTACAGGAAGTGCAACGTCGGCTTCAAGAAGGGCCACACGTATTTCTTTAGTGATTTCTGCTACATCTTGTTCAGTGATTTTCTTTTTACCGCGCAAATTTTTAAAGACATTTTGCAAACGTTCAGTTAAATTTTCAAAAGCCATGTTTATATTCCAGTTCTATTATTTTATTCAGATAGTTTTATTATATCATATTCTGTCAAGGCTTAAATCCTTCGGAAGTTGGAAAATGCTAGTTTTGTTCCGAAAGTTTTTGGATATCTTCAGGTCGCCCGATAACAAAGAGTGAATCCCCTATCATGAGTCGAGTATCTCCTGAAGCTATTTCAACTTTACCATTAATATGCTTGACATAGCTGATGTTTAAGTCGTAGTGATTAAAATCATCAATTTCCGAAATAACTCGGTTGTTCATTTTCCGTGCGCACACCTTTACTTCTGCGAATTCTATATTCTCAGCAATATCCACAACATTTGTAATATTTTCAAATATCAAGCTTTCTGCTATCTTACGTCCCATTTCTACTTCGGGAAGAACAACCCGATCGGCACCAATTTTTTCCAAAAGACGATAATGATTTTTATCTACCGCTTTGGTAATAACTTGAGGCACTCCAGCATCTTTTGCTAGCATTGTAACGAGCACAGATGATTGAATATCTTCACCAATTGCTACAATAGCAACATCAAAATCTTGAATACCTATCTCATCCAAAACTCGCTCATCTTTTGCATCGGCAATAATGGCATTTGGAACCATATCCTTAAAAAGATTGACACGATCTTCGTTCTGGTCAATCACTAGTAAATCCGCTTCCGTCTCTGCAATTGTTTTCGCCACTGCTGAACCAAAACGACCTAGACCTATAACAACAAATGATTTCATATTAACCTACCATTACCTTTTCTTCAGGATATTTATAAAGCGACTCATGACTATCTTTAGCATTTAGAGAATATATGATTGTAAAGACGCCAACACGCCCAATAAACATAAGTATTCCTACAATAATCTTACCTGGAACATTGAGTCCAGGTGTTACTCCCATACTCAAGCCCACGGTTGATAAAGCAGAAATAACTTCAAATAAGAGCTGATCCACACGGAATTTCGGATTGGTTAAAAGCAAGGCAAAAGTTGCAATAACCATCATAAAAAAGTAGAGAAACACAGACTCATATGCTTGTTTGATAACACTTTGTGGAATCGTTCTATTTTTAAAAGTTGTGTGTTTGTCACGTTTAATTATTGAACGAACATTGAGCGCTAGTACGCCAATAGTTGTCGTTTTTAAACCACCAGCTGTAGAGCCCGATGTACCACCGATGATCATTAGCATAATCGTCAGAAAAATGCTGGCCTGACTGAACAAAGTGTATTCTTGGATAGAAAAACCTGCAGTTCTCTGAGAAATTGATAAGAATAAACTCTGCATTGTAAAAATAGCTGGATTATTACTTACACTTTCAAAATCAGAGACTAAAAAGAGTAGCATGCCGCCGAAGATGAGAAAAGTTGTTGTGGTCAACGCTAAGCGTGTATGCAAGGACAATTTTCTTTGCTTTTTGTAGTTAAGTAAGTCCATCATAACGATGAAACCTAAACTTCCACATACAATCATTGAAGCAATGACCATTAAGACATAGGGAGAATGTTCATAAAGCATGAGCGAGTTACCAAACAAATCAAAACCGGCATTACAATAAGCCGAGATTGCATGGAAAACACTGTACCATAAACCTTTGACTAGTCCAAACTTCGGAACAAAAGCAAAGGATAGGAGAACACTTCCACAAAATTGAATGAGAAAAGATATGATCAAAACATTTGTAACAACACGAACACCCGAGCTGATATCGGATAAACTATAAGATTGTTGAATAATCAAGCGGGACTTAAGTGACATCTTCTGGTTGAGCAGTAAAAAGATACTGACAACTAAAGTCATAAATCCTAGTCCACCAATTTCAATCAATAAGAGTAAAATAACTTGACCAAATAGTGACCAGTGAGCACTTGTATCAATAACCGTTAAACCCGTAACACATGTTGCTGATACTGCCGTAAAGAGAGCATCAACAGGATGAGTGAATTGCCCAGTTTTGGAGGAAATCGGTAAACTCAACAGTGTCCCGCCCACAATGACAAGGGTCAAAAAGGCGATAAAAATAATCTGCAAAGCTGTTAATTTTTTTAAATTTTTCTGCATAAATCGCTTGCTTTATTCTCCTGTAGTTACTATGCTTTGAGCACTTGTCGTTATCAAAAAAATATAGCAAAAGACAGGCCTTTACTATATAATAATTTTCAACGTTCTTAAACAATCTCTCTCCAAGAATTCTTTATTCAGACTTTTCTGTGGATTTATTTGCTTTCTTTTTGTTGCTCTTGTAACGACGAGTTAGTTCTTGCGGTGCACGAGCTTCCATCACTACAGGAAGTACAACTGGTTTACGTCGGGTTTGATTGTAGAGGAATTTTCCAAGTGCATCACGAATAGCACCCTTGAGTTCAGACCAATCAAAAGATGTTCCTGAAAGATATTTTTCAACAGTTTCATTGACCAGATTACCTGCATCTTTCATCAAATCACGTGATGTTTTGACGTAGACAAAGCCGCGCGTATGTACACGTGTTTGACTGATGATTTTACGGTCACTCTTACTGATAGTGATGACTGCTATAAAAATACCATCTTCAGACAAAACTTTACGGTCTCGTAAAACAACTGAACCAATGTCACCAATACCTGAACCGTCAATCATAACGTTTTCGGCTGGTACAGCACCTGCAGGAATCATCTCATCTTTTTTATTGAATGAAACAGACTCCCCTTTTTTAGCAATAAAAATATGCTCTGGGAGCATGCCCATTTCCATAGCTAATTCAGCATGCGCACGTAACTCACGGTATTCACCTTGAATAGGTATCAGATTTTTAGGTCGTAAGATATCAATCATAAATTGCAAATCACGCGCATTTGCATGACCTGAAACTTTTAAATCTCCGCCCAACATCTTCATTACACCACCAGCACGATAAACATCATTTTCAATACGTGCAACTAATGTTTCGTAAGCTACTGAAGGAGTTGTCACAGCAAAAGCTACATCACCTTCTTTAATTTTAACCCATTTGTGACGTTGATGTGCCATGTCGCCAAGTACTTTTAATGGTTCCCCCATACGACCTGTTTCGATGACAACAAGCTCATCATCAGCATATTTACTCATTTCATTTGGCTTAATGATTGCTTTTTTATCTTCAATTTGCAACTTTTTCAAGCGTGTGGCTGTTTCAACGATTTGATCCATATCTTGACCAGTGAAGACGATATGGCGTCCAAGCTTAATTGCTGCATCAACTACTTGTTGAATGCGTCCGAGATTCCCTGCATTACATGCAATAATCACACGTCCTTGCGCTTCATCAATAGTGTCAAAGATTTTTTCGTAGATTTCGTGTTCACTTGCAGATTGAGCTGTTGACAAAGCATTAGGTGAGCTTGAAAGTAAAGCAAGAACTTTACTACTTCCAATTTCAGCAAGACGACGCATATTTGTGCGATAGCCAGAAGCTACTGCTGGATCAAAGCGAAAATCACCGGTATAAACAATATTTCCAGAGTCAGTACCAATGACAATACCCATTGATTCTGGGATTGTATGTGTTGTTGAGAAGAAGGAAATTACAGCTTGGCCGAAATCAATTTCTGTTTCTTCATTAACCACATGGAAATCCTTAAATTTCTTACTGCCCTCATAATTCCGCACATTAATCTTCGCAAGTTCAATTGTCAACTCGCTTCCAAATACAGGAACACGTAATTCAGAAACGATATAAGGTAATGCGCCAATCGAATCCGCATGACCATGTGTCAAGAAAATGCCTGCAACACGATCCGCATTTTCAATCAAATAGTCAATATCAGGAATAACAAAGTCAATTCCTAACATATCGCTGTCTGCATATTTCAGTCCTGCATCAAGAACGAAGATTTGTTCGTTCACCTCAGCTAAGTACATATTTTTCCCAAATTCGCGTACACCGCCTAAGGGTGTAATTTTTATATCTGCCATTTATTTATTAATTTAAACCTTTCTTTTTTCGTAATAAAAGGGATTGGCATTCCAATCCCTACCGAGAATACTTACTATAAGTATAACTCAAAGCAAGCAAAAAATCAATCAAATATTAGTCAATCCCGCATATCATGCGGTTTACCGTAGCTCAACAATTTCAAGATTTCACGTATATCCTCTTCATACTTTACAAAAAATTTTTGATTTTTAATTCGCAGACAACCTCGTCCTACGGCAGACTTTGGAAAAGGACCTTGCCAGTTCGAATTGATTCCATAAAAATAAAGCGCAACATAATTTTTCTGAGCAGAAACATTAAGTATTCCGGCTTCTTCATAACCAGGACTTGGATGAGGATTCATTCCTAAGACGATAGCTGAGAATGTTCGTCCATTATCAAAATAACGCAAGTCTTCCTCTGGGAACATAGTTCTAACCAGTTGAATAACTTCTCTCAAAAGACGTGGATCCGGTGACTGTGTAATATAGTTCTCTATTTCATCTGCGCTTATATACATCATATCTCCTCACTGTTCCTTCAACTAAAAATAAGTCTTTAAAAAATTTTCCACTACTTCACGATATTTTTCTTTATCTACTTCGTAAGAACGCACATGTCGAGCGCCTTCTGCAATATAAATTTCCTTTGGACCTTGCGTTGCTTCGTAGTTTCGGTGCACCATTTCTATAGGAACAAAAGTATCCTTGTCTCCATGGATAAAGAGAAAGGGCTTCGTATTTTTATTTAATTGCGTAATTGATGATGCTTCCTTCCAGCTGTAGCCCGCAAAAAGTTTGGACCAAAAAGAAAGGAGGTGAATTAGCGGAAATTGTGGCAAATGATAATCATGCTTTGCTTTATGAGCTAACTCGTTCCAAACCGTATCATAACCACAGTCTTCAATAAAACATTTAACATGTTCAGGCAAGTCTTCACCTGAAAGCATCATGGTTGCTGAAGCCCCCATCGAAATCCCGAACATTGCAATTTCACTTTTTGGTTTTTTCTCAATTATTTGTTTAATCCAGCCCATGTTATCTTTTCGGTCCAACCAGCCAAAACCAATAAATTTTCCTGGACTTTTTGCGCCGGCACGATAGTCCGGCATGAGAACATTGTAACCCAACTCATGAAAGAGCCAACCAAAAGCACCATACCTATCTCGGACAGATTTATACCCATTAGCCAGCAAAATTGTCTTATTTGTCGGTTTTTCCGCTGGTAAATACCATGCCTTAAGCGTTAATTTATCGTGCGTCTGTAATTGCCACTCTTCTTTTTTAGCTTGCATGAATGCGTACCATTCAGGATAAAGAGGATCGTTGGTTTGCGGTTGTTGGATCCAAATGCTGCGATTTTTATTTTCAATAAACATGAACAGTCCTATGCTAACAATAAGAACTAAAAAAACGAGAAACAGAACTAGTATTAAAAAAGTTAACATGAGCATATTATAACATGACTTGCATGATAATTTTCCATGACTTCTTCTGCATAAAAAAAGAGATCTTAAATCTCCTTTTTCTTCCTATTTATTACCTGGAACATCGGATAAAGTCCATGTCAGTTCTCCTTTATATTTTGCAGTATATTGTTGAGTTACAGGTACATCAAGATAAAGTCCTTTTTTAGTTACACTCCCCCAGTTTTGACTGAGATTAAAAGTTCCGCCATTTGTTCCACTTGACTGACTTTGTACTAGGACATTACTTGCTGAAAGCATCGTACTGTTCATACCATCGGCACTAAAGAATAAAGTTCCAGATAGTGAATGACCGCCAGTTATTGGCGTGTTGGTAGCATCCACTTCGACTAAGGGTTGTGTTTCTTTTACAAACATTGTCCACCCTGTATTCTGACTACTTTGTCTTGTATCTGTCACCACAAGATCTTGGTTATAATCAGGAAAATCAACTACATTACTGTTTTTAACTTTTAGCTGGCCAAAATCCATTGTGGATGGTGCACTAGTGAAATTTAAACTCCCTGTAAAGATTGTCACAACAACAGTTTTGGGAATACTTTTATCTGAGCTCGAAAAATTGTAAGTTACATCAATCTTGTCGTTAGATTGGGCATTTTTCAAGGCGGTAAAATATGCCGTCCCATCTTCTAAAGCTGCTGAACTGACTGTACCGTCAGAATGATAAGCTTTAGCTTGAGTATAATAATCAAGCTTTGCCTGATCACTGGTTGAACCAATCAAATGAGCAATATCCTGTCCCAATGTTACGGGATATGCATTAATTGCTCTCTGATGGTCCGAGGAGATAATTGCATCATCAGAGACCACGACAAGATGGGCTTGCGCTTTTTCATTTGTCGTTGACCACGTCACCGGAATATCAATATAATCTTTACCACTTAGTCCAGCATTGGCAGTCGCTAAAGTATTTTCATCAAGCTTCAGCCCTGATAAGTCTTGTCCCTTCACTTCCATCAAAGTTTGAAGTTGGCTTTCAGTGAGCGCTTTAGCCACACTTTCTGAAAGAATAATGTTACCTGCAGTAAGTTTTTGAGTAATAGTTATCGTTGCCTTAGGTGTAATAACCGGTACTGCTGCGGACGCCTTATTAACGGCAAGCATACTTGGAAGAGTAACAGACAGAACTGCACCCATTATAAAAAGTCGTTTCATTTTTCTCCTCTCTTCCTAAGCTGGTCCATCTGCGATAGTATATTTAAAGATACCAGACGGTGTTCCTGTTTGTGTCAATAGCGTATTTTTGGCTTTAATTTTTATCCCTGAAGTTTGTGGAGCAGTCAAAGTATAATTTTGCCCTGCATTCGCCATTGTAATAAAAGAAGGCAAACTTGTATCTGAAGTCACTGAGGCGATAGTCACAGCTAAGCCAGTTCCTAAAGGTTTATTATCAGCTGGATTAGCTGGATTACTCCAAAAATAGTCGATATTATCTGCAAAATTGTTCTGCATCATTGTGACCGAAAGATTAAAGTTTGGTGCTTGTCCTCGATCATCTCCTACAACTAAGGTTTGTTTCTCATTCCCATTAAGTAAATTAGACCACGAACCATCTGCTGGTGTACCATTGTTGTCATTGGGATTTAAGGAGATATTAAAACTTCTTGCCATAGAAGACTTACTGGTATTCATCCAATAACCTGTTGGTTGATACCAAGATATATATTTAGCATTTTTTAAAGCCGTCAAATCTGCCGCAGAATAATTATTTGGAGTTAAAGATGAGCTTGCTGTCGCTCCCAGTCCAGTTATTGTTCCTGTATTTTGCCTGTACCAAATATCATTACTTGTCAAGTTGTTCTGGTTGGGTGTTATTAAGTCCAATTGATTTGGGTCCAACGGAGCAGTTACAGTTGACGCATGTGTTCTCAGTCCATTCCCTGCTATTGTGAGCGGGAAATTGTTATTCCTATTCACTGTAGGATCAAATACCACACCACCTTGCGTATTCAAAACGAAAGCTTTCGGATCATTGAGCGTGATCCCACTGCCGACACCTGGTTCTCCCGTAACAAGACTTCCGGAAGTTCTTAGATTATTCAAAAGTACCGTTGCATCTTGTCCAATATTCCAACGAATAACTTTCGTACCTTGAAATTCGTTTAGATTGATACTCCCTCCGCCTGTGGAGACGGCAAGCCTTGCACGGTTCCCAACATTTACAGTCCAGGAATTATTTGCAATCCACATAAACCAGCCTCCACTGTATCGTGAGGCTGTAGCAGCCGTTCCTCGAATATCAAAAGATGCATCATTACCGATATCCCAAACCATGGGGCCACTATTTCCATCATCATAATACATGGTATAGGTATCATTCAGATTCCAAACCATATGCGCGCCATCTGCGACTTTCATTGTATGCGAGTTATTGTTATAGGTGTAGTAGGGCTGATCATTCCCCCAGTTTTGGTTAAGCGTTGTTGTGCCTGAAGCGACTTCTACCCATTTTCCTCCTTGGATCCATTCACCTTGATTATCCGCACCTTGCGTTCCTAAGACAGTCATACTGTTATCTTGTTGAATATTAAACTCGTTTGTACCATAAAACAGGATTTTTCCATTATCATTTCGGATGGGTTGTGCAGCATAGCGTGCTGTACCATTAGTTACCTTAACATCCTCATAGATAAAAGTTGGCGCTGAACCGCCTGTTCCCACAGATTGAAAAATACCGCCAGTAATATTGTTTGTAATCGATGCATTTTTCACTTTTAAAGAAGTAGATTCACTTACCCCCGTATTTGGTACACGAAATGGACCACGGATATAGCCCGCTCCAGCTCCACTTCCCAAACCAGGCGTTTGGTAATTAGTATCAGAATCTAAGTATAGTGTGTGCCCATTGCCATTTATGGATAAACTTTTCCCATTCACAATGGAAACTCCATTATTAGTATTTCCGGTATTTGAATAGCCATATCCTCCAATGGAAGTCTCACCTTGGACATCGCCAACAATATTAAAGAAAATCGTATTATTGGAAGCAGATGTGGGTGTAACGGACTGGTAGGTATCCAACATATCTTTCCAACTGTTCGTACTGTAATATGTCGCGCCTGCAGTTCCTGTAACTGCACCAGAAGTATCTATATTTCCCGTCAATACTGCGGCATCAGCTTTCCCTCCTACTACTGTTAAGGCCAAAATCGTACCCGCTATCAAAAGTGGAGTTATATATTTTTTATTTATTTTCATAAAATCATTTCCTTATAAACCTTGTACGAGTGTATTAGTAAGTATTGCTTGGTAAGCTCCGGGTTTTATCGTTTGAGTTGTATCTAACTCAATTTCAGCAGTTACAGCTCCGCTACTTTGATTTCCTTGCGAATTTGTTTGCCCAGTCAAAACACGCCCCGCTTGGCCCAAAATATTGACCGCATTACTCCCTTTAATCGTACCCGAAGCATTGTCAGCAACAGTAATCTTGAAGAATTTCAGTGGCAACGTTGTTGCTTTACCATCAATAGTCCCTGTGAAATCACTAATTTTCTGTTGCAAATTATAACCGTTGGAATTTCCAGTTATATTAACAATACTATAAGGAACTGTACCTCCTGTCGTTATAGAACCTTTTGTAGAAGCCTCCGTGTTCGCAAAGTTAAAGTCTGGAGCATGGGTAAGGTAGAGGTTATCAGTCGTTGGGGCCGTAACCGTAATATAGGTACTTGCACTGCCATTATCCTTATCTATCTCTGTATCCGCCTGAACGCTATATTGTTGCCAAATAGTACTGGTCAGCAAGGAAATTAGGATGATAATTCTCATTTTCCCCTTCATTTTTTTCCCTTTCTTTTCTTTGTTCCATAAATTATTATTCCTAATGCTCCTATTACTAAAACAGCTAAACAAAGCACTATCAATAGAAAGCTTTTATTTTTTTGTGGTTCAAGTTCTGATGTAACCTGGACTTCTCCTTTATCATCAACTTTAAGAAGATAAGTCTCTTTTAAAGTTTTATCTTCTTTAGTAGCTTTAATACTTAGCTCATATACATTTCCTTTTTTTAATTCTTTTTTTACATTTAATGGCAAGTCAATTTTGGCATAGGGAACAATCGTTCCTGAGCTATAATCTAAACTTGAGTATAACGTGCCTTTTTGATCCTTTATCGTTGCTTGAAGTTTTATTTTTTCTTGCAGCGTATCTTTGTAATTTTGAAGCTTAATGGACTGCTCATCTGTTTTCAAATCACCAGCAGATAAGGAAAGTGAAATAGAGCTATCTTGCTTACCCGACTGAAGAATCAACGCAAAAGCAGAGCTATATATGTTCACTAAGCTTTGCCCTCTTTCTTCCTCTGTAGCACGACGCGTAACGTTGATTCCTCCTATTGAAATTTTGTTCTTCCAAGTATTGGGAATCTTAATCTTGATGGGTATTTTTTTAGTTTCTCCCGCTTGTAAAACAATCGTTTTACTGCCTGGATTCTGGCTATCCCCAATGAAAATATTATTATAAAAATCGAACAGTTTTGGATTGGAAAGATACTTGTGAGCTTCCTCTTCTTTTAAACTATAATCTATTACGAAGTTAGGATTTGTTACAGCTTGATTTGAAGTAATATCAAAGGTATTTTTCTTCTTGCCATTATTTATCTGAATTTCTAAATTAATTTCTTCACCAGGTTGAACATCAAGCCACCAATAACCTGTTTTATCATTTGTCTGGTGTTTTTCCAGTATTGGACGTGCAGAAAAATCTGCTCCACCAATATCTTGAGCGCTGGCACTTTTACCACTTGTTATCAAGCATAGAAATGTTACAAAAAACAAAAGCGAATATGTTATATACTTTTTCTGCATTTATTTCACCTCTCTTCTAACATTCCAGCTAGAATATAAAGTTTCAATAATAGCCGATAATTTTTAGTTTTCATTTTCTTTTTCATTTAATTTTTGTTCAAGCTCAGCAATACGTGCAGCTTTTTCATCTTCTTCTTTCTTACGACGTTTCCACAGGATAAAGAAGAGGATAAAGATTAGAAGTAAGAGAATCAGAGCAAAAATTAACCACTTCATCCAAGAATTATCTTCTTTTATAGTTACATCTTTTTTATTAAGCTCACGCGCTCTATCAGCTGCGATTTCAAAATCTTTTGAGAAAGTCCATTCGTACTTATATCGTGTTTCATTTCCTTTGTCGTCTTTAACAAGATATTTTCCATTCTCATCTTTTTGACCATGCACTAGCATTTTGATTTGATATTTACCTGCTTGTAATTTTTCCCCATTTAGAGAAATAGGATAATCAAAATTAGAGTTTGGCGCCATCTGCATCATTTCTTTACTTGATTTGTACTCAATTTTCGGATTATCCAGCCCCTTGACTGTTGCTGATAACTGCATTTGATTGAGATAACCCATCGTCGGATTTTGTAAATTAGCATTGATGACATTACGATAATTTACTTGATCAGGAGAAACTTTTGTCAGTTTCAAATCTGGCTTTACTTTATCTTGAGATTGGCTCATTAAAAGTGCAACTACATAGGCATATTCATTTTGAATACTGATTCCCTTAGTGTCTTTAGTTTTCTCCTCATTTGACTTTTCTTTGTAAGTCAATCCGCCAGCCATATAACCTTTAAACACTGAATTTGGCATCTTCGCATTGATTTTTACGGTCTTAGTGGTTTTTGGTGCTAAGACAATTTCTTTATCTAGCTTGACATAATCCTTCATGTTATATTTTAATGAAGCATCGGGCTTGATTTTATTGGGCGAATATTCTACGACGCCATTTAAATTGGTGGTTGCACTTGCTAAACCTTGCTCGACAGTGACAGTTTTGTCCGTTGAGTTACTCAATTCCACCGTAAGTGCCTGTTCTTGACCAGGTGACATAAGTAAATCAAAATAGGATGCCTTGCTGGCTTGATTTTCTGGAAGAATTGCTTTTACGCTAAAGTTAAACTGATTGGCAAAAGCTGGTTTCCCGAAGACAATTACCCCCGTCAGTGCAACTGTAAGAGCGACCCATTTTTTTAAGTTTTTCATTTTTGTATAACCTCGATTATGATATTTTGAAGATGAATAATAAATTATAAATAATGCCTTATTTCCCTCTCGAAAGAGAAGGAAATATAATTTTTTGAAAAATTTACAATGATGTGAGTTTCGCTTTTACTTGATAAGTATCTTCCCTTGTGCTTTCACATAAAAGACGCTCATAAAGTTAAAAAATTAATTAGCTGGAGTATCTGTCAATGTCCATGTCAGAGTTGATTTATAGGTATCAGCTAATTTGGTTGTTTTACCTGGGACAGCCAATGAAACCGAAGAGGCTTTAGTTGTATCATCACCCCACACAAGCAAGTTTGTACCTGCTCCCTTTCCAGCAGTAGCACCAAGAATTGTTCCTGAAGAAGCTCCCGGTGTTAAGGTTACAGAAGCTACAGATTGGTCTGCTGCTGCATCTGAAGCCGAAACTATATGACCATTTTCAAGTTTCAAAGTAGCCCCACTCAATACTGAACCAGTTCCCGTTTTACCATTTGTAAATTCTGAGGCTTGGAGAGAGAGAGACCAACCCGCAAGTGTACCACGATTGTCTGTAACTTGGACCCAGTTCGGACGAGTTGTTTTATCCGTAAGTGTGGTTGCTGCTGCAAAATATGTTTTATCAGCAGAAGTAATTTCTTGCGTACCAAAATTAAAATTTGACGCATAGTCAATTGAAAGGGGACCATCAGTACCAGGATTCTTTGGACCTTCAGGGTCAACTGTAATCCCTGGGTTACCTGGATCAACTGGATTTGTTGGGCCAGTTGCTGGTGTATATGTAATTGTACTTTCAGAATTATATACTCCTCCATCGGCCGCAAAGACTGTTGATGCTCCAGTTGATGAAGCAATTAAAGCGAGTGTTGCGAGAGAAATTATTTTTTTAGTTTTCATATTGATTTTCCTTATTATTTATTTTTGTTTGATTTTCAGCCATTCTGAGGAAGCTCAGAAAGAATCCAGTTCAGTTGTGTTGTATAAGAAGCTGCATCTTTAACCGTTTTTCCAGGAACAAAGAGTTGGATATCCTTACTAAAGTTCTCTTTTACGCTTTTTTCAGCTTGGTTCAGTGTATCTTGTACCACAAGATTATTGCCCCATCGGATAATCCATGTACCGGCACCAGCACCTTTTTCTGCTGTGGCAACTACTGTCTCTTTTTCGGGAACAAGATCAACTATTTCTTGTGCAGTTGGCGGTGCATCCTCGTTCAAGGAGACCGCGTTGGGATTAACTAGCGAAAGCATTGCCCCTTCTAAAATAGGATGTTTGGCAGCTGAATCCTCCTGATGAAACTGAGCTACTTCCCGAACCTTTAAAGTCCAACCTGCTGTAGTTCCGCGATTATCTGTAACTTGGATATAATTTGGTGTTTCCAATGTCGAGTCTGTATATTTTTGCGACTTTGCATAATAGATTTTATCTTGAGTGGAAATATTATTAATTCCAAAATCAAATGACGAAGCATAATCTATAGATAAAGGTCCTGACGTCCCTGGTGGAGGTGTCACTCCGCCCGGCCAAACAGGAGAAACAGGCTTACCTGGTTCTTCTGGTCCTGGATTGACAGGAGGCGTTATCTCGTTTCCAGCAACAAATCCCACTTGACCAAAAGATTGATAATTTACAGATTCTGCTGTAATACTTTCTGAAGAAATAAGGCAGACTGTCGCAGCCAGAATCAAGCTTGTACTATATACGAGTTCTTTTTTCATTCTACCTGCCTTTCATTACCCAGGCTTTAGTTTCCTGGAGTATCCGAAAGTTTCCAGATAAGGTTCGTTGTATAACCAGAAGCTTTTTTGGCTGTACTTCCTGGAATAGTTAGGGTAATTGGTGATTGCGTAGCAACTGCATCTTTTGCTGTTGCACTCGCATCATAATCAGCTGTAGCTCCTAATGCATAGGTCCAAGTCCCCATACCTTCATTAGCCTTAGCTGACATGATAACTTGATCTGAAGTACTCAAGGCGAATGTAGAAGCATTCACAGTTGAGGGCTTTGCTCCAGTCACTGTTCCATTGGATACACCCTTACTGAACTTAAGCTCTGCACCACTCAAGTATGTACCAAGAGGAGCGCCCGCTTCTGGCGTCGCAGTCATATCTGTCCCTTTTTCTCTGAATTGTCCATCTGTGGCTACAGAGAGTGTCCATCCTGCAAAAGTTCCACGTACATCAGTAACTTGAGCGTAGTTCGGAACGATACCACTAACCGTACCACTTCCATCAAGAACCTTCTGCCCATGAGCATAGTAAGTTTCGTCTGTTGAACTAATTTTTTGTTGTCCAAAAGAAAGACTTGATGCAAAATCCAAACTTAACCCTTTTGTTACTTCTACTGGTGGCAATACTGGGATATTAGGATCTGGATTTTCTGGATCTACTGTTGCTCCTGGATTTTCAGGATCTACTGGTTTTGTTCCTGTATCGCCTGTCACAAATTCTACATCTCCTGGAGTAGAATAGTTCGCATCTGCCGCAAATACTGAAGTAGTTGCTAGTGGAGCGATAGTCATCAAAGTAGCCAATGTGGCAGTTGATTTCAATATAATTTTATTCATAAGTTATACGCCTACTAAAATCTTTCTAGTTCAATTTTTCTAAATTGTGTTGGTAATTATTTTTGATTATACTTCTTGTACTAAGTATGATGAGCAGTCCTCCTAGAGCAGAGAACACGAGATAGAGCAAAGAATTTGAATCCCCAGCATTGGGGATCGTATTCCCAATTTGCCTATTTTCAGATGAAGTTAAACCGTTATTTTTATTCTGGTTATCATTATCTTGATCCTTAAAATCATATTCTCCGACAAAACCGATACTGTCACGATTGCTGTATGTTGCATCTTCTGCTTGAGCTTGAACTCCAAGAGAACTTGTAACCGCCAAGAAAATAATAACGCATAAAATTTTCTTTAACATTTCACCTCCAACTCTTTTAGCTTTGTTAAATTTGAGGTCATGAAGTTAGACGTCACTCACTTCAAACCACACTCTTATTTAATCACATGGCTTGTTCTTAAGTCAATCTTATTTTACTGGCTTTTTTCTTTTATATTTTTTTAACAAAAAAAAATAAAAAAATAGGTTGAAAGCCCAGATAAAACAAAGAATTACAACACCTATCTTTTTGTAAAAATACTATATTCTGATTCCAAATAAAAGCAGATATTTACAAAAGATTTTCATTTTGCTATGATAAAAAAAATGCGAAAGGCTCCAAAATGAAGAAAAAACGTTTAAAAATATTCATTACTCTGCTCCTAATATTAATGCTCAGCATGCTTTTTATTCCTTTCTCAAAATATTTTAGTATAGCTACACATTCCCAGCTTAGGCAAACAGAAACAATAAGAACAGAACTTCCGAAAGAAGTTGCTGAACCTGAAGCGATTCAACCTCCTCGCTTAAAAGATGTGCTCAATGCTTCAGTGAATCAAAATAAAAATGCTATCGGCCAAATTGTTGCACCTAGTGTTGCCGTCAGTCAACCCATTTTTGTAGGACTCACACAAGAAAATATGGCTCAAGGAACGGTTAGTCTCTTTCCAAATCGTAAACCTGATGCACAAAGTTTAACGATTATTGGTCATCACGTACAATACGATTCAAGCCTACTTTTCGGAGGTGTGCAAGAATTAGAAATCGGCGCAGATGTATATGTTCGATACTTTGATAACTATTATGCTTATAAAGTTGAGTCAAATCGTGTTATCAGAGAAACAGATCTGTCAGAATTGCAAGATAAGGGGCCAAATTATCTCTACTTAGTCACTTGTAATAGTGCCACAGAAACCCCTTATCGTGTACTTGTAACTGCTAAAAAAATAACTGAGACACCCATTAAAAATGTCCAAGCTGCCTTCCACGAAAAGCAAATAGCTATCCAAAAAACACAGACGAAAACTTACTGGTGGAAATTTATTCTCCCTCTTCTTGTTGTTCTTATTTTTGCTCTAGCTTTTCTTATTTATATCTGGAGATTATGACCGATAAATAAAAAAAATCACCTAGGTGATTTTTTTTATTACTTGCTTCCAAAGAGCAAGCGTCCTGACATACTTGATAAAACTTTACCTGTAGTTGTCTCTATAGAAGTATCACCGTCTAAAATTCGAATCTTTTGCGATTGTTCAAGAGCAACTGTTGTATCTGGAGCAAAAAAGATTTTTTTCTTTTTTGCTTGCTTTTTTTGACTTTTTTCTTCTTCTTCACCTTGTAGGTCAGATTTTTTAGGAGTTGTTTGCCCTTTTTCTTCTTTTGCAGTCGTTGATGCTGTAATTGGTTCAGGTTCTTGAGGAATAACCTTATCCTCAGGCGAGAGCGGATTCATAATTTCAGCTGCTTCAGAAATACTCTGAGCTTTTGGCCCTGCTAAACTAAAAGATAACAATACAAATCCGCAAACAAACAAATAAGTAATCTTAGATGCTCGTTTATTTGCTTTTTTCATCAGAGATACTCCTTTTTAATTTCATTGGTTATCTGGTAGTTTACTCAATATCCATGTCAAGTTTGTACGATAAGTTGTAGCCTCTTTTGGTGTATCTCCTGGAACATAAAGACTAACGGATGAAGTAAAATATTTTTGGATATCTTTAGCGCTTGAAGAAAACTTTCTTGAGAAGAGGTCTTCCTTATTCCCCCAACGAATTATCCAAGTACCAGCACCTTCACCAGCTTTAGCTTGAGCTACAAGCATTTCACTTCCCGGGACTAAGTTCTTTATCTCATAAGCTTGAGGCTGCTGGGAATTATTATTCGTCACTACAACGGGCTTATGAAAAGAGAGAGAAGCTCCTTTTAATTCCTGGTATTGGGAGTACTCTTCTGCTTTAAATTGCTCCTTTTCGTAAACCTTAAGCGTCCATCCTTCTAGTGTACCACGATTATCCGTTATTTGGATAAAGTTAGGAGTTACCAGTGTAGATTTATAATAACGTTGCGCTTGTGCAAAATAAACTTGATTTTGATTGGAAATTTCATTCGTGCCAAAATCCAAACTGCTGACATAGTCAACTGAAAATTCCCCCGTCGAGTACTGGATGGCAGCATCGTTTCCATAATTAACTTTAGCTTCTTCGGCCTTTCCTAGCTCTGTCCACTGGATGGAAGACAAAAGCCACACCATAACAATAAAGGTTTTCAATACTTCTCCCCCTTCCATGAAGCTTATCTATGTGTTAGCACTGATGCGCTTCAGAGTAAAGTTGATTCCTAAAGCGTCTCATAAATAATAAGGAAATTGTTTTAATTAAAACATATTCTAACTTTGAAGAATCACTAGCACCACATAGCTTTTCACTCTTTATTCTATCGGCCTCTACTTTTTTACGAATCCTTCATCTATACTTAGTTATGGTAATTTTAACATTAAAGCTTAAAGAAGTCATTTTTTATTTTGTTTTGAAAAAAAATAAAAAAAAAAACAACTAGGAATTAAAGTTGTCTTTTTTTACTTTAACTACTGTATTGCCAAAAAATTCCCAATCATAAGATGTCGGCGGCGAAGCCCAAATAATTTGTTCTGCGTCAACTTCCCGAGAGGGAAGATTAGAAAGATAAATATCGATATCTTCTTTATTTTTACCTGCATTGGCTTCAATATTCAAAAATCCTAGTGCCTTAATATTTTCAAGGATATATTTATTGTAAGAAATCCCATAAGAGAAGTCAACACATATTTTTACAGATCGTCTCGTGAGATGTGCAGTAGTATGACACAAAATTAGAAACATATATTCACGAACAAGTGCTTGATGTTTCTCCTGAAACAAAGGAGAAAATTGTGCATCGAGTAACATTTTATCTACAAAGTTATTACAAAAGAGTTCTATATCTTCATAATTTTCGCCCATAAAGTTAAAATCATTCAGACTAGATACATCAAAGTTTGCTCTTAATGAAACCAATAAACGAAGGTGGATATTGTTTAACTCTATTTGTGCTTCTTCTTGGTTGATTTCACTTTGGTGTTCTTTAAATTTAGCATTGAAATTTTCCGTAAAAGCTTGTGTTAACATACTTACGTTCGTTGGAATTTGAAAATCACAATGCGCCGTAATACTCTCACTTGAAAGGAAATAAAGAAGCTCATAGGACTCTTCCAATATTTCTTCATCTGAACCATCAAGATAATGGCGTAAGATTTGCCCTATCGGATCAATAAATCTACTATTTATTTTCATGAAGTTTTGAGCGGTTGCTTTATTTCCCAAATAATTTCTCGTATAGATAACAAAGAGACGATACAACAATTTTGTTCTATCCGTTAAGCTTAACCCTCGAATAAAAAGCCCCTCTATCTCTTCTAAAGCTTTTATCATCTGTTCAAGATCCGTTGCGACATCTAATGAAAAACTCTTATACAGATCGCCATATAAGGAATGATAGAAATTATAAAGAAATTCCCTAATCTTCCATTCATCCCCAGCAAAGCGCATATTTTTATCAATTGTTATGCTGTAATCCGTGGTTAAATCGGTAAATTTTTTCACTAATTTATACGTCGCTGACTTGGATAAAAACACAACATCTTCAAGCTCCGCAATTTTACTCACTTCTTCCGTAAAGATTGCACGAACTAGAGCTTGCATCTGTGACCTCTTAACGTAATGATTTAAGAGAAGCATAATATTTCCTTGTGTTCTTCTTTCATAACGTACGAAACTTTTCTGAGTTTGAAGATCTATAAGATAATACTTTTCTAAATTCCAAGACTTAATCTCTGTTTGTATCTCAGATAAAAGCTTCTTGACTTGATAATTATTAAGTTGCAATTCTTCAATTAAGTCATCAAACAGAACAGTAGAAAGATGATGATTTTCTAAATAATATAAAATCTGAAGTTTTTTAAAATCATCTTCATCTAAATATTTCAACACAATACTCTTTCCTCCTTTTACCTCGTTAATTTTTTCTATTATATAACATTAGACAATATTACACAAACGTAACTTATTTTAACAAAAAATCACTAAAGTGTATTTTAGTGATTTTTCTGTCTTATATTTTCGATTTTAAAGTTATATTTAAAGGCTATTCAGCCTTTAAAGCAGCGACAGTCATATAGTTATAAGGACTGTTAAAGTGAGGTAAGAAGAACAAATCAAGAAGCGCAAGTTCATCAATGGTTTTTTGATCTTGGATAGCTAAACTGAACATATTGATATTCCCTGCAATAATCTCACCATAACTAGCCATTTGTGCTCCTACAATGCGTCTACTTGATTTTTCATAAACAATACGAATTTTTACTGTATCATTATTTTCATGCAAGAACCAAGCTTTTTGCTTATCTTCAAAATCAGTATAAGCTACATCCAAACCAAATTTTTGAGCAGCTTTAACAGAAAAGCCTGTAGAAGTCATATTATAACCAAAAATAGAAATTCCATTAGAACCTTGAACACCAGCTGATTCTAAGGACGTTCCACCAATATTATGACCAGCAACAATACCCGAGCGTACTGCGTTAGAAGCAAGAGCAATATAAGTGAAATCTTGCAGGGCATTTGAATATATCGTTGCCACATCTCCTACGGCATAAACATCAGGGTTACTTGTCTGCTGATGTTTGTCTACTTTAACTGCACCATTTCGCAGTGTATCAAGCTTATCACCTACAAGGGCACTGTTTGCTGTAAAGCCGATACAGTTGATCACCATATCCACATCATAAGTATCTTTATTAGTAACGATTTGAGAAACACGGCCATCTGTACCCTTAAAGGCTTCCGCCGTTTCTCCAAAATGTAATTGAACTCCATGATTTGAAAGGTTTTCATCCATTCCTTTTGCAAAATCTTCATCGTAATATGAAGCTAAAGAAGTTCTTTCCGCATCAAATAGCAAAACTTCTTTTCCACGACGTTTTGCTGCTTCGGCTATTTCAGTACCAATGTAGCCCGCACCAATGACTGCAATACGTTTCACTTCTTCTTTAGCGAATTCCTCATCCACAGCTTGTCCTTCTTGGAAGAGCTTGAGAAAATGAATGCCTGATAATTCATTACCTGTAATTTTCGGAATAATTGGTCTTGAGCCCATCGCAAGAATGAGTTTGTCGTAATCTTCCACAATCTCTTCCCCCGATTTAGTTGTAGCATACACTTTTTTCTGCTCAAAATTGATAGATGACACTTCAGTTTCAGTCAGCACCTTAGCGCCTTTTGCTTCAAAATCATCTGGTCTCGCATAGAAAAGTTCATTAGGTTGATCAATTTGACGACCTACCCACAAAGCCGTACCACAGCCTAAGTAACTCATATTACTATTGCGATCGATCATAGTGATCTCATGACCAGGATAGTTGTCTAATAATGTATTTGCCGCAGCTATTCCTGCGTGATTTGTGCCTATAATAACGATTTTCATATTGGAAAATCTCCTTTTTTTATTGTAAAAGCTTGTAAATATTTTTACAATATTAGTTTAGCACATTTCATCTTCATTTCTTTTGTAAGCGCTTGTGAAGTTTGTGAATTCACGAACTTCACAAACAAAATAACTTATAACCCCCTAATTTCTTACTTTTTAAATACTCGCATACTATCATTTTTTTCTATAAAAAAAGGGAATAATTTTAAAATATTCCCTTTTTGCTTATTGCATGTGTTTCACTTCTTGGCGGGTATGTATCCCATTCAACTCATCCAGCATACTCACAGATACACTTACAAGAGCAGGATAATCGCTATTTTTAACTTCAGATTTATATAAATCGATCTCTTCTGAAGTTTTTCCTTCTTTTTTCATCGCATTTTCTGTATAAGATATTATCGCTTCTGCATTACCCTCTACATCAAAAAGGCTGTACATCATTACGCTCAATAGTCTCTCCTAAAATATAATAGATAAATTTACATACCTCTATTATATCATTAATTCTAAAGGAAACAACCAGTCATCTCTATCTTCTCTACACAAAAAAAGACCTCTCCATAGAGAGATCTTTCAGGCAGCTTTCGCTGTGTCAGAACGGTTCACACATGCTGACAAGTTCTCATGCTTCCTGCACGAACAACCAAATGTTCCAGAACTCCTGTGCTTCAATAATCTACCGAAATAGATAATCGACTCATCGCATAGATACATTATAACATAATCTACGGCTCTCCGTGACGGAAAAGCTTTTCATGCAGTAATCATCGATTAGCAGCAATCTTTTGGACAATTATCTTTCATTTCTTTATATGTTTTTACAACATTTTCTACTGTAAAGCCATATTCTGGTAAAACTACATTTGCAGGTGCTGACGCGCCCCATTTATCCACTGTAACGGTAGCTCCTGCTAAACCGATATATTTAGCCCATCCAAAGCTTGTTCCTGCTTCGACAGCCAAACGGCAGCAGACATTTTTCGGAAGTATTTCTTCTTTGTACTCTGCAGATTGTTCGTCAAAGATATTCATTGAAGGCATAGAAACAACACGTACGCCTTTTCCTAATTCTTTTTTTGCTTCAAGAGCAAGTGAAACTTCGGAACCTGTGGCAATAATAATTCCTTCAAGTTCTCCTTCTTCTTTCGAAAGGATATAGGCTCCACGATTTAAGCCTTCTTCAGCCAGTTGTGCTGTTCCTTCAAGTACTGGCAAGTTTTGACGAGTCAAAACAAGCGCAGTTGGACGTTTTTTGCTTGAAGCTGCACGACGCCATGCGGCGATAACTTCGTTACCATCTGCAGGGCGGATAGTATCTAAGTTTGGCATAGATCGTACTGAAGCAAGTTGTTCAACAGGTTCGTGTGTTGGACCATCTTCACCAACAGCAATTGAATCGTGTGTCCAAACATAGGTAACTGGCAATTCTTGAAGAGCAGCCATACGAACTGCAGGAAGCATGTAATTACTAAAGACAAAGAATGTACCACCATAAACACGTGTACCACCATGAAGGGCTATACCATTCATAATTGCACCCATCGCAAATTCTCGGACACCAAACCAGATATTACGACCGGCATAGTTATCTGGCATGAAATCTGTATCATTTTTAGCCATTGTATTATTTGATGCGGACAAGTCAGCTGAGCCGCCCCATAAGTTTGGCATTTGTGCTGAAAGTTCTTGGATAGCTTCTTGGGAAGTTACACGAGATGCTTTGCTTGAACCAAGCTCATGTTTACTTAATTCAAGTTCAGGTGTTTCATTTTCAAATGCTTTTATGTATTGTTCCGCAAGCTCTGGATATTTCTCTGCATAAGCTTTAAAAGTATCATTCCATACTTGCTCCATAGCTTCGCCACGTGTGTTTAATGTTTGACGGAAACGTTCAGTGACTTCTTCAGGAACAGTGAATTCTGGATAATCCCAACCGTAAGCTTTCTTAGCAAATTCGATACCTGCTGCACCAAGAGGAGCTCCATGTACTGCTGAAGTACCTTGTTTTTCAGCACCAAATCCAATAACTGTTTTTACCTCGATGATTGTTGGTTTATCTGTTTCTGCCTTTGCTTGTTCAACTGCCGCAGCAATTTCAGTCAAGTCATTACCGTCTTTAACTAGAATATGTTGCCAACCGTAGCTTTCAAAACGCATTTTAATATCATCGATAAATGATTTATCCAAATCACCATCAAGAGAGATATTATTTGAATCATAGAAAAGTACAAGTTTTCCGAGTTTTAATTTACCAGCGAGTGAAGCTGCTTCTTGAGAAACACCTTCCATAAGGTCACCGTCACCATTTAAGGCATAAGTATAGTGATCTACAATATCAAAATCTGGTTTATTGTAAGTAGCAGCTAAATGAGCTTCGGCCATTGCCATACCGACAGCATTGGCGATACCTTGTCCTAAAGGACCTGTAGTCGCTTCTACACCATCGGTCCAGTCTACTTCAGGATGCCCTGGAGTTTTTGAGCCCCATTGGCGGAAGTTTTTCAAGTCATCTATTGATACGTTGTAGCCTGCCAAGTGTAAAAGACTGTAAAGCATTGCCGAACCGTGTCCTGCAGAGAGGACAAAACGGTCTCGGTTAGACCATTTACGCCCTGTTTGTGGGTTCACATTCAAAAACTTGCTCCAAAGAACATAAGCCATTGGAGCCGCACCCATTGGCAATCCTGGGTGTCCAGAGTTTGCTTTTTGGATAGCATCCATTGACAAAGTACGGATTGAATTTACAGCTAACTGATCGGTGTTGTCAAACATATTTTTCTCCATTTAATCTTTTGATAATACATTTTATTATAACATAATTGAAAACGTTTTTTATTTTCATCTTACTAAAAAATCAGATTTCCTGAGCGAAAACTGATTTTTGTAAACATTGACATTGACTTAAGCTTTGGCTTTATCTCTGGCATTTAAGACTGCACTAAGAATCAGGACAACAGCAAGGAATCCTAAGATTAGAGTGGCAATCGCACCAGAACCCATCTCACCAACTCGACCAACAATGATTCCTGGGATTAGATAATCCGTATCCGCAAATGTTGCTGAAGCATCTGCTCCGAAAGCACCCAAAGACGGAATGATGAAAAGAGGTAACCAAGATAAGAGAAGACCATTAGCAATTGCTCCAATCACTGCGCCACGTCGTCCACCATTGGAATTACCGAATATTGCTGCTGCTGCACCGCAGAAGAAATGACCGACAACACCCGGAATGATAACCGTTGTTCCCATAACAAGCATCGCAATCATTGATAAACATCCTGTGATAAAGGAAACGAAGAACCCAATCAATACCGCATTTGGTGCGTAAGGAAAGACGATTGGCACATCCAAAGCTGGTTTTGAGTTTGGAACCAATTTTTGAGCGATTCCTTGAAAGGCCGGGACGATTTCTGCTAAAATCATACGCACCCCTTGTAGAACAACGACAAAACCTGCTGCGAAAGTTCCTGCTTGAACAAGAGAGAAAATCACAAAGTTTGTTCCATTAGAGAGTTCAGATTCGACATAAGATGGACCTGCCGCTATGGCTAAAAGAATATATACTGCAGCCATCAATAAGGAAATTGATACTGTTGAGTCACGAAGAAATCCTAGTGACTTAGGAATATTAAGTTTTTCTGTTGATTTTTCAGGATCTGGATTACCAAAAGTTTTACCTAACCAGCCTGCAAGAGCATAACCAATATTTCCTGTATGTCCCATTGCAACATTGTCTGTTCCTGTAATTTTACGCATAAAGGGTTGACAAATTGCTGGAGTTACAGTTAAAAGGGTCCCTTCAAAAATTCCTCCAAGAAGGATTGTTACCCAAGTTTCACCCATTCCTGCTGAAACAAGGATAACCGCTGCCATACAAGAAACATAGAGCATTGCTTGGCCTGTCAAGAAGATATATTTAAAGCGTGTAAAGCGAGCAAGTAGGATATTCACGATCATCCCAACAAGCATAATTAAAGCAGTCGGTGTACCATATTCTACAAGGGCCAATGCGACCACGCCCTCATTGGTTGGTACGATACCTTTCACATGAAAAGCATGTTGGAACATGTCAGCAAAAGGGGCAAGCGCGCCTACTAAGATACCAGCTCCTCCCACCAATACTAAGAAACCGGCAAATGTCTTCACTGAACCCTGAATCACTGCAGTTGCTGGCTTCTTTTGTAAAATTAGTCCAAGCATGGCAATTAATCCGACAAGAAGGGCAGGTGTAGTCGCAACAGAGACAATAAAGTTTAAAACTCCATTCATTTTTTTGTTCTCCTAAGTTTATTTTCGATTCTTTTTAAATACTGTTTTTGCTTAGTTGTGGGCAATCCCTCTTTCATCCAAGACTTTAACCAAAGCTTCACGCGCTGCATCACGGTCAATAATTGAAGACAAAGGTACAATCTTTTCTGCTGGAATATTAGGCAAAGCTGTTGTTAATGTAGACTCTACAAAGAAATAATCCGCAGAATCTGGTGTAGCTGATCCAACATCCATATGATCAAGCTCAAAATCATTCACGTTCAAATCCATTTCTTGTAAAAGGGATTGAAGATTCATTTGGACCATAAAGCTTGTTCCTAAACCTGATTGACATACACATGCGATTTTCATATTATTCTCCTTCTTTTTCTGCAAAAATTTGTTCGAGTTGTGCTACTGTATCTACAGTTAGCATTTTATTAAGTTCTTCTTTATTTGATAGGATTTGTGTTAATGTAGATAAGGCGCGAAGATGCGTTTCATTATCAATAGCTGCAAGGACAATGAAGATTTTTATTTCATGTTTCGGATCATCCTGAAGATATACCGGCTGTTCACATCTGAGAAAGGACATACCGAGCTTTTTCACCCCATCTTCAGGACGCGCGTGCGGCAACGCAATACCCATCCCTAAATCAATATAAGGGCCAAATTCCTCTACACGGTTGATGATAGCTGAAATATAAGAGGGTTCAATTTCACCTTGCTTCAACAAAGGCTGAGCAGCAAGTTCAATTGCGCTTTTCCAGTCAAGTTTTTCATCTGTAAAATAAATCTTTTCTTTAGTTAATAAATCTGAAAGCATTACACCTAATGCCTCACTTTCTGTCTTTTTGTTGTTAAGCTTGCGGTCAATGATCCGCGTTAATTGCTTCTTGGTCGCATTTTTTTTAATATCGATATAAGGCTCAATAGCACGTAATATGGCACGGGCATTTGGTTTATATAAACCAGGCAAATCAAAATCTTGTGCTATGCGATTATAAAGTCTTGTCTCTTCTTCACTGTCCGGGAAAGCTGACATAACATAGAGTTTTTTATCAGTCATTACAGGTACTGTCGAAAAGATAATATCATAAGAATAGACAGGAATCTTATCCAAATCAGAGACAGCTGTACTCAGGATAAAAGTCATGCTAGGGAACATATTTTCTAATCGCTTCCGCATAATTAAACTTGAACTTATTCCATTTACACATAAGACAATGGCACGAAAACTCTGCGTATACTTTTTCTTATAAATTTCTCCACCAAAGAGAATGACAAAGTAGGCACGTTCTGCTTCGGAAATTTCTCCACAAGCTTCACGTAATGGTGCTAAAGCAAGGTCCATTAACTCAAACAGAGAGGAATAATCGGTTTTTATTTTATCCAAAAGAACGTTCTCTATTTCAAAGTGATACTTCAATCGAAAATAGGCAGGAATCAGATGAGCTCGTAAGGCAGCAAAGGTTTTTGTAAAATCTTCGAACTGAACTGCTGCAAGCTTCATTACATTCTCCATAATCTCCAAGCCAATACGATAAATAAAATCAAAACCAGACTTTTCAAAGTTGCCATCACTCATGCCAATCAGCAGGGCTTCTACCTCCAGTACATCTTCCTGAAATATATCTGTTTCTCCAAGATGTGCTTGAAGTAAAGCAAGATATATCAGCATTGGAAGATACCGACTGTGGATAACCTGCACACTTAATTCAGTAATTAAGTGACTAATCTGCTGACCTACTTGGTAAATAAAGAGAGGATTTTTATAATTTAGATACTTCGACAAAACATAGTAATCACTTTCTTCATGGAGTTCTTGTAAGAAACACCAAGTCGTTTTACGTAATTCTTTCGATGTACCTTCGAGGTAAAAACCAAACTTGCGTGAGTATTCTAGGCTTATGTTTTCGCTATCCAACTGCTGACGCAATTTTTTGATATCAGACAAAACAGTATTTCGACTCACATTTAAAAGTGACTGGAAATCACTGATGGCTAGTACTGAACGTTTAGAAAAGCAAAGTAAATAAATCAGAAATTGACGTTTCTCTTCACTTAATGTTAGTCCATGTTCTTCGAGATTAAAGCGAATTTCTTCAAAATTTTCTAGTTTTTCAGGAATCGCTAATACATTATTGGTAAATTCTAATTGTCTTTGATTTTTGTCTTGCAATATTTGATTTAATTCGACGAGTTGCCTCTGAAATTCATGGCTTTTGAGACCAGTAACTTCAAGAATTTTATCAAGTTTCCAGAAACGTCTTTCTGAAAATAGAAGGATATCTAAGTTATAACTAAGCATCTTTTTTCCTCACAATTAAATTATAGCCTAACTTTTACTTCAAAATTAAGCTATTCGGTCCAAAACAAGAAAACGTTTTCTTTTATGATTGGACTCTTCTTAAAAAATTTTTTTAATTTAAAAACCGCTTTGAACTAAAGCGATTTTTAAATTAAACAGTCAATTATGATAAAGTATTTTAAAATAAAAAGTCTTGAATCTTCCAAGACTTAGACAATCTCAATCCCATGTAAAGCAGCAAAAAAAGCTGCTTGACTTAAATTAACTTTAATGTTTTTAGCCAGTTCGGGACTCACGTCAAGGCGCTCAAAAGTATTACTTGAAAAATCAATCCCTGATAAAGAAGTTTCCCAGAAATTCGTAAGTTCCAAATCGTTCCCCTCAAAGCGTACCTGTTTAAATTGACTAGCAATAAAAAGACTTTCTTTCATCATACTGCCTGCAAAAAGTACATTTTTCAAACGAGCACTTGAAAAATTAACGTAATTAAGCAAACAATCCTGAAATTGGACATCCTGCAAAAAAGCATTGGTAAATTCCGTACCCAGCAATTTACAGTCTTTAAAAAGACAGCGATAAAAGCCAAATTTAGAAAAGACAAGGTTAGAAAAATCGCACTTTTCAAAAACACAATCCGTAAATTCTAACTCGGCAGTTACATCTAATTCAAAATTGATATTTTGTAGACGACAGCCACTGAAAAGTTGACGCTCCTCTAGATAGATTTCTTGATTTTTCAACTCTACTTGGTAGGCTTCATTATCTTCAAGGGCAGTAAAATCGACAACTTCTAACTCAGTAGGAAGTTTTGGTGAAAGAATTTTCTTCATAAAAGACCTTTTTCTTTAAGATTCTCTGTTGAAGCTTTTAGTTCTGGTTGTCCCCATTGATCAACCATTCGACTTGACCAAGTGGAATTGAGACGACGTGCCCCAGCATAATCATCTTGAACTTTATCATAGTCGCGTAGTACTTCTTCATCTTGTGGAATATACTTCTCAGGAAATACAACAGCTTCATAAGGTAATCTCGGTTTTACGGGATTTACACGTGCTGGCTTACCAAGAGCCACAGCAAAAATAGGATAAGTATAATCTGGAAGGTTTAATATTTCAGAAATTGCTTGCGCTTGATCACGAATCAAACCAACCATCACACCTCCATAACCGAGAGATTGTGCAGCAAGTAATGTATTTTGTCCAGCCAATGCAGCATCGACTGAAGTAATAAGGAGCGATTCTACCCCTTCTGGTTGAAACGCACCACCGTTCATTTCGACTGCTATTTTAGCTCGATTAAGGTCTCCAACAAAAACCAAAAAAGCAGCACAATTTTTGATTGCTTTTTGGGGCTGTTGAGCAAAAATAGCATCTTTTTGTTCTTGAGATTGCACAAGAATCACCGAATAAGATTGAAAGTTTTTCCAGTTTGGTGCGGCCCGTCCCGCATCAATAATTGTTTTTAATACCTTTTCTGGAATTTTTTCATCCGTAAAATTACGTACAGAACTGTGTTGCATCATCAGATCAATTGTCTCATTCATGTCGGCGATTTACTCCCTCTAAACGAACTTCAGTCGCTAAATATTTTACCCGTTCCATGACGCGTTTTGCAGGCCAAATTTCATCTGCTTTTTTTGTTTCAGCCAAATGTAGTTCAAACTCTGACATATTTAAATTTGAGGTAAAAAATGTCGGAAGATTTTCTTGCATACGATGTTGTAAAATAACTTGGAGTATGCTATCGCGTACCCAAGCATTATTAAGTTCAGCCCCAATATCATCCAAGACCAACACTTCAACTTTTTTTATTTCATTGACCCAATATTTGGCATTATCAAAATCTATATCAGAGATAAATGTCGGATAGTGTAATAAAGTAGTTGATACTCCCTTTTTCGAGAGTTCATTTGCCATTGCAGCCATAATAAATGATTTTCCTACACCAAAATCACCATAAATATATAGCCCTTTTTCTTGTGGGAAGTTGTCAATAAAGTTTTCCACCTTGCGGAACAAATCGAATTGGTTTTGATTGTCTGTAAAGACATCCGTATAGAAATCTATTTGCTTCATCTCTTTAGGTAAACCAATGATTTGGACACGGCGCAATTGATTATTGGCTTCTTGACGGCGGGCCAATTCAGCTGTCGTTTGATAAGAAACATCCGCATAACCATGATTCATAATCAAGACTGGTTCATAGCCATCAGCTGCCATTTTTTCATGTTCTTCGAATTTTTTTCGCTCTTTAACGAATTCATAAAACTTTGAATAGCTACGTTGTACTTCATCTTCAGTCATTTGATTTTCAGAAATAAAATCTTGAACTTGTTCATTTTTCATAACTTCAGCGACGAGCTTCTCAAAATTCCCACGTACATCTGGTCGCTTACTCAAAAGTTCTCCAATTGATTCCATGCTCAATTCTCCTTCTTGTCCTTACGGCGGGAAGCCTTATATTGCTCGAACTTCGCAATATCCTCTGCACTTGTCGTATTTATATAGCTGGCATTAGACCATTCAGGCGCTTTTTTGACTAGCTTGCCTGGGTTTTTATAATTTTTATTTGTCTTTGGTTTTTCTTCTGCATGTTTTTGACGTTCAAGGATTCTTTTCACTGCTGTTTCAGCATTATATACTTTATGGCGCAACCAATCATTTGCCAGCGTATTAACAAATCGAGCGTTAAGACTTGCATTCCCTTGTTGAATCAAGACATAGTGTATCAAAATATTTTGTACTTGGTCCGTAATATTTTGCTTGTCTAAATTATTTAAAATCTTAATTTCTTCTTGTGAAGCAAAACCGCCGGCTTGTTGTTTTAGCTTATTTAAAAAATCACGTGGACTTACTTCTTTACTAATGACAATCAAGTCTTGAAAACCTTTAGGAAATTCCGACAAGGCAGGTAATGGTTCAGAATTTCCGGCAAGCATTCTTGTCAAGTTAGCTGTATTTAAAGTTTTATCAGCATTGGCTGTTTGCTCTGCTGCTTTAAATAATTCATACCAATTGAGATCAAATTTTTCAGCCAAACCATACAGGGTTAAGATATCCTGATTCTCATTTGCAAAAGACAAATGCTGGTTTTCCATAATACTCTTAAAGGAGTTTAAATCAAATTTTTCTGTTTGAACTAGTGTATGTTTAGGCTCGAATTTCACGGAATAAACTTCATGGAACTTTTTCGTAATTTCCAAAGCATCAGGTTCATGTTTTTTTGCTAAAGCTTTTACTTTATTTTCACCAATACGTGAAACCAATAATTGCTTATAAAAATCATCCGTTAAAAAATCTTCAAAAGTTAAAGGACTCTTCACCTCCAGAAGATAACCTGGTTGCTGATCAAATACCCGTACAAGTCCAATCCCTGAGAGTTTATCTAAAGCTTCAATGAAAGGATTGAGCCCAAAATCAAGATACTCTAAAAAATGAGAAATCTTGCCCGTTGAAAAAACGCGCAAGAGTTGATAAAGTCCAAAAGCATCTCGACCAATAATCGGCAAGTAAAGTAGCGAAAAAGTATCAGCATCAAAGCTGACTTTCCCTCGATTTAGAATAGAAAATGAATCGCCTGGTCTCATAGTTCATCCTTTTATTTCTCTTTTTAGAATCTTTAGTCTTTTTTCGTAATCTTTTTAAGTAAATCTTCGATTTCACTTACATCTTTGAAGGAACGGTACACACTCGCAAAACGTACATAGGTGATATCATCTAAGTCCATTAATTCTTCCATAACAAACTCGCCAATAACTTCAGTACGTACTTCATTTTTTTCTAAGCGGCGGACTCTTTGTTCGACGCGATCAACCAATTTTTCAATAGATTCACTCGTTACAGGCCGTTTACGCGCACTGCGAACTATTCCTGTGATAATTTTATCGCGATTAAAAACTTCGCGTGTTTCGTCACGTTTTATAACTAAAAGTGGCATCTCTTCAATCCGCTCAAAAGTCGTGAAACGGTTCCCACAATTTTCACATTCACGACGACGACGAATCATATTATCTGCTTGACGTGAATCTACTACTCGTGACGATTCCGATTGACATTTTGGACATCTCATAGCTTAACCTCTCTTCGGGAATTTTGCTTCTAAACGGTAAATCACTTGCCCCTTGCTTGAGAATTTTGCTTCATATTCTGTCATTACATTGACTTTGGCAAATTCTTCATCTGCGTGCAAGTCTAACCATACTTTTTCTAAAATCATACCATATTGACTCATACTTGCCAAAGAATATTCAAATAAACCACGGTTATCAGTTTTAAAATGAATTTTGCCTTCGGATGGCAAAATTTGTTCATAAGTCTCTAAGAACGATTTATAGGTCAATCGGCGTTTTTCATGACGAGTTTTTGGCCAGGGATCACTAAAGTTCAAGTAAACACGTGAAACTTCAGCGTCTTCGAAATATTCTGTTAGAGCTGCTCCGTCAACCAACATCATTTGCACATTAGGTAAATTTGCCTCCAAAGCTTTGTCTAAAGCATGAGATAATACGGACAACTGCATATCAATCGCAATATAATTGATGTCTGGGTTTTGAGCAGCCATACCTGTGATAAAACCACCTTTACCACATCCAACTTCAATATGAATAGGGTGATCATTTCCAAAACGCTCGGCCCAACGTCCCTTAAACTCTGCTGGGTTTTCTACAACAACATGTGCGTTACTTTCTAAATGTTCCGCAGCGCCTTTACGATTTCTTACGCGCATTTTTTCTCCTATTTTTTGAAAAAATAAGAAGGCAAGCCTCCTATTTTTATTTTCTAATTTTTAAAACAAACGACAAAAATTCTGAAAACGAGCAATTTCTTGTTCTGTTTCCTTAATTTGCTCTCTTGCCATATATTCTGAAATCTGACGTAGAAAAGAAAGTTTTCCATACCAGATTAATTCATGCTCTATATTTTGTTCTGCTTTATATCCTGCTTGATGGAGCCACTCTTCCCAATTTTCTGGTTTAATATAGTGAGTTAGAACATGAGCTATATCCACTAATGGACTGCTTAAAAGAACAGTATCCCAATCTACGAGATAAACTTTATCGCTTTCGTCATCAACCAACCAGTTTTTATGGTTCACATCACCATGAACAACTGTAACTTCTTCTTCTTTTAACTCAGGAAGATTTTCTGAGAGTTCGACAACGACATTTGAAAGGAAGCCATTAGTTTCAAAGATTGAGCTTTTACTCAGAACTTGTTCTAAAAGTTCAGCGGGAAGCATCACTTCGTTATCAAGTTTTTTACAGGCTTCGATAAGCTTTTCACTCTGGTGTAAATGACGCAAAATTTTGCCAATACGTGAATCATTCATTTCATATGGTTTCAACGTATGACCATTAATCCAAGGTTGAGCAGCTAACATGTCACCTTCTGCTGTACGCTTTGTCCATAAGACTTGTGGCGTAATACCTTCAAGATACACACTTGTCAAAAAGGGGCTACAATTTTTTTTAATAAAAACACGCTTATTGTCGCTTTCGCCAACAAAAGCATTTCCTGAACCACCTTTGATAGGCATCATTGATAGGCTTGAAGATGTCATGTTTTCTCCTTTCTTTGGATTTTTTCTGTTTTTTGCTTTGAGAAGTTTTTTATGTAACTCTATTTGGTGAATGCAATGGCTCCGCAAAAGACTACACAAGCACTAGATATTATTGCAGTTAGTTCCATGGGCACTCACTGCTAGAAAACTTCACTAATAAACAATTTATTTATTTGGATAGTGAATCAAAATTGTTTGAGTCAAGATGTCAGCATATTGATATGATTCCGTTGTTTTTGGACCACGTGCTGGAATATTTTCAATAACAAAGTGTGTGGCATAAGTCTCAATCAAGTTGACTTTATGACGATTTTCACGTTTACGTCCAAATTGTGATGTAATTTCAATGGTTTGACCAACATGTTCTTCAACTTGTTTTCTGATATCTACGATTTTTCCTACTTCTTGGCTTTGATTTTGGTTATCCATTTTACTCTCCAATTTTTCTCTAGAAATGCAAAGACAGGCGTTTTCCGCCTAGCCTACCATTTTAAATTTTAAATCTCATCCATTATAACATGAATACCCCTAGAAATGCTAGTTTTCATATCTATTATCAATACTAGCAAATTTGTTGTATTCTTTCAGGAAGAGTAACTCGACAGTACCCCGACTTCCTGAACGGTTTTTTTCAATAATAACTTCGACTTTATTGTCCACTTCTGGGACATCATTGAAGTCGTCCTCATCATCGTCTGCACTGGCACGATCATAATAATCGTCCCGATAAAGAAAGGCTACAATATCAGCATCTTGCTCGATTGATCCAGATTCACGAATATCTGACAAGACGGGACGCTTATCTTGACGCTGCTCAACTCCACGTGAAAGCTGACTCAATGCGATGACAGGAACTTTTAACTCTTTAGCCAGAATCTTCAACTGACGTGAGATTTCTGAGACTTCTTGTTGGCGGTTTTCTCGTCCGGTACCCGAAATCAACTGCAGATAGTCAATAACGATTAGGCCGAGATTGCCTGTCTCCTGAGCTAATTTACGAGATCGTGCACGTATTTCTGTAATCTTAATCCCCGGAGTATCATCAATATAGATACTTGCTTTTGAAAGTGTACCCATGGCAATGAAGTATTGGTTCCATTCTTCATCATTAAGCTGTCCGGTACGTAAGTTATGTGATTCAATTGTTCCTTCAGCTGCAAGCATACGGTTCACAAGGCTTTCCGCACCCATTTCCAATGAAAAGATAGCGACAGTTTTATCTTGTTTTGTTCCAATATTTTGCGCAATATTTAAGGCAAATGCTGTCTTACCCACGGCAGGACGTGCAGCCAGAATAATGAGTTCCTCCTCGTGGAGACCAGTTGTCATTGCATCTAAAGCCGGATAACCTGTTGCAATACCGGTAATTGTTGATTTTTGTTTAGCCCGCTCTTCCAAATCGTCCAAATTCATTGACAAAACATCAGATATGCGACGAAAACTTGAGGTATTACGACCTTGCTGCACATCAATCAGCGACTTTTCAGCTTCTGCAAGTACATCTTCCGCTGGTTCCTCTTGACTATAAGCTTTCTCTACGCTTTGGGTTAATTTATTAATCAGTTGACGCAGTAAAGATTTTTCGGCTACAATTTTCGCATAATAGGAAGCATTGGCCGCCGTTGGTGTGGCAGTAGCAAGCTCAGCAATGTAAGCTATACCTCCAATAGTTTCTAAGTCGTTTTGATTTTCTAAAAGCGAGCGAACAGTTAATACATCAATCGCTTCACGATTGTCCGACAAGTGCTCCATTGCTCGGAAAATAATTTTGTGTGCATTTTTGTAAAAGTCATCCGTAGAAAGGAATTCTTTCACTTCAATCAAGCGGTCACTATCAAGGAAAATAGCCCCCAAAACGGCTTGTTCGGCGGCTAAATCCTGTGGTGGTGCTTTGATAATATTAATATCAGGCATGTTATCTCTCGCTTACTTTGACCTTGACTGTAGCAGTGACATCACGGTGCAATTTGATGGGAACATCTTTAATTCCTAGCGCTTGAATCTTATTGATCAATTGAATTTTACGTTTATCCACTTTGACATTCAACTGACTTTGAAGTGCTTTTGCGATATCTGCTTTATCCACAGCACCAAAGGTGTGGCCTGTAGCACCAACCTTCATCTTAATTTCAACCATTACATCATCTTGTTCAAGACGCTCTTTCAACGCTTTAGCCGCTGCAAGTTCTTCAGCTTCTTCTTTTTCTTTAGCTTTTGTTTTACCTTGAAGTTCTGCCACAGCAGCACTTGTAGCAACTTTGGCTAAATTTTTCTTAAGGAGAAAGTTATTTGCATATCCTGTGGGTACTTCTTTGATTTCGCCTTTTTTTCCTTGACCTTTTACATCTGCTAAAAATACTACTTTCATTGTTCGTTCTCTCTTTCCTTAATTAATTCAATTAAATCATTTTTGACTTCATTGATATTTCGTTCATATATTTGTGTTGCAGCAGCGTTAAAGTGGCCGCCGCCTCCCATAGCTTCCATAATCGTTTGAACATTATAATCCTTGAATGAACGTGCCGAGATGGAAATATAACCATTTTGATGATTTGTAATCGAGAATGCGGCTTGAACATCTGCCATATCAAGCAAGGTGTCTGCGGCTTTAGCAGTCGCGACATTATCATATTTTTGGTCAGGTTTACCTAAGGCAACCACAACTCCTGGGGCAACATATTCTGAGTTGAGAATAATTTCATTAATTTTTTTATATTTTTCAAACTCAGTGGCCAAAATTCCTTTAATCAGGTTATTGTCAGCACCTTGCGAGCGGAGATAAGCAGCCACTTCAAAAGTGCGGGAAGTTGTTGCTTTGGTGAAGTGTTTCGTATCCAACTCAATCCCAGCCAGCGCAATACTAGCATCAGTTACCGTCATTTTCGAGTTATATTCATGGAATTGTAATAGCTCAACTGCTAACTCACTGGCTGAACTTGCGCTTGATTCAATATAAGAAAGCAAGGCATGCTCAGGGAAATCATCATCTCGACGATGATGGTCAATAACCACCAATTTACTAAAGGACTTATAAAAATCAAGACTAAGTGTTTGAGTCGTCTTCGAGTGATCAACCATGATAAGCAAGGAGTTTTCTGTCTTCATATCAAAAGCTGTTTCTAGCTTAATAATATGTGCGAAGCCTTCTTCAGTTTCGTTTACTAGATCAATAGCTCGGCTCACCTCGGGCATCAGTTGTTCCGGATCATAAACCACATAGGCTTCTTTTCCTGACATGTTGACAAAATTTTTCATCGTAATTGCCGCACCTAAGGCATCCATATCCGGGAAGCGATGCCCAACGATAAAGACATCTTCACTTTCACTGATGATAGTTTGCAAGGCTGTTGAGATGGCACGTGCACGCGTTCTTGATTTTTGAGTGCGGCTTTCAGAATTACCACCAAAGTAGATTGTCTTTGCTTGGGGGGTGTTTTCCCGAAGGACCGCTTGGTCTCCTCCACGAACTAAAGCTAGCTCAAGGTTATTGAGAGATGTTTTCCCAATACTTGGGAAATCATTCCAGCCATAGGATACTCCCACAGATAAGGTAAGCGGAATCTTGCTTTCAGCTGAATTTTTTCGGAAATCTTTCAGTAAAGAAAACTTATCCTCAATCATTCGGTTCAAAATACCATAATCACAGAAGAAATAGTAACGACTACTTGAGACACGGCGCAAGTATACACCGTACTTGCTGGCGAAACTTTCCAGATTGCTGGCAATCAAACTATTCACCTTGGTCCGTTCACTGTCCGCAATCAAATCGGTGACATCATCATAGTTATCAACCGAAATACTTCCAATAACAGCACGACTTTCCTGTAAACTCTCACGGCTGTTAGCTTCGGATGTGGCATCTGCTAAGTAGATAAGGCTTTTTTCATCATCTAAGGTGATAAAATATTTTTTCTTTTCAATCGTGAAAAATTGGTTTCTTTCTTCGTGATATTTTTGAATAATGTCCTTAACTTCTTCCTTATCAAGAACACGGTCATCCCCATGATAAATTAAATCGATAAAG
This sequence comes from uncultured Lactococcus sp., assembly GCF_934191625.1. Classification (GTDB taxonomy): domain Bacteria; phylum Bacillota; class Bacilli; order Lactobacillales; family Streptococcaceae; genus Lactococcus. The sequence goes on from NZ_CAKPUG010000003.1 coordinate 131,353, forward strand.
GGGTTGAACCATTCAGGCTCATAGGTATCTTTATTATAGCGAATGACACCTATAGGCATATTATCTAAAGTTGCATTAAGTGAGTTTTCCGCTTCATCATTTATTTTTCTGATAAATTCGACTCTTCTTAAACGATAATTTCGAGCTTGAAGTAAGATGCCGACTGTAATAAAGATGTTCATCAAAAAAAGATAGAACACAGCCATCATTCGTGAACCCGAAAAGATAAGTAAGAAACTTTCCAGAGCTTGCACGATAACCATGACTAACACAATTGTTATAGGTGAAAATCTCTGTACACTTTTCATTTCCTTCTCCTTTTATGCGTATATTTACACATTGGCTATATTTTTAAGCACACAAACCTGTTAATTTGACGAAAGTTCCTCTAGTTTTTCTTTAACAGCTGTGAGGTTTGGGAACCAAGCATCTGCTGCGGACTGGTTCATACCAAAACGGGTATCTTCAATAGCCCAAACTGTAGCTCCGGCTGCTTTTCCTGAAGCAATTCCTTTTTCGGAATCCTCAATGATTAAGGTTTCCTCAGGCCTAACATTCAGCGCCTTCATGCTCAACTGATAAATCTCTGGATGTGGTTTGGTTGCCTTCAAATCATTACCAGAAAGAATTGACTGGAAGAAAGGACGTAAACCATGTACATTAAGCATTTCATCAATATCTTGCATAGCTGAGCTTGAAGCTAGACCGATTTTAAAATTATCTTTTTCTAAAGATTCTAAAACGGCCTTAACATCTGGGAAAAGCAATTCTTTGTAAGGAAGTGGATTATTGTCTTTTAGTTTTAAATACGCTGCATGCAACTTAGCTGCTTCATCTTGGTCAAAATCTACACCTAAGATTTGCGGCCAGATTTCTCGCATGTTTCCTCCAATAAAATCAGAGTATTTCATATGTTGAATTGAAATATTATGATTGCTAAAGAATTCTTCACGTCTTTGAGCATAGAATTGTTCCGTGTCAACGAGGACACCGTCCATGTCAAAAATTACCGCTTTAAACTTGTTCATTTTCACCTAAAACTCCCTAATTATCTGCTTATATCTGCTTTATTATAACATATTTTGAGGCGGAGTTTGTGACTCGGATGTGAAAAGCATAAAAACCGCCTTACAGCGATTTCTTTTTTTATTTTTTCTTGTTGTCTTCTTCACGCACACGCGCTTTTCTCAAAGCAATTCTCTTTTGTCTTTCAAGCTCACGCTCTATTTTTCCTTCTGGGGCATACTTTTCTTCCCAATCATCAGGTTTCAAAATTTTATGCGTTTCTGGATCAAAATGTGGTTGTCCGTCTGGGAAAATTTTCCCCATATTAGCTGCATGAACAAAGTTGAAAATATCATAAGGATCAACCCCAGCAAGTACTAAACTCCCATAGGTAAAGTATAGCAAATCAATCAATGCATCAACTTCACCAATCAGCGGTGCTTCGTCTTTTGCTTTACGTTTAACCTTGCTGACTGCTTTATCCACATCTGCATGTAGATTTGCTGTGAGTTCGTCAAACTTATCACTATCCCCATTTGCTGAGGCATAGAGAAATTCCACAATTTCTTCAACTTTGAAGCCTGCACGATAACCCGCTTCCATTGGCGGAAATGCACGGGGAATCTCTTGACTTCGTCCATCCATCATTTTATGGAATTCTTTTACTTTATTAAAGTTTTGATCACGTGAAATAAAATTATTACTGGTTGAGAAATCAATCAGACCATAATGCGCAAGTGCCTTAGCAATCCCATCATGATTGTTACTTGTCGTGACATGTGTCGCTTTTTCTTTAACCTGTTCCGAAGCATTGCCCATCGCGATACCATATTCAACATGTGTCAACATTTCTAAGTCATTTTCCGAATCACCAAATGCCATGACTTGATGTTCATCGAAGCCATAACGCTCACCAATCATCTTGATACCTCGTAGTTTACCAGAATCACATGGTATCATATCTACAGAGTAAGGATTGCTTCGTGTAATCTTTAAATTTGGAAATTCTTTTTCAAGCATTTCCGTTTCTGATTGAGTTGCGACCATCATGACTTGATAAATGGGTTCTCGCAAGATATTCAGAAAATTGGACTGTGGGACCACACGCCGTACGACATGCTTAAAACTGTTCCGTGCAATATCCGATGTTCCTGATGGTAAAATACCCGAAATAATACCTGCCATCCTCGTTTCTCCAAACTTTAATAGTTTGGAACCATTGACGCCATGAGCTGCTCCTAAAGAGATATCACGATGATTATCTTTCGCAAAACGGACAATTTTACGCAAGGTTCTCTTATCAATTTCTTCTGCATGCAAGACAGCTTTTGGTGTAAAGATGTATTGTCCATTATAAGTTACCGCAAAATCTAAATGAAGATCCTCCATCAAGGGCAAAGCAAAAGCAGGACCTCGTCCTGTGGCGATCCCGACTAATATATCTTTACGTTTTAATTCATCGATAGCAACGCGCGTACTCGGAGCAACTGATCTTGTCCCCGTAAAAAGTGTGCCATCCAAATCGAAAAATACTGCTTTTATATCCATTTCCTTGCCTTATACTAATAAATTATTCCATTTTCTTTTGTTCACCGGCTAAATTTATCCCTTGTTTAGCTTTCTATTCTTATTAATTATACAGGTTTTTCACTAAAATTCCACGTATAATGGCTGTCCAAAAATTAAAAAAAGCCCTCTTGTTAATTATTTTCTAACTATATGACTTCATAGCTTTGTCGCTGTTTATTAGCTCCCAGAATATGCTATAATAAATTTACTTTATTGACGCTTGAAAGGAAATTGACTAATGAAAAAGATTTTAGTGTTGCATACCGGAGGGACCATTTCTATGGCGGAAGACGCCAGTGGTCGCGTAGCCCCAAACGCGGTTAACCCTATGAACTCGGTAGATATGCACCTTGATTCGATTCACATGGTCGCTGAAGATATTTTTAACCTTCCTAGTCCACATATCACCCCAAAAGAAATGCTGTTAATAAAAAAACGTATCAATAGAGCCTTCGACCAAGAAGAATTTGACGGTGTTGTCATCACTCACGGCACGGATACACTTGAAGAAACAGCCTTCTTTTTGGATTCAACAATCCCACGTGGTATGCCAATCGTACTGACAGGTGCAATGCGCTCAAGCAACGAACTCGGGACGGATGGCATCTACAATTTCCTCAGCGCACTCCGAGTTGCTGCTGATGATGCTTCTCATAACCGTGGCGTCCTTGTTGTAATGAATGATGAAATCCATTCGGCGCGATATGTTACAAAAACACATACCACAAACGTTTCGACTTTCCAAACTCCAACGCATGGACCGGTTGGCTTAGCTACAAAGCATAAGCTCTTCTATTTCCATACTGATGGTGAAAATCAACATCTTGACATTTCTTCGGTCAATGGAAAAGTTCCAATAGTTAAGGCATATGCCGGTATGACAGGTGAAGTATTTGACTTATTTGATCTAAGTAGCTTAGATGGTCTTGTTATTGAGGCACTTGGCGCAGGTAACTTGCCCCCTACAGCCGCTCAAAAATTAATGAATATCATTAGACTGGGCATTCCTGTAGTACTCGTTTCTCGCTGTTTTAATGGCATTGCCGAACCTGTCTATGCCTACGAAGGCGGTGGTTCTAAACTGGCAGAAGCTGGTGTGATGTTCGCACCTGAAGTAAATTCTCAAAAAGCACGCATTAAACTCTTGATTGGCTTGAATGGTGGCTTGGAAGGGCACGCACTTAAGAAGTTTGTCGAAAATTAAAAAACAGACGAGACAAGTTCTCGGCTGTTTTTTTTTCAATCTAAGTTCCAAAATATTTAGTTTAATGAGCAATCATTTCTTGTGCTATTTCTTGCGATGATAAATCACTAGGATAAAATGTTGGCCAATTTTCGAGCTCTTCAAGTACATCTTCCTGACTAGTAGAACCATAAAAGATATGAAAATGTTCAGTCTTCAGAGGGGAAATCGCATGGTCACTAAATTGTACATATTTAAATTCTCCAGCATTATTATCATCGGTTTCAAAAAGGTACCTCACCCCACGATTACCTTTTTCATAATTTAAGATTTTATATCCCTTGTACTTATAGTGATATTTATGCCTTACATTATTTTTAGTAAAAGTCATTGTCTGGTTTTCAATCAAAATATTACTCACATCACTCTTATAGCCCTTTTCATAGTACTTCTTATATGCAGATGGTGATTTATCTCCCTTAATTTTTGATTTATAATCAAACACCTGGTCTAAACTTCCATTTTGTAGCAAAGGATATACTGACTGCCAATTACCAGCGTAGTCAGTCAACGAACGATCTTTGACATCAGTATCCGAAAAATACCCATTTTCTACATTTTCTTCAGTCTCAGAAGAGGATTCTGTTTTTATTGTCTTACCTTTAATAGAAGTAGTTTTCTTAAGGGATTCCAAATTCTCCTCCATTATAGAGATATAATTTTCCCCTTCCTTAATTTGTCTTTCAGTAAGGCTTTCTAATGGATTTAAGACGTCCATTTTTACATTAGCTTCGTTCGCTAAAGTTTTTGCGAATTTATTGTTTGAATTATTTTCAAAATAAATGTATTCTATGCCATTATTCTCTACGTATTTTTTTAATTCCGCTAAACGTGAGGCAGTAGGCTCTTGATCAGGATTTAGACCAGCTATGGGAATTTGATTTAAACCGTAGTCCAAAGCTAAATAATGAAATGCCGCATGTTGCGTTACAAAACTTTTCTGCTTTGCATTTTGTAACTCTGAACTAAATTTTTCATCCAATTTTTTTAACTTACTCAGATAATTGGCAGCATTAGTTCCAAATACCTTTGCTTTTTGTGGGTATAATTTTTTCAGTTGTTGTTCAATCACTTCAACTTCTTTTATTGCCTTTTTAGGAGAAAGCCATGTATGGGGGTCATAATCATGATGATGCCCGTCTTCGCCATGATTGTGGTCGTGCTCTTCTTCCACACCGGGAAGTAAAAGAATACCCTTCGTTCCTTCAATAATTTTTGATTCATCTTTTTTCCATAACTGTTTAGATTTATTGACCCATGTTTCCATATTTTCATTATGATACACAAAGACATCTGAGTTACTAATTGTTGTCATATCTTTTGCTGAGGGCTCATAATCATGTGGCTCAGTTCCTGCAGGAACTAGCAGTTTAACGTCTCCTTCATCACCTACAATATTTTTTGTAAATTCATAGACGGGATAAAAGCTCGTAACAATAGACAGTTTTTCGCCGTGTGTATTTGTTGTGGCTTTATTTTGAGTTGTGTGACAAGCGGTGAGCAAGCTGAATGATACGACTCCTAATAAAGCAACTCCTATTTTTTTCTTATAATTAAACGCTCTTTTTTTCTTTTCCTTATAAAATATTTCCACGTATAATCTCCTTTTTTAGTTTGTTTTTTAGTTTACCGGTTAAGTATATCTTATTCTTTTTATTATGTCAACCAGTTAACTAATTTTTAAATTTTGTGCTAAAAAAAACAGCTGAAGGGGCCTCTTCCTTCAGCTGTTTTTTTATAAAAGTTTTTTAACAAAGTGCTTCTACTATTTCTCCCCCAAATTATCTTGCAACTCTTGCCAAATTTGCTCATTTTCTTTCAAAGAATATGAGTTAGCGCCGGAAGCTAAAGCATGTCCACCTCCATCGTGCTTTTTAGCAATCTCATTGATGGGGACAGTTTTTGAACGCATTCGTACGCGATAGTGTCCATCTGCTTGTTCGACAAAAATAGCCCAGGATTGGACATCACGAATGCTTCCCGGTGTACCGACAATACTTGAAGTTTCAGCATCTCGTAAATCAAATTTTTCCAAGACCTCTTTAGTTATTGTCACCCGACCAGCACCATTTTCAGAGATTTCAAGATTTTCGTAAACATATCCTTGCAAACGCGCGACTTTCATGTCAAATGAAGTCATTTCTCGCCCTAAAGCTGGACGGTCAAAGTCAAACTCTGCAAGCTTACTTGCTAAATAAAGGGTTTGAGCTGAGGTTGCTGGATATAGGAAACGCCCAGTATCACCAACTATTCCGCCATACAGTAATCGTGCGGCTTCTTCATTCAAAGCTAGACCATGGTTCAATGCAAAATCCGTGATAATTTCCGAAGCCGAGCTACGATCTGGCTCAACCAGACGTAAATCTCCGTAAGCATCATCATTTGGATGGTGGTCTATTTTAATGACATAGTCTGCTTGCATCCATCTGTCATCATCAATCCGTGGTGTATTTGCTGTATCGCAGATGATACTAAGGTATTTTGCCCCCGGCTCCAGTTCAACTTGATCCATCTCGGCCAAATAAGTAAGTGTCGGTTCATCATAACCCACAGCATAGACTTTCTTTTTCGGAAAGTTGGCTCTTAGAATAGCACGCAAACCGCACTGAGAGCCTAGCGCATCTGGATCCGGGTTTTTATGACGATGAATGAGAATGGTGTCGTATTCTTTGATTTTTGTAAGTATTTCTTTCATTATTTTTTTCCTTATGTAATTTGGAGATTCACAACTGCTTTGGCGATGATGTTGTTGACATAATAAATTTCAATATCTACAACCGCGCCTAAACGTGTCTCGTTGATGACTTTGGGATAAATTTCCAAGAGATTATCAATCGCGACTGTGCCCATCACGTTGAGATTCATTGACTCTAGGATAACATTTCTGCGCCGTCTTTTGTCAAGCGTTCTTTGAACGACGATTGCGACAATCTCACTCAGCGCAGCACTTGAAATATTTCCGACATTATTGACCATGAGCGGTTCAACCATCACAGTATATGCGGAGCCTTTTTCACTGATCTTACTGGACATGTCTTCACTAAAAGTATGTGTCACTTGGCTTTCTTCTTGGCTTCTTTGGAGACTTTCTAGCACTTCAGACTTGGTCACCACACCAGCATAGGTGTAATCCTTATTAACAATCGGCATGATGTCATAACCTTCATGAATCATCTTTTGTGAAATGCTCGCCACCGTCATTTTTTGCTTGGCAACAGCGGGATAGTTCATCAGCTTGTTAATCTGCGTATCCAGACTTTTATGGGCAATATCGCGCATACTGACAACGCCAACAACTACACGATGTGGATTAACTACCACAAAACGACTTAAATTGGTCCGTTTCATCAACTCCATAAAGTCTTTTACCGTATCTTCTTCGCGTAATGCAGGGCGATGATCGTGGGAAATTTCAGCTACTGTGATGATATCTTTTTTTATCAATTCATTTGCTAAAGCGTGGCTGATACGATTTGCAACTGTAAAGGTGTCGTAAGTCGCACGCATGAGCGGAATCCCCATCTCATTTGCATAATCAATAACATCTTGATCCACATCGAAACCACCTGTAACAAGCACAGCGCTTTGACCATGTAGAGCCATACTCTGAATGTCCTTACGGTCTCCGACAATCATCAAACTGTTTTTCATCAAAAACTTTTTCACACTTTCGGGCTGCATGGCACCGATGGAAAAACGACTAAATTCAACCTCAAGTCCAGCATGTCCACCCAATATTTCTGCGCTGGCAATTTCAGCAATTTTCCCGAAAGTCAACTTATGGTTACGTTTTTGTCCTTTCACCGACACTCGAACAGTACCTGAGCGGTCATTCACAGCAACTAAACCACGATTTTCTGCTTCTTTGATGGCACGATAAGCTGTACCATCTGCCACTTTCAAGCGATTAGCGATACTACGGACACTGACTTGCTTACCAATGTCAAGTTTTTCTATATAAGTAAGAATTTCTTCGTGTTTAGACATGAGATACTCCTAAGACTTGATTTCCTTTTTTGATGGCAAACGCTTCAAATTCAGAGATGCGTCCCTTATTGTACTGTGTGCTGCCTTTAAAACGACCAATTCGTTTATAGCCCACTTTTTGTGCTACATGTATGGAGCTGAGATTTTCTCGATCACAATTAAGCACAAGTTGCTTCAGTCCAATCTCTTTAAGACAAACTTGGGTTAATGAAGCAAGCGCCTCCGTCATCAAACCTTGATTCCAATACTTTTTGTGAAGCACATAGGATAACTCTGCTGTACCTTTTTGCTCAACTAGCTTTGAAAATTGTATCAAACCAATCATTTTTTGCTCTGCCTTTAGTTCAATTGCCCATTTACCTAAGGGCTCTTTCATAAAGTGATTTGCGATGACAAAGCGGGTATGTGCCAGATTTGGATGAGGATTAAAGACAAATCGAAGATTACTTGCATCAGAGCTGTATTCAAACATGTCTGCTGCATCAGACATGGCAAAAGGACGAAGCCACAGCCTGTTGGTTTCAACCTTTTGATGTTCTGCAAGTTTTACATTGATATTCATTCTCACTGTTCCAGATTCTTATTTTTAATAAGCCTATTATATCACGTTACTTCTACTATCTGTGATATAATTTCATTACTATGAATTATAGACGGATAAATCTCAAATTAGAGCACCCGCTTGCCTTTTGGTCTGCTTTCCCTGACCCTAGTGAGCGTTTTTTTTGGTACGATAGCCAAAAGCAAACTTTGATTATTGCCAGTCAACGATTGCAAGCTGTGCAAGAACAAGATATCGCAAACTATCCTTACGTTTTCTATAGCCAAACCTTTTTTGATGAAGTAAATGATGAGCTTTGGCAAGACTTTGGAAACGAAATTGTCGCTTTTAAGCATTATTTTGTGCAAACTCCTACAGAGACTTATGTTTTGTCCTGTGATTCTCTCCCAGAAATTACGGATGAAAAGGGAAGTAAACTGTCCAATAGCTACACAGAAGAAGTTTCTGATTATCAAGAATGGCAATGTCTTTACCAAAAGTTACAGGAGAATATTGCGAGTGGTAAGACAATCAAAATCGTAGCTTCTCGCCAAATTAAATTTACGAGTGAGCAGACTTTTAAGATTGAACCAATCCTTGAGCGACTGATAGAAAATAACCCTTCAGCTTTTATTTTTGCATATCATAAAGCTGGCAAAACATTTCTTGGTGCTTCACCTGAAATTTTGGTGCAGAAAGAAGGCAATCATATTCTGAGCTATGCTTTAGCTGGTACCTTTCCACGTTCCCTCGCTCACGGCGATAGTCTCTTACTTCAAGACCCTAAAAATCTTCATGAACACCAAATTGTTGTCCAAAAGATTAAGGACAAAATGTTAGAGAAGTCACCGCAAATTCAGATAGGAGAAACGGGGATAATGGCTTTGAAGAATGTGTATCACCTTCGAACACTCTTATCGACGGTTGATACGTCCCATTCCTTAATCAACTGGGCCAAGCACCTTCATCCTACACCAGCACTGGGCGGACAACCTAGTAAAGCGGCGCTTGACTTCCTCCGTGAAAATGAAAAACACGAACGTGGTCTTTATGCAGCACCCTTAGGTCTGATCGATGCTCAAGGGGATGGAACCCTCATCGTCGCCATTCGTTCAGCACTATTTGATGGTAAAACATGCTACGCCTATGCTGGTTGTGGCATTGTTGCCGCGTCAGACTCTCAAGCCGAATTTGATGAAACAAAGATAAAATTAAAAACAATACTCGAGGCACTTTAAAAATGAACAATGAATATTTAGCACCACTTGTTGATGAATTTTTCAATCTAGGCGTACGCGAAGCTGTGTTTAGCCCGGGGTCACGTTCAACAGCTCTTGCCATGCTTTTTGAAGAGTATGGCAAATATGATACTTATGTCAATATTGATGAGCGCTCGGCTGCTTTTTTTGCCCTGGGTATAGCGAAAGCTCAACACCGTCCGGTGGTTCTTATCTGTACTTCTGGTTCTGCTGCTGCTCACTATCTCCCAGCCATTACTGAAGCGAAACACAGTCGGGTACCTTTGATCATTTTGACCGCGGATCGGCCCAATGACTTGCAATTTGTGGGCGCTGCACAAACTGTAAATCAAGCGGATTATTTTGGAAAATTCGTTAACCATTATGAAGAGTTGAGTCATCCCAACGCTAATAATTTCTGGACTTATCCACGTAAGGTCGCACAACGTGCCTATATGGCCTCTACTAATATTCCTGCTGCTGCCGTACAAATCAATGTCCCTATCAGTGAACCTTTGATTCCAGAACTCAACCCGGAACATTACCAAAAAGGTCGCAAGCCTTTCTCTCTCAGTCAAGGGAAAATTCAGCCGCAGCTTGTTCCTGAGTTAAGTGGCAATACGATTATTCTCGCAGGACCCGATAGTAGCTCGGATTATCAAAAAGCACTTTTAGACCTGTCAGAAAAGATTCACGCACCTATCTTGGCGGATCCTTTGTCTAATTTGCGTAATTTTAATCATCCTAATATTATTGATGCTTATGATGCTTTTCTCACTCACCCAGAAATCCTCAGCACACTTAAAGTTGACTGTTTTCTTCAGTTTGGTCAAATCCCTGTCTCAAAACGCATTTTACATTTAATCGCTCGCAATCCTGAGGCAGAATATATCCAAGTAGATCTAGCGCTTGATTATCGCAATCCAAGTCAAACAACGACACAGATTATTCAGGCTGATGCAGCACTTTTTTGTGAAGCAGTTCAACCCTCAACTTCTGGTAAAAGGGCACTCAAGCAGTGGCAAGATTATCAACACTCCATGCGCCAAAAACTCGATAGAGTTAAAGATGAAACTGCCCCTTTTGAAGGACGTTATGTTCAAAGTCTGCAAGACCTGCTCCCTGAACACACGCAACTCCTTATTTCTAACTCAATGGCCATACGCGATGTTGATTACTTTTGGCGCAGTCGCCAAGCTACTGCTCGTCTTTTAGGAAATCGTGGGACCAACGGTATTGATGGACAAGAGTCAACCGCTTTAGGTATATCTACAAGCGGACAACCTACGGTCCTCTTAACTGGTGATCTCTCTATGCTTCACGATATCAATGGCTTAATCGTAGGTAAAACACATCAGCTCAATTTGACTATCATCCTTTTCAATAATGACGGTGGCGGAATCTTCCACCATTTAGCGCAAAAGGGACAACCGCATTTTGACTATCTGTTCTCAACGCCACACGGTTTGGATTATGGTGGCTTAGCCCAATTGGTGGGCTTGGACTATCATCTCGTGGAAGATTATCAAGACTTTGAAAGACAATTTAGTCAAAGCTTTACTCAAAAAGGTATTCATCTTCTGGAAATAAAAACGGACAAGGACGTGAGCTTAGACTTACACAAAAAGTATACGACTTATGATATTTGAAGATAAATACCTCTCAATTGATGAGCTAGAATTTCATGTCCGAATACATGGTCAAGGTAAGCCCCTTTTAGCCTTACATGGTTTTAGCCAGTCTGCTTCGACTTGGGATGCTTTAGATATACCTGGCTACCAAATCTTTGCTTTAGACCTTGTGGGACATGGAAAATCTAGTAAACCGGAACAACTTGATGCTTACCGTTTGTCCAGCATTTGTGAGCAGCTCCGACGAATCATACAAAACCTTTTTCAAGAAAAAAGCTACAGCTTACTGGGCTATTCCATGGGTGGACGGATTGCACTGCAATTTGTTCTTAACTTTCCTGAACAGCCCATCGAACAACTTATCATTGAATCAGCTGCACCTGGCATAGCTGACAGTAATCAGCGTGAAAAACGTCTTCAAGCTGATCTTCACTTGGCTGAACAAATCGAGCAAAATGGCGCTGTCTGGTTTGCAAATTATTGGGGCGCGCTTCCCATCTTTCAAAGTCAACAAAAACTTTCTCCGGAAGAGCAATATAAAATCTGGTCCAGTCGCGCCCTCAATGCACCTCATGCCCTGACCCAAACTTTACGCGCTACCAGCCAAGGAAAGCTTCCGGACATTTCAGAGAGGCTCCCAGATTTAAACATTCCCTTACTCTATATCACTGGCGCTCTGGATCAAAAATATAAACAAATCGCTGAACAAATCGGTACTTATTCAAAAGCGCAGAGTCTAATTGTAGAAGGTGCAGGACATAACGTACATCTTGAACTGCCTCAGCATTTTAATTTAATCTTAAAGACACATTTGCATGACTCAGCCATGCTATAATGAATAAATAAACAAAAAAAGGAGACAAATTATGTCAAAATATAACTGGCTTGCTTTAGACCGCAAGTACGAAGATGTCATTTACGAAACTTATAACGGTATTGCGAAAATTACGATCAATCGTCCTGAAGTACGTAATGCGTTTCGCCCTAAAACAGTGGTGGAACTTATCGATGCCTTTACTGTAGCGCGTGATGACACTTCGATTGGTGTCATTGTTTTGACAGGTGCTAATCACGGCCAAGGCGAAGACAAGGAAGCTTTCTGTTCTGGCGGCGACCAAAAAGTCCGTGGCGACGGTGGTTATGTTGGCGAAGATCAAATTCCTCGTCTTAACGTCTTAGACTTGCAACACTTGATCCGTATCACACCAAAACCTGTTATTGCTATGGTCAACGGTTTTGCTATCGGTGGTGGGCACGTTCTCCACATCGTTTGTGATTTAACGATTGCTTCAGAAAATGCTAAGTTTGGACAAACAGGCCCACGTGTTGGTTCTTTTGATGCTGGTTATGGTGCTGGACTTTTGGCTGCTATGGTTGGTCAAAAGAAAGCACGTGAAATCTGGTTCCTCTGCCGTCAATACACTGCGCAAGAAGCAATGGATATGGGTATGGTAAACACTGTTGTACCTTTTGATCAACTTGAAGACGAAACAGTTAAATGGGCCGAAGAAATGCTTGCCTTGTCACCAATGGCACTTCGTATGCTTAAGGGCTCAATGAATGCTGCAACTGATGGACTTGCTGGCTTGCAACAATTTGCTGGTGATGCAACGCTCATGTACTACCTCAGCGATGAAGCCAAAGAAGGGCGCGATGCTTTCAAAGAAAAACGCAAACCTGATTTTGATCAATTCCCTAAATTCCCATAAGCTATGAAATGGTTAAAAGAACAGGCTGAAAAATCGCCAAATAAACTTTTCTTAAATCAACTGACTTTTAAAGAAGTCTACGATAAAACTGTTCAGACAGCCCAACATTTAAACAAAGAAACAGCTAGGCACAACCGCCTAGCTCTTCTTTCAGAAAATTCGCCAGAAATGGCAATTGTGCTCTTTGCGCTGTTGGCTTTAGACAAGGAAGTCCTCTTACTCAACACGCATCTTACAGCTAATGAAATCCGAGAGCAACTGACTGAACTTGATGTGGAACTGCTGATTGCTTCGGATCAGCAAACTTATCCAGCAGACTTGTCGTTCTCTGATATCCATTCTTTAGAAACTAGTAGAGCTGTGCTCAATTGGCAGCCAGCGCCTGAGAAGATTGCTGTGATCATGAACACCAGTGCGACAACTGGAAAGTTCAAATCAGTACCTATCACATGGAAAATGCTGGCGGCACATGTGGCTGCTTCTGCAGCCACCATGGGCGTTCTTCCAGAAGACAACTGGCTTGTCGCTCTCCCCATGTTTCATGTCAGTGGTCTATCCATCATCATGCGCAGCCTCTATAATGCTACTCAGGCCACCATACGTGCTTCTTTCGATGAGGAAGAGCTGATCAAACTGATTAATACGAGCTCGGTCAATATGGTGTCCATGGTACCGACCATGCTTAAACGAGTTCATGAAAAAATTGCTGCCAAAAGTCTTCGCGTCCTCTTGTTAGGGGGAGAATTTATTCCCCAACCTTTGATACAGGCCTGTTTTGCACAAGGTCTACCTGTCTACAAGACTTACGGGATGACCGAAACTTTTTCCCAATCTGTTACTTTCAACATTTTGGAATATCCGGACAAACTGACTTCTGTCGGTCAAGCACTTCCTGGCGTGGAGATTGAAATTTTACATCCTGATGCTGATCAGGCTGGCGAAATACATCTAAAATCACCAATGCTCATGAAAGGCTATCTTCATCAAGAGGACGTTCAACTCTTCAACACAGGGGATATTGGCTATCTTGATGAAGACAATTTCCTTTATATTCTCAATCGCCGTAAAGATATCATTATTTCCGGTGGGGAAAATATTTATCCCAAAGAGATTGAAGATTTACTCTATAGCTTGGAGGGAATTGTCGAATGTGCGCTTGTCCCGCAGGAAGATCAGACTTGGGGCCAAGTGCCACTTCTTTTCTACGCTGGAGCGCCCGATATACAAGAAATTACAAGCTTTTTGAGTCAACGTCTGGCCAAGTATAAACTTCCACGTCAGATCATCAAAATGAATGCTCTACCCAAAAATGCCTCAGGCAAAATCCTTAGGAAAAATTTAAAACATGAAGCTTAAATCGATTAGTTTGAATCACGTCCAACTTCCGATGAAGTTTAACTTCAAGACAGCCAAAGGTGAGCTGAAGCAACGTGACACCATTATTATCATTGCGGAAGACGAAACTGGCTATCGAGGATATGGTGAATGCGTAAGTTTCACCACACCTTTCTACACTCAAGAAACGTTTGAAAGCTCATGGGAATGCTTGGCGCAAACTTACATTCCAAAAGTAATGACAGCACACTTCACACATCCCTTTGAGATTCATGAGTTTTTTGAGCAGCCTTTACCGATGGCAATGGCAGGTTTGGAGAATGCCTTGTTGGACCTATATTACAAAGCCCAAGGAAAAAATACAATCGCTGCCCTTTTTCCTGAGCCATTGACAGAAACTTTATCCCGTGGTGCCGTCTTGGGCGATGTTCCTTTTGAGCAACTTCCTAGCAAAATCGATGACCTAGTCGCTCAAGGTGTGGAAAGAATAAAGCTTAAAATTAAACCCACAGATGGTTTTGAACGCGTCCAATATGCTGTGGAGCATTATCCTCAGCTCCAATGGGCTGTTGATGCCAACCGTTCTTATGCCCTTGAAAATATCGAAGCACTGATAAAGCTCGATCAATTTGGACTTGTCTGCATTGAAGAGCCTTTTGCTACCGATAATCTCGAAGATTATAAAGACATTCTTCCGCAGCTTTCAACACCTATCTGTTTTGATGAAAATGTTCAAAGTTGGAGTGATTTACAGACCCTTTCTCAACTTAAGGGGAAAACCATGCTCAATATCAAAATTGGCCGCTTAGGTGGACTTTATCAAACAAAAGAAGCTATCGCCTTTTGCCGGAAAAATAAGATTTCCTTCTGGATTGGCAGTATGGTCGAAAGTGGTATTTCCAAGATATTGCATACACAACTGGCCACTTTAAGCGACAATGCCATGCCAGGGGATTTGTCCGATTCGTCCTATTATTTTACGGAAGATTTAATCGTACCAGAGATTAAATTTATTGAAGGTAAGATGAGTAGACCACGTGGCAAGGGCTTGGGTGTATCTATCAATCAAGCAGCACTTGAATATTACACCGTGAAAAAGGAGATTTTTACATGAATTTAATTGAACAACTGGGTATTCAAAAGCTGGTTTTAACCCCAACAGGTTTTACCGCTCAAATGCCTTTAGGGGACTTTCATGCGCAACCTCAAGGTTTCTTAAATGGTGGTGCAACGCTTGCCTTTGCTGAGGTTGCTGCTGGTATGGCAAGTAATCTCTTGCTTGACGATAAGCATTTTGCTGTCGGACAAGCGGTCAATGGCAATCATTTGAACCCAACTAAAGCAGCAGGAATACTTTCTGCTCAAGGGCTTCTTCTGCACAAAGGAGGGCGTACACATGTGTGGGAGATGAAGTTTACCGATGCGCGTGAGGTTTTAGTGGCACAAGTCACTGTAACCAACGCTATTGTGGCAAAAAGATATGAATAAAGAGAACATAATATTTACAGAATTGGTGGATATAAATGAAACCGAACTTGCGGATATCAATCAATTAATTATTGACACTTGGGCTTATCACGAGTGGAATAAACAAGAAAATGTCTTGCCTATGGCTGACTTTTTTCTTGAAACAGTCCTCTTAACTTCCACAAAGGTCTTTGTCGCTAAAGATAAGGGAAAAATTATCGGCGTTGTCGCTGCTGCCCTCACCCCTGATCTCCTTCCCAAAAGTCGGATAAGGTACCGCCAACTTGAAGCCCTGAGTTTAATTATCAATCAAGGAAAACCAGAAACCGTTTTTGACTTTTACTTGGAAACCATGAAGCTCAATGAGGAACTTATACAGCAAAGCAAGGAAACCTTTGATGCTGCCTTAAACCTCTTAATCTTAAATGAAAACTACAAAGGTTTAGGTCTTGGCAGTAAACTCTATCAGCTTTTCCTTGATTACTTAAAAGAAAATAAAGCAAAAACCTTCTTCCTACTTACAGACAGCTATTCCAACTACCCTTTTTACGAGAAAAAAGGCTTAAAAAGAATCGCCGCACAGCGCTTCGCTTGGAGTAATGATAAGGAAGTTTCAGAAGAGGATGTTGAGGAATATTATGTTTATGCGGGGCGCGTAGGCTGACTCATTTACTAATATTACTCCGGAAACCATCGATACATCATAATTTTCTTAGCTTCACAAGGTAATACCACTGTTATATTGTTAGCTTTTTCCATATCCCCCAAATAATTGCCCTCATCTCTAAATATTTTTTTAAAAATTAAGACACCTAAAATGTGCTAATATTTTATTTAAATATATTTTACTCGTGACTTCAGTTAGATAGGGAGGAAAACAATAATTGACAAGAGCAAAATTAAATAAACAGGGGAAAGACGATAACCTATGAATGAACTATTATCCATTGTATCCGAGATTGCACACTTTATCATAACTCTTGGTTTCCTTTCATTAGCACTTGATCAAAGCCGTACTAAAAGAGAACTTCGGGAAATTAAATACATTCTTTTAGAAAAAGAGACAACTAAAAAAATATAAAAAGAACAGGAAACACTTATGTATTATAAGTGTTTCCTGTTCTTTTATCATCTAGAGTTGTTTTAAGTGAAACAATTACTTATACTTTATTTTCCCCATGTTTCTATAAACCACATAGCTATCTGATAAGATACGGGCATTCATTTGTAGTGACATACGACTTGCTGTGTCGACACTCGCGATTTCTAATTTTTTTAGTGAACTTTCGTGAGAAATCATTGATAAATCTGAAAGCTTATCTAGACTGCTCCCCAAACCACTGCTTAGGAGCAATAGTTTCGTACCTTTTGATTTTGCTAAATTTGCAGCATTTATAAGGCTTGGGGTTTCCCCACTCTGAGAGATAATCAGTATCACATCTTTATTTGTGGATTGCTTAGAAAAATGCAACAATAAATCATCATCATCAATATTGAAGCAGGGGCAGTTCAAAAGATTGAATTTACGAACCAAGTAATCTGCGATTGTCTTGGTTGAGCCTAGAGCAAAAATATAAAGATTCTCTGCACGATGAATAGTTTTTACCATCTCTTCGACAAGTTCTGCTGAAAGTAAATCAATCGTTTTGATAACTTCTTCTAAATTCTTATTAATTACAGCATTAATGTCATCAGAAAAGTTACCTACCCTCCTTGTTATTTTATTTTTAGCTAAGCTTCGATATTCTGAGTAGCCACTGTAACCCTTTTTCTTTAATGTACGAATAATGCTAGAGGTAGATACATGCATATGACTTGCTAGCTCCGTAATATTCATTTTAAGGTCATCCGGATGATTAATCAAATATTTATAAATATAATGCTCAGTGTGAGTTAGTTTTTCTTTTTTCATGATTATCTCTTTAATCTTAATTTACTATCTCTATTGTATATAAAATTCGTGTCCTCACAAAATAAAATAACGTGAATATTATCGCTAGAAACTTTTTATTCTTAATTAAACTTGCTGTCTTCATAAGACATAATCTAAAAATAAAAGGGAATTTCATATTAAATAAGCTATTTTTTATTTCACTCTCATCTAAAATTAATCTATGCTATAATAAACTTACTTAAGAAATACAAAGGAATGGATAATGTCAGCACGAAAACAATTTGTACGTAATATAGCTCTTTTATCTCTTCTTATAGTAACTGGTGGTGCGTATGCTTTTTATGCCTATACACACTATAATGGTGTAAGCCTTATCACTCCACTTCAAAGTTTTGCTGGTGGACGCGTACATGACTATTATTACAGGGGCTCTGCTCCTCCCATAAGTCGGAGTGCTACAATCATTCCCAGCAACAAAGATGTTTTTGTCGAAAATTACAGTATTGAGCCTATACTTGTCCGTGTCAAACTTAAAGAGTTTTTGTCTAGGGATGGAAATTCAGTAGTTTCTGATGGAGGTTTACGAGAAAATCCCGATAGCTGGACAACTTGGCGTCCAGAGGAAGAAAATATCAATCAGCGTGCCACTAAAGGAACTGAACTTAATAATCTTACAGCATGGAAACTGGGAGCACCTGAAGGGGAACCTCCCAAATATTTACCAACGTTTAATCATGATCCAGAAGATAAACGAACTGCTGCGGCTGGACATGCACGAGACTGGATACAAAGTGGGCATAACAATACCACAATTCCTTATAACAATCATGGAGCAACACATCCCGGAAATGGTACAGCAAGATATTGGGATGATGAGGCTAACTATCACAGCGATATCCATTGGCCTGGCATGGAAGAATGGGAGGTTGGCACTCTTTTTGATACCAAACAAGTCCTGAGAGAGGAGCGTCAGCCAATGACGGTAAAACAATGGGCTAATCTATCAGATGATGCACGGTTGGGTAACTTTTGGGTGGTAGATCATGTCTCTGGTTGGGCATACTGGGCAAACAAGCTGAATCCCGATGAAGCAACGAGCTATCTTCTCGACAATGCCGATCTTTCATCGCAAGGAAAAAGAATGTCTGGCACCTGGTATTATGGCATTCACGTAATTGGTGATTACGATAGTTTAGAGCTGAATAATGCTGCTCAAGATCCATTTTTCACGGGAAATGAGCAACATCATCCTCTAGCTAAACATTTAGTAAGTTTTATCCGTAATAGTATATAGGAAAAAACTAAGCCAACTATAGATGTTCGTCCAGTTCAGTGAGAGAAAATAAGGACAAGGTATTCTAACTGATACGAAAGTGTCATTAGAATACCTTATTTATGTTATATACAAACTTAGCACTTATACGCCTTCTAAAAAACTTGGAATTTAATATCTAAGATATTTTATATTTCTCAATGAGTTTCCCGTAAAAGATTAGCAAAAAACAAAGGGATACAATGCTAATGAGTAAATAACTCAGTAAAATACCTCGAACACCTATATAATATAAGGTAGAAGCATAAATTTGCGCCATTCCTACCCCCACTAGATTAGCAATAAACATATAGCGCATGGTCAACGTTCCCATAATTTTTTCGCTTAGATTTAACTTCAAAATGTCTAAAACACCAACATAGAGAAAAGCGAAGTTAACACCATGGAAAAGATAGGTCGCAATAAAAGTCAAAGCATTTGGACTAAGCAAAGCAAAGCTCCAACGTAAAATTGAAGCAAAAAAGCCAATCACGAGTATTTTTTTGGTTCCCATTTTGCGAATCCAGGAATCTACCACATAAAAAGCTGAAACTTCCGATACGCAAGAACCGAGAAAAACGGCAATACTTACATATAAAGTAACTTGTTGCAAAGGTAAGGAAAACTGTTCACGCAAATAACCATTAAAGAGATATCCAAAAGAACCAGGCAAAGCCGTAATTAGGGCGCATACAAAAATAATTAAAGTTGCACGGAGAGGAATTTTTACTTTGGTTCCACTTATCTTTTGACTACTTCTGCTCTTTGAAAATGGAGCTTTGATATTCAAAAGCAATAACATCATATTAACAAATGCTGACAGAAGCATTAGTGTTGAAACATCAAACCCAAGCATTAAAATACCGCTAACAATAAAACCACTAGTTGCATACCCCAATGATCCAAACATACGAAACTTTCCAAAATCTAACCCCTTGCGGTTGGCTTCTTCTAAAACTGAACTTTCATAAAAAATATCACACCCCACCGCGCCAAGCTGATAAACCATAAAAGATAACACAAAAATATAGGGTGCTTCAATCACAAAAAGAAAGACAGAAAGAATAACACGCAACACTAAAGTACAACGAACGACAAGATTGCGCCATTCCTTTTTCTTCAAAAGTTTACTATAAAAGAAAATCGAGCCGATAACAATAACTTGTACCAACGCTAGCACTTGTAAACTTAAAGCTGTTGTGACATTGTTAGCCGCCATTAATGGCTCATATTGAAAAATCCACATTGCTGTTAGTACCGAGTACATATAGAGTTGGATACGATACATTAGATTAGTCATCCTTATACCTCCTTTAAATAATATTTTTTTACTCTTACCATTTTTTCTCCATTTACATTTATCAAGATACAAATAAAAATCGCACAGATCTTCATTTGACCCAAAATATCGTGCGATTTTATATTTTTAACTATATTTGAGGGGCTACGTTATTATCAGATATATTTTCTGCGGAATTTTGTTCCACTACCTTACTATGCTTCAAATCTTCCACATATTCTTGAAGTGCATCTTTTACTCCCTCAACTCCCAAACCAACAACAATTTGGATGTGCTTTTGCTTATCAACAACACCAGAAGATGGGTATTCTTTCAGTTTATTAATATTAACTTTGCTGTCCTCGTAAACATCTAACCTTAAACGTGTGAAGCAATTGTAAATATTTTCGATATTGTCTACACCACCAAGTCCTTCAATAATCAAATCCAGTTGATCATTTCTCTCAACTGCTGCTGCATTTGTTGATGTGGGAACTATTTTTTTCTTCAAGCCATCAATCTTCTCTTTGACTTCTTCCATTTTTTGACGCCCTATAGTTGGAATATCCAGCTTGATAATCATAGTCTTAAACACAAAATATTCAAGTACAGCTAAACCAAAACCAATAGGAATCAAGAGCCATGTGTTTGCGAGTTCCATCGGTACAGACAGGGCATACATTGTGGTATTAATGACATTTTCAACAAACATTTGCAGTCCCAAAACATTTGAGATAAAGAGACCGAAACCATAAACAATGGCATGAGCAAACCAAAGAATCGGTGAAATAAATAAGAATAAGAATTCTAATGGCTCAGTAATTCCAGCAAAGGCTGCTGCAAAAACTGCTGGAATTACAATTGCTTTAACTTTTTGCTTATTTTCCGGTAGAGCTGTTTTAATAAAGGCCAAAGCAATACCAATAGGCAGGGCAATATAGCCAAAGTTTACTAAATAACCAATCGACTCATGGATGGTGTTAATTTCTCCAATATTACCAACCTGCGCCAGCCAAATATTCATAGCACCGTTGTAGCTTTGCCCTGCAATTTCTGCTGTACCCCCTAATGGTGTATAGTAGAGAGGCATCCAGAGAAGATGATGCATCCCAAATGGTAAGAGCATACGGTTCAAGAAGCCGTAAAGGAAGAACCCAAATGAACCCATACTACTCATTGCGTTTACAGCTGAATTTACACCTCCATTAATTGGTGGCCAAATATACGTCACAAGAATGGCTGCAATGATAGTCACTGCAATAATCAAAACATAAGCAAACTTCGTACCTTCATATGGGGAAAGGTATTTGTGAAACTTAATATCCCCAAATCGATTTACAAAGTAACCCACCATAATTCCTAGGGCTATTCCTAAAAATACCCCCATATCTGTAACTTGAATTCCAAGCACTAGATTTTGTCCCGTACCAAATAAACCTTGTTCACCTGGTTCAGCTAATCTGCCTGTAAAGTCAAGCCAATAATTATTGGCAAACAAGAAAATCATAAATGTAGTAATGCCTAAAATAGCCGCATCTGTTTTTTTCTTTTTAGCCATTGCTGCTGCAATTCCTACACAGAAAATAACAGACAGCTGGCTAATGGCACCATTTGTAATAACAGTAAAAACGCCATTTCCAAATTCTTTAATAACCCCTGGCATAAACTCCAGTTTGAGAACAGCAGCAATTGAAATAATCAACCCAGAAACTGCCATGAACATTACAGGTTGAATAATCGCACGTGAAAAAGTTTGTGCTCCTTTTTGTATTTTTTCTTTCATTTGTTCCTCTTTATTTTTTCAAAAGTATATTCGCTTATTAAATATCACGATAAGTTCCAAGTGTGATTCCCATTTCCTTAAATAAAGTTTTATATTTTTCTCTTGTCAATTCACGAACTTGATAAGCACGTCCAACAGTAAAGCTTGAGCGGTCCAAAAGCTCTGCATCAACATATCCTGGATGACACATTGCCTCAACACTTCCAAAAGTTAAGCAATCATCTACTAAAGAATTAATCGCCATCGGACGCCAAATCTCTTTTTCCATCCCTAAACCATCTAGCGTATGAAAGAAACGCCGCGTCGTGTTTAAGCCATCTGATACTTTATAATTGCCTCGTACAGGAAGTTTATATTCTCTCGCTAATTTTTCAAAAATCTCTGTTATTGGTGTAATACTATTTACATGATGATGGCTGTCAAGGTGTGTAGGCTCAATTCCCGATGCAATAACCTTATCAATTTGAGATTTCCATTCTAGATATAACTCTTCAAGATTGATTTCAAAATCCCGTTCATAGAAAGATAAGTGGTGAAAATCTCCTTTTTCATTAACGAGCGACGGTACATCCTTTCGAAGTGGTGTACCACAAGTTAAAACAAGATGCACACCAATACCAAGAGTTGGAGTTTCTTGAGCAAGCATTTTAGCGTGTTCAAATCCAGGCATGTTAGCCATCATTGTGGTTGAGGTTAAAATACCGTTACGATGGGATTCGATAATTCCGTGATTAATTCCATTTCCATAGCCAAAATCATCTGCATTAATAATTAACAAAGCCATATCTTTCTCCTATTTAAGTTCTACCCAATAATCACCATTAACTTCAATCATTTCATCTAAAACTTTTTTTGCGACGATTGCATTAGGGACGGATTGGTTCAAAGTAAATGCTTCAAATGCTTTCTGATAGGAGTTCTCAAAGAAAGCATCTACCAAAAGCTTTTCTGCTGCAACTTGTGCTTCCATAAGTCCTTTATGGAAATCTGGGATATCTTCACGAAGCGAAATAGGTTCAACCCCACGCGCATTCACATAACAAGGTACTTCAACAACTGCATCTTCTCTTAAGTTCGGAATTGCGCCTTTATTCGGTACAATCAACATGAATCGATCGTTTCTATTATGCAAGATTGAAATTGCAATTTGGACGATATACAATCCGTGCCCACTTCCCTCATAATCAATTGTATCTAATTCACGTTTTTCAACAATTTTTGCTACTGTTTCTTTTAGTTTCTTCAAGCGGTCATCCATAATTTCATTAGCACGGGTATAATTGGGATTGGCTTCTTCCACGATACGATTATTGTAGAGATAATATTGCAAGTAGTTATTTGGCAAGTGTGTGGGGAAGTCCACTGTTAAATCTCCCATAATATCAAAGGCATGTGCCCATGACTCATCTTGACTTTCAGTATTCAGACCATTTTCAATTATTCCTTCAATAATTTCTGGCATGATATCTCTGCCTTTAGACACATCATAAATTTCCTTATACCAACCAAAATGATTAAGCCCATAGTATTGTGAGATAAAATTAGTACGGTCAATATTAAACGTATCTTCTAATACCTCCTCGATACCAATAGTCATATCACAAGCATTGACAATTTTTATATTAGGGAATCTTCGACGTACAGACTCCGCAACAATCGATTCGGGATTAGTATAATTTAAAATCCAAGCATCTGGCGCATAGTCTTGAATATGCTGAACCATTGCTAGAAAACTCTTCATTGACCGCATACCATAAGCAAAGCCCCCCAGACCACATGTTTCTTGGCCTACCAAACCATGTTTAAGAGGGATTTTTTCGTCTGTTTCACGCATTTCCATACCACCAGCACGTATTTGAGAAAAGACAAAATTTACACCTTCAAAAGCTGTTTTGGGGTCTTGGGTGACCACTAACTTTGTATTTAAGTTATTTTTTTCCAATAAGTACTGAATGATAATCCCCATATCTGCATTACGTACTTCATCTATGTCGTATAAGCGAATTTCACCAATAGGAAACTCATTTTCGTACTTTAATGCTGTTAAGAGAATACCAGGTGTGTAACCACTCCCTGCTCCAGCAATTGTAATAATATTTTTCATTTTCAATCCTCTCTTTTATAGCCAGCAAAGGCTTTATATAAAATAACTCTTCTGCTCCAATATTAAATACTGAAAACAGGAGTATTTGTTTTCTCGTTTAAAATTAACTTCGTTTTACCATCTACTTCAGGCATAATAATCAAGACATCTGTTTGTTTACCTTGAGCTTTAATTGCTTCAAAATCAGCTGTGGCAATATGTGTATCTTTCGTTACGTTTTGTCCTTCAAGAACATGAACAGTAATTCCGTTCCCTTCAAGTTCAACTGTATCAATTCCAATATGTACCAATACACCTAATCCTTTTTTGCTTTTCACCAAGAGGGCATGCTTTGTTGGAAAAATGCTCTCTATCACCCCATCTATTGGAGAATAAATATAATTTTTTTGAGGCTTAACTGCAAAACCTGCACCCATCATTCCTTGTGAAAACACAGCATCATTAACTTCCGATAAAGGGACTATCTGACCTTCAACTGCTTGATAAACTGGTGTTGTATCTGTTAATACGGACTTCAACTGTCCAAAAATCATCTCACTTCCTCCTTTTCTTGACTTAATTCTAACAGAGCTTTTCAGGAAAATTTTACAAAAGTTAGCCTTACTCAGAAAATATTTCCTGAATAAAAACAGTAATGAAAAAGCTTATATCAATACGATATAAGCTTTTTCATTTATTTTCCTATTGCTTCATAAGCCCGCATAAACTTCTCCGCATTTGATTTAACAGCAGCAAAATCACCCGTTAATGCTGGCGCTGTAACTCCGCCTCCAGCACTTACAGCTGTAGCCCCAACTTTAAACCATTCTGCCACATTTGATTCATTAACACCACCAGATGGCATCACATTGATGTAGGGAAATGGGCCTTTAAGGTCCTTGATCATGGCTGGTCCTGCGATATCTCCGGGGAAGAGCTTGATGAGTTCAGAGCCATATTCCATCGCTGTCTGGGCTTCTAATGGGGTCATCACGCCTGGAATATAAGGAATTTGATACAGGTTACAGATTTTGGCAACTTCTTTGTTAAAAGTTGGACTCACAATAAATTGAGCACCAGCAATGATTGCCAAACGTGCCGAGGTCGCTTCTAGAACAGTCCCTGCGCCAACCATCACATCGGTTCCTGCATATGTGGCTACAAGATCAGCAATCACATCGTTTGCACGAGGTACCGAGTAAGTCAGCTCAATGCTCTTAATCCCGCCATCTACAACTGCTTCTACTATTTTGACGGCTTCTTCGGCACTCTCTGCACGGACCACTGAAACAACGCCCGACTTAATCACCTTTTCCAATAATTCTGCTCTTTGCATTATAAATCTCCTTGATAATTCTGACTCTTATAGAAGTCCATAAGTTCCTGACGTGTCGGATAACCTTCACTATCTCCTGCACTTTGAACTGCCAAAGCCCCAATAGCACAAGCTCTGTGCACTGCCACTTTAAGACTCTTTCCTTCCAGCAAAGCTGACTCTAAACCAACAGCAAACCCATCTCCTGCGCCTACTGTATCAACGACTTTGTCCACTTTAAAGCCAGAAACGGTATAAGTATCGCCAGCTTTCGTTTTGACAAATGCTCCTTCAGCACCTAGCTTCACGACGACACTTTCGGTCAGCTTGCTTTGTCTCAAATAAAAATCAGCAATATCTTCTGGATCACTTGAACCCATAAGAATCTTTCCTTCATTGATACCCGGAAGGATAATCTGACTCTTTTTAGCTAATTCATTAAGTGTGGAGACCATTTCCTCTTGATTTTTCCAGAGCGCTGGACGAAGATTGGGATCAAAGACGGTCAAGACTTTATTTTCATTGAGCTTATCATTGAATGTTTTAAAGGTTTGAAGAGCTGTGTCAGATAGAGCAGCAAATATTCCTGAAAGATGTGCCACTTGAACATCTTTCAGAGTAGACATATCGATGTCTTCTAACTTCAAATTTGAAGCGGCGGAATTTTTTCTGAAATAAGATGTAGCAGGATCTCCCTTGCTGACACACTGCTTTAAATAAACGC
This sequence comes from uncultured Lactococcus sp., assembly GCF_934191625.1. GTDB lineage: Bacteria > Bacillota > Bacilli > Lactobacillales > Streptococcaceae > Lactococcus. The sequence continues at coordinate 157,468 of NZ_CAKPUG010000003.1, forward strand.
CTGTCAAGAAGTTTTCATCATAAATTAGATTACGCGTATCAAGCCCTGCCTCTTGCGCAGCTTCAGCAATAAAACGTCCAAATGTATCTGAGCCGACTTTTGAAATATAGCCGCCACTGTGTTCAAGACGATTTATACCAAGTGCAACATTAAATTCTGCTCCTGCAAGATATTTCTTGAAATGTACTGCTTCATCTAAGCTGACATCCAAATCTTGTGAGGCCATCACGACCAGAGGCTCACCTATTGTTATAAATTTTGGCATAGTTCTTTCTCCGAGGTTCAGCTCTTTATTTTATGGTTGCTTACCAATGTAGGCTAAGATTCCGCCATCTACATAGAGAATATGACCGTTAACAAAGTCAGAAGCCTTCGACGCCAAGAAGACTGCTGGGCCTTCAAGATCTTCTGCTTCGCCCCAACGTTCTGCTGGCGTTTTAGCAATGATAAAGGAATCAAAAGGATGACGTGAACCATCTTCTTGTAACTCACGTAAAGGCGCTGTTTGTGGTGTCGCAATATATCCAGGGCCAATACCATTACATTGGATATTGTATTTACCGTATTCTGAGGCAATGTTCTTCGTCAACATTTTCAATCCACCTTTGGCAGCAGCATAGGCTGAAACTGTTTCACGACCAAGCTCTGACATCATTGAACAGATGTTGATGATTTTACCGCCACCTTTCTTCATCATACCTGGAATAACTGCTTTAGAAACGATAAATGGACCATTCAAATCAATATCAATCACTTGACGAAAATCAGCGGCTGACATTTCAATCATTGGTGTACGTTTGATAATACCAGCATTGTTGACCAGGATGTCTATGATGCCAACTTCCTGTTCAATTTGCTCAACCATTGCATTAATTCCTGCTTCATCAGTCACATCACAAACATAACCGTGCGCTGTAATACCTGCTTCTTGGTAAGCTGCCATACCGCGATCAACTGCTTCTTGGTTGATGTCATTAAATACAATCGTTGCTCCCGCTTTGGCATAACTTGAGGCCAAGGCAAAGCCGATACCATAAGTCGCTCCTGTTACAAGGGCGATTTTTCCTTCAAGTGAAAAGGCGTTCAAAATTTTCTCAGTCATAATTTTCTCTTTCTGTTTTCGCTTATTTTTTATTATCTAAGTTCGTTCATTGGGACGATATCCATGTCGTCATAAGTGATGTTTTCGCCACACATTGCCCAGATAAATGAGTAATTACTTGTAGCTACACCTGTATGGATGGACCAGCTTGGGCTGATTGCGGCTTGTTCGTTTTGCAGCACTAAATGTTTTGTTTCCTCTGGTTTACCCATGAAGTGGAAAATGGCATTATCTTCTGGCAATTCAAAGTACAGGTAAGCTTCCATACGACGTTCGTGTGTGTGACAAGGCATTGTGTTCCATGCAGAGCCAGGAGCAAGTGATGTTAAGCCCATTTGGAGTTGGCAAGATTCGACTTGGTTTGGATGAACATATTGGTTGATTTTACGTTTATTCATATGTTCATCATCACCCGGTGTTAAAGGATTGATATTGGCCAGAGCTATTTTTTTATTCGGATATTTTTTGTGTGCTGGAGCTGAAGCCACGTAGAATTTTGCTGGGTTTTGCGGATCTTGGGATTTAAAGATAACTTCTTTTGTTCCTTTTCCGATATAGTAGCCATCACGGTGCAGGACTTCATCTTCTTGCCCGTCGATAATAATGCTGCCATCACCACCAATATTAATGACTCCAAGTTCACGGCGTTCTAAGAAATACTCTACCCCAAGAACTTTATCCAAAACAATTTCTAAAGGTTCTTCTGTCGGTTCAACTCCACCAAAAATCAAGCGGTCATTGTGCGAATAAACCAAATGAATAAAGTTAGGTTCGAAAATGTTCTCTACTGCAAATTCTTCGCGTAGCTCTTGTGTTGTAAAATGCGCAATATCCTTTGGTGAGTGCGTATAACGGGTATCCATTGTTTGATTGTTCATCTGATGCTCCTTTTTTATTTGTAATTTATAGAATTGATGAACCGATTTACTAAACCGATTTACTAATACCTATTGTATTCGCTTTCAGTTGTTTTGTCAAGTATAAAAAATAAAAAAAATACCAAAGGGTATTTTCCTTTGATCTTTTTATAGTGAATGTCTGATTTTTAGATCTGAGTCAATAACTGTAAGTTCTGCTTTTTGCATTTTGGATTCAATATTTTTAACCAAAAGGTCCGCAGCTGCGTAGCCTATCTTTACGGGATCTTGTACGATAGCAGTCAATCCTGGGCTAATCAGCTCTCCCAGAGCTCCATCATCATAACCTACCACTCCTACTTGTTCTGGCACAGCAATTTGCTTATCTTTTAGGATTTTAATTGCACCATAAAGCAGACCTCCGTTGAAGGCATATATAGCTGTTTTTTTATCGCCTTTACAGAAAGGCCCAAGCTTTTCCCAAATCATTGGATCACTTGTAAAGAGATCCTTGACTTCTTCAGTGAGTACCTCCTCTAGCTCAATATCCTTATCTTTTATTGCTTCAGTAATACCTTCATAACGTTTTAGCCGAGTTGAAGAATTCTCCATTGGCGGTGTTAAGATGACAATCCTTTGATAGCCTTCTTGGACAATCTTTTCCGCTAATATTTTTGACTGCTCACCATTATCAGAGATAACAGCTGGCCAAATAAGGGGTTGAAGGTAGCGGTCGACTTGGACCAAAGGCAAGTCTGAATCAATCGTCTTATAATCGGCCGCTGCAGCTTTAAGAGGTTGAAGAATAATGCCATCAACTTTCTCATCTAATAATTTTTCGATATTGTATTGTTCATACGCTTCATCGAGGTCCGAGTTCATAATGAGCGTATGGTACTTTGTATTTTGCAATCTTTCCATCATCCCTTTTAATAAACGTGATGTATAAAGGTTGGAAATATCGGTCACTGAAATCCCGATGAGCGAAGAATAACTGGACTTCAAAGCACGCGCTTGACGGTTCGGACGATAGTCGAGCTCTTCAATTTTATCTTGAATCCGCTGCCGTGTCTCTTCTGACATCCCTGCAAATTTCCCATTTAAAAAATTGGATATGGTTGATTTTGATACGCCAGTTAACTTTGCAATATCGTTGATCGTTACTTTTTTAGTCATATGCCCTTATTATACGATACTTTGAAAAAAATAATAAGAAAAAAGTTATTTTTCACTTACGGTGCTCCATTTTGAAACTTGCTCTGGTGCCACTGCTCCAGTTATAAGACTTATCAAGCGATGTTGACCGGGCTGAATTTTCCCCTGAAGGCAAGGGAAAATACTGCGTGGATACAGCACATTGGTATTCACTTCTGGCCGAACAATGTCTGCCTTGTCATAGCCTTTGATTGCTCGGATACTACTGCTCCCTAATGGCGTGTCTATTTGGGCAAATTTGTTATCAGAAAAAGTTGAGCTTTCTTCAATCGTTGTGGAAAAACCGCCTTCTGCTACAAACAATACTTTGTCTGATTGGATATCATGGATACGCAGATGCGCTTGACCTAAAGGAATAATCGTACTTTTGATGTGAACGGCTGGCATAGGCGACCAGTAATGCACCACACGATCTTTGAAGATTTCAAAAGAGTCATCTTGGGCATGAGCTCGAAAATACAGCCCATCTTCACTTAGCGCTAAGGTATTATCAAAAGCACCTTCAGCATAAAAATATGCACCTTTGGGTACACTAAAGCCAAACTGTGTCGAATAAACAAACTTACCGTATTTGGCTGGTGCATGACTCTGATTTTCAATGAACTGCCCAGCTGGATAAAACACAACCTGCTCCGAATGAGCACTGTGTTCAACTAAAGCTCTCATTTCCTTAGAGGCTATCCGTTTACGTGACAAATGCGGCAACTGTTTTTCGGCTTGCCAAAAGGGGTGTTGACGGTCAACTGCTAAGAGTAAAAACACCTTAAAAGCCCAGTAAGGCGATCCTGCTGCGTTATAGTTTTCGGCCATATTGAGATTGGGATAAGCGTAACCAACATTTAAAATGCCATTTTCAGTAAAAATTGCCTCACAAAACCAGGATTGCATATGATTTGAAAAGATTGTTTTAACTTTTGACCAAGGTAATGCTTCCAAATCCGCAAAAACTAAAGCGGACCAAAAAGCGCCTTGGGCAAAACGATAAGTCAAGCTTCGGCCAAAAGGCACCGCCCGTCCTTTGCGGTCAAACCAATACTGATAATCCTGCGCAAATAAAGTTGCCCTTTCCCTAATCTTTTTAAGCTGTTCAGCATCCTCATGAGGATCTAAAAATTTTGAAATGAGCAAGCTATAGTAATGAAATGCCCAGGGAATATAATAATCCGCCTGACTTTCCTTACCGTCACAATACCAGCCTTTTCCTTGATAGCAGCTGTCAATAAAGGCAAACTCTTGATCGATTATTTCTGAAGAATATGGCATCTCCAAGTTTTTCATGGTGACATTGACCAAGATACGGAAGAAACGCCAGTTATTTTTAGGGATTTTACGTTCATTGATTTGAAGGAGCCAGTGAGCTATATTTTCTTTTTCTTGCAGACTAAAGTCTTGCCAAATGGTCTCCTTATTGAGCAGTAAACAGGTCGCTAAAGCTGCCATTTCGACAAATTTTTGGTCATAGTTAGCAAGTTCGCCAAAATAATGCTGGCTTGTAGGATCTGTCCCCGCTACAAAGGAAGCACGAATTTCTTCTTTGAGGAAAGCATCTTCACTTTGACTGAGATAAGGTCCAATCCCCCAAATCAATCGACTAAAGGTTTCCATCTGACTGGTCTCCTCATCATAGATAGCGCCGTGACTGTTTCCTAAGTCGATATGCCCAGAACCATTCATTTTTTCTTTGAGTGGTTCAAGCATAAGTTTGAAACCCTGAGTGATCTCTTCATAAGAGTCCCATTTTAAAGCTTTTAATTTCTTTTCTCGCATTTTATCTCTTTTCTGCTGCAAATGTCCCATGACTTAGCAAAGGATAGTTATAGCCCTATTGAACAGGCTTGTTTTTTCCAAAAACTTCAATTTGGGTCAGCGCAGGAAAGGGCGAATCATCTTGTGCCTTTTTTAAATGACTCAGTTTGATAAAAGTGGTCTGCTGTGTCGGAAATTTAAAGTTTTGATACTCTGCCTGCTTTCCTGTGTCAAAACTCATACAATTGCCATTGGAAAATGTAACTTCGACACTTTGCCAATAGCTATCATGTGGAAAATCACAGCGGAAAAGTAAGTTCAGCTGATCTACTTCAACATGACGGCCAAAATCAATAATTAATTCTGCATCGGCTTGCTGATTAATCCCCCATGAGGCAAAAGGATAAGAACCATGTGACAGGTTAGCGTATTTACCATCTATGGCATTTTTCGCGAAAAAGACCGACTCGTCACGGGTTTCGACATTGGCCGAAGCATGCGGATACACGCCTGAGTTTTCTTTTTGATCATGTGCATTGAAAGAAAGATTTTGATAATTTGAAATTTCAAAAGGATGAGCTTTGCGCACGGTCAAGCTATGGCGTGCGGATTTGAATGCCGTGTCTACAGAGGACTTTCTCAGACTTTCTGTTAAAGGGATTTCATATAACCACTCTTCTTGAGTAAAGTAAAGGAGAGATGGCGCAAGAGTTTCATCAATCTGAACCATGTAATAGCCCGGAACCTCGTCTACTGTGATACGAATCTTGTCTCCCATCTGATACACATATTCCTTGATTCCTAGTGTACAAAGCTGGTTTCCTTGAGCCATAAATGGCGCATACTCTTTCTCATGGTCAAAATTCCCAGAGATATTTTCTTTGTCCTTATTAAGCAGTTCAATTTTTATCATTCTTTGTTCCTCAGTTTTCTTTATTCAGGTTGTTTGCCGATATAGGCAAGGATGCCGCCGTCCACATATAAGATATGCCCATTGACAAAGTTGGAGGCATCTGAAGCAAGGAAGACAGCTGTACCTTGTAAATCCTCCGGTTTCCCCCAGCGTTCAGCCGGTGTTTTCGCAATAATAAAGGCATCAAAAGGTTGGCGAGAACCATCATCTTGGCGTTCACGCAGTGGTTGCGTTTGTTCGGTAGCAATATATCCAGGGCCGATACCATTACATTGGATATTGTATTTGCCATACTCAGAGGCGATATTTTTCGTCAGCATTTTCAACCCACCCTTGGCTGCGGCATAAGCCGAAACAGTTTCACGCCCCAACTCGGACATCATGGAGCAAATATTGATAATCTTGCCGCTTCCTTTTTTAATCATAGTAGGAAGAACAGCTTTCGCCATAATGAAAGGACCTGTGAGATCAACATCTACAACTTGTCGGAAATCGCTCACTGCCATATCAAGCATCGATTGTCGTGCAATAATGCCCGCATTATTCACCAGAACATCTACACTTCCGACTTCTTCTTCAATCTGCTGCATCATAGTCGCAACTGCTGCTTCATCTGTAACATCACAGACGTAGCCATACGCTTTAATGCCTTCTTTTTCATAAGCAGCTAACCCCTTTTCTACTCCCGCTTGATGTCTGGCATTAAAAACAATTTTTGCACCTGCTTGGGCATAAGCAATACCAAGAGAATATCCAATCCCATGTGCACCTCCTGTGATGAGGACTATTTTTCTCTCCATGCTGAATAGTTTTAAAATAGCTTCTGTCATTTTTTATTCCTTTTCTTATTAAAAAGCAGGTTCATATGCAATATGAACCTTTTGTTCTTATACGGTCTATGAAAAATTTTCCAATGACTCGGAATTGTGTAAGTGAGGTAAGTCATCCGAAAATTCTTCACACACCGTGCAAGACGAATGCCTTATACAATGTGTGTGGTGTTTTATTTTGCTGGCGGTACAGGTAAACCTAAAATGCCAAGTGCACTGAGAACAATCGTGAAAATTAAAACCAACCAAATAACACGTGTAGAGTTCAATTTCTTTTGGCCCAACATCCAGTAAGTTAGCAATGTGAGCAAAACTGGGATTAAGGCTGGCAAGATGCCATCTAATGTTGCTTGCATCTCTAACTTAACACCGTTATTTGTGTAAACCAATGGCGTAGCTACCTTGATAACGGTTGGTATCAAAGCACCAATAACAGTTACACCTAGAACAGTTGCCGCATTAGTAAAAGCAGAGAGTTTATCTTTTAATGTGGTTACTAATTTTACCCCTTGTTTATACCCTAGTGGAAGTAAAGCAGCGCGACCAAAGAGCAAGGCAATATTTGCAGCAATCCAAAGGAGACAGCCGACAGTCGAACCTTGTTGAGCTAAAGTTCCTGCAACCGAGCCAAAGATTGTTCCCCAAATAACATGGAAAAGTGAATCGCCGACACCTGCAAGTGATCCCATGAGGGCTGTTTTCAAAGCCGCCACAGTTTCCTTCGCTTTATAACCTTCTTTTTCTTCAATAGCTACATCAATCCCCATAATCAAGTTCCCAAAAATAGCATTGGTATTGAAGAATTGGTTATGCGTTTTAGCCATATCTTTGAGTTCTTTATCCTCTTTGTAAAGCTTTTTCAGAACAGGCATGATGCCGTAAAGATAACCTGAACTCATCATACGTTCATAGTTCCAGTTGAGCTGACTTCCCAAGATATAACGCCAGCTAATTTTATTTAAATCTTTTTTTGTAATTACTTCTTTATTATTATTCATCACCGTCAAAGCCTCCTTCAAAGTTTTGGCCATTTGTTGTGCCTGCCTCAGCTTGTGCAGGTTTTGCGCTGTCACGTTTAAACACCAAGAGTGCTGCGACTACTCCGACAATCGCAATCCCCATCATCGGAACTTGTAAATATGCTGCAAGGAAGAAGCCGACCATAAGATAAGGAATATATTGTTTTGTAGGCAAATAACGTAGAAGTATCGCCACACCGACAACAGGCAATGTGCCACCAGCAACTTGAAGGCCTGTCATCAACCACTCAGGCATAGCATTGGTCAAGGTTGTTACAGCAGCATCACCAACGATGAGCATGAGTAAGATGGGAATAGCTCGAGAAAGTCCCCATAGAAACGAACCAGAGAGAACCAAACGGGGAATACGACCGTATTGTTCTTTATCAATAGCTTTGTCAACTCTGTGAAGGAGGAAGACATTACAGAAACGCGCCACAACGTCAAGTTGGAGCATCAGAAGTGAGACAGGAACAGCTAAACCGATACCGTAAGCTGCGCCTTTCCCTGAAATAATAGCAAAGGCTGTACCAAGGACGGCGCCTGTGAAATAGTCAGGTACAGAAGCTCCACCAAAGGCTGCAATGCCTAAACGCATGAGTTGGAGGGTACCACCAACCATTAAACCGGTTTTCAAATCCCCCATGATTAAACCAGAAATCATACCGGCAATAGCTGGTTGAGTCAACGAATTCGAAATCAATGAATCATTGATAGCAATAAAAGCAAAAATTGTAATTAAAATGATTTGTAGGACTGTTAAATGCATTTTATCGTTCTCCTATTTTGTTAAGTTTTTCCATAAAGTCAATGGCGGGCTCACTTGGAACCAACTGGGCCGTGATTTTAACGCCACCAGCAGCAATTTCTTGGAAGATATCTTCTTCTTCCGGCATGACTTTGATGCTCTTTGTGACTTCTTTTGAACCTTCTTTATAGCTCATGTTCCCTACATTAAGACTTTCAAGTTTCCCGCCTGCTTGAATAAATTTTAAAACATCAGCAGGCTTTTTAAAGAGAAGAAAAATCCGTTGTAAGCCATATTTCCCCGCATTGATATTTTCTGCTGCTTGGGCTACTGGAATAACTGAGAGTCGCATTGCTGACGGACAAGCCATGCGTAAAGATGATTTTTGCAAGTCATCGGCAGCGGCCTCATCATTTGCAACAATGATGCGTTGTGTCCCTAAGCTTGAAGACCAAATTCCAGCAACTTGTCCATGGATCAAGCGCTCATCAATGCGCGTGTTTACAATCTTTGCTTTGCCTTGGTACTCAGAATAATCTGCCATATTAAGCGTTACTGCTTCTTGTGCCTTTGCTTCATTCAGCAAATTTTTCGCATTAACCAGCGTTGTTCTGCTCGAAGTAACCAAATCATCGGCGGAAGCAGTATCACTCACTGCTGCTTCTAAAACAAGAGAGAGATTCATCCCAGCGATGATGGAAACTTTATCATTATCTGTAAAATGCTTTAATGCCACGTTACAAGGTGTTCCTCCAAGTAAATCAGCAATGATTAAAGTTTCACCCTCTAAAGTCTGCATTTTTTCTAATAGCTCTTGTTCAAACTGGATATTATCACTATCCTCGGGCATACATACCACATGCATCTGTTCTTGCCGTCCGATGATCATCTCGAGACTTTCTTTCACCCCGGCAGCCATCGAACCATGGCTAATCAATACTATGTTTCTCATTTGACTCCTTATCAATCACGCAAGCGCTCTTTTATTTAACATGTTATCTTCTTGCATTATCAGTATATAACATATTAAGTAGCTTGTCAAGAAAAAATGTACACGGTTACATCTTTTTTTAGAAAAAGCTCCCTAAAGCGCGCTCTAAAGCCTTGTATATACAGCTTGCATATTCCAACTTAACATGTTATCATTCTAATATAAGTTATATAGATAGGAGTATTTCTATTGATCCCAAAGTATGAACAAATCAAGCAAGACTTATTATCTGAGATCAAAAATCATAAATTTATTCCTGGGGATAAATTTTATTCAGAAGCCGATATTAAGCGAAAATATGAAGTAAGTTCTATCACTGCAGTGAAAGCCTTAAATCAATTAACAAGTGCAGGTTACCTCTACCGTGTACAAGGAAAAGGGACTTACGTTTCTAAATCGAAAATTTCCCAAAATGTTAAATTCTCAGATATCGAATTGCATTCTCAAGATCACGAAACCGTTAAAGTTTTGTCAATAAAAGAGGAAAATGAGCCTACAATCCTTAAAGAGCTTGGACTTAGTCCAGACCAAAGTTATTATAAAATCGTTCGGGTACGTTATTTCGATGGAACACCCTTTCTCTTACACTTTACACACCTCCCAAAAACTTTAGTCAAAGAACCTGTATCAGATCATTTGGAAGACTATTCGAGTGTCTATGAGAGAGTGAACAAAGACTTTGGCATCGATCTTTATTCCATGTCCTCTGTTGAAACAAATGAAATTATTTTTCCGGATGAAAGTGAGCTGTTAAACGCACTCAACTTAAGCTTCCGTGAACCTGTGGTTAAGCAGGTTAAACACACCTATCTCGTAGATAAGAGCGTTGCTGAATATATCGTCAGCTACAAGCATTGGAAATACTTCAAAACAAAAATAGAAGTGGATGCCGAATAGCATCCACTTTTACTTTTACTTTTATTTTAATTTTACTTTGAAGTATCAAATACTGGTTGACTTGAAAAGTTTAAGCTGGTAATTTCTACAGCTTCTGTTTCAAAGACAAGAATTTCATTTTCTCCTTCATGAAGAAAGTCTTTCGGACAATACAAACTGTACACAGGCCCTTGGTTCCAATAACGACCAAGATTCTTACCATTCACAATGATGACACCTTTGCCATAGTTCGAGCAATCGATGAAAGTATCTGCCACCTTATCCAAGTTAATATTAAAGCGATAAAAAGAAGGCTGTGCTGGATTTTTACCTGCACTAAAGTCAATTCCGCTTAACTGTTCCGCAGAGAAATCTAAAGGATATTGTGTATAGCCTTGATGAAAATGTATGTCGTGCATCATTCCCCCACGGATCCCTTTTCGCTGACTTGGATGATTAAACTTGAAGCCATAATTGACACGGCCTAAGTTCTCTACTAAACAGTCCACTTGAATCTCTTTTTGATTTTCCGCTACATCCAGCAATATTTCTTGCCCAATTTCTTCTTGGTATTGTGTGTGTTTATATTCACCATCAAGATAGATTTGCAGGCGATCACTGGCTTCAACAACCTTGAACTTGGTCTCTTTGCCATAGTTTTTCAAGACAGTAGAATAAAGCATATAACCATAGCCTGTACCCGCTTCTTCTATAGTAAGGGGATAATCAGTTGTTAAAGCCTTCATCATGCTGTCTTTGGTCTGAAGCAAAGACACACTCTCTGAAACTTTAAAAGAACCAAGATTTTCAATTTCCTTGACACGAGGCTGCGCTTGCCAAACATCTGGGCACACTTCTTTGATCGCTTTTTGAACAGCATAATATTTAGCGGTAGGCTCTCCTGCCTCTGTTAGCAAGGCATCGTAATCATAGCTAGTGATTTGCGGTAGATTTCCCGTGTCACGCGCAGAGCACCCATTATAAAAGCCAAAATTGGTCCCACCGTGGAACATATAAAGATTAAGCGAACCTAGCTCCAGCATGGCTTTAACTTCATCTGCTAAATCTTGCGGATCACGCTTAATAATCGGCTCTCCCCAACGATTAAACCAACCATCCCAATATTCCATGCACATAAGCGGCCATTTTTTGCCGTGTTCTTTCATAAATCCTGCGAGCACTGCCGCGTTTTCTTTCGAACGGCTGCCGAAGTTTCCTGTAACCAAAACATTATCTTCAATCAAAGAACCCGCATCAAGCGCTGCCTGCCAAGCACCATCTGAAGTAAACAAGGGTACATTAATCCCATATTTTTTCATAAGTGCCCTCGTTTGACGAAGATATTCCTTCTCCATCCCATATGAACCGTACTCGTTTTCAACTTGCATCATGATAACAGGTCCACCTGCAGTGATTTGTAAAGGTGAAAGGTAAGGAAGTAATACCTTAAAATAGTTTTCCACCTTAGTCATAAAGCGTGAGTCTGTGGAGCGAAGACGTATTTCGGGTTCCTTCAGCAACCAGGCTGGAAGTCCGCCAAATTCCCACTCGGCACAGATATAAACTGAAGGCCGTAAAATAACCATGAGTCCTAAATTTTCAGCCAATTTAACGAAAGTACGAATATCTTTCATACCTTCAAAATCAAATGCTCCCTCTTCAGGTTCATGAATATTCCACGGAATATAAGTTTCTACAGTATTTGCACCAAGTGCTTTCAGATTATAAAGGCTGTCTTCCCACTGACTTTGGGGAATTCTAAAGTAATGAATAGCACCACTTATTATTTTAACCGGCTTATTATCCAGCATAAATTCTTCTTTTATTTGAAATGTTTTCACTACTTCTCCTTACCAGTATCGGTTCCATTTGTCATTCGCTAAGCGCATGAGCGCTTCAAAATAGAAATAATCGCCCCAGAGGTTAGGTTCATCAATACCTTTGCCTTCTGCAAAAGCATACACCCCATGTTGCAACAAACCTTCATTCCCATCTGTTGCCTCTGTATAAAGTTCCCCCAGCTGATAAATGATTCCCTTTGCAATACTTTCTGCTTCTGGATAAGCTTTTTGATGTGCAGCTTCTAAGAAGCCACACGCTGCAATTGCTGCTGCTGAACTGTCTTTAGCCGATGGTTCTACATCTGTATAATCAAAATCCCAATACGGGATAAGGTCTTTAGGTAAATGGTTCAAGAAAACTTCTACTACAGAAGGGTATACCTCAGGAAAAATAGTGGAATGAATATAACTTTCATTAAGCGGAATGCCTAAAATAGCCCACGCCTGCCCACGCGCCCAAGTTGACGTATCGCTATGACCTTGATGTGTAGCTCCATATGCTGGTTGTCCTGTTTCGAGATCAAAATAATAAGTATGATAAGTACTTGCATTGTCCCGGAAAACTGTTTTGAGCAAAGTCGCATAATGCTTCAGGGCTACTTCTTTGTAAATTGTTTTACCAGAATATTCTGTTGCTGCAAAGAGTAAAGGAAGATTGATGAATGAATCAATAATGACACGATATTCTTTAGGATCGCCATACTTGCCCCAAGCTTGAATAAAATTGCCTTTTTCTTGAAAACGGTGAAGTAAGACATCCGCAGCTTGGAGTAAAGTCGCTTTATAAGTTTCATTTCCAGTTAATTTATAAGCCGCCCCCGCTGACAGACTGTATAGAAACCCGATATCATGATGATCTAACACAAAATGCTCGTCTAATCTCTTTTGGAAACTCTCCATGTTGGCTTCAACACGATGTAAGAATTTTGCGTTCCCTGTATATTCATAAGCCAAAGCTATCATTCCTGTCCAAAAACCATTGGTCCAGTCGTCATTCCCCTTGATACGATATTTCCCATCTGTGGCACAAGCCGAAGGAAAATTATCGCCAAAGCGCTCCATATTTCTTTCAATTTTTACAATTATTTTCTTTATTTGATTGTCCAGCCAAGCTTGATCAATATTCTGACCGAGCTGAATTAATTTTTTCTTATTCGTAGTCATAACTCAACCTCTCTTAATATATTAACATGTTATATTATAACTTTTATTTGACAAAATAGCAAGAAATTTTTAATGGTCCAAGAAAAAGCTACAGCCGATATTTTTATTGTTTGAAATTTTTTTATCCCTCAACAACGCCTTAGTAAGCGTTATCTTAAGAGGTTGACAATCTTCTTAACATACTATATACTTACTCATAGATAATATAACATGTTAATTATACTACTTATCATAAAGAAAAGGAGAATCCAAAAGTAAATATTGAAAAGATTTAGATTAACTGCTCTAAATCTCTTTTAGTTTGCTTTAAAACGAGCATTGAGAACATAAATAAATACACGGAGAATATGAAATGATAAAAAAACTATTTTATTTTATTGCTTTCTTACTTGTAAGCATTTCGGTAAGTTTCACATTCAGTCAACGCGCTACGGCAGAGAGCTATACTTCTGATTTCAGTAATCAACTTGGGTCTTGGATAGATTTGGTTGGGCAAGCGGATAGAAAAATCTCTCAAGGACAGCTGAATATAGCTAATCAAAAGTTAAGTACAGGTTATGAGAGTATTTCACTTAACACAGATGCAGGAAATCGTAGTTCTGGTGATGTACAAATAACTTTCGTATACAAGGGACAAACAAATTTTGGACTTGTCTTTCGTGCTGGTGTAGAAAATACTAAAAATTATCAGTCTTTTGCTTATATGAAAGATGGGAACTGGCAGCTTGGTCAGCCAGGAGGCAAATGGATAACAGATATCCACAGTCAAAGTCTAGTTGTCGGGCAAGTCTATAAGCTACTTCTACGTTATCAAGGCACTAGCGTAAAAGCTTACCTTAACGGCAAAATGATTTATGATAACCCTCGTGTTACTTACAGTGATGGTTCAACCATCAATGGGGACTGGATCGGAGCCACAGGTTTACGTCTTTTTGGTAATCTAAGTCAGCTCTCACTATTATCTCTAAAAGCTGGCGAACTTAACAGTATACCTGAAGTTTTAGATCCACAACAATTTATAAGCTTACGTGACAAGTGGAAGCAACAATTAATCACTGAAAATTATGATTCTAACAATACCCCCCTCGTCAAATATGTGAATACTTTGTCCAATAATGCTCAAACCCTATACCAAAGTATGAATCGTAGTCCTGATCGAAAAGAGTTATGGCCTTTGAAAGCTGGCGATACTGCTTCCGCAAATCTGACGACCCAATTTTCTAACCTCTATCTTCTATCACAGGCTTATGGCACCAAAGGGACAGCTTACTATCTTAATCCAGAATTGCTCACTGATATTCAGTCTGGACTTGATTTTATGATAAGTCAAATGGGCTACAATGGGCAGAAATACTATGGCAATTGGTGGGATTGGCAAGTGGGTATACCTCAAAAGTTTATTGGCAGCTTAATGATCCTTAGTGATAAACTACCCTCAGATAAAATTCAAGAATATTCCAAAGCAATCCAGTCCTATGTCCCTAATCCTTATCAGCAACTCTATACAAAAGCACAGGATATATTTGTTGATCTGGCTTTCATTCCAAACTTTTCAACTACAGGAGCAAACAGAACAGACTTGGCCTTATCCGTGCTTGGATTAGGAATTTTACAAGAAGATGAAAGTAAGATAGAACTGGCTTCAAACAGTATTAAAGAAGTTTTTCAAACAGTAAGCAAGGGAGACGGTTTCTATCCAGATGGCTCTTTTATTCAGCACAATAATATCCCTTACACCGGTTCTTACGGCAATGTTCTTGTGAAAGGTGTCGGACAAATCCTCGCTACCACCAAAGGTTCAAGCTTTGAAATGGACAGGCAAACTGTCTCAAACTTTATCTCTACTGTTGAACAATCATTTATCCCTCTCATCTATCAAGGAACGATGCTTCCAGGTGTCAATGGCCGTTCTATCTCACGCGCTCCGAAAGATACGCAGATCGGCTATGGTTCCACCACGATGTATAATTTGCTTATCGTTGCTAACTTAGCACCTGAAGAAAGTCAAAAAAAACTGCAAGAAGCAGTGAAATACTGGATGCAAACCAATCCTGATTATTATCTCAATAACACGAGGGATTATAATGATTTGCAACTGACAGTTTCTTTAATAGCAAATACTGCAATCACTGGAGATATGCTTCCCTTTACGGGAACAAAAGTCTTCGCCTCAATGGACCGTTTTGTTCAAAGTAATCCAAATTACATGACAAGCCTGAGCCTATACTCCAACCGCACCTCTTCTTTTGAAGCAGGAAATGGTGAAAATAAACGTGGCTGGCATACAGCTGATGGTATGTTTTATCTCTATAATAACGACGGTGTCCAATTTGGTAACAGTTATTGGCCAACGGTTGATCCTTATCGTTTGCCTGGGACAACCGTGGATACTGTAGCGCTTCAAGATGAAAATTCATCCTTTACTACCGTAACTTCTCCCGAAACATGGGTCGGTGGCGCAGCTGCAGAAAATCAAGCCGTGATGGGGATGGCGCTTAATAAGCAAGGCACTAAAAACAACGGTACCGTCCTTCCCATGAATCTTCGTGCTAAAAAATCCTGGTTTGTTCTTGAAGACCAGACCATTGCCTTAGGTGCGGGAATTAGTGGTGACACAACTGCTTCCATCGAAACGGTTGTTGACAATCGTTTACTTAATCCATCTTACCAATATCAAGTGATTTCAAATAAGGGGAATATCACTGATGCTTCTGAAGAAAGTGAAAAAGATTGGCTCCTCTTGCAGTCTGACCATCAAAATGCTTCGATTGGTTATTACTTCCCAACTTCTTCTGACATTATTGTGCAAAGTGAAAAAAGAACAGGGACGTACGCCGCTATCAATAGCGCCTTTCCAAGTGACAAAACCTATAGTGGCGAATATCGCAAATTCCTGATAAACCATGGGCAACATCCTCAAAATGCGAACTATGCTTATGTTATTCTTCCTGAAGCAACGCAAGAAAAACTTAAAAATTATACCCAAGATAATACTCTTAAAATTCTTGCAAACACCGAAAGTATCCAAGCTGTGCAAATGGAAACCGCTGGCTATTTAGGAATTAATTTCTGGGCTGCCACAGGAGGAAGCATAGCAGGCATCACTGCAGATAAGCCGATTTCATTGTTAAAACAAACCAAGCAAACCCAAACCACATACACAATCGCAAATCCCACCCAAACCAATGAGACGGCTCATATCCAATTGCCAAAAGATTTCCAGCACATCCTCTCAATGAGTGACGGTGTAAGCTTTGATGAAGCCACGCATACTCTGAGCATTGACTTTTCGGGCAGTGCGGGAAGTGCTAAACAAATTGTTGTGGAGTGATTGAATTCATCCCCTATATTTTATTCAGCTCTCTTCAAGTCCAACCATCCGTACAAGGGATGGTTTTTTAGTTTCGCTTTCGGAAGAACTGAAAGATGGATCTAAAAAAGTATAGCCAGATATAACTATACTTTTTATAATCATTACTAGTTTTTTGCACATTAAGTATAGCACACGCTATGTTTAATACGAAGACAACTGAAAAAACTTTTTGATAATGTTTTTCTGCAGTATAAAGTTAAAATAAATTATTTTTGACAACAAAAAAAGAGCACATAAGCTCCATACTTAGTGCTGCTACCGTCAGGTCCTGACACGCTTCGTAAGAAACTTATTGCTCCGAAATTTATTATAACATACTTCTTCTTGTTTTGACAAGCTTTGACTTTATCAAAAATATTTATCATTTCCCTAAGGTTTTCTGCCCTTTATAAACTTCCATGGCACGTTCATAATCTTCCTTCATGGTTGGAAATTGTTTCTTGATAGCATTTGCCCCAACAAAATAAAAGATAATCACCAAAATCAATACAAGGAAATTAATCAAAGAAAGAATAGCTATAAGCATATTCCCTTGTGGTTGTGCGATGAGCGTCATCACATAAAAAATAGACAATACATTGTAAACATAATAAAGAATGGGTGCTACATGACAAATTTTAGGTGCGTGAATCCGTACATAACCAATATGGGTAATAATAGCAAACACAACTAGAATTACTCCTGCTGCATTGATCGTAAATCCAAGAAAAACAGCGATAAAAAGTACAATCAAGCCAATAGGAATACTGATACTATTGAGCCACGCGCGATAGGGAGCTGTTTCTTCTTTGTAGCGCTGCTTGGGAGTTTTTTCCACGTCCATGAGGTGTCCTCGTTTTTCTATTTTATCCTTTGTCTATGGTAACAAAATCTTGCAGAAATTTCTTCTAAAAAAGAACAGTTAAACCTGTTCTTTTTTTTCTTTATTACTCTTTCTGCGATGTTGGAAAAAATCTTTCATGATGTCGGCGCACTCATCTTCTAAAATGCCACTTTCAACAGTGACACGATGATTAAGCCGTTTATCTTCTAAGATTTGATACAAACTTACAGCTGCTCCAAACTTGGGATTTGTTGCACCAAAGTATACTTGTGGAATTCGGGCTAAACCAATGGCTCCAGCGCACATGACACAAGGTTCAATAGTAACGAACAAAGCACAATCTAATAAACGCCAATTCCCTACAGCTTCGTTCGCAGCTTCAATCGCACAAATTTCTGCATGGTGCGTAGCACGTCCATCAAGTTCACGGCGGTTAAAGCCGCGGGAAATTATTTCTCCCTCGCGTACAATGACCACACCAATGGGTACTTCTTCATTTTCTGCTGCCTTTTGGGCTTCAAGCAACGCCTGCTGCATGAAATATTCTTTTTCTTGCTGACTAAACTCCATTACACCGTCCATTTCACGTGCGGTTGAGCCAAATCAACGGGTATATTTCCAGCAGCTTTTTGGGCTTCCTCACGTAACACTTGTAAATCGCCAACTTGTGGCAGATGTGTAAGGATTAATTTTTTCACATTAGCTTGTGCTGCTATTTCCCCAGCTTCTACGCTGGATAAGTGATTGGGCATATTGGCCTTATCTTTGAAGAAATAAACGTCAGCCAGCAAGATATCCGCATCTTTGGAAAAATCAACAAGTTCTGCAAAATAACCCGTATCGCCTGTATAAATTAAAACCTGTCCTGTCGCTCTCTCAACAATACGCATCGCGTAGCAAATAACCGGATGGACTGTTTTCAAGAACTGAATATCAAAGGGGCCGACAGTTGTGCCCTTCTCGACATCATAAGCAATTCCCTCACTGACATTTTCCAAAGATAATTTTGAAAATTCGTATTCATTTTCCTGATGTCCATAAATAGGCAACATCTCTGGTTTCACTGTTTGCAACTGACGATATTGACGCAAAGCGCCCAAGTCTGCTATGTGGTCTTCGTGGTAATGGCTCAAGATGATTGCATCCAAATCATTGGGTGAAAGCTCATGCTCAAGTTCCGTCACGGCACGTGACCCAGCATCCAATAAAAGATTAAAGCCCTCTTCACTTTGTAATAAATAAGAAGTTGTGCCTGCATCACGTGTGGGATAACCGCCCCATACACCAAGTGCTGTTAATTTCATATTGTCTCCTCTCTTTCAAACCTTAACATAAAGTAAACGATAATTAAAAATGTGCTAGATACAAGCAAGGTCCAATTGCCAAAGATATCGGCACTATAAGTACCTAAAATTGTCCCTAGGAAGAAGGCACCCACCAGACTAGCAAAGACACGGAAATTTTGTAAGTAACGTTGTTCGTGTGTCAACGCGTAATTCGTTAAGTTGACCATGGTTGATTTCAAATTTCCGGTCATCATGATACTTCCATAAGGAAGCCCTCTTGTTTTACTAAAAGTATCGTGCTGAATGGCCATGAAGAATGATAAAAAGCCAACAAAAATGGAAACAGGTAATTTTAAAACCGTAGCATAGAGCAAGGTAAAAACAGTCACACCTGTCCACTGCAATAAAAGCAGATAAATCGTATCTGGTTTATTCTTCTTTCTTAAGTAATAAGAATATATATTTTTAAAAATTACTCCACAAGAAAAGAAGAGAACAGGAATGATAAAATCCGCTACGCGTACAAAATCTCCTTTGGCTAAATAAACCGCTGCCTGTATCATATTCCCCGTTTGCATACCGATGAAGCGCCCATCAAAATGGAAAAAGGAAAAAGCATCCATAAATCCAGCGTTCATCGCCAAGAGTGAGGCTACTCTTAGTTTTTCTCTCATTTCAGTGTTCATATTCTTATTATATCATGCTTGCTATGCTTTAGCGCCCTCATACTACTATATACTCCTATTTCCCAATTGATAGTTTCTTGGAAAAACTTTATTTTCCTTCCAAATCCTTTCACTTCCTATTACTTTTGGTTAATATTTGGTTAGTTTTTATATAGACAAATTATTTAACTTCTCGTCTAAATTTTCTTTCATATTTTTAGTCACATGGCTATAGACTTGTAAAATCATTTTCTCATCAGAATGTCCTACTCTCTCCATAATAAGTTTAATAGGAACATTCATTTCAATCAACAAAGTGATATGAGAATGTCTTAACATATGTAAGTTATATTTACGATTTTCAGTTTCTTCTCCTAAGCATTCTCGACACATTTTTTTAAACACATAAGTTAGGTGATTTGTGTTAAAAATTTTCTCTCTGTTGCTTAAAAAAAGAAATCCATCACCAAATAAGCATAACAATAAAATTATTATTATGCTTAATCAAGTTATGCCTAAACAACGAATAATTTTTACAATCTTACATGAATTAGTTCACTTGCACTTTCATAATACCAATCAAAAGAAATACTTAATTTTTGCTTCAAAATTTTCTGGAGTATACCCATCAGAAATGATACCTTTTGAAGATGAAGCTAATGTTATTGCTTCACTACTCTTTTGTTCAACAGAACAATTGGAAACATTTCTACTTCGTAAGTCATCTTTTAGCTATATCTGCTCTCAAACCTGTATGAGTAAATCAGCGCTGCATAATAGATTATTAAACTATTTCCAACATATACTTACTATGAGTTATCAACAAGCATTAGCCTACGTATTAAGACTTAGAGAAAATGAAAAAAAGCTTCTTATGAGCTTAAAACAATTATTTCTCAAAAAAAAAAACAAGATATAATTTCTAAAAATACACTCATAAAAATAAGTACTGGTATATCTGTCACTCAAAGTAAATGCCATAAATATTTACAATATAAAAGCACAGAGGAATTAATTTTAGAACTAGAATATGCACACGCCACACACAATCATTTACTTGAGCAACTTGTTATGGAAGAATATTATAGAAAACAAACAAAATAAAAAAAACGATCGTTTTTTTTATTTATTAATATCTTTTTGCATAGTATTTTGTTTATTACTCATTAATAATTGAGAAATTAAGGCTAAATTTTGTTTACGTTGAATTAGATTTTGTTGGTTTTGAATATTATTCAACTTTTGTTGTTGGTCTTGTTGAAATTTTTTATTTCTTAAAACTTGAAATGCTTCTTTTAAATTATCAGCTTGTTGTGTTTTATAAGCTTATAAAAGTTTGCTACATCGTTATAATATAGAACTCTAGTAAAAATAACACTTCATATTTTTATAGTTCTAAATATAAAGCTTCAATTTCAAAGAATACTGTTTCTTCAACAATTAACTCGTTGTGTAAAAGCAACGAATCATTTTTTATTTTAGAAATAAAATATTTTATACGATTTTTACAAAAAGTACGCATATCTTTATTTCCTAAATTTTCAAAAAATGGAATATACTTCTTCTAAAATGTATTCTCCCTCGCTTTTACTTACAAAACAATATATGTAAAATCCTTCCGCTAATTTTTATAACTTATGAAAAATACCTCCTTTATTCTAAATAATCAGTTGTAAGTTTCACTAGATATCCAATATATTGAGCTTATATTTTTTTAACTATGAAGTTGCTCGTTGAGAAGAACCACAGCTCGTTCTGTAATATATTTTTATCAATTTTCCCTTTCTGTAAACCCTAATCACTGTTTTACAGTTAAAATACCACCGATGATTATGATACTATCGTTTCTAAATATATAATAAAACTAATTTTTAAGATATATCTTATTTTGATGTTTTGTCTATTCTTTCTAACATTTTTCTTTTCAATATTTTACTACATGCTGAGAAGATTTTTTCTCTATCTTTCTTAGATACTTCTGAATTGATGAACAATCTTTCTACATTAGGATATTTGGTATCAATGACATCTGTTCCTATAATTAAATCCGGAGTAAATTTTGGCTGTGTCACACTTAATGTAAAATTAAAACGATTCTCTAATAAATTAGTAATCCTTTGTGCCATTATCTTATCTACGTACATTGCATTATCTGTGATTAAAAGTATATTTATCTCGGGCTCGAAATCATGGGGAGAAAATTCCATAATATATGCTTGACCGTAACGTAATGCTAATGATTTTAAAGTGTTTTCAGGAAGTTTTGGCTCATGCGAAAGAATACTCTTCTTAATCATAGGCTTAAGGCTTGGGTAATCTCGTGTGGCATGCTTAAATATATTTATTGCTGAAGAATTGAAGAAGGCTGATTTAAATATATCCACAAAAATCCTTCCCGAAATAAGCATAGGCCAAAAGAAAGGGTTCGCTGGGTGTGTTTCATCCCATTCCGGGTGTTTCTTTTTAATAAAAGAAATAAAATGCATAATACTAGTATAGCTTCGTCGAGAATATTTTTTTAGTATAGTAAGTGTATTGTCTATACTATGAAATTTATCATAACACTCTGGAAAAATAAAAAAAATAAGGAGGAGAAATTCCACTTCAACTGCAGGTAAGGCTATCTCTTTTTTTATAAGTTTTGATAATTCCCCCATGTAGTTGCTGCTATGGATAAGCTCTTCAGAGTATTCAGGGAGAAATTCTTTAGAAATATTATTCCCGGATTGTGCACGAGAAATAAAAACTGCAAGATAAAAAGTAAGATGCTTTCTTTTTCCCTCATTAATATACCTTCCAGATGAGATAATAGAAGATATAAGATTATCTACTGTTTCTTCATTGAGCTGTTTAAAAGGCCATTCAATCCCGCGGTATATTCTCCAAAGCAAACTTATTAAACAATAACGAATAATTCGTTCTTCACCAAGAATATAAATTTGATTTTTTCTAATGGCAAACCGTACTCCAACACTTTCTAGTAAAATATTAATTTTTTGGAGCTTCCGTTTAAGAGTACTTTCACTGATAAAGTTATTTTTACAAAAAAGTGTTAAATCAATCGACGTATTAGATAAAAATGACTCAATAAGGATAACTAAGACTTCTGATTTCATAATATTACATTTTAGTGCATAATAGTCCCTTCTATCCCCTAAAAACACATACTTTCTTTTTTGAAAAATAATACGATTCTCCGTATCGTGGTACTCTCCTGCTACTTCATTAATATTAGTAAGGTGCTTATGAATAGTTTTTCGATTTGAATCAACCTTTTTAATTAATTCATCCATATCTAAGCCATTCGCACTATTATAAATGCTTTCCAAAATTTGTAATTCGAAATTGGTATCGTTACTAAAAATATATTCAAAATAATTATTCATTTCTATTTCATCTCCTTTTATTATTCTAAAATCCATGTTTAGTTTAATTATACTTAAAGATTGTAGTATGGCTGCCTAAAATGCATTACTTCTCCAAAAAGCTCATCATTCCATACCTATGTTTTGACATAATAAAAAATCCGCTAGGATTTCTTATCTATTATTCGGGCACATTACTGATATCCCACTCTATAGTCGCTTGATATTGCTGATTGACTTCCAGTGCTGAGCCATGCGTATTTAGCGAGACATTAGGAAACTTAAGCTGCCAATTTCCTTGCCCAGTATTCGCTTGTGCATTTGCAACCCTGACCGGGCCATTTTCAGATAATATAAATTCAGAGGTAGTCGGAGGGGTTGAGGTATTCCCTGCCGCAGGGATAACTTCTCCTTTATCAAATGACAATGTGGCACCTTTAATGGATTGACCACTTTCCGTTGTAAACTGTTGGATCAAATTAGCTGTTATGTTCCATCCTTTATTTGCAGCAGTATCATCTGATACCCCAAGTACTCCTTGAGGTGACATAGAGTAGATAGGTTTTCCTTTTAATTCTTGAGTTCCGAAATCTAAATCTGGTACATCATCCAATGTTACAGATACGGGAGGTGCAATAATAGTGAGAGTAAAGTTCTTTGTGATTATATCAAAGTATTTGTTATCCTCTGCTATAAGAGCTTCACGCAGTGTGCTGTATCGTTTCCCGTCTGGACCGATTACATCCTGGACAATAGAGCCTTCAGGAAGAGTAAGGGAAGCTTCTGTAGGATTTACAATTACACCACCTGTCACACCTGTTTGTACAAAGGGATCTGGTAAAGTCGGTGCATTAGGACGTGTCCCTTCTATATACTTATAGGTAAATTTGGCAGTTGATTTTCTTCCTTTTAAATAAACACTAAAGTAATTAGCCCAAGCATTAGTCTCGATATCTTCATAATTAGGATTAGCCTCCATTGCGGTTTTTAAATCAGGATAAATTTTGCCATTCTTCCCATCCGGACCGACGACATAATCCATTTCATAACCTAGAGGTATTCCCGAGTCCCCTAAAAAGTCCTTTAGAGGACTACCATAAGCCCCTGTGGTTGTTATTGAATCGGGCAACGCTTGTGCGAGACCTTCTACTTTAGAAATGGTAGATTTAGGACTTCCCCCCACAAGTCCTGTTAGAGCATCTGTAACTTCACCTGTTCCTGGTGTTCCTTTTGAATAATAAAATTGTAAGGTTGCTGTTTCAATTTTGGGTGTGTAGTTATAATAAACGTTAATTTCACTTGATGTTGCAGCACTTGTATCACTACTTACAACAGTTGTGCTTCCTCCTTTTAGGAAGGTATAATTAGAAATTTTAGGTGCTGCATAATCGTAAGTATCAAGGGAGTTAAGCGTACCATTCGTTACACCAACGGTATCTCCTGTATTAGCGATTATGCTTGATGCTGGTGCTTGTTTAATGAGTGTATTGGTACTGTTATCAATATAGTTGATTTTAACAGAGGATGTCCCTTTTGTCGCAGAAAAACTAGAGGCATTTGTGGCATTTCCTTCTAAGATAACACCTGTGTTAGCACCTGTAATACCCACACTTCCAAAAGTCATTTGGTGCCGCATAGTCACTGTCCTTTGAAGAGGGGTGGAGTTCAAGCTAGATAAAAGCGAAAGTGTTCCAGTATAAGTACCATCCCCGTTATCACTTATATTAGTCCAAGTGAGAGTTTGAGTTTCCTTCCCTTCATAAGAATATTGAAATAAACCTTCACTTACTAGAGTATAGGTAACAGGAACAGCTTTTTGAGGCCATCCTGGGACAACAGAATTAGATGTTTCCACATTTCCCAATGCATCTGTTTGACGAATTAATATATTTTCCTTAGTGGTATCACTTAATGAAGTGTCAAAGCCCTTATTATTCCAGGGGTCACGTCCCACAAAAAAGGAATTAGGCAGACCTTGTATTCCTAAATATTTTCCCGTTGCACTTGGGCCATTTTTTTGTATTGTAGCTTTATCCTCAGGTGTTAAAAAGAAACCTGCCGCATCTCCCCATGAACCAGAATTTTTTGATTTATAACTATAAGGCACTGATATTGACACTGGTTTTGAAAAATCAATCGTCGCATTCATGACATGGTAGGTCCAACTTCCAGTTTGAGAATTTGCTAAGCGAAAGTAATTATCACTTTGCCATTGCCACCAAGAAGTACTCCCAGAGAGCACTGACCAATTGTTCTTGTTTTGTTGAAAAGTACTGTCTAAAGTATGATTCCCTGTATCGACAGTTTCTCCTGGTACGAGTGTCCCTGAAATAGATGTGGCCGCTTCAACTTTTTCTGAATTGAAAAGCAAGCTATTGAGAGAAAAGAGGGCCGCACTACATGCCACAATTATTCCTAGTTTGGTCGATTTTTTCATCCGTTTCTTCCTTTACATCTTTCTGTTTTCTTTTTGAAAAAAGAAAAGAATAACTTAAGTAGAGTCTTCTTCTCCTTTTTCAAAAAGAAAACCTTATATCAAATAAAATTTTCTTTAATCTTTGAGGCAATTATGCGCCAGGAACAACACTTAAAGCATATTCCAATGTTGTAGTATATGTACCAGCTTTAGCAGATCCTGCAGGAACGCTAAGTGAGATTGGTCCATCTGCTTCATTTCCTGTATAATCAGCTGCTGCACCATATTTCACCGCATATGTTCCGTAACTTCCTTCAGCGTTTGAAGTCATCACTGGGGTTGCAGTACCCACTGCTAAGTTTGTGATGTTTGAAGCTGTTGGCATATATGCACTTGTACCAGAAGCATCACCAGTATATACGGCAGCCGCATCACTAAAGCTTAATTGTGCACCAGTTAAATCATTTTTCCCATTGTTAAACTGTGCCAATTGTGTCACTGTAACTGACCATGTTCCTTCACCACGAAGATCGTGCATAGCAACAAAGTCTGCGCCAGAAGTTTTATCATCTTTTGAAGCAAAGTAAGTTGTTGCTTTATCTGAAATTTCATGTGTACCGAAATCTAAACTTGACGCATAATCTAATGCGATTGTACCAGCAACACCAGGAATTTCAGGATTTGGATTTTCTCCTGGATTTTCAGGATCAACAACTCCTGGGTTAGAAGTATTTGGTGCTGCAGTGAAGTTTACTGTGCCTTCAGAAGTAAAGGTATTTTGGTCAATACTGTCGGCAGAGACTGTTGCTGTACCGAAAAGTGCAAGAGTTGAAAGTGCGGCTGCAGAGAGTGTGATAATTTTTTTCATGAGAGTTTAATGTTCCTTTCTAAAGAACGATAATTTATTATTAAATACTCTTTGTCTTCCTTTGACTAAAGAGTAATGTACTTAATGCGACAACGAGTACTCCAATAAAAGCTATTGAAGAGGAATCCTCCCCCGTACGGGGCAGTACTTGATTTGATGCATTCATCATCTGTACTGTCTCAAGATGTTCTTCATCAGATGGGGGAGAAGGGACTGTGCTTGGGGCTTCATAGAAACCTACTTTTCCATGGGTCATTACTGAATTCGCATGACTTGTCATAGCTGTAGTATTTCCTAATATTAGAATTAAAGCAAGAACAATATATTTATATCTCACATAGAAATTCTCCTTTCACATTTATTTATATTTATACCTTCAATAAATGAAGTTGAATATCATGGGTGTTTAAGTCACTTGGAGAGTTTATTCTTTGTCGGACTCCTCTTCTTTTCTTCTTTTCAAGAGAAGAAAGATAATGACAAGGAGAAGGGCAATGATGCCTAAACCAATAATCATCACCCAATTTATTGAATTTTTCTTTTCAACTGTGGGATCGGATTTATTGAGCTTTTTGGCCTCTGTATCTGTGACTTCAAAATCTTTTTCAAGGATCCATTTGTATTTATAATGAACATTTTTGCCCTCTACTTCTTTTACATATTTCCCATCCTCAGATTTTTCACCATATGCTTCAATATAAGCATGGTACTTTCCAGGAGCGAGAGGCTTTGAAGTTCCACTTGATAAGTCCCCTTGTTTGGAGACCGGGATAGATAAATCAAAATTCGAGTTTGGAGCCATTTGCATGTTCGCATTATTATAACTATAGCTCACGGATTTATCCGCTTGAGCAGTAATTTTAGAAGATACATTAAGCTGATTTAAGTAAGACATTTCAGAATTCTGTAAGTTTGCCTTTATGACATTCCTATTGTTTACTTGCCCTGCTTCAATCTTATTTAACTTAAGAGAGGGCGCAACTTCTTTTTCTGATTGACGCATAACGAGTGCAACCACATACCGATACTCATTTTTTACAGATACAGAAGTATCTTTTGAAGTATTTTCTTTATCTGTTTCACTTGTTTCTTGCTTAAAGGTGAAACCACCGGCCATCACACCTTGGAAGGCTTCTTCAGGCATTTTTACTTTTGCCTTAACATCCACATTTGACTGTGCGGGAACTTTGACTTGTTTTTCAACTTGTACATAGTCTGAAATATTATATTTCAGTGAGGAATCCTCTTTTTTTTCAGTAGGGAGATAAACAGCAAGCCCAGAATCAGCAGTTGTAGCATTAGAAAATGTGGTATTTACCGTTACTTCCTTATCGGTTGTATTTGACAGCTTTATGGTTAATTCTTGGGATTCACTGGGTTTCATAAGTAAATCAAAATAACCTAGGCTTTTGTCAGTTTGATTACTTGGTAACTGAGGAACAACACTAAAATTTGCGCCTTCTGCAGCAACTTTAGTCCCTCCAAGTAAAAGAAAACCTAATAACAGTAGCCCAATTTTTTTAATTTTAAGCAATTGAATCTTTCCTTTTAAATTATTTTATAATGTGTTAAAACTTAAGGATTAAGGTATATAACGGCTGAAGCCTTAAAGAAAACTTTAACGACAAGATATAATTTATCACTATAATAAATGGAATACTACTAGAATGCTCATGGAAATTACGCCCATAATTCGTAATAAATTACGAATACATTACGTCAAAAACTCGCCTCTTTTAACTTACTAGGACTATATAAATCACGCAATCATTACGTTCGCATAAAATAGGTAAAAGTTGATGTCGTTGATAGAGTGCTTGCGTCATACAAATATGTGGTTTATAAGCATTCTAGACTTGAGAAAATACTTTACCTACGTATCAAATCATATTTAAAGTCTTTCATTTAGTATTATTTAGGAAAAATAAAAAAACACAATTTTTTAATAAATCATGTTCATGTCTAGGTCTTAATTTTCTAACTCATACATAAGGTTATAATTTGTGCGAGTATTTAATCAGTCTCGCTTCATCATATCCTATCTGTGAAAAATTAGGAGAGAGAATAATTGGATCCTGAAGTAAATACGAATTTTTTTCTAAATAACGTAAGCTTTCACTAAATCTTAACTCCTTGGCCTTTTTCTTCTTATAGTGAAGAAAATATGACCGTGGATCTTGACGTAAAATTTGGGAGATATCCATATCAGATAAATAAATCAACTGGAAAATGCTTTTTTCAGCAATATCATTTATATTTACTTTATTTACCTCTAGATTATTTTGTCTAAACCACTCTATGGCTCTTTTAGAATCCTTAGAATGTTTCCTATAATAAAGTGTAACCATTTCAATACTTTCCTTTTAAAAAATAATTTTCTATTTTCAATTACTTTAGTAGTAAATTTATAGTAATAAATTTATCACTATAAAATAAAAATTTCTAGGAAGGAACCTTTTAAACGATTTTTTAATTTTTCAAGAAAAATTACAAAATAGTATCATAAAATGATGCTATTTTGTAATTTAAAGGGAATACAATACGATAATCATTGATTGTGATAGTTAATATGGAATACTACAGAGATAGACAAAACTAAAATAAAATCAAAATCAGGTTTTTTATTATGTTAATTTTGATATTCTCCTCGAGTTTCACTAGCATGCGATATAGTTCTCTTCTTTATATATTAGTTTTAGAAAAATTTTAAGTATTCTGCATTTTCGACTGAATAAAAATATTTTATCATACTTAAAACTTAAATATTCTGTGTATTTTAATTTTAAGTATGATAAAATGTTAGAGTTGCCTTTTTATAAGTATAGAAAAACAGGAGGAAAAATTGGACACTTTTAAATATATTAAACCAAAACTGTTTAGTGTTCTTAAAAATTATTCAAGAGAGCAATTTGCCAAAGATCTTATTGCTGGTATTATCGTCGCAATCATTGCTTTACCACTATCTATTGCTTTAGCAATTGCATCAGGAGTGAAGCCAGAACAGGGACTTTATACAGCTGTCGTTGCAGGTTTTTTTATTTCATTTTTAGGAGGAAGCCGCGTTCAAATCGGAGGTCCGACTGCTGCATTTGTTGTTATTATTTATGGTATTATTGCTCAATATGGAATGAGCGGGTTAACAATTGCAACCTTTCTCGCAGGTATTATGATGATTCTGATGGGAGTTCTCCGCTTTGGAAACTTGATTAAATTTATTCCTAAAACAATTACCGTAGGATTTACACTGGGTATTGCAATAGGAATTTTTTCAGGACAGCTAAAGGATTTATTCGGACTTAATATGGGAGCAGTCCCAGCTGAATTTGTTGAAAAATGGGTAAGCTATATACAGCACTTCAATACGATTCAGTGGCCAACTTTAATGATTGGGATGCTTGCTTTACTTATTCAGATTTTTTGGCCACATGTGTCTCAAAAAATACCCGGTTCACTTGTTGCTATTATAGTGACAACAGCTATTGTAAGTTTCGGTCATTTATCAGTGGCCACGATTGGTGATTTGTATACCATCAAGGCAGGATTACCCACACTCACAATGCCAAACCTATCCTTTTCTTTAATTCGCCAAATGATTTCACCTGCTTTTACTATTGCTATTTTAGCTTCTATTGAATCGCTTCTTTCATGTGTGGTTTCGGATGGTATGATCGGGAGCCGTCATCGCTCAAATGCTGAATTGGTTGGGCAAGGAGTGGGAAATATGATGTCTGCGCTATTTGGCGGTATTCCTGCTACAGGTGCTATTGCACGTACAGCAGCTAATGTAAAAAATGGAGGACGTACACCAATAGCTGGCATAGTTCATGCGTTAACTTTACTTTTAATCCTCTTATTCCTAATGCCATATGCTTCACTTATCCCAATGAGTTGTTTAGCCTCAATTTTGGTTATAGTTGCTTATAACATGAGTGGTTGGCGTACATTTATTTACATGTTGCGTAAAGCACCAAAGAGTGACATTGCAGTTTTATTAATAACCCTTTTCTTAACTGTATTTTTTGATCTGGTTGTTGCCATTGAATTCGGGATGATTTTAGCAGCCTTCTTGTTTTTGAAACGTATGTCAGATGTTGCTACAGTTCGTCAATGGGTAGATAGAGACAACCTAGACAATGAAGAAATTTCTGAAGATATTGATTTAAAACGGGTTCCCAAACATACCGTTGTCTATGAAATATTTGGTTCTTTATTTTTTGGTTCTACAAATGAATTTCTTAATTTCACACATGAGGAAGGGAAAAGCGTCTTGATCCTAAGGATGCGTAATGTTCCTACAATGGATATTTCAGGACTTGAAGCTCTCGAAGAAACTTTTGAAATTTGTAAAAAGAGAAAAATGACATTGATTCTTTCTCATGTCAATGAACAACCCTATCATGTTATGGAAAAAGCTGGTTTCATTGAAAAAATAGGTCGAGACAATATTTGTAAAAATATTGATGCATCACTTGAATGTGCAGAAAGATTTGCTTAATTATTAAAAGTAGTCTTGGAAGAAACAACGAGATTTTAGTGCGACAGTTTGTTTTATGACATTTTAATACAGATCAGCTTTTCTTATAGCACAAACACATATAGTCTAAAGTCTCTCGAATAAGTTTTCGAGAGACTTTTTCATCGTAATCAAAAACATCACAAAATTTATCAAGTGGTGTGATTAAAGAGATGAGAAATTAAACGAACACTTTTTTATAGAAGAACATGAGAAACAACTCTAATAGAAAATAAAAACATTGAAAACTAATCTAATGTTCTTATGCTGGAAAAAATGGTATTACAGAACATCTGCTGAGACAGGAACGAAAAGAATACACTTTTTACCCGGAACAACTCGTGTTGACCCTATAATAAAAAAAACATTTTATGATCGCTCTGACATATAGAATCAGAAGTATTAATCATTACATCATCATACTCTATTTTTAAAAGAACTACTCAACAAGGGAAATGTTTTTTATTCTGGTTGTTCTAAAGCGTTCTTAGGAATTTCCCTTCCATTAGTCCTATCCAATCTACACTCCCATTTTCTTTGTTGTAAAAAACTTCTAAATAAGAATATGATTTTATTTTATAAAAAAGACTGGACTTCCAATTATAAGTCAACCGCTTTACTCCGCCAAGTACTTCATTATTATTAAATAACACCAACAACTTCTTTATAACATTACCGCAATGTTCTACTTGGGATTTTTCAAAATAATATTAGGCCGTAAGCATTGTTAATATCGCCTCTGTTTCTAAGATAAGCGCAGAGGATAATTGAGTAACAAAAAAGCCCTACTTCTTAGTAGAACTTCTTTTATATTAATCTGCAGCCAAAGCTTCGATAGTATTCAAGCGTGCCGCACGTGCTGCAGGTGCAAGGCTTGAGAGTAAAGCGATAATCAGTGCGATAATTACAGCAAAGATAATATGGCCCGAAGTAATCTGAACGATATTTCCGCCGACTAAGCTATGCAAAGCTTTATTGATGATACTTTGTCCCGCAAAGGCTAGGCCAATCGCGATCACAGCAGAAGACAAGCCTAGGATAACACTTTCAGCTGTAAACATACGAGAAACATCTTTACGACGTCCACCTAAGGCACGAAGAACACCAATTTCTTTGGTACGTTCAGCCACAGACATATAAGTTGTCACCACAATCATAAAGATTGAAACGATCAAGCTAATACCAGCAATGGCAGCCAAGACTGTTGATACAATTCCTGTAATATCTGTGATTGTATCCAGCATACTACCGATATTTGTTGATGCAAACACGAGTTTTCCATTATCTTTAATTTCATTGATGTCTTTCGTTACATCTTTAACTTTTTCTGTCTCGGTTACAGTAACGTAGGCTGTATTTGGCATTGCATCAATATTATTGGCAGTGAGCATTTCTTTCAAAGCTTCTGTTGAAGTTAGAGTACCAACCATTGGCATATCTTGCAAGACGCCTGAAATTTCCATATCCTCAGTGATTGTCACTGGTGTATTATTTTTATCTACAGTTTGGAAGCTTACCTTCACTGTCTTTCCAATCACAGCTTTCCAGTCTTTTGCTTCGTAAGCTTTTTGATCAAATTTCTTCATATCTGCTTCAGAGAGAACAATTTGTTTCCCTTTTGGTTCTGAACCAGCATGTAATGTTGAAGATTGAATCATAGGCGTCCATGACATAATTGCCTGGCTACTTGTTGTTTGTCCATTATAATCAAGAGTTACAGCACCTGCTTTTGTAATTCCTGCATCAACGGTTTTTACATTATCCAAGCCCTTCAACTTGTTGATATTCTCATCAGAAATACCAAGCATTGTTTGCTGCGCAATAGAGAAGGCTTCGTCGTTATCTTTGCCTTGATTATTTGCTGGGTCACGTTGAACTACCGTAATAATATTAGGATTTGCCAAGCTTGTGACCTGATCATTCATATATTTTGTTGCCCCTGTACCTAATCCGAGGAAGAATATAACAGAGAACAAGCCAATCGCCGTACCAATAGCAATAAGAAGATTGATTTTCCAAGTATTTGTAAAGTGCTTAAAGGCTGTTTTAACCACATCTCCATAAGAAAGCGCCTTTGTTTTGAAAGACTTTGCCTCATCTGGAACAGGATAAGCAGGCTTATCACGCTCATCACCAATAATTTGCCCGTCCGCTAAGCGAATGGTACGTGTACCATAGTCGGCAACTTCTTGAGAGTGAGTGACGACAATGACAGTTTTCCCAGATTGTGCGATTTGGCGGAGAAGTGCCAATACTTCTTTGGTATTCTGTGAATCAAGTGCCCCTGTGGGTTCATCAGCAAGGATAATCTCAGGATCACTTGCCAAAGCTCTCGCAATAGCCACACGTTGTTTTTGTCCACCAGATAATTGAGCAGGTTTTTTCTTACGGTGCTCGTAAAGACCAACTTGTTTGGTCAACTCAATCGCACGTTCGACACGTTCTTTTTCTGATAGGCTCGTCATTTTCAAGCTAATCAAAATATTGTCAAGTACACTTAAGTAGTTGATTAAATTGAAAGACTGGAAGATAAAGCCGATAGTGTCACGACGGTACGCATCCATATCTTTTTCTTTTTTTGCTTTTTGTGCTACACCATCAATGATGACATCACCATCATATTCACGATCCAAGCCTCCGATGATATTCATCAGGGTGGATTTACCACCACCGGACTCACCGAGTAAACTGACAAAGTCTCCACGCTCAAACTCAAGGTCAATCCCCTTGAGCACTGGAAATTCATCTTTACCTAAAAAGTATGATTTTCTAATGTTCTTTAATTCTAATACGGGCATAATTTCTTCTTTCTAATAATAAAGATATCTCTATTATACCTTAAATTGTACCAAAGAACTTAGGACCTTAGACTGATTTAAGCTTAGATTAAAAGTCATCCCAGTTGTCATCTCTTCTGTCTCGTGGATTATGACCAAAATTCCATGGATTATGCGCATCTCGCATCTGACGGTGCATTTCTTTTCTCATTTTTGCTTCCATTTCTCTACCCATATGATGCATCATTCGTGGGTCAAAACCTCCCATACGCATACCACCCGCACGGAAATCACACTCTTCATCGATTGGATTTGCCTCTTTTAGTTTTTCTAAAATATGAATCAGTTGTACCTGTTCTTCTTCTGTAAGACTACCAAAAATGCCTTCTGACAGATCATCTTGACTTTCCTCACGCTCGACTTGAGCTTGCTTCCCGTCTTCTGTCAAGAAAACACGGCTCACTCGTTTATCATTTTCATCTGTGACCCGTTTAACTAAGCCACGTTGCTCTAAGCTCTTTACTTGAGCAGTTACACTTGAAGGACGGATATCCAAGATTTCGGCAATTTCAGAATTCGTCAACCCATCAGCCTTCCAGAGTTCAACCAAAAGACCTTGTGCACCGGTACGCGATTTTTTTTCTCCGAGTCGACTTGTTATTCTTTCCATATGCAAAGCCATGAGAAGTTGAGGATTATGAAGTAGTTTTGAAAAGAGGTGCAATAGTTTATTTGTTTCTGCTGACACAGTTAATCTCCTTAATATTTAGTTTTCGTTATATAAAAGCTAACAAAATATATTTTAATACTTTTATTTCGTTTTGTCAACATAAAAACTAACGACTAATAAGAGTCGTTAGTTCCTAAGTCCATTTGATAAAGCTTACGGAAGGCTTCGTTATGTTCAAGAAGGTACTCCGGTTGATCATCAAGTTTAATTTTACCTTTTTCTAAAAAGATAACACGATCCATGTGCTGTACACCCAAAAGATGGTGAGTAATAAAGATAATGGTTTTGTCTTTTAAGCGCTCAAAGAAGAGACGCAACAATTGGTTCTCAGTAATCGGGTCCAAAGAAACAGTCGGTTCATCTAAGATAACCATATCGACATCAGACAGTAATATACGTGCTAAGGCTAAACGTTGACGTTCACCACCTGAGAATCGTTGTCCAGCTTCGTCCACGACTTCGTTGAGTTGATCAGGCAGGGAAGCCACCATTTTTTTCAATCCTACAAGCTCTAAAGCATTCCAAATTTCTTCGTCACTGGCATCAAGCCGGGCCAAACTAAGATTTGACCGGATGGTGGCATTGAAAATATAAGGACTTTGATTGATGACACCAATTTTTTCTTCAACATTATTTGCATAAGCTGGCGCTACTCCCGATAAATCCACAGTCCCTTGTTGTGCGATAAGATCCCCACGGATAAGGCTTGCTAAAGTTGATTTACCCACTCCTGAGCGACCTAAAATCGCCACATGTTCCCCTTTTTTGACATGAAGATTTAAATCATCAAAAATAAGCTTATCATCAAAAGCAAAGTTTAAGTCAGAAATTTGCAAGTCTGTATCCGTAATTGTTTCTTGTCGCACATCTTCTTTGACATCCGGCAAATCGTTGAGCCGCTGCACAGAGTCACCATAACGTTGTGTCTCAACAACAGCGTCAGATAGTGGGGCAAAAGCATCAAATAAGGGAAATGCAGCAAGAGAAACAGCAGCAATATAATTCGGTGCATCTCCTGTATTTAAGGTTGAACCTGACCAAACAATCAGATAGACTACTAGCAAAGCAAAGATGAGCTGCAATACAAGGTTACGTTTCCGTACATAGCTCAGCAATTTTTCTTGAATCTGACGGGCAGCTTTTTCTGAGGTTTGGTAATCAAGCAAGAAATCTTCTTTCCGTCCGGATAAAACCCAGTCTTGCAAACCTAAAACATCATCTGTTAAGTCTGAAAAGAGTTGATTGCGATAATTTTTTAAATCACGATCATATTTAGCTGATACTTTGAGAGACACATAAGGGAGTACGATAACCATTAATCCTAAGAAGAAGGCAATCACAATAGCCAAAGTCAGTGAGAAGACACCTGAGGCGATGATGAGGGCCACAGATAAAGAACCTACAATCATTAAAGGAAAAAGGGTTCGCAAGAACAAGTCCTGAATATTGGCGATATCCTCATTAAGTAACCCCAGTAAATCTCCTAATTTATAGCGTTCAGACAAACCAATCGCTGATTTTTCTAATCTAAGGTAAAGCTTGCGCCGAAGGTTACTGGTGATACGTAAAATCCAATTGTGGGAAGTTAAACGTTCAATATAACGTACAACAGGACGTGATATCCCAAAGACACGTACCATTAAAACAGGCACATAGATAATCAAAATATTTTCGGGTTTAGTTGCTGATTTTGAAATCACATAGCCCGCTGAAAACATAAGCAGGCCAGCGCAAAACATTGTTATTG
This sequence comes from uncultured Lactococcus sp., assembly GCF_934191625.1. Lineage (GTDB taxonomy): Bacteria > Bacillota > Bacilli > Lactobacillales > Streptococcaceae > Lactococcus. Next base: position 193,333 of record NZ_CAKPUG010000003.1, read on the forward strand.
TTCCTAAAATAATCGCGAGAATCATTCCGAAACGATATTTACGCAAAAAAGGTGTGATCCAATCATTGTTGAAAAGAATCTTCTTCATTTTTTCTCCATTGTTTTTACAATCATGCTGTTTAGCCTCTCATCTCCCGCAAGAGTTCTTGATAATATGTATTTGTAGCTAAAAGTTCCTGATGCGAACCTACCGCTTCAATTTTGCCTTCATTGAGAACAACAATCAAATCCATCTGAGGCAACCAGTGTAAGCGGTGCGTTGCCAGGAAGACAAGCTTGTTCTCAAAGAGAGGCAGAATATTTTCTTTTATTTCTAGTTCTGTTTCTACATCCAGATGCGCTGTTGGTTCATCAAGGAAAAGGATATTTCTTTCTTTAGAGAGAAAGGCGCGAGTCAATGCCACACGTTGCATTTGCCCACCCGATAAGGTACGTCCTCCTGCACCAATATTTGCATCCAAACCGATTTCTTCAAGTAGATCCTTCAAACCTGCAAGCTCTGCCGCTTGAACAATCTCCTCGTCTGAAGCCTCTGGTTGATAAAAGGCTAAGTTAGCACGCAATGTTCCCGCAAAAATATAAGTATTTTGAGGGATAAATTGTAAAGACTGGCGGAATTTTTCATCGTTAAGGGATGTCATCTGGTATTCATTGAGCTGGATCTCACCTGAACTGGGCATAAGAAAGCCTGAAAGCATACTCAGCAATGTTGATTTACCTGAACCAGATTCACCGACAATAGCGACCTTTGTAAAACCTTGCAGTTCCAAATTAACATCTGAAACACCACGTCCTGTTTCAAAAATTTTGCTCAAATTATGAAGTTTGAGTTGGGACTGCTCCGACCAACGGATGGGTTCAGGTAAAACTTCGGTTAATTGATCTTCAGTTTGTAGCACCTCATTAACACTAGCATAAGCATTTTTACCGTTTAATGTCGCATGGTAATCTGAGGCAAAATCACGTAAAGGCAAGAAATACTCTGGAGCCAAAATTAAAGCAGCCAGTGCCGGGAACAAGAGAATGGCACCGTTCATGAGACGTAATCCTAAAAACAAAGCTACGGTAGCAACAGATAAGGTCGCAAAGAAATCAAGTGCAAAGGTTGAGAGAATCGCGACACGCAAAGTAGCCATCGTTGCTTTACGAAAGCGTTCTGACGTTTGATAAATCGAATTTGCATATGTTTTTGATAAACCAAAGTATTTTAAGGTTGAAATCCCACGGAGTGAATCTAAGAAGTGATTGGATAAAAGTTGGAAACTCTTATATTGTCTGTCCGCCTGTCCTTGGGCAGCGTAGCCCAACAAAATCATGAAGATAATAGCAAAAGGAAAAGCAAGTGCCAAAACAATTGCTGTTTGCAAATCCAAAAAGGCAATTGCAATCAGTAAGAGAATCGGAATAATCATCATATTCAATACTTTAGAAAGCACCAATTTGATATAAGTTTCGACCTCATCAATACCGGAAATGACTGTCGAAGTCAGATTACCTGTGCCCATTTCACGTGAGACGGAAGGGCCAAGTTTAAAAGCTTTTTCAAGAATCTGTCCACGCATATCCGCTGCTAAACGGTAGGAAACCTTATCAAGCATGTATTGACGCAAAAAGTTTACTACTTCTCGCCCAAAAAAACTCAGAAAAAAGCCAATAATAAAGATCAGAACCTGGATAAGTTCTTGACCTTGCCACAATCCTGTTATTGCTTGCGATAGAAATAATGCCTGTCCTACAATACAAAGCGCTTGAAGTAGGGCAAGCCCTCCAAGAGCGGGAAGAATCTTACGTACTCCGGGAAGAGTAAATAGAGTTCTGTCAATCATTTTTTTATTACCTATTCTTATTCATATGATAACTTTTATTATAACAAAATATGAGTGCCAAGCCTTTGAAACTGCTTATAAATTCACGCTCTTCTTCACTTTTGTCTAATAAAAAATCCCTTTAAAAAAGGAATTTTAGAATCAATTATTCACTGATACGTTTTCTGAAAATGTAGTATGTCCAAGCCATATAGGCAAGCACAAATGGCAAGATTGCTATGGTTATGTAGGACATGGTTGTCAAAGTATAGTGGGTAGAAGTTGCATCTTTGATCAAAATACTGTTCGCTGGGTTTTCAGCAATCATTACTCGTGGGAATAAACCTTGGAAAAGCAAAGCAACTAATGCAAGGAAAGTCAATCCAGATGATAAGAAGGCTGACATTTCACGTTTCTTAGCGACAGAAACATGTGCAAAAACAGTCAAAAGAACGATGACGGCTAACAAACCAATCGTCAAGGCAGCATGTTTTTCGATGAAGTCTGTTTTCATAGCAATCAAGAGTGCAAAGACAACTTCTCCTGCATACAGTACAAAGTAAAGTTTGTTTGCCAGATCATTTGCACGTTTGCGCATATTTCCCTCTGTCTTCAGTGCAATGTAGTTCAAACCATGCAAGAAACTCATCAGGGCTACTGCAACTCCACCAACAAGTGAAAGAGGATTCACATACGTTGTGAAACTGGCGTAGATGTCCCCACGAGCATCCATGGGGACACCTTGAATCATACTGGTAAACATAAGCCCAAACAAGAAAGGAATAAAGATACTTGTCACTCCTAAAATAATTTCCCAGACACGTTCTACTTTTTCTGATTCACTACGGTGACGAAACTCAAATGTTACCCCACGTAAAATCAAGCAGGCGAGAATCAACAATAAGATATTGTAGTAACCAGAGAAAAGTGAAGCATACCAATATGGGAAGCTGGCAAACATTGCTCCACCAGCTGTCAAGAGCCAGACTTCATTCATGTCCCAGAAAGGACCGATTGTAGCAATTGCTTGGTTGACTTCACGTTTATTACGTGCTAGAGCCAATACGCTCATTCCTACACCAAAGTCGAAGCCTTCAAGGAAGAAGAATCCCCCAAAGAGCACTGCAATCAAGATAAACCAAAATAATTGTAATCCGCTCATTTTAAAGCCTCCTCTTCTTTTTCTTCTGATTTAGAATGCTTATCTTTACCGAGATTATGGCTACTAAATGGGTCTAAATCAACATAAGCTGTTTCTGCCTTATGTGCACTGTCACGCATAATACGGCGTGTCAAGATAATCATAATAGTACCTAAGACACAGAAAAGAAGGAAGTAAACGATATTAGAAAAGAGCAGACTTCCTACTGAAACGTTAGGTGAAACAGAGTCTTTAATTGTAAAGAGTCCATATACAGTCCAAGGATAACGACCTAACTCAGTAACCAACCAACCAGAGGTAATGGCAAGAAATGGCAAAAACATTGACCAACCGTAGAGGCGCATCATTCCTGGTTTTTCATACATCCAAGGTTTCTTACGGCGTGTCCAGAAGAGACCAAGAGCTGAGATTAACATAAAGTACATGCTCAAACCAGCCATGATACGGAATGTATAGAAGAGAACTGTAACTGGTGGATAGTAATTCAGATGATCACCATATTTGGCTTCCAGCTCCTTGTTGATTTGATTCATCCCCTCAACTGAACCTGAAGGACGGTGGTAAGTCAAAATTGAGAGTACATAAGGTATGCGCACACCGAAAACAGACTTGTGATCAGCTTCGTTAAAGAAAGCAATCATGTCCCAAGCTGCTGGGTCCTCTGTTGTTTCATAAACACCCTCTGTCGCTGAGAATTTCATCGGTTGAGTATTTTTAACTTCCAACATTTGTTGGTCTCCAGCCACAAAGTTCCCCATAGCGCCAATCAAAGCAACCAAGAGTCCTAAACGCAATGCTGGCTTGAAGAAATCAACTTCACGTTTTTTGAGAATTTGGAATGCAGAGATACCAGCAACCGCAAATCCACCGGTCAAGAATGATCCAGTAATAACGTGGGTAAATTCTAAGGTAGTTTGTGGGTTTGTCAACAGGGCTGAGAAACTCGTCAGTGTTGCACGACCGCCAATGACTTCATAACCTACTGGATTTTGCATAAAACTGTTCGCTGCTAAAATCCAAAGTGAAGAAAGCCAAGTTCCGACCATGACTAAGCCAAGTGCAGCTAAGTGCAATTTTTTGCCTAAACGGTCCCAACCAAACATCCAAACACCTAAGAATGTTGATTCCATAAAGAATGCAAGCAGAGCTTCTACAGCAAGTGGTGCTCCAAAAATATCACCGACAAATCGTGAATAATCCGACCAGTTCATCCCAAATTGGAATTCCTGAATAATACCGGTCACGACCCCAACGGCAAAAGATAATAACATGATTGTACCAAAAAATTTAGTACGTGTTTTCCATTTCTCATCGCCCGTTTTAACATACAATGCTTCCATAATAAAGGTCATCAATGTTAACCCTATCGAAAGGGGAACAAAGAAAAAGTGGAAGATTGTGGTCATGCCAAACTGGAAACGCGCGAGAGTTTCAATTGTCAACATAAAGCCTCCTATTGCTCGAATAAAGGTAAAAGTACACAATTTTCGAGACTAACAAAAAATTAATTACAATTCATTGTAACACTATGAAAGCGTACCGAAAAGGAATTTGTTTGTAAATTTAAGGTTCTGATATAATTCTTATACAGCTTCATCTCTAGTGTTCAAATTGACATAAAAAAACACTCCCTTTTTAGGAGCAGTATTTTTTTAAATCTTATTTTCTACCTTTATAATCTTGAAATCCTGACCCGTTTTTGCTGGAAGGACACATTTGTCAAGACACTCCTTCAGTCTATCAACGAAAGAAACTTTTTGTAGAAAATGGATTTCTTTAAAAGTTATCTTGACTTCTTCATCTGTAGGATTAACAATATATACAAATGCTTCACAGTCTGTATAACGTAAAATTCCTAAAAGATCTCCTTGGAAAAATGTGGTAAATTTTCCATGAAAGAGAACTTTTTCTGCACGACGCTTGGCTATCCACTGGTGATACAAAGTATAAGTAGGCTCGTGGATATTATTCCATGGAAAGTATTTCCTGTTTTTAGGATCTTTACGTCCTGTTACTCCAGCTTCATCACCATAGTAGACACAAGGTATACCAGGGAGGGTAAAGAGCATTCCTACAGCTAAATCGTTGGCCTCATCACCAACCATAGTCAAAATACGTTCAGTATCATGTGTGCCAAGATTATTAAAATTGTTATAAAAAATATCGTGAGGATAGTTTTCACTCAAAACTAGCATTTGATAAGCCAGTTCTTGAGCTGTTTTAGTCCTTGTAAGATAAGCAATAATCAAATCGCGAAAGGGATAATTCATCACAGCTTGCAAACCATCGCCCAAAATATAGTTGCGGCGTTGACCATAGGAAATTTTATTAGAGGCGTCTTCCCATACTTCGCCAATAAGAATGGTCTCTGGGTAGCGAGACAAATTTTTACGGATACCACGGATAAAACTGTCGGGAAGTTCATCTGCTACATCCAAACGCCATCCATCTATGCCCATCTGATTCCACTTGGCTAGAACCGAGTGCGTATCTCCATAGATAAAATCTCGAAATGAAGGATTTTCTTTGTCCACTTCTGGAAGATCCTTAATTCCCCACCATGATTTATAATCCATGGGGTATTCTGTGAATTTAAACCAGTCCCTGTACCGGCTGTCTGGATTTTTAGCTGCACCAACATCGCTGCCATATTGACCGGAGAGATTAAAATAGCGCGAATCTTTTCCTACATGGGAAAACACCCCATCCAGAACTATATGCATGTTTTCTGTATGGAGAAGATCTACCAAGTCTTGAAAGTCTTCTTCTGTTCCTAGCATGCTGTCGATTTGTAAGTAGTCATTGGTATCATAACGATGGTTACTGGTTGCTGAAAAAATCGGATTAAGATAAAGTGCAGTAATGCCTAGTTCTTTGAGATAAGGTATCTTTTTGATAATGCCACGAATATTCCCACCAAAGAAATCCCAACGCACAACGTTACCTTTTTCATCCTTGACATAAAGAGGTGAATCTTCTTTGGTCGCATAAATGAAAGAGTTAGGTTTGGGATGATTGATTTCTCCCTCTGGATTACCATTATGAAAACGATCCGGAAATATTTGATAAAATACAGCTTCACGATACCATGTTGGTGCTACATCCTTAGAGGAGAAAATCGTTGCTTGATAGGGGCGCACATCATTTTCATTCATATAAAGTACACCTTCACCTCCAAGTCCGCTACATCCATAATAGAACTTTTTGATACCCCAATCTGTTGGTTCGCTGATTTCAAAATAATAGTAATACAGACCTGGTCCTACATCGAACTTGACGGAGGCACTAAAAATTCCCCCCTCTAATTTTTGCATATCAAATTCTGAGCGAGCCCCAAAATCACGACGAATGATAAACTTGGCGGTAACATTGTCCTTGTCAGTTTTTAGGTTGACCTTCATGATTTGCCCTACTTGAATCGCGCCAAAAGGTTGTTTAAAATCCGCATCCCAAGAATTATAGTAGTACATTGTCGCTCTCCTTTCATTTACTTGCTTGCTAGGCCATCTTTATGTGGAAAAAGGAAAGAGTCACTTCTTTCCTTTTTATTAACTCTGACTGGTAGTTTTACTCTTTTTTTCCTGTGATAAACCAAATATCTTCAGCATATTCTCGAATGGTACGATCTGATGAGAATACACCGGAAGATGAAATGTTCATCAAACTCGCTTGTGCCCAAGCTTTGGGATTACGATAGAGTGTTTCCAGTTCTTTCTGAGCCCGGACATAATCATTAAAATCACGTAATAAGAAATATTCATCATTAAAAGCTGTGAGTGAATCAAATATTTCAGGACCTTCATTTGTGATATTAGGAATAGTTCCATCAACGAAAGCATTCAGGATACGATGCACAACTGGATTTTGTTCGTAAATATCACGCGCGTTATAGTTGCCATTTCTGTAGTACTCATAAACTTTATCTTTGGTCAAACCAAAGATAAAGATATTCTCCTCACCACAGGCTTCTTTAATCTCAATATTTGCCCCGTCTAATGTAGCCATTGTAAGAGCACCGTTGAGCATAAACTTCATATTTGAAGTCCCTGAGGCTTCTTTTGAAGCCAGCGAAATTTGTTCCCCTACATCTGCCGCGGGAATGATGCTTTCCGCAAGACTGACATTGTAGTTTTCCATAAAGACCACTTTAATTCGGCCTTTAACCACTGGATCTGTATTAATCAGATCAGCAGCTTCATTAATTACCTTAATAATTGTCTTCGCATAATGATAGGATGGTGCAGCTTTAGCACCAAAAATGAAGACACGAGGGACCATTTCTAATCCTGGCTCATCCTTGATATCAAAATAGAGCTTTAAGATGTGAAGCAAATTTAAAAGTTGACGTTTATAAGCATGAAGCCGTTTGACCTGAACATCGAAAATCGCTTCCGGGTTTACTTCAATGCCATTTTTTTCTTTAATTAAAGCTGCTAAATCTCTTTTGTTTTGGAGCTTGATAGATGAAAGTTCTTTCAACATCGCTTCATCTTCACGAAAATCCTTTAACGCTTCCAGTTTCATCAAATCGTGGCGCCATGCTGTACCAATCTTTCCATCAATCAAGCTTGCCAAGCCTTCATTAGCAATTTGAAGCCAACGTCGATCTGCTATACCATTCGTTTTATTATTAAAACGATCAGGATATAATTTATAAAAGTCATGTAACTCTACATCTTTAAGAATATCCGAATGCAATTTAGCTACGCCATTTGTCGAGTGCGAACCAATAATTGCCAAGCTGGCCATATGAATTTGTCCATCTTTAACGATAGACGTTTTTTGTACTAGTTCTGCACCTACAATCGGAGTCAAATCTTCTGTACGACGTCGATCAATCTCCTTGATTATCTGGTATAGCCTTGGCAACAGCATTTGTACCATATCTTCAGGCCACTTTTCTAAAGCTTCTGATAGGATTGTATGATTGGTATAACTCATCACCTTAACAGTAATTTTCCAAGCCTGTTTCCACGAAAAGCCATTTTCATCCAGGAGAAGACGCATAAATTCAGGTACACAAAGTGCGGGATGTGTATCGTTTATATGTACAGCCACATAATCTGCAATTTGAGACAGCGGCGCATCATTATTAGCCTTATAATGACGAATAATCCGTTGAAGTCCGGCTGAAACAAAAAAGTATTCCTGCTTGAGACGAAGCAAACGTCCATCGTAGTTAGAATCATCAGGATATAGTTCGGCTGAGAGCATTGATGTTTGGTGCATGTATTCCATATTTTGAAACTTCACATCCAGGTCTTGAGGTACTTCCGAATGCCATAAACACATATTGTTTACGCGAGTATTCTCAAAACCAACCATAGGGGTATCGTATGGTATCGCTAAAACCCGCTCTTGATTACGATAATGTGGAATTAGTTTTCCGGTCGCTTCTTTTTCTAACCAAGCCTCGCCACCAAATGTTACTTCTATGGCCTTGTCGGCACGCCTTACTTCCCAGGGATTTACATTATTAAGCCATGAATCTGGCAGCTCAACTTGGTAGCCATCGATAATTTTTTGTTTGAATAAACCATAACGATAGCGTATACCATTACCATTCACGGGCAAGCCTGTAGAAGCTGCCGAATCCATAAAACAGCTTGCCAAGCGGCCCAAACCACCATTACCAATAGCCATGTCCGGCTCTATTTGGGATACTTTTTCCAAATCAATGCCCAAATCTGCTAAGCCTTCACGAACCGTTGCTAAAATACCAAGATTAAGAAGATTACTTTTCAACATTTTACCAGGTAAAAATTCTATGGAAAAATAATACGTTTGCTTCTGTTGTACCTCATCTTTATACTGATTATCAGCCTGCCAAATTTGTGTATAATATTGCTTCACGACAGAGGATAAGGTTGCAAAAGTTTCCACAACTCCCGCCTTACTCACATCAGTAGCAAACTTGGATGTCAATCTCTTTTCAAAGTCTTTTTTAAATTGTGTTTTCGAAAGCTTCAATATATCTTACTCCGCTTTTATTTTCTATTCCTACTTTAGGAAAGGATTTCTGATAAGCATACAAGCTTCCTTTAGATTATTTCTCGATACAGATGAATGTATTGCTCAGCTTTTGTCTTCCACGAAAAATCTTGTTTCATTGCTCGTATTCTCAACTTCTGGATAATATCTGGTTTATGCATATATAGATTTAGAGCTTGATGAATGGTATTGACCAAAACTTGTCCTGTAAAATCCACAAAGCCAAATCCTGTTCCTTCTGCTGTATATGGATTATAAGGTTGAACCGTATCTTTAAGTCCACCAATTTCATGAACAATGGGCAGCGTCCCATAACGCATGGCAATCATCTGTGAAAGACCGCAGGGCTCAAATGCTGAAGGCATCAAGAAAAAATCACTCGCTGCATATATTTCCTGTGCAATTTTCAGATCAAAGCTAATGATAGCCGCGCATTTATCTGGATATTTCTCTGAAAAATAGCGGAAACCTTGCTCAATATCTACATAGCCTGTTCCTAATAAAACGACTTGTACATCCCGATTCAAAATATCATCCATTCGTTCTAAAACAAGATCAAAACCTTTTTGAGTTGTTAAGCGACTGACTATACCTATCAAAGGTTTATCCGCTACAATTGGCAGTCCTACACGCCTTTGTAAAACTTCTTTCATTTTCGCTTTACCTTTCAAATCAGAGCTTGAAAAGTGATATTCAATCCGTTTATCAGTTGCAGGATTATAAACTTCATAGTCAATGCCGTTGACAATACCCACAAGTTTATCAGAGACATACCTTAAGATAGGGTCTAAACCACAGCCAAACTCGGGTGTCTGTATTTCTTGGGCATAAGTCGGGGAAACGGTATTGACACGATCAGCATAAAGGATTCCCGTTTTGAGACTGTTAAGCATATTGTTATGGCGTACGACTCCTTCATCATACCGCTCCATTCCCATGCCAAAAAGTTCTGTCAAAGCTGAACCTTGCATAATTCCTTGAAACTCAATGTTGTGAATAGTCAATACTGTTTTTATATTGCGATAAGCATTCACCCACTTATATTTTTCTTTCAAGAGAAAGGGCAACATAGCTGTATGGCAATCATTGACATGAAGAACATCAGGAATAAAGTCTAAACGTTCCATCAATTGTGCGATAGCAAGGCAGAAAAAGGCCCAACGTTCTCCATCGTCACCATAACCATAAATTTCATCACGACCAAAGTAATTCTCATTATCTAGGAAATAATAAGTGATTTTATCCTGAACCAAACGCTTCACGCCGACATATTCATGGCGCCATCCAACATTCACATAGTCCCAAAATTCATCCTTTATTTGGATTTTATAATCCTCAGCTATACCGTGTTTATAGTAAGGTAAGATGACAGCAACCTGCATGTCAGTATTTTTGGCAAGTTCTTTAGGAAGAGCACCTGTAACATCTCCTAAACCCCCTGTCTTAAAAAACGGCGCACACTCACTTGAAGCAAATAATACTTTCATAATTTCTCCTTATTATCCTGTGATACTTGTCCCAACTTACCACGAAGGGCTTTACTTTTGAATGAGATCTTCTGTCACAATCGTATATTTCGGAATAACCACAGGATGCTCTGGTGTTCCTTCAACTTTCACGCCGCTTTCAATAATTACATGTTTATCAACAATTGCAAAGGATACTTTAGCATTACTTCTAATTTCACTATCCGTAAAAATCATTGATTTTTCGACCAATGCATTTTTTTCAATTTTTGAACGACGTGAAATTAAGGAATCTGATACATTACCTTCTATAACACATCCTGAACTCAGTTGGCTATTTATGACATTACTCTCTCGTGAAAAATAAGTCGGAACTTCATTATTTATTTTCGTCCGCACAGGATGATTCCCATAGAGCAAGGCAGTAAAATTACTTGGTTCAAGCATTAGCATGTTGGCATCATAATAGGATTTGATGCTTTTAATATTGCTCATGTAACCTGTATATTCATAAGTATTAATATCAAATTCCGCTAAATATTTACGCAATAGACGTGAACTTGATGCATATTCCCCTTCTTTTTGCATTCTTTCTAAAAAGCCAATCAGCCATTCTGTATCGACAATGAACATATTTAAGCTGAGCGCTTCTTTTGCTTGAACATCTGTGAGTTGAGAGAGAAAACTGCTTGAGGCCTTATTTTGTTTATCAAAGCGAATAATGGTGTCTGAAGCCTCAGCTACATCAGGTGCAACTTTTTTATATACTGCTGTGATTGGCTTTTCCGAAGCTTTATGTATCTTTAAAACTGCTGTCAAGTCAACATTACAAATAAATTTGCTGTCTAAAAGAACCGTATAAGCTGCTTTAGCCTTTCGCAAAAAGTTTATCTGCTGATTGAAATAGGGTAAGCCTTGTTCTTTAAGACGTTGAAAATCTTGTTGAATATAGACAAAATAGCGATTTTTAAAACTATCAAGCCCCCATTCACTCCCTGCACCCATATGATCAAAGATGGATTGTGTTTCTCCTTGATTAGCTGTCATAAAGATGGAACTCACATGAGCATTGGCTAAAGAAGATAAGGGAAAATCAATCAAGCGATATTTGCACTCAAAAGGCAATGTGGCAATTGGACGTTGATCTGTAAGTGGAGAGAGTGCTTCATTGCGTGTGACATTAGACAAGATTGCACAAATTTTATTTTCAGTCTTCATTTTCTTCCCCTTTTACTTCCCCGTGTCCAATAAGAGCAATATCACCTGGTTTTCCAATAATTTCAACATTGTCCCCAATTTTGGCCTGTTCACCAATGATGGCATACTTGATAGTGACATTTTTTCCAATATGTGCGCCAGACATGACGAAGCTTTTTTCAATTGTACTTCCTTCTTGAACATGCACATTTTGAGATAAGATCGAGTCTGTAACCTCTCCGTCTATATAGCATCCGTCACCAATCAAAGCAGCTTTCACAATGGCATTTCTCGTCAAGTATTGTGGTGCAGAACTTTCATTGCGAGAATAGATACGCCATTCCTTATCTTTAATATCCAATTCATTTGCTAAATCAAGAAATTCCATACTTGATTCGTGAAGACTATCAATCGTCCCCACATCTTTCCAATAGCCCTTGAAACGGTAAGCAAAGACATTTTCACCAGAATCAATATATGCTGGAATGACATTGCCGCCAAAATCCTCCATATCCAAGCCCGTAGCATAGCCTGTCACCAAGACATCTCGCAGTCGTTTCCAATTGAAGATATAAATCCCCATTGAAGCAAGATTAGATTTAGGTTCTGCTGGTTTTTCTTCAAATTCAATAATGCGATCGTTATCATCCGTATTCATAATACCAAAGCGGCTTGCTTCTTCCATTGGTACTTCCATAACTGAAACTGTCAAGCTGGCATCATTTTCCTTATGACTTGCTAACATTAATTCGTAATCCATCTTATAAATATGATCTCCCGACAACACTAAGATATACTCCGGATCTTTTTTATCAATGTAAGCCATGTTTTGGTAAATAGCATGCGCCGTACCCTCAAAATACTTGCTGCCTTCTGTTGAAGAGTAAGGTTGCAAAATTGTTACATCACTATTCACACCATTTAAGCCCCAAGGTGCACCATTCCCAATATGTTCATTAAGCACTAAGGGCTCATACTGGGTAATGACACCCACATTTTTAACATTTGAATTAACACAATTGGATAAGGCAAAATCAATAATTCTATACCGCCCACCAAACGGTACAGCCGGCTTTGCCACTTCCTTTGTCAACTTACCAAGACGCGTACCTTGCCCACCCGCAAGTATTAGACCAAGCATTTCTATTCCCATAATAAACCTCCACTTTATATGTAGCATTAGAAATTTTTAATTAACTTAATGTAATTTTATATAATTAAAATATAAAAGTCAAATGTTTTTAATGTAAAACTCATTTTACTGCTATTATTACATTAAACAACCCTACACCCCGAAAAAAACAGCATTATAATAGATTATTCTAATGTAACTTATTAAATAACTCTATAATTTTCACCTTATATTTTCCCTTTATGCTATTTAAAAAATAAAGTTATTTCTCATATAAATTTAATTACGTCTGTAGTTATTTTACAAAGATTTCACCACGTTATAAATTATAAAATTCTGAAAATTAAAAACAAAAAAATTTAACACTTCTTATACACTTAAATTGCTTTTATATCATTGAATTCCCACATACTTTTATTATAGTATTTTACTATACAATTTGCTAATATTAATATTAAATATCGAAAAAAGACACAGAAATGTAAATTTTCTATGTCTTTTATTTTTATTTTTTAATTAAATTTGTCAACATACCGTTGATAAACTTACTTGATTTTTCATCACTGAAATCTTTAGCAAGTTCAATAGATTCATTAATTGCCACCAGATCCGGTGTTTCCGTGAAGAGAATCTCATAAGCACCTAAACGAAGCAAGGCTTGCTCCACTGTTGTTAAGCGCGAGAAAGTCCAGCCTTTTGCCAAATGCTCAGATAAGGCAGCATCAAGAACATTTTGTTTCTCTAAGATGCCATCGACCAATTCTGTAAAATAAGCTGGTGCTTCTACGGGTTCATCTGTATCGTTATCATAATTCAAAGCAAAAGTTTTGGCTTGAACTAAAATATCTTTAGAAGCTGTAGTAAATTTTGGCTCAGTCATCGCCAAAATTTCAGCAACTTCATTTTGAACAGTCAAAGGTTTGAATAGCTCAACTGTAATCTTTTCACGAACGCTTGCATGAACATCGGAGAAAACTCTGTTGAAAACTTCTATTTTTTCCTCTGCAGTTTCTGATCGGAAACTTGCGCGCAAGAAATCACGGACCCGAACTGCAATGTTTTCTTCTTCGAGCTCGATGTTGAAAAGGCGTACTAAATTAAGATTCATGAAGACATCTTTATACAAATCAATAGCTTCTTGATCCGTCATACGTTTCGTATAACCACCAAAATCACGAATGAAACTCAAAGCTTTATAAACAGCTGTTTTTTCACGATTGGGAATATCTAAAATTTCATAAATCTTATCAATTTCTTTTAAGGGTTTTGTGAAGAAGCGTGGAAAATCACGCACTGTAATACGATCATCTTTGTAGGCAACATCAAAACGAATCGGTTTTGCCAACTCACGATTAATTTTTTCGATATTGTTCTTAAACTCTGTCAAAACTGTTTCTGACATTGCTTTTCTGATTTCGTATTCAAAAAGAGTTTGCACAGTGCGCTGACGAATGCTATGTTGCGTTAGCTTGTTAGGCATCAAAGAAACCCTCATCAAACAAATCGTCAAAGCTTGGTTTTGGTAATTTTTCAGGAACGATACCTACTACGTGGATGTTCACATCATCAATTACGATTTCTGTTGCTTGTTCAACTGCTTCTTTCACTTCTTTTTGAATATTCATAGCTACTTGTGGTACATTGATACCGAAAGCCAAGTAGACGTAGATATTGACAACAACTTTGTCGTCTTTGCTTTCGATATAAACACCACGGCCTTCTGATTTTTTGCCGAGGCTATCTGAAAAATGCTTATTGCGTAATGCATAAACACCATCGATTTTTGCAGTTGTGATACCGATAATTACTTCAAGGACTTCTGGTGCAATAACGATTTCACCAAGTTCTTCAGTATGAACAGTTGTATCTGCCATAGTTCTCTCCTCTATCTTTTCTTTTGTTTCTCCGTGGAGCAGGGCTTTTGTAACTCTCAACCTGTATGAGGGCTATTCAAAACAGCTTACGCACGTTTAAGGTATTCACCAGTTTGTGTGTTGATTTCGAGTTTTGTTCCTGCTTCAACAAAGTCAGGTACATTGACAACCAAACCTGTTTCCATTGTTGCTGGTTTACCTGAACCTGTTACAGTTGCACCTTTGATAGATGGTTGAGTTTCTGCAACTTCAAGTACAACAGTCGTTGGCAATTGAAGACCAATTACTTCTGTACCGTAAAATTGGATTTTTACATCTGTATTTTCAAGAACATAGAGCAATTCTTCTTTAACTTGTTCAACAGGAATTTCATATTGATCATATGTTTCATTGTTCATGAAGAAAGCTGTGTCGTCCATTTGGTAAAGATATTGTGCAGCTACTGTATCAATCACAGCTTGTTCAAATTTATCTTCTGGACGGTATGTATCATCAAATGTAGAGCCTGAACGCACATCACGCAATTTCATACGCATGATTGTATTACCTTTACCTGGTTTGTGGTGACTTGCTTCCATAACACGGAGGAGTTTGTCTCCATTCAAAAATGTCATTCCGGCTTTGAGGTCTTTTGCTGCTACCATAATTATATATATCTCCTAGTGAATATTCTATTTAGCGCCCAAAGAGGCAGCTTTTAACAATTCATTTTAGCATAAATCCACCCTTTTTTCAAATGTCTGTTTGTTTCTTAGAGAGAACATTTGGAGCCGTTAAGGCTTTTGAGGGAAGTGTTTTAAATTAAAGAATGAGAAGTTCTTTTGGAGACTGGGTCAATACTTGACAGCCCTCCTCAGTAATAAGCAAATCATCTTCTATCCGCACTCCACCAAAGTCAGGGATATAAATTCCAGGCTCGTCAGTAACAACCATATTAGACATGAGCGTTCCTTTCGCTTTAGCGCCAAAATAAGGAATTTCATGCACATCTAAACCTAAGCCATGACCGATACCATGTGTAAAGTATTCACCATATGAGGCTGCTTCAATGACATCGCGTGGCACTTTGTCAAAGTCAGCCAGAGATAAACCTGCTTTTGCATCTCTGATCAAGGCTTCATTAGCTTGTCGTACAGTATGATAAATTTCACGCATCTTTGGACTTGCTTCGCCAACAAAGACCGTTCTTGTCATGTCACTCGCATAATGATTGTAATAACACCCGAAGTCAATAGTCACAGGGTCTCCATACTCAATCATTTTATGGGTCGCTACACCATGGGGTAAACTGCTGCGTTTGCCAGAAGCAACGATTGTGTCAAAAGAAATGCCACTTGCACCCATTTCTCGCATTTTAAAGTCAAGAAAATTAGCAACTTCGATTTCTGTTCTGCCTGGTTCAATATATCTTAGTACGGCTTCAAATGCTTTATCAGCAATTTGACAAGCTTTCTTGATTGTGGCAATTTCATTATCCTCTTTGATTTGGCGTAGCTCAGCTACAAAATTCGTCGTAGGGACAAGCTTATCCTTCTTTAATTTTTCCCCTAATACACGATAAAATGCAAAATCAACTGTATCTTCAAAACCAACCGCTTGAAGGTCTTTCGCAAGGGCAGCAATTTCAGATAGAGGATCACGTGTCTGAATGATTTCAAACCCTGTAATCAATTGACGAGCAATTCCAATATAACGATCATCCGTCATAAAATAAGAATGCTCTGCTGTCATAAATACCGTTCCAGCTGTACCTGAAAAGCCAGTCAAATAATAGATATTTTTCATGTCAGTAAGGACTAAACCGTCTAAATTTTCTCGTGCTATTTTTTCTTTTAAGTTACTGGTTCTCATCGCTTTCTCCTTTTAATTGGGTATTTATTTCTATTATAACAAAGTCTGAATCATAATATTGTATATTTCTCTATAATAAAAAGAACTTCTACTTTAGAAGCTCTTTTCTTTATTTTGATTCAATCAGTAAGTTTTTTGCATCAGTTAGTGTATTAATGAAACGGTCTGCTTGCTCTTGGTTAATGCCAAAGTAGTTATCCTTGATTGCCCACACAGTGGCTCCGGCAGCCTTACCAGCCATAATACCATATTGTGAATCTTCAATAATTAGCGTTTCTGAAGGTTTCACACCAAGCTTCTCCATAGCAGCTAAATAAATTGCTGGATTGGGTTTAGACTGCTCAAACTCGTCTTGTCCTGACAAGAAGAATTCAAAATATTGGCCTAAATCATGTGTATCCAACACTTCAGCAATCTCATGGCGATGTGAACTGGAAGCTACAGCCATTTTATATCCCATTTCTGAGAATGTCTTCAAGGCATCACTGACACCAGGTAAAAGTAGCTCCTTGTAAGGAATCGGAAATTGTGCATCGTAATCCAAGAAATCTTGGTGCACTTGTGCTGCACGCGCCTCCGTATACTCCTCACGTAATACTTTGGGCCACATGTCCTTCAAGACACTCCCCACAAAATCTTTTGGTGTTAAGTGGCTTGCATCAATGCCACTTTCAACAAAAAAGTTATCTAAAACCTTAGAGTGAAAACGCTCTGAGTCAACCAAAACACCGTCCATATCAAATACAATTGCTTTAAATTTCATAGCTTTATTATAGCATAAGTAAGCGGTTATTTTTCTGTATTTAAAATATAATTTTTATAATATATGGTTTTAATTATCTTGTTTTTTTATTTAGCTATACTGGAATTTCTTAGATTAATAGGATACATCATACCCCAGCTTTCCCATCAGAACCAAGCACTTGAATTTTTTGTTTCACAAGTTCTTTAACTGCTTGTTTAGCGGCGGAGTTGTATTTTTTCGGATCTACGACTTTTTCATCTTCGGAGATGTAGGATTTGATAGCTTCGGTGAAAACGGCACGAAGCTCAGTTGCATAATTGACTTTTGCAATTCCCATGGAAACTGCTTTTGAAACATCTTCATCAGGAATCCCTGAGGTGCCGTGAAGTACTAAGGGCACATTGCCTGTTTTTGCTTTAACAGCTTCTAAGATATCATATTGTAGCTTAGGTTCTGCTTTATAAAAACCATGTGAATTACCAATTCCGATAGCTAAAAAGTCAACATTAGTAGCTTTAACAAATTTTTCAGCTTCATCTGGATCAGTAAAAGCTACTGCTTCTGCATTATTCCCATCTTCTTTGCCACCAACAATACCTAGTTCAGCTTCTACTGGAATATCCATCGAATGTGCCATCTTAACGACTTCTTCTGTTATTGCCACATTTTCTTCAAATGACTTTTTCGAAGCATCAATCATAACCGAAGTATAACCTGTACGCAAGCAGCGTGCCACGCGTTCAAAATCATCCCCATGATCAAGGTGCATCACTACAGGGACTGAGACCTTGTCTGCTGCTGCTTTAACCATATGGTAGAACATTTCTGGTGGGGTCGTATTGAGCGTACCCGAAGTTGTTTGGACAATGACGGGAGCATTCATCTCTTGCGCTGCTTCTACGATTGCTTCTGCCATCTCCATATTTTCTGCATTAAAGGCACCAATGGCATAGCCATTTTTAAATGCCTTTTCTATCATTTCTTTACTTTTAACAAGTACCATTTTTTCTCCTCTGATAAGTCTTTACTGTTTTATAATTTTTCCACTTCGATCTTTTCAAACAAAGCTGAGTAATTTTCCATATTAATATGACCAGTCTGAGCTTCTTGCGCATTGAGCATACCACAAACGTTGGCACGCTTTAATGTTTCTTCGACTTGTTCATGATGTGTCATACCGTAGACAAGTCCCGCTACTGTTGAATCACCTGATCCAACTGGATTTATCACTTCAATCTTAGGGATTTTTACCCGATAAAATTCGTCCTTAACTTTGGCAAATGCACCGTCTTTTCCAAGCGAAACTACGATCCACTCAATACCTTCGAAAAGGGGCTTTTTTAATGCTTCTTGGATGCTGTCCAAGTTTACTTCTTTCGCTAGTAAATCGGTTAATTCTTCCAAATTTGGCTTGATTAATGCCGGTTTATGCTCCGAGTTGAGCACTGTTTGAAGTGTGCTACCCGAACAATCCAGAACTACTTTTTTCCCATATGCATTGGCAATTTTAATCAAGTGAGGATAGAAGCTCTCATCAAGACCATCAGGCATGGAGCCTGAAATGACGACTGCTTCAACTTCTGGTATCATCTTTTCAAAGTTACTGACGAAAGTGTCTGCTTCTCCAGCGGAAATGCTTGGACCTTTCTCTAAAATCTCGGTCTGCTGACCTCCATGCAAGACCGCAATGCAGTTCCGAGTATTCCCAGCAATCGGTGTAAATTGGCTTGTGATATCTTCTTTTTGCAAGTTAACAATAATTTCAGCACCTAAAATATCGTCTGCAAATCCAGTCGCTATAACATCAGCGCCCATTTCCTTGAGTACACGTGAAACATTCAGTCCTTTTCCTCCAGCAGTTTTCCGTACTTGTGATACGCGATTAACCGTATCTAGTTTAAAGGCGTCTAGCTGATAAGAAATATCAATGGCGGGATTCAGCGTTACTGTTAAAATACTCATCTTTCGCTCCATTTTTCAATTTTCCCATGGGTGAATAATCACACCCTTAACCACACGATTGACAGTTCCTGAGGCAGATGGTGTATCTGGTGTGTTTTTTACTAGAATCGCTGCATTCAGAGCAATCACGTGTGCAAAGGCAAAAGCAGGGAATACTAGATACGCTTCTTTGAGTACTGGTGCTTCCTTATAAGCAAATCCTTCGGAAACATTTTGCCCGATAAGAACTGTGTGGTTAGCTATTGCATCACCCGCAACCTCTTTATAGAGATCCAAATCATATTGACGTGTATAAGCGTTATTAGCTGCAAAGACAAAGACGACCGTATTTTCATTAATGAAAGACTTTGGCCCATGACGGAAGCCCATTGAGCTGTCAAACATGGTTGCCATTTTTCCTGCCGTAAGCTCAAGTACTTTGAGTTGTGCTTCACGGACAAAGCCTGCAAACGTACTTGAACCAACATAAACCATACGATTTGTATTTTCTGTCAAATACGGTAAAATTTCTGTTTCACGTTTAAAAACATCTGCTGCTAAATCTGCTGCTATATTCACTTGCTCTTCTTTTTCTGAAAGTTCTTCTGTCGAAAAAATTAATGTGGAAAGTAAAGTCATAGAGCTGCATGAGCCTGTCATGGCAAAACCTTTGTCATTAGATTCATCTGGTAAGATGCAAGTAAAAGCATTCGCCATTGTCAGAGCTTGTTTTGCTAATTTTCCTTCTTTAGCACAAGTGATGACCAACTGGTAACTGTCATGTACCACTTCCTCTACAATTTCAACTGCGGCTACAGACTCTGGCGAGTTTCCACTACGTGCAAAGGAAACCAATAAAGTTGGTGTGTCTTTCTCTAACGTTGCTTGCGGAGCTGCTACAATATCTGTTGTAGCAATTGATTCAAAACGAAAATGTTTTGTATCTCCTAATTCAATCAGACTTTTAAGTGCGGTATCTCCTACATACTGTGAACTTCCAGCTCCAGTAAAAATTACACGAATATAGCCATGCTCGTCAACAATTTTTGACAAAAAATCATCAATTTCTGTTTTTCTTTCTGCGTATTCTCCGAAAACCTTGCGCCATAAATCTGGCTGCCCTAAAGTTTCTTTAACGGTGATAGCCGCACCTAATTCTCTAAGTCGTTCTTCTGGTAATTGAAGCATATTATTCCCTCGATTTCTATTTTTCTTTAAGCTTATGGTATCCATTATAAGGTGATAACCATAGGAAAATTTTCCAAATGGTCCTTCACCAAAACGGAAATTTTTCCGGATTTCAAGGGAATGTTTCAATGCTTCTTTTTTTCGAATTAATTCCCCAAGAGATATCATATAAATCCAATAAACTATATAGCTTCTATCAAATCATCTATAAGTCCATCTATTTGACTCTAATCACTTTCAAATCATCTATCTCATATCGTCCAGACAGATGTTACTGCATCTACCTAATCCATGACAAAAAAGTCAACTAAAGGATTTGAATTTGACTCTGAAAAAATCCTCTTCAGATACAATTCTTTCAAAATACTGTCGACTTCCATGAAAATATCTAGAAGTTTTGTAATTTCTTCATGTTAAGAATTTGAGGTAAAAGCAATCATAATGCTCGTTCCAGATAACTTTCTCATCAGAAAATAGCAACTTTTTATTCGAGAAGAATTTTTCTGAAACTTTGATACTTTTTTATTAAAATACTTTCTAACCGAAAATTCAGTTATAAAAAAAGTAAGTGCTACTTCACTCACTTTTTTATGTCTCATTATAAACTGAATATCTTTCACAATTTTAAACATTAGTGTTTAAATTCTAATAATACAATCAGTATATTATTTTTTCGGGAAATCAATTATTTTATACTCTGCCACCAATATTAACACTTTGATATGCAACAGGTAGTATATCAATGTGTTAATTATTATTTTAGTGCTTGATACATGCTTTATTGTAACAGCAAAATTGTTGTAAAAAACAAATTCCGCAAATTAGAGTAAATTTCCACTTCAATACTGTCATTTTGACACTTCATGATTTTTAACTGCAATTCATTTTCTTTACAACAGGTTTTGAAATTATGAAAAGATATCCTACTCATTTATTGCACTTTTATACATTCATTAGATAAGTTCCAATAGCTTTCTTTATTAGAATTTCGGCAACAAGTCTTACTTCGTCACAAAATGCTAATATCTGCTCACCTCACTATATCTAACAATCTATTCTGCCATCTTGTCATTTAAAGCTTTCATAAAATCATCTGCATCTACTTGAGGCGTCATGCGGTGAACTAATTTCACTCCTAAGTTATTGAGCTTCCGGAATTGTGTAGCTTCTTCTTCATTGACGAAAACAGATTTATAAATAGTTGTTTTTCCTTCTTTATTTGAAACATTACCGACATTGACTTCGTCAAATTCTACACCAGCCTCTTTTAAACGAATCAAAGCATCTAGCTCCCGTGTAACAATCATAACACGCTGAGAATCATAACGATGATTTAAAATATTTTTAATAGCTTTATCAACAGGTAAAATAGATAGATTAGTTCCCGAAGGTTTGGCTAATTTTAAAGCTTCTTTTCCCAAATCATCAGAGGCAATCTCATCACCAATAACCATAATTCTACGAATTTGTAAAAACGGAGCCCACATCATTGCAACTTGTCCATGAACTAAACGTCCATCTACACGTACATTAATAATCATATTTTATCCTTTCACCATGATTCCTGTAGCACCCAAGATAATAGCAATAAGCAATACAATCAAAAGCACACGTAAATTTGTCATACCCTTTTTACCCAAGAGCCAATATGCAAAGCCAACAATCAAAGCAGGTAGAAGACCCGGCAGAATCATATCCAAGTTATTTTGAATATCTAATGGCACTTCCCCAATTTTTGGTGCAAATGCAATTTTTAACCTAATAACAGATGCAATCATGGCACCAACCATGAAAACACCCATCAAAGTCGCAGCGTCAATTAGTGTTTCAAACTTACTTGATAGTTCACTGACCAAGGAAGTCCCCTTATTGTATGCCCATTTAACTTGTTTAAAACGAAAAGCCAACCAAACCATTTGAACCGCAATTGCAATCAGTATTCCTGCAGGATTCTCCTGCATAGCCATATTAGCAGCAAGCGCACCTGTAATGGTAGTAACAATGGCAAACATTGAATCACCAACCGCAGCAAATGGACCTAAGAGACCTGTTTTAAGACCTTCTACTGCAGGTTTAGACTCGATACCTTGCTTTTCTTCCACTGCTAGATCGATACCTGTAATAATAGTATTGAAAAAGTTTGAGGTATTGAAAAACTGAGTATGTGTATTCATCATTTCTTTGAGTTCCGGCGTGTTATCACCATATATTTTACGTAGTTGTGGCAAAATGTGATAAAGATAGCCAGAACCTTGCATCCGCTCATAGTTCCATCCTGATTGGAAGAAAAACATTGAACGTAAATTAATTTGTCGAAAGTCTTTATCTGTTAATTTATAGGGCTTTTTAGTATTCGTCATCTTCAATCTCCCCTTCAAAATCATCATCAAATTTAGCTGATGTATTTTCTTCTGTCATTGTTTGTGTAGCAGTACTTGATACAGCACTATTCTGTTTGAAATTAATATAGGCTAAAGACCCACCAAGTAAAGCAATGCCGAGCATTGGTAAACCGTTCAAAGGTACCCCGGCGTAGTCTTGAATCGCCCCCCCTACTGCTTGAATATTCATAAATACAGTAGAAAGTAAAGTTGTTAAAGTGAAACCAATAATTAAGTAAGCAATATGTTTTTTAGCTGGTAGGAAGCGGAGAAGAATCGCGAAACCAACTGCAGGTAGAGCTCCTCCTGCTAGGGTTAAACCATCTCCCAGCCATTTCAAATCTCCATTCAACACGTTCACCAGTGCTTCAACCACACCGGAGCCAAATGTTAAAGCAAGAAATATAGGAATCATACGACTCAACGTCCAAGCACCAACACCTGCTAGGAACCACCCTTCAATCCCTTTGTAGTTATGTTTTTCGACCATACTATCAATTTTGTGAGCAAAAAAGGTATTGGACATACGTCCCAAGATATCTGTATAAACCATGAGTGCCGCAACTGGCACAGCGATTGTAGCTAAGGCTTGTGAGGAATTCATATTGAGTGATACAGCAAATGCTGTCCCCAAGATTGCTCCAGACTGTGCATCAATCTTTGAAGCTCCCCCAGGCGTCCCAATCCCCAAAACCATGAGTTGCATTGAACCACCAATCAAAAGACCGGTCCCAATATCTCCCATGACCAAACCAGTGATAAATCCAGCTGCTACGGGGATATTCAATCCCGAGTAAACACCTAAATCATCAAAAATTACCCAACCGCTATAAAGCGTTAAAACTAGTATTTGCCACCATTCCATGTGTGTACTCCTTATTTTTATTATCTATCGCTATTCACGATGTATTAACTATTTTTTAATTGTATCCATGAGTAACTCTTCACTCATATAAACAGGTTTATCAGACATTTTCAACTTCTCTGAATACTTGCCTTCCGTTTCAAAGATAATAATATCATTATGCCCAAATTTAAGAAATGCTTTCGGTAAGTATAAGCTTAAGAATGGACCACGATCCCAGAAACGACCAATATTTTTACCGTTAACTGTCACGAATCCTTTACCAAAATCAGACAAATCCAAATATGTATCCCCATAATCAGCGTCTAATTTCAAGTTAAATTTATGTAATCCTGGACCTTTTTCCGTAAAGGCTTGGTTAAAATCAGCTTGATGTAACTTTTCATCCAGGAGCAAATACTGTTTCCAGTTTCCTGAGATGAAATGCAAATCACTCATGACCCCGGTACGAATTCCCTTACGTTGACTATCTGAAAGCAGTCTTGGACCATAGTTAACTCGACCCAGATTTTCAACTAGTATAGAAATAATATTAGCTGCTTTCACTATGGACGCTTCAATTTTTTCACCGATTTCTTCTTGATATTGAGTTGTTTGATGCTCTTGATTCAGATAGAAATGCACGCGATCAGATGCATCGATAACACGGAAATATTCTTCCTCAGTATCTTTGGTATAATCATGTTCATACAGGACATATCCATAAGGATGGTCCAAATCTTCCATAGTCATTGGATACGGACTTGCCACAACTTCAGAAATCTGATCTTTAATTTCAAAATAGGAAACACGGTCTACAAATTCGGCTTGCACTGACATAGATTTTTTAATCAATGGTTCTTTTTGTTCAATTTCTGGATACAACTCATGAATTATTCGTTGTAATTCATAATATTTCTGGGTAGGGTTCCCAGCTTCATCAAGAGGGGCATCATAATCATAGCTTGTGACCTGTGGCAAATCTATATTTCCACGAGATGAACAGCCATTCATAAAGCCAAAATTTGTACCACCATGAAACATATATAGATTGACTGATCCTAGTTCCAAAGCTTCTTTGACTGTTTCAGCCAGTTCGACGGGATCACGTCGAATAATTTTTTCACCATAGCGGTTGAACCATCCATCCCAAAATTCCATACAAAAGAGGGGGAAACTATTGCCGTGAAAATCAGTCATCTCCTTAAATTTTTCCGAAGGCTTTGAACCAAAATTTCCAGTTGGGAGAATATTCTTTCCCGTTAAACTTCCAGCACGCTGTGTCGCCATCCACTCACCATCTGCTGTAAAAATCGGAACATCACAGCCCAACTTAATCATCATATCATGAAGGATAGACAAATATTTTTTATCTTGCCCAAATGAGCCGTACTCATTCTCTAGCTGCATCATCAGAACTGGCCCACCTTTTGTGGATTGTAAAGGAACAATTTCTTGGAAGAGTCGCACCATGTAAGATTGGATTTTGTCAATAAAACGTGAATCGGAGCTACGTATATTCATATATCGATCTTTCAAAAGCCATCCTGGAAATCCACCAAATTCCCATTCTGCACAAATATAAGGTGATGGGCGTAAAATAACATACAATCCTAATTTTTCAGCAGTTTTAACAAACTCTTGTATATTTAAATTATTTTCAAAATTAAAACTACCTTCTATTTTTTCATGTAAATTCCAAGGGATATAAGTTTCTACAGTATTAGCACCCATTGCCTTTAAATTGTAGAGACTATGATACCAACTTTCTCGTGGTATCCTAAAATAATGAATAGCTCCTGATATAAATTGAAAAGGCTTATCTTGTAATACAAATTGGCTTCCGTTCTTTTTTAAAATATAACTTTTCATATTTTCATCAATTTTCTCTTCCTTTAAATTTATTCCATTATAAAACATAAGTCATAGGAAATTTTTCCAAATATAACTCAAGATTTTGGTAATTTTTTCAAACTCAAACGTTTACATTTTCTAAAAGATTATCTTCTACTACGATTTTCACGACGAGATGACGTATTCACCATTGAGATATACTTCTTTAAGCTCCATATCGGGCTTTAATACAATAAAATCAGCATCATACCCTTCTTTAATTTGGCCACAGCGATCATCAATATTAATTGACTTAGCAGCAGTCAAGCTTGCCATCATAACCGCTTCCTCTGGGGTTGCAATACCCCAATCCACTACATTTTTAATCGCATCTTTTAACATAAGGATTGAACCGGCTAGGCTGTTGCCTTCTTTAAGGTGGGCAGCGCCTCCTTCGACACGGACAGGAAATTCGCCCAACATATAATCTCCATCAGGCATGCCGGCAGCGCGCATCGCATCCGTGATCAATACCGTGTGCGCAGCACCCTTACTTTGTATTAATATTTTAGCCGCTGTCGGATGAACATGATGTCCGTCACAGATAAGCTCGGCATATGTATTCGGAAGGCTCAGTGCTGCACCAACCATTCCGGGTTCCCGATGGTTAAAGGGACTCATGCCATTAAATGTATGGACAAAGACAGTAGCTCCCGCTTCTACTGCTGCTGTCGCTTGGGCTAAAGTAGCGTTAGAGTGCCCCAAAGCAACCGTGATCCCTCGATTTGCTAAAGCTTGGATAAATTCGATACTTCCTTCTCTTTCAGGTGCAACAGCTATTTTTCGGATCATACCATGAGCTGCTTGGTTCCAATTTTCAAATTCTTGCACATTTGGATCTGTCATATAAGCGGGATTTTGAGCCCCTTTATGTTGAGTAGTAAAGTATGGGCCTTCAAAGAAAACACCTTGTATTTTGGCCCCTGCAACTGTTGGCTTATAATCTCCAACTACTTCGCAGACTTCTCTGAGACGCTCATGTTCCCCTGTTAAGGGTGTAGCTATCCAAGAAGTTACACCTCCTCTAAGTAAACCCTGGCACATCTTATCAAGCAGCTCTGTCTGCCCATCCATCACATCTGCGCCACCAAACCCATGGATATGTGTGTCTACCAATCCTGGAGCAATCCAGTACCCTGTATAATCTTTAACCTCCGCATCTTCAGGAACTTCTTCTTTATGCCTACCAAATCTCCCCTCTTTAATTTCTAAATATCCACCACTGAGCGTGTGATAAGGATAGAAAAATTTATCTGCTTTGATGTAGTATGCCATAGCTTGCCTCCATTTATCTTTTTTTTTAGTATAAATCAGAATTAGGGGGAAAATTTTCCAAAAAGTCCCTTATGTAAGTGGAAAATTTTCCCAAAAAAAGCAGAGATTTTATCTTCTCTGCTTGTCTTATCTAATCTTCACGAATCGGTGCTAAATTTTTGTAAAGGGCAAAAGCATCCAACAAAATACGATTCACAACTTGTAAACACAGGCGACTTCCCACATCTAAGCCAAAATTAATTGTTTTTTGATTGGATTTATAAGCATGAATGTAAACATCAGCCTGACTTCCAATTGCGCTCGGCATTGCTCCCACAAGCGCAATAATTTTTGCTCCTCTATTTTTTGCTTTATGAAGGGCTTGTACAATCTCAGGAGTTTCCCCACTCAAAGAGAAAGCAACGATCAAATAGTCTCGATTCGCCTTACTCGCAAAATACTGCATATAGTCAAAATCGTCGTGAATAACACAAAGCTTTCCAAAAAGTTGCAGCTTATCCATCATTTCCCGCGCAACATTAGCACTTAGGCCTGCACAAAAAATCATAATTTTGCTATGATGATCAATCAACTTAATAGCAGCTTCAATATCATCTGCTGAAAGTTGATTAATGGTTCGTGTGATTTCTATTTCATTTTTACGGATTGCCTGATTAACTTCTTTTGAAAAGCCATTTTTACGTCGCTCATTTTTGGTATTGCGAATGGTTTGTTTAAAGTCGGAATAACCATCATAGCCCATTTTTTTCAGAGTTCTATTAACTGTGGAAACACTGACATGTGATTCTGCAGCTAATATCGAGATAGACAGATTAGGAATCCGATTTAAATTATCTTGAATATGATTCCAACAATACGACTCTGCTTCACTTAATGTTTTCACTTGTCACTCCTTTATCTTTCAAACTTGTACCTTTCAGCCTTACCGATCAATATTTTTCATAGTTTTCAAAAAGGTATTCTAAATCATCAATAGTCTTCAAAAGTTCTTGACCAATATTAGTATCTTTAACACAGGTTCTTTCTTCAACTCTATCTACTAAACGCTTAACACTAACAATATCACTGCCATCTTCAACAGCTGCTTTTATAGTTTTAAAAGGCTCATGAGCTGCTAATTGCATCCCATAGCTATTATAAAGCAAAGTGTATCCCGCAATGCCCGTTTCTTTTTGGTAAGGTTTTGAAAAACCACCGTCAATCACAATTAATTTTCCACCTGCTTTGATTGGTTCTTCACCTTTCTTTTCTTTGACAGGCGTATGTCCATTGATAATATGTCCTTTTTCATCCATCCCAAAATTTTTCAAAATGCGACTAATTGTCTCAGGTTCTTCTCTTAGACGATAATAAGGATTTTTCTTTTCCACATGAGTTGCTTTGTCTAAAATGTAATAGCGCTCAAAAGTGGTCATCGCCTCTTTTCCAAAAAGTGAAGAAGATTCACCCACCCAAAGGTACCAGAGTAGATCTGTGGATATGTCTTCTTCTAAGTCAGGATGTGCCAAACTCTTTCTTACATGATTTTCAAAAAGATCTAACAATTCACGACCAGAATAAGCCTCTCCTTCAAGCCTAAAGCACTTGAAGTCACCATTTTCATGAAGCGGTAAGCATCCATGAATCAATAAATTACCATTGTAAGAAAGATACATTGAACCTTTTTCTAAAAGAAAATCAATATGTTTTTTTAGTTTTGGGGATGCCTGAAAATTTTTCAGCAGTTTTTTGAGTAACATCCCTTCTTCAGTTGTTAGCTGCTCTGGTTGAGCTGGATCAATGGTGGGTGCTTGAAAATCCTGTAAATCGTACTGTTTGCCTTTAAGCGTGATAATTTTTTTATCATAATCAATAAACTGCAAAACATCACGCTCTTCCAGATGAAAATCCGGTCGTCGTGCAATCAATTGACTTTCTAATTTGAACTGTAAGATTGCTGTCGCTTGTTGGAGTTTATTCAACAAGTCACACTCCTCCTGTGACAGATATTCTCCCTCCGTCAAACGAGGAGCAAAGGCTGGACTTGGCTCATAATACCGCTCCGCATATTCAATAAGCGGGCGTAGATTAACCCCATATGAATCTTCTAGAATATCTAAATTGCCGTAACGAGAGCTGATACGAATAACGTTCATCATCGCAAGTGGTGAGCCAGCCAATGTCGCCATCCAAACAATATCATGATTCCCCCATTGGATATCTACTGAAGGCATTCTTATCAGCCGATCGATAATTTTGTCAGGATAAGGGCCACGATCATAAATATCGCCTACCACATGTAAATGGTCAACGGTTAAGCGTCTCACACTATCCGCAAGGGCAATGATTAAGTTTGGAAGTTCACCAAGATGCTGAAGTTTTTCGATGATAGAATCAAAATAAGCACGTTTTTCTGAACTTGACTCAACTTCATGTTTTAATTCCTCAAGAATATAGCGGAATTTTTCTGGAAAAGCTTTACGCACTTTTGACCGTGTATACTTTTTACCTGCAAAACGCGCGAGTTTCAATAAACAAATCAAATTTTCTCGGCAGTAATAAGCAAATGCATCTTGCGAAAGCTGACTCTCTTTGGAAGCCAGCTTTTCTTCTGGATAATAAATCAAAGTCGCAAGTTCTGCTATCTCCGTTGGATCTAAGTCAGAAAAACATTCGCGAAGTTTTTCTTTAATTGATCCTGAGCCGTTACGCAAGACGTGATTAAAGGCATCATATTCTCCATGTATGTCACTCACAAAATGCTCTGTACCTTTAGGAAGTTCACAAATTGCACTGAGATTTATGATTTCGGTTAAGACTGCTTCTTTGGATACAAACTGTTCTTTCAGCAGCTTATAATACTTTTCATCCATGATTTGTTTCTCCTCTAATTCTTGCTTCTTGTTAAAAGCAACATGCATACATTATAGTATTTTTAACATTTATAGTAAAGCGCTTTCCTCAAAATGTACTTTACCCAAACAAAAAAGAGCAAAGATTAGTCTTCACTCTTTTTTTTAATCAAACAATTATAATTTTTGTTTTAAATATTGCCCAGTGTAAGATTGCTCAACCTCAGCCACTTCTTCTGGTGTACCTGTAGCTAAGATTGTTCCACCACCGGCGCCCCCTTCCGGTCCAAGATCTATAATGTAATCAGCGGTCTTAATCACATCCAGATTATGCTCAATCACAACGATGGTATTGCCTTGATCCACAAGGCGATCCAAAACTTTAATTAATGTGGCGATATCTTCACTATGCAATCCAGTTGTAGGTTCGTCCAAGATATAAAAGCTCTTACCTGTACTACGTTTTTGCAATTCGGAAGCAAGCTTCATCCGTTGTGCTTCTCCACCAGACAAGGTTGTAGCTGGTTGTCCCAAAGTAACATAGCCTAAGCCGACATCAACGATGGTTTGCAATTTTCTCTCAATTTTTGGAATATGACGGAAGAATTCCAAAGCATCCGACACACGCATATCAAGAATTTCTGAAATATTTTTCCCTTTATAATGGACTTCCAAGGTCTCTGAGTTATAGCGTTTGCCATGACAGATTTCACATGGGACATACACATCTGGAAGAAAGTGCATTTCAATCTTGATGATACCGTCACCGGAACATGCTTCACAACGTCCGCCTTTCACGTTAAATGAAAAACGTCCTTTCTTGTAACCACGAATTTTGGCTTCATTGGTTTCCGCAAAAAGTCCTCGGATATCATCAAAAACAGATGTATAGGTTGCTGGATTTGAACGTGGTGTACGCCCAATCGGCGATTGGTCAATATCAATCAAACGTTCAATTTCTTCATAACCAGTAACTTTTTTATGCTTCCCTGGTTTTTCTGAATTATGATTGAGCTTTTGTGCTAAGGTTTTCTTCAAAATCGAATTCACCAAAGTTGACTTACCAGATCCTGATACACCAGTTACAGCTGTCATAATACCAAGGGGGAATTGGGCGTCAATATTTTGTAAGTTATTTTCTGAGGCACCGATAACCTTAACCATACGCTTTTTATCTATCTTGCGACGCTTCTCAGGTACAGGAATGGAACGTTTTCCTGATAAATATTGTCCTGTCAAGGATTTTTTATTTTTCGCTACTTGTTTTGGAGTGCCAGCAGCAATAATTTCTCCACCTAAATCTCCAGCCCCTGGTCCAACATCGATTAACCAATCTGCTGCCTTCATTGTATCTTCATCATGCTCAACTACGATAAGTGTGTTACCTAAGTCTCTCATCTTTTGTAAAGATTCAATCAAGCGATCATTATCTCTTTGATGCAAACCAATGGATGGTTCATCAAGGATATAAAGAACTCCGGAAAGGTTAGAACCAATCTGAGTTGCTAAACGAATACGTTGTGATTCGCCGCCCGATAAGGTTCCTGAAGCTCGTGAAAGCGTCAAATAGTCCAGACCCACATTTTTTAAGAAAGATAAGCGATCTTTGATTTCCTTTACAATCGGCTGGGCAATCATTTCATCGTTTGCAGATAAAGTAAGACTTGTTAAAAAGGCTAACTCATCACCAATCGCTAAATTAGAAAGTTCTCCGATATGTTTTCCATCAACCTTAACGGAAAGGGCTTGATCATTCAAACGATAGCCATGACAAGTCGTACAAGTCAATTCCGTCATATACCCACGGAGGTACTCACGGGTATAATCACTTGAAGTTTCACGAAAACGACGGTTGATATTATTGATAACACCAGGGAAAACCATGTCTTTATTAGAGACATTTCCGAAATCACCCACATAATAAAAATGAAATTTACGCTTACCAGAGCCATTTAGAATAATATCCTTATGCGCTTCTGGCAAATCAGCCCACGGGATATCCATATTGATACCAAAATCACGGCTGGCACACTCCAGCATGGTTGGATAGTAATTCGAAGATATCGGATTCCATGCAGCTACCGCCCCTTCACGTAAAGTTTTACTATCATCTGGGATAACTAAATCAGGATCGACTTCATTTTTCATTCCTAACCCGTCACAATCGGGGCATGAACCAAAAGGTGCATTAAATGAAAAGAGACGCGGTTCTAGCTCAGGAACTGTAAACCCACAGACAGGACAGGCATAGAATTCACTGAAAAGGAGCTCTTCTCCATCCATCTTATCCACAATAACATAGCCTTCAGCAATACGAAGGGCTGCTTCAACAGAGTCGAATAAACGAGACCGAATACCTTCTTTTACAACGATACGATCAATAACGACTTCGATATTGTGCTTTTTATTCTTATCAAGTTCTGGGGCTTCTGTGACATCATAAACCTCACCATTTACCCGAACACGCACATAGCCTTCTTTTTGCACACGTTCGAAAACTTTGACATGCTGTCCCTTTTTACCACGTACAATAGGAGCTAAAATCTGTAGGCGTGTTCTTTCTGGCAATTCGAGGATTTGGTCCACGATTTCTTCAACGGATTGTGCTGAAATTTGTCCATGTCCATTTATACAGAAAGGCTTTCCGACACGCGCAAAAAGCAAACGGAGATAATCGTTAATCTCCGTTACTGTTCCGACAGTAGAGCGTGGATTTTTACTGGTTGTTTTCTGATCAATCGAAATGGCTGGTGACAATCCATCAATGCTATCCACATCTGGTTTATCCATATTGCCTAAAAATTGACGGGCATAAGCAGATAATGATTCGACATAACGACGCTGTCCCTCAGCATATAAGGTTTCAAAAGCCAACGAAGATTTTCCTGAACCTGAAACACCTGTAACAACAACCAGCTTATCACGTGGAATGGTAACATCTATATTTTTTAAATTGTGCTCTCGAGCACCATGTATAACAATTTTATCTTGGGGCATTTATTCTTCCCTTCTCACTTCTATCCCATATTTGCTGAGACTGAATTTCTTATTTTCGATAAAGATACTTCAATTATACTACATTTTAAGGTACAATAGCCTTATCATGAAATCTTATTTTGTCTATGTTTTACGTTGTGCTGATGATACGCTTTATTGTGGCTACACAGACGATGTTATGAAACGACTGGAAACCCATAACTCTGGTAAAGGTGCCAAGTATACTAAAGCACGACGTCCCCTTCAACTTTTGACATCCGTTGAATTTTCAGATAAGAAACACGCCTTAAAATGCGAATGGTGGTTTAAACATAAACTCAACCGTTCACAAAAATTGAAATTAATTACAGAAGAAAAAATCAAAGAAACTTTTGAGAAAGTACTTCTAGCCAAAGAAAAGGGATAAAAAATCCCTTTTTCAGTTTAATTATAAAAAGCAAACTTAAGTTTGCTTTTTATAATTTTTCCAGTTTAACAGCTGTACCGTAAGCAGCAACTGAGTCAACATTCCCAAATGTTGAAGAATCAAAACGCATCGCCAAGATTGCATTAGCCCCTTTATCACGTGCTTCTTCTGCAAGTCGTTCAATAGCACTCTCGCGCGTTTCATGCTGGAGTTTTGTATAACCGGCAATTTCACCTCCAACAATCGTTTTTAACTGTTGCCCAGTACTTGAGAACACATTACGTGATCTGGTTGTTAATCCAAAAACTTCACCATAAACTTCAGTGACACGGTAGCCCGGGGCATCATTTGTAGTTAAAATTAAAATATCTTTCATTTTTCTCCTCTTTCTTGACAACTTTGTCATTATTTTGGTCTAACTCGACCTTTTGCACTCTCTAGATAAGCTCCAACAAAAGGTTGGATACCCTGCTGTATTTCTTTATCCGTAAAGCGTCCAGCATGTTCACCCCAAATTGAAATAGATGAGCCTACCACATTATCAATTGAATCCACCTTGATGCCCGAATTCAAAGTCATATGTGCTAAAGACCAATTATTTTTAAGACTGGCTATCGAATAATCTAAATTTTCCTCTTTTAACGTTTCCTTTGAGGGCAAGAGATACAAGTAATATGCATTATAATTGAGTAACTCAAACCCATGGTTCAAAAGTTGTTGTGCTGGAGCAATATGCTCAAAACCTAACTGAGCTGCTGGAGCTTCACTAAAAAAATTCAGACGACTATTCGGTGTCCAATAAGCAATTTGAATGTCTTTGTGGAGATGTATTATATCTTCATTTCCAATACTATCATTCCACATTCTCATTATAAAACCGTGAATTTTTAAAAATTCATTGATTTGATTCACATAATGGACTAAGTCTGGATGGCTAGACTGGGGCATTATCTGAGCTTCCCCACCTCCAATATGAAAATATTTTTCTGGCTGTCGTGCAAATAATGGTAAATACTCGCCAATCATAGCCTTGGTTAAGTCCAGACTGGCTGATTTAGCAGGATCCATCATATACGTGCTTCTTGGGTCATCCTCAGTTAGACGAACAGCCTCACGCTTTTCAGGACTATGTCTATCAAGGAGTTTTAGAACAGCTTCCATACGGGAGGGAGAGCTCAACTCTGGTATTAACAGGACACGACGTTCTATTGCAAAATCCACCAGTTCCCCTAGTTCTTTCTTCGTCAAGAACGGTAGATTTGTATGAGTATTATAAGCAATACCTTCACGAATTTCTGCACGATTAGCGGTCTGCCCGACGGTCTCCAATTCTACACCCAGGGCAAAATCATCACTCATATGAAGCTGTATAAAAGCATGCGGAATTCCAGACATATCTTCAATAAAAGACTTGATTGTCTCTACTGAATAATATTTGCGTGAAATATCAAGTGTGAGACCTGCTTGCTTATCTTGATGCAGCTCAATTCGAGCTTCATTTTCATGCCTCAAGGATAAACCATTATAAATGGCAAATGCTACAATCACCACAAGCATGATCAATATTAATACGACTGGTAATATTTTTTTCAACGTCACAATCCTTTGTGGTTACATTTTATCCAAGATCTCATGGATGATTTCATGGGAATCTAGTATATTTATTTGTTTCATCTGATACATGAGTTCATCTCTATTATGGCCGTCAAAATTAGCTACTGCTTCAACCATACCAAAAACCAAACTTTCAAAACCACGATTATATGTGGCACTTTGCCAGCCATTAATTCCTATTTTTTGCTTGTCTAGTCCAGTAAGGATTTCTAACTCCGTGAGTTCTGATAGACGATAAGTTCCACTGCTTGCTTCGACCGTAAATTCCTCAGAAAAAGCGCCTGAAGTCAAGTTCATGGTGGCAACACCCATACAAGATTGAGTTCGCAGTGTGACAATCACACGCGAAAGTTTTTTGTCCGGTGTCATCGCTAATTGATAACTGTAACGTTCAATCTCATCATCCAACAAGTAAATCAGCGTATCCAAAGGATGGATAAAAATATCATATAAACTAAATTGTACTTCGTCAGCATTATTCGCTAAATTTTTACTCACCTTAATAAAGTTTTTTTGATTGACCTCTTTAAGCTTGTCTGTCATCGGGGCAAACCGACGATTAAAACCGATAACAAAGAGGACATTATTTTCCACAGCTAAACGATGAAGTTCTTGGACCTCATCAAAGTTTTCGGAAATCGGCTTATCCATCATGACATGTGTTCCTGCACTCAAATAACGTTTTGCAAGTACAAAATGTTGGGCAGTTGCTGCATGGATGACAACCATATCACAAGTCTCCAATGCGCCTAAATCCGTTGTTGCATATTCAAATTTATATTTTTTACGAATCTCTTCAGCTTTTTCCCAGGTTCTCGAATGCAAAATGAAACGATGTTCAGCTTGCATTTTCGCATAAACGGGCAGATAGGCCTTCCCTGCGATATTTGACGTTGCACCAATTATTCCAATAATCATATAGTCTCTCTAACTGTCTTTTGAATAAATGACGATAAGCTTGCCTTGAGCAATTTTTAACTCCATCGTCTCACTGATAAAAGCATTACTTGCATAGATGTCCGCAAAGTTATCCTCAGCTTTAAGTGGATATTTTGCGTTTTTAATCTCTAAACTTCTTTTTGTGCCGACCTGAACAATTCCCAAATATGGATAGCCTTCAATCTTGCGAATGATATGCTGCCCCTGAGTAAGATATTTTACAAAGTTTTGATCGTCCTTCAAAGATATCCTTTCAGGAGAGGAAAAATTGAGCGGAAGATATACATTGGTCAAATGATGATCAAGCCTTCCACCAAGTGCTCCAATAATCATAATCTCTGCATCTGGAAAACGAGAAAGCACCTGATCTAAACCAGCTTCTAAATCCGTCTGGTCCTTCTCTGCCGGAAGTTTAACAAGTTCATGAGCAGCTTCTGATATTTTATCGAATTCTTCCTTACTTACAGAGTCAAAATCACCAACCGCTAAATCTATATTTTGATGTTCTTCAAATAAAAATAAAGCTCCCCGGTCAATGCCGACATAATAATCATAGCTTTCATTTGGTAAACTTGCTGGTCGACCTGCGTGAATAAGTACTCTCATCGCTCATCCCCACTGCCCGCTATTTTACCTCGAAGCTGACGACTTTCTAATTTATTTAAGTTGGCTTGAGCGACTTGCTCCAAATCAAGGCCCAGATAGCGCGCACACGTTGCCACATGCCATAAGACATCGCCTAATTCTTTTCCCAAAGCGTTTTTATCTTCATCTTTAATGATACCATCCTGATCACGGATGATTTTTTTTATCTTATCCGCAACTTCTCCGGATTCACCCGCCAAACCGAGAACCTTATCTAAAAAAGCAAAATTTACCTGTTCAATGTCCGCTAAAGGTCCATTAACATCAAATTTTATTATTTCCTTTTGATAATCCTTAAGTTCCATAGATAAGGCTCCTCCTTTAATTCTTCCTCTTATTATATCAAAATCTCCTCTGAAAAAGGCTGTCTCATCCCTAGTTTTATATAAAAAAGCCCTCAAGTAACTTGAGAACTTTGATTTAAGACTTAAGGACGAATACGCCCAAGCATACGTGGGAATGGGATAGCTTCACGGATGTGTTGGTTACCTGTAATAAAGGTTACCGCACGTTCCAAGCCAAGACCAAAACCAGAATGTGGCACAGAACCGAATTTACGTAAGTCGAGGTACCAGCTGTATTCCTCTTCTGAGAGACCAAACTCTTTTACTTTTTCAACCAAGTAATCATAATCTGTCGCACGTTCTGAACCACCAATGATTTCACCATAACCTTCTGGTGCGATAAGATCCGCACAAATCACAACATCTTCACGTGTTGGATGTGGTTTCATATAGAAAGCTTTGATTGCTTTAGGGTAGTTGATGATAAAAGTTGGCACGCCATAGTAGTTAGAAACAAATGTTTCATGTGGTGAACCAAAGTCATCACCCCACTCGATATGATCATAATCATTATTTGCTTCTTCTTTTTGAAGAAGTTCAATCGCGTCATCGTAAGTGACACGTTTGAATGGTTCATTGACATATTTTTCCAATAAATCAATGTCACGTTCCAAACTTTCTAAAGCATAACGTTGATTTTCCAAGACTGATTTGATCAAATGTTTAACATAAGCTTCTTGAATATCTAAAGATTCTTCATGGGTTGTGAAGGCCATTTCTGGCTCAATCATCCAGAATTCTGTCAAATGACGGCGCGTTTTTGATTTTTCAGCACGGAAAGTTGGACCAAAGGTAAAGACTTTGCCAAATGCCATCGCACCCGCTTCAGCATAGAGCTGACCTGTTTGTGACAAGTAAGCAGGCTGACCAAAGTAATCTGTCTCAAAAAGTTCTGTTGTTCCTTCAGGAGCTGAACCTGTCAAGATTGGACTATCAATTTTTACAAAACCGTTGGCATTGTAAAACTCGTATGTCGCACGGATAATTTCGTTACGCACAAGCATGATCGCATGCTGCTTGCGGCTACGTAGCCACAAGTGACGGTTATCCATCAAGAAATCTGTACCATGCTCTTTTGGTGTGATAGGATAATCCACAGATCCACCAACGACTTCAAGGTCTGTGACATCAAGCTCGTAACCAAATTTTGAACGTGAATCTTCTTTTACAATCCCGGTTACGATTACTGATGTTTCTTGCGCCAAGTGTTTGATTTCAGTGAATTTTTCTAGTCCTGCTTCTTCACCAAATTTTTCAATCATGTTTGGTTTGAAAACGACAGCTTGGAAATAAGCTGTACCATCACGGAGTTGGAGAAATTGCAATTTTCCTTTTCCTGATTTGTCTGCAACCCAAGCGCCAATTTTGATTTCTTCACCAACGTGATCTTTCACATCGATGATTGATACTAAGTCTTTCATAAATAATTCCTTCTCATTTTTTTTAATATAAATCTTTGTCTGCAAATTTCTCTAACCAGATTTCTTTCAAAGTTTTCAAATCTTCTTTAAAAGCTTTTGGTGTCTGTAATTCATCTTTTTTAAGCTCTTCCAACACCAGGAGTTCAAAGTCATCAGCCTTCCAATCTTTGTCAATGGCTAGGGGAACTCCGATACCTGTTTTTCGTGAAAATTCAAAGCGATTTTTCAAACCAGGTAAATCTGGGGCGATATCAAGATAAAACTTGTTTTTTGAAATATTTTTATAAGCTACAACAGCACCAAGCTTTTCTTGGAGCTTGTAAGCCGATTTTGCTTCTTTTTTATCTATCATGTACCACTTCCATCCAATTTTCAAGACGTTGTACAGCTTCTGTTAAACTTTCAAGGTCAGTGGCATAACTCAATCTTACATGTACAGGGGAACCAAATCCTTCACCCGTCACCAGAGCCACTCCAGTTTCTTCAAGAATCGCTGTCGCAAAATCGGTAACATTGTTATACCCTTTAAGAGCCATGGCTTTCTCCACTTTAGGGAAGAGGTAGAAAGCACCATTAGGCTTAATCGCCTCAAAGCCAGGAATTTGATTAATCATAGGGTGTATCAAATTTAGACGCGCTTCAAATGCTGTACGCATTTTTTCAACTGCCGTTTCATCAGAATTAAAGGCTTCGATGGCTGCATATTGAGCAACTGTACTTGGGTTTGAGGTTGTTTGACCTGCAATCTTCGTCATTGCTGCAATAATTTCGCTATCACCAACTGCAAGTCCAATGCGCCAACCGGTCATCGCAAAGGTTTTCGATACACCATTAATGACAATTGTGTGTTGACGAATCTTCTCTGATAAGGATGAAATAGCTGTAAACTCGCTTTTATTATAAACCAGTCGGTGATAAATATCGTCTGCTAAAATTAACAAATCATTAGCCACAGCCCAATTTCCCAAGGCCAGTAATTCTTCTTTTGAATAAATCATTCCTGTTGGATTGGATGGACTATTTAATAAAAGCACCTTCGTCTTTTCAGTTTTTACTGCCTCGAGTTGTTCAACTGTGATTTTAAAGTCATTTTCTTGCAAAGTCGAAACGACAACAGGTTGACCTCCTGACATTTTGACTTGATCCACATAGCTCACCCAATACGGGGCAGGAATGATGACCTCGTCTCCTTTATCTAAAACACTTTGGAAGAAGGCGTAAAGCGCAAATTTAGCACCTGTGGTAACCAGAATTTCCTTACCTTCAATAGCATAGCCATAATATTTTTCCCAATAATTGCATACAGCGTTTTTCAATTCAGGTAAGCCGGAAGCTTGTGTGTAAAAACTTGCTTTCCCTGAATGAATGGAAGTAACGGCTGCTTCACCAATTATTTTTGGAGTGGAAAAATCTGGCTGTCCTAAAGTTAAATCAATAATGTTTTTTCCTTGGCTTGCAAGATCTTTGGCACGCTTTGCAGCAGCTAGAGTGACAGACTCTTCGATGTTTGAAACAAAATCAGATAGTTTTTTCATAAATTACAACAGCTCCTTACCCGTCTTAAAATCATAAAGCTTAAATCCTTCACGACTATTTACCTGCCATACGGGCTGATTTTTATAAAGGGCTAAAACAATAGATGTCGTATTATCAGCTTGAAGCGTATCGGGCTTAACACCTGTCGCCATGTCAATAACTGTTAAATTCCCTCCTTTTTCAGGAATTAGAACACCTATTTCTTTGCCTTTTTCGGTCTTGCCAAGTAAAGAATAATCTGTGCTATCTGTAGTTGCAATGTCAAAAGCTGTTGGAGTTTTCAGCTCAGTTTTATCCTTTGCTATAGCAATTGCAGCGCTTCTTGCTGTATTATAAGGGCTGATTGCTCTCCAGATAAAGAGGCTTATCGCAATAAAACCTGCCAGAATTACCGTTAAAATACCGATAATAATCTGAGTATGCAGAGTCATTCGTCTTCTTCTCATAGCCTACCTTTCTGTCCTTTAGATAATCTATTTAATTATAGCAAAAAAGCAACGAAATTGCTTCTCTACAAAGGTCTTCTGATGGAAAAAGTTAAATCGATAATTTTCCGTAGTCTTATCACCGAAGAATTCCGGTGTATTTCCTTGACTTCTTCTTGACTTGTCTGTCTCGAGTATCATTTCATATCAAGAATTCAAGAATTTTTTCCACTAATTCACTATTTTCAATTGTTTTAAGCGGCGCAGTTTGTGCAAGATTTTTGCGCATTCTTTTCGCATAAGATTTTCCTGCCAATCGATTGTCAAGTATCACTACTTTGGAATACTGATTATGGCGACGATTAACACGTCCAAGTGCTTGTTGCAACTTTAAAGTAGCCATAGGAACATTAAAATCATAGAATGGATTATTAAAGCGTTTTGCATACTTTTTCGTTAAAACATCATCTGGCGTTGCAAAGGGCAGACGGGGAATCATCAATACAAGATGATCTTGCTTCTCAAAATCC
Source organism: uncultured Lactococcus sp. (assembly GCF_934191625.1). Classification (GTDB taxonomy): domain Bacteria; phylum Bacillota; class Bacilli; order Lactobacillales; family Streptococcaceae; genus Lactococcus. The sequence goes on from NZ_CAKPUG010000003.1 coordinate 233,766, forward strand.
ACTCCCTCCCAGAAGGAAGAGAGGCCCAGAAGAATTTGTCCTTCCCCTTTATCAAATTTTTTCTTGATTTGCGCAGCGGTCCCATTAATATCTTGAGCCAATACATCCCAACCTTCAGCGGACAGTTGTTCTGCTACAAAAGTTAAGGAAACTTTTGCCGTAAAAAGAACTACAACTTGAGAACCCAGCTCAGCAACTTCGGAAATTTTATCCGCAACATAATGCGCATAAGCCATAACGCCCGTATTTTTGATATGCGGCCCATCAGACACAATAAATATTTCTTGATTATCGGCAGGATGACTGTCAAATTTGAAGAAACGATAGTCCTTAAAGCCCAAAAGTTCTGGGAAGATAGGTTTGTCTTCCGTCAGAGATAAGGTCGCTCCCAACATATATATTTTAGTTTCTGAAGGGACAAGCTTTTCAAAGTTATAAAAATCTGTACTTGAAGCATGAACAATATCTCCATCGCGCCAAATAAAGTTCTGCTCAGGATATTCAAAAATTTCAGCCAGTTCTTTTAAACCAAGCTCTCTCGCATCAAGTGCTATTTTTTCACTGTCCAACTTTTTATTTTTGAGCTGGAAGGTCAAACTTTCTACAAGGCGTTTGTTTAAATGCGAATTTTCTATATCTACGGTTTCCAATTGTTCCGAGATTTTAACTGATTTCTGATGAGCTCTTTCCAATGTCGTGAAGAGTTGCTGAGCTTCATCCACAATCAAAACACGCTCCTGCAAGAATGTTTCCGGATAGTCTGCAAGGCGTTCAATCAGATAAGCATGATTGACGACTTTGACTTGCGATATTTCAGCTTTGCGCTGTGCTTTCAGCCAGAAGTCCTGTTCATAATGTAATTGCTTATTGTTAACATAGCCATCATGCGCAATCTGAGCAAAATAATCCTCATTGGTCATGACCTTGGAAAGTTCGTCTAATTCCCCTGTAAGTGTCTCCGTCAGCCAAACTAAAATTTTCATCTTGAAAATTTCGAAATTCTTTCCTTCAGTATTTGCCATTAAAAGCCGCGAAAATTTTTCCAAAGAAATATAATTTTTCGTCCCTAAGAGCTTAGAGAAATTCACACCAAATTTTTCTTTAAGAATGGGGGCTACGCCATGAATCATCTGATTTTGTAGAACTTTTGTCGGTGTTGAAACAACAATCTCGCATCCTTCTGCAAGCAAAGGTAAAAGATAGGCATATGTCTTACCTATACCAGTAGGCGCTTCAATGAAAGAAGGGCGGCTTTGTGTAAGTTCATCTTTTATTTTCTCAGCTATTTTTTCTTGATTTTTCCGAACCTTAAGTCCTAAGCGAGAAATATTTTTCGCAAAAGTGCTGGCAAATGGCTTCCTGTGTTCTTTAACTTTTTCGATGCGCGTAGCAATATTGTGAACCACATAAAGTTGATTGACTTTGAGGGGTGTATGGGGCAGTTGTTCTTTTAAGAACTCTTTCGTCTCATAAAGTAAGCTGTCAGAATGTCGAATGATTTCTTCCAGAACTGCACGGGGAAGCTCACGAATTTTTTCTTGCATTTTAAGCAATAATTCTGCAGTAGCTAAGGCATCTGATAAGGCAGCATGAGGTTGATCGTGCCTTAAGTCCAGGCGTTCACTAAGAGCTTCCATCCCATATTTTTCAAAGGTAGGAAAAATAACTCGCGCCAGTTCAACTGTATCTACACGCGGCAATTCCAAATCTAGGCCTAGAGGGAAAAGACTTTTCATCAATAAAGAATAGTCAAAACGCGCATTATGAGCCACAAAAATTGTACCTTCCAATTTTTGACGCACTTCTTCAGCAACTTCCGAAAAGTCTGGTGCTTTTGACAAGCGACGATCGGACAAGCCTGTAAGATTAGCAATTCTCGGCAAAAGCGACTCATGTGGGTTAACATCTGTCGTATAAGTGTCTACCACTTCTCCACCCTCGACTAGCACAATACCAATTTGGATAATCTTATTCTGCGAGCTGTGCGCATCGGTGGCTTCTAAATCCACCACAGCATATCGAGTCATTTTTTTACCTTTCAACTTCTATTTATTTTTATAATGGTTTTGCTTAACCATTTAAAAATAGATCTTTATAATTATATCAAAATAGATGCAATGAGGACAGCACATAGTTATACTTCTCGTCATGCTGCACCTTTTCCACACCATTTACTCCATCTAAAAGAAGTTTTTTCGTTAAGAGGACCGTAAAAATCACTTAAGTACACTTGTATATGTATTTGCCTTGTCACTTCCAGTCGGTTCTGTGTATTCCACTTTGTATGTTAGCCACAAAATAGTTTTTCTTTTACAAATGATTCAAATTAGAGTAAAATTAGAGTATAGTAAAAAAAAGAAAAGGAGTCCCACTATGCTCGATAATTACAAAAAAATCCTCGTTGGTCTTGACGGTTCTGTAGAATCTACAAAGGCCTTTGATAAAGCTGTTGCCACTGCTCTTCGTAACGATGCCGAATTAGTCATCGCCAACGTCATTGATTTGCGTGCATTTCAGTCTATCTCTGCTTATGATTCAGTCGTAGCTGATGATACACATAAAGGTGCTGAAAACCTCATTAATGACTTTGCAACTGAGGCAAAAAATGCCGGTGTAAAAACAGTAACTACTCGTGTCGAATTCGGCTCACCCAAAGTTATGCTGGGACAAACCCTTCCAAAAGAAGAAAATATTGACCTTATCGTTCTTGGTGCAACTGGTTTGAGCTATATTGAACGTATCTTTATTGGTTCTGTTGCGGATTACATCATCAAAAATGCACCATGTGATACTCTCGTGGTCCGTAAATAATTGCTATATTTCATCCTCTCTTTGAGAGGTTTTTTTATTAAGAAAAAGCATCGCTATACCTGCGGTGCTTTTATTTTTCAATCTTTGTACGGAGTTTCTCAAGGATCAATTTGTTTATTCCTTTAGGATTCTGAGCCTTCAGCATAGCATATGCATAGCTAAAACTAAAAGGCTTAGGCGCATAAGCGATATAGCGCGCTTGCCAATCACTGGGATTCCATTTTTTCTTAGCCTGATAAAGTCCCTTGAAGCCATATACACCATTCATATTTTCATAAATAAACTGGAAGAGCTGCGTAGTCACTTTGCTACTGTCCTCGTCATCTTGGATATTTGCCAATGGACAGAGACCGAGGTTCCCCCAAGTCACTCCCTCCTTGCGCATACTTTCAAAGGCTTGGAGAATACACACTTCCATCGAACCATTCGGCACTTGCGCACGGCGACGCGTAACATCAGCCATATATCCTCTTTCCTCGCCTTCAGCATAAGGAACAAAAATTACAAAAGCCAACATTTTTCCCGATTCATCACGGCTGTAAAAGTAACGGCGACCAAGAGGCTGGTCCAGAGCCAAGCCTCCCAGCATAAAGCCAAGTTCGGGACCTTTGGAACCAAACCATTCATCAGAAATTTCTTGAAGTTCACCTTCAATTTTTAAATCTCTTTTTTCATTTGGCTTGTATTCTTCAACAGTAATACCTAAGCGGCGTGCGTGATTGATATTTGCCCGAACCTTTGCGGTTTTCTTCCCTTTAAGGCTAAAATCTTCTAAACGTAGACAGGCATCTTCACCAATCTTAATCATCGAAAAACCATAGGTTTCATAGGCAGGGCGCATCGTTTCTGTAATGTCCATAAATAAGATTTTCCATCCATTACGTCGAGAAAAGTGGACCAACTCCCCCATAAAACGAGCAGCATCTTTAGGATCACAAATAATATCACCACAACCAACAAGAACATTGTTTACGACAGTATAAGCCAGTACCCCCTCAACCGTAACACTGAAGAAATAAGATTTTTGACCATCAATGGTCATATAAGCCATTGGATTTTGACCATACTTTTCAACAAGTGCGATTGCTTTGTCTTTTTCACGCCCACTTAATATTGGATAATAAACCAGCGGTTTTAAGATATAATATAGCGCTAGCATCACACAAATCCAAGTGATGATAATTAGTCCAACCATGTAAAAGCCATGCACATGAGAGTTGAAATGAGCTTGATGAATATCCATTGTAAAAAGAAAATGCAAGGATTGCTTAAAAATGGAGTAAACATCTGGATTACCCAAATAATCACGTTTCAAAAAACTTAAGCTCAATATGGTATTAAAGAAAGCTAAAACAAGCGGAATAAAACCAAGAAAAACTGCTTTTTTGGCATAATTACGGTCCATTGTCCGACTAAAATCACGATAAGTCAACCCCAGAATAACCAGAATGATAAGTGAAAGGAGCGAACCAATACTAAAAAATCTCTGTGTAGAAATAAAGTTCAATCGCAAAATGACGAATTGAACGATAATCGTAATAATCCAAGCTGATCTTACTCGTCGGTAGAGATTGAAAGAGACCAAAAGTCCTAAAAGCCCTAACGCAAAACCTAAAATATAATGGGGCATGAAACTATAGGAAGGAAAATACTCTCTCAAGACCGGTGATCGATGCAAATAGAAAGCTAGAATTGCTCCAATATCAATCACTACGGACAGGAAGATTGCTAAATTTTGTGCAAAAATACGTAATCTATACATGAATAACTGTTCCTTTATGATAACTTGTGATTGTTAAACGATCACAGCATGTCCTTTTTGCGTAAAGCCCAAACGACAATGCCACAAAATATAAGCGTTAACCCTAAGATGGCCCACATGACCCAACTGATTTCCTGGCCAGGTATGGGGACATTCATTCCATAAAAACCGACAACAACACCTGGAATACCCAAAACAAAGGTTGCTGAAGTCATGATTTTCATGACAATATTCAAGTTATTGGATACAATATTTGAGAACAAATCACGTAGATTTTGTAAAAGTTTAAGCTGAATACGTGTTTCAGTATAAGCCTGATCCGTTTCAATATAAATATCATAAATCTTATCAGCAAAACCATCTTCATCTTCTTCGCGTAGATAATCAATAAATTTCTTCAATACTTCGAGATTATTATTTAAAGCATCTTCAAAATAAATAAGGCTGGCTTGAATACCAATCATATCAACAATTTGATCATTTTTTGTTGAGTTTTTGATACCTACCTCAAGCCGACGACGACGGAGGCGGAATTCTCTTAGATAATCATGGAAGTCATGCGTCATTTGATACATAACCTGATAAATAATTTCATGCTTATAGCGTGTCGAGCTGTATTCTCGCCCAAATATATGTTCTCCCTTAATGTCATGATTTAAAGCTAAAATGACTGCTTCATTTTTTGTCCAAATCAAAGAATAAGGAAATGTCCCTACCTCGCCATAACTTGATGAGGCTGGATATTGTAAAAGTATCAGATTATTGTCAATATCATCCGTTTCAAAACGGGCGTTTTCATAATCATCGAGAATGCCGCTAAGGTAGTCAAAGGGCAGTTGAAAGTACTCCGAAACACTACCAATTTCTTCGCGTGTCGGATTAAGTACATATGTAAAATTTCTCATCTCTGCCGTAGAGACTAGCCGATGTTCAGCTGACAATTCATAGTTTTTAATCATAGTTATATTTTAACAGAAAATCTCTTAAATAAACGTCTCAAACGCTGTTTTCCCTTATGATTTTTACCTTACTTTTTTGAAAGCATTTTCTAAGCCAATCAAGCTCAGAAAAATATGTTTTATGCTACAATTAGCTTAAAGTTAAGAATATTCTGACATAAAACTTATTTTAAGGAGGATTTCATATGTCAACAAAGGTTTTCGTCAACTTTCCGGTCTCAGATATTCAGGTTTCCACAGACTTTTATGAAAAGCTTGGGTTCAAAAAGAATCCTGATTTTTCAGACGACTTGGTAAGCTGTATGGTCTGGGATGAAAATTTCTATATCATGTTACTTTCGCATGAGCGCTACCAAACATTCATTGGTAATAAAACAATCGCTGATGCACACAAAGTGAGTGGTGCCCTTGCTGCCTTTACTCTTCCAAGTGCGGATGCTGTCAAAGCATTCGGCAAACTTGCCAGTCAAAATGGCGGACAATCCCTTCATTTAGAAAATGATATCCCTGAGGACGTCATGTATGGTCTTGAAGTCCAAGATCCAGATGGTAACTGCTTAGAGCCTGTATGGATGGCTTTATGAGTCAATTCTATTCCTAAAAAAGACAGGATAAATTCCTGTCTTTTTATTTTAATTGGCTTAAGGAAGATCCTATGGATTTAAAGTAGTCTCTTTAAGCTTTCCTTCATTTTAAAAATTCTTCCTCTAAGATATCCATTATCCGTTCCGATGATAGTCCATCACCATATGGATTTTGTGCTTTCGACATTTTCATATATTCTACTGGACTATCTAAAAGTTTTTTTATATGCTCTTCAACATGTTCCGTTTCCGTCCCCACAAGTCTTAAAGTCCCGGCTTCTACTCCTTCTGGTCGTTCTGTTTCATTTCGGAGAACCAAGACAGGTACTCCTAAAGAGGGAGCTTCTTCTTGTATTCCACCAGAATCTGTCAAAATAAGATAACTACGTGATGCTATATTATGAAAATCATATACTTCTAGTGGGTCAATGAGATGTACATTCTCAACATCACAAAATGCTTCTTTAGCAGCATTACGCACAATAGGATTAAGATGAACTGGAAAAATAACTTCTACTTCATCCTGATAGTCCTTAGCGATATTTTTTACAGCTTTAAATACACTCAACATAGGTTGCCCTTGATTTTCTCGACGATGCATAGTTAATAGTATTATTTTTTTGTCCGACTTTCCGAGTTTCTCAAGAAGCGGATGATAATAATTTGACTTTAAGGTATATTGTAATGCATCAATTACTGTATTTCCTGTAATAAAGATTTTATCTACAGGATGGTTTTCCAAAAGTAGATTGTCTTTACTTTTTTTAGTAGGCACAAAATATAAATCAGAAAGGACATCTGTCAACTGTCGATTCATTTCCTCTGGGAATGGACTGTATTTATCCCACGTCCTCAATCCTGCTTCAACATGTCCAATTGGAATTTGCTGATAAAAGGCTGCCAAACTGACAGCGGCTGTCGTTGTTGTATCTCCATGTACTAATACTATATCAGGCTTTTCAAAAGTTAATACACTTTCCATCTCCTCTAGTATTCGTGAGGTAATTTGAGATAGAGTTTGTTCTTTACGCATGATATTTAAATCATAATCAGGACGCACTTCAAAATATCCTAGCACTTGATCCAACATTTCTCTATGTTGTGCTGTGACCACTGTTACGGGAGTAAATATTGAGTTATATTTCATTTTTTTGACAATAGGTAACATCTTTATCGCTTCTGGTCGTGTTCCAAAAGCAATCATAACTTTTATTTTTTTCATTTAGTGTAATTCCTTTGTATTTAAATAAGAAACAGCCTACTTACTCTTGTTTAGCTTGAGAGCAAATTAAGCTGTTTCAGACCATATTCTTACATCTCTTTCATTAAATGCTTAAGAAAAAGAAGACGAGCATTGCAACTAAAAAGCTCGTAAAAGCTACATTTAAACTTAGTTTTTGATTATTTTGTTTTCTCATTTTTTCTCCTTTTTATTTCTCAAATGTTGCACTATGTGCTGTTTTTTTCCAGTTGTTTTGCGGTTTAAACCATGTAAAGAATCCCACGATTTGTGCAAGCATATATGTTAATGAGTTCCATATGAATGCAATAATCAAGCGAAAATAGAAAAATATCCGCGCGATGATGCCATCTTTCTTTTCAAAGTAAGGTTCCGCTTCTTGAACAAAATATATGGTAGGTAAAATCAGGAAATTTAAGATTTCGATAACTACCCAAAATCGAAGCAGAGAGAAAAGATCAGGGAAATAAGCAAAAAGTCTACTGTCCACCGCTGAAAAAGTCAAAATCAACAAGAAGGCTATGGGACGTACCATTGAGTAAGAGTAGAACAAAGTCTCTAACTTACTAAGAAATTCACCAAAAGATCGAGATTTGAACATGGTTTTAATTTGCTTAAAAGTTGTAGAAAATGCTACAAACCAATGTCCTTGAGCCCAACGTGTGCGTTGGTTATGACTTGCAATAAATGAATTTGGTTTTTCATCATGAACTATCGCAAAGTGATTCCAGCCACTTTTTTTACCGGCCATAGAAAGTTCTACTTGTAACTCAAAATCTTCAGTATAACTCCGTGGATTCCAACCTCTTTCCGCTAAATATTCTGTATCAAGAACAAACCCTGTTCCGCCAATCGCAGCATTCCACCCCAAACGGTAGTTAGCATATTGCACTGCACGGTTAGTGATGAAGTATACTGCCGCATAGCCAGAAGCAGTTATTGATGACGCAACATTTTTCATCCCTAGATATCCTTGAATAGCTGTGAATTCTGGATGAGCAATTAGTTGTGAATTCATTTCCTTTAAATAGTTAGAATCAACGATATTATCTGCATCGATAAAGGCAATATAGTCATAATTTTTCCAATGATTTGAAGCTACATATTTTGCGATGGCATGGGGTTTCCCACGTGGCTCATCAGGTTGTGAAATATTTTCAAATAGTGTAACCTGTTCAAAAAGATTTAAAATATCTACGGTTTTGTCTGTACAATTATCCGCAATGACTACAATATCATAAAGAGCATTGTCATAATTTTGAGCAATCAAACTTTCAACTGTTTTAGCAATAACAGCCTCTTCATTATGAGCAGGTACGACAAATACAAATTTCTTTTTATCGGCTACAATCCTATAATCCCTTTTGGGTTTTCTTAAGCCAAATATTGAAAGAGAGGTAAAGTAGACTAGATTAGCAAATACGATAATCACTAAAATCATACTTATCCATTTCAAAGGTAAAAATAAATAATTAGGTAGGGTAAACATTTTTTCTCCTTGCTCCCATAAAAAAGTGTATCATTCTTGAAAATGATACACTTATAATTAACAAAGTTTTATTTAAGAACTTCTGTCAATAGTGTTTTTCCGTCAGTATCAGTGTAAACTAATTCATAGGTGTATTTTGCTTGATTAGAATACTCATTTGGCACGATAGCTTGGAAAGATTGTGATTCATCTACATCTACTGGTATTCCCCACGAACTTGCAAAGTTTTGAATATTTCCAGTTTCGACTATTTCTCCTGAAGCATCTTTAATAATCAGGGATTTGGTTACATCTGTTAAGTTTGCTGAAGTATTCACATAGCCTTCGAAGACTAACTGATCAGATGAATTCCAGTATTTATTAAATACCTGAACTGATGCTTCTGTGTCCTTAGTAATAACGAAACCGGGTTTGTTATCAAGAACTTTTGGTGTTACAGTGTTGCGTTCGATGACAACTTCCTCAAGATCAGCATAGTTGTCATGCATAGGCCCCATAAATGAAACCACTTGATCTAAAGCTAAATCAATAGTTTCTTTAATATCCCCATCAATTACAACTTTTAATTGAATTGTATACTCACCAGCATCCAATTTACTTAGAACATCATTACTAATAATGATTTGATAGCCATTAAAACGGGATGAGTCATACCAATTTGTACTGTCTGCTTTGATACCTTCTGTAACAACTTCACCAGTTGTATGATTTACAAGTTGAGCTGTTTTGGTTACACGAGAACCATCTGACATATCCCATCCTTGGTTATCAACTTGTCCTTCATACACTAGTCCGTAATTTTGCCAATAACCATTTTTGAAATTAGAAGCAGTTGTAAAGACTTGTTCTTGAACCTTCACGGAAGTTTCTGAACTGAATTTGTCTTCTTTACCTTCTTGATGTCCTACAACTTGTACAGATACAGTTTGCCCTTCTTTAAGATCTACTGTTTCTGGTAATGTAATAGTATAGCCACCTTGGTTAGCACCTACTTTTTCACGCCCCACATTTTCACCGTCAACTTTAACAATGATTTCGTAGTTTCTATCGTAGGAATCATCTTCTTTTGGAAGTACCCCTGTAATACCATCTGCATGCGCAAATACTTCATCTAATGTGGCCGGTGCTACAACCCATTCATCATAGTGAGATGAATCGCTAACAATTACCTCCTCTGAGGTTGCTGCTTTATCTTCTTTGCCAACTTGATGACCCGTTACTGTAGCTGTAACTTTATCACCTTCCTTTAAGGAAACTTCTTTTGTTGAGAAAGTCCCATCTGTAGCAACATTTGCAGCCCCTTGTGATTCTCCATTTACAAAGACCTCTACATCATATGTACGACCGAATTCTTTATTTTGATCACCAATGTTACCTGTAATCGCTGCTTTGCCATCTTCCAATGCATTAACCGTTGGTTTATTCACTTTCCAATCTGCATAATTTGAAGCATCGCTAACAATAACTTCCTCTGAGGTTGCTGTCTTATCTTTTTTACCTGGTTGATGTCCAACTAACTCAGCGGTAACTTTATCACCTTCAGCGAGGACAATTTTATCGGCTTTAAAACTACCATCAGATAACACTTCTGCTTTACCTTTAGAATTTCCATTTACAAAGACTTCTACATCATACGTGCGACCAAATTCTTTGTTTTGATTACCAATATTCCCAGTGATCGTTGTATCTGTATCTTTAAGTTTATTTACTGTAGGTTTTGTAAGTTCCCATCCTTCATAATTAGAAGAATCTTTAACTGTTTCCACTGTTACTTCGCTCTCTTTATCTTCACGATTATCTTGAGAACCAATTACTGTAGCGGAAATTTCTTCACCTTCCTGTAGAGTAACACCTTCAAGTTTAAATGTACCGTCCTCTTTAGGGGTAACATACTTAGGCTCTTCGCCATTAGTTGAAACAGCTACTTTATATGTGCGTCCAGCTTCAGCATTCTGCTCACCAATGTTACCTGTAATTATCTTGTCAGTATCTATCATACTATCAAGATGAGGTTTGTTTACTTTCCAAGAAGCATAACCTGTATTGTCACTCACAGTCAATTCAGACTCAACACTCTTGTCTTCGTAAACAACATTGTTTTCGCCACTAGGTTGGTGTCCTGTAACCACAGCTTTAATCTTATCCCCGTAGTTAAGTGTCCCTTCTTTAAGGTCTTTCAAATCTGTGAGAGAATAACTGTAGTTATATGCTTTCAAGGATACATCGATATCTTTATCATCAATTACAAGTTCATCACCAATATATACTTTAAGGTCATAAGTACGTCCAGCTGCACGGTTTTGAATCGGAACATAACCGCTGATAACTGTTGCGCCTTCATACAACGGTCCGTTAATGATTGCTGATTGCACCTCCCACTTGTCGTAGCCTTCATTGTCTTGAGTGGTAACAACTGTTGTAATTTCTGAACTTTCTTTATCAGGTTCACCTGGCTGTGATCCAACTATTTTTGCTTTAACCACATCACCTTCTGATAGCCCTTTAAGATAAGGGACATTTATATCCGTTTCATCTTTAACAGTTTTATTATAAACTTCTTGATCATTTACTGTAACAATCAGTTTATAAGAACGGTTAAGTTGTTGATTCTGAGTAGGAGCATGGAAAGGAATAATCAAATCATCTTCATAAAGAGTTGGTACCGATGGTTCAGCTACTTTCCAATCTTCCCATGAAACAATATTAGTTGCATCACTTGCGTATGTCGTTGCTGAATATTTTGTAGGTTTTATACCATTAATATTGTCATACTTTTCTTTACCACGAACTCGGGCAGTCACAACATCTCCTGGATTGAGATAACTACCAAAATCAAAATCCCAGTCCCCTTTTTTAATAGTTTCACCACGAGAGTTTGTACCTCCGTCTTCCGAAGCCATCTGGATATATTTGAAAGGAGTACCATTTACCATCAGTTCAATGTCATAATCTGTAGGGTGCTCATTGACCTCGTCTTGAAGTCCATTACCATAAAAGTATGAATTCTTTTCAGTCAGATAATAGAGTGTTGTATCCTCTACGGGATTTTCAATCCAAGAATCTAAAATGTCATCGCTTGAGACACTACCGACAATTTTATTTGTAAATCCTATTGCCATTGAGTTAGCATCTGTTTTGGTCGAGATATTGTAGTTAGATTTACGTTCAACTAAACGTCCTGTGTCTTTAGCCCATTTACCTAAATCAATTTTCATATCTACTTCAATATCAATACCCGAAGCAATTTGGACTGTATATTGAGCTGTTTTATAGTAAATAACTTTATGTTTACTGTCATAATTCATTGTTTCAGAATTAAGTATTGAACTTTTATTCCAAAGGTCTTTTTGGATATCAAAAGTTTTTGTTCCACCAATAACACTATCTTTTGATCTTTTCACTGTTCCGCTGATGTAGTTTTGAAAATCCTTTGTATTAAAGAATTCATCAGCAATATCTGAATCGATAGAAATTTCTTGACGATAGGCTTGTAAGGCCGCTGTACCATTACCATGAGATTTTGTATGTATATGTAGAGTTTCCGTATCAGCTTCTAATTCTTGATACGTATCTTTAAATGTTGTAAGACCGATTGCTGGTGTAATACCAGAGTAACTATCTGTTGTTGAAGTTGCTTGTAAAGTTGTGATATTTTCCGCTGATACTGAAGTCATCGGAGCACTTAAAACTTGTGATTGTTTGACACCTTGTTTTTTTTCTTCCATTTTGTATGTGGAACTATATGCAACAACTCCTAGTATACCCGGGATAAGCAAAACTCCTGCAACGTAATATTTACCATTTTTTTTCAATCTAGTATCTCCTTTTTATTTCTTGTGACAATTCTTAAAGATTCTTTTATGGTTTTGTCAATATAATTCGGATTTTTCTGACAATTAAATGTTTGGAAAGCAGTTAATGACTGTTTTTACCGAAAATAATAAAAAGTGATAATTTATAAATATTGACTCCTAATTCTATTTGATATAAACTAAAGAGGTGATTTTTAAGGGTTCATACGCCGGTACCGCTTTATGAGTTTCAATAAAATCCGAATTATATTGATAGACTTACAAAGCTTGATCTTATGCAGTTTATAAACATTTTTCATTCTTTTGAGATTTTATTTTTTCTAATATTTGTTAAAAGTGCAAGCAAAAACCGCTATACATCGCTTGATGGTAACATCCTTTTTTTATCCTTTTTCTCCTTCAAATTTTTACATATTAGATAGTTTTTTGCACTTACGCCTTATTTCTGAATCAATAATAGTCATTTGTTTTAGATGTTTTTAAAATAGAATATTCATTTAAAGTTTATATTTAGCAATTTTGCTCCCCACAGCCACATATTGAAAAGCAATATCTACTATAACCACCTACAAAAAAAAGACAGGATAAATTCCTGTCTTTTTATTTCAAACTAGTTAAATAAGCATCTGTTGCCTTAAAGAAAACAACTTTTCCATTCACCCGTATTGCTCCTAACTCAGTAGCCTGTGCATCAGTCGCCCAAAAGTAAAGATAGCTTTCCCTACCTGAAGTATCCACAGGATTAGGCAGTTCTGTGGAAGCTTCGCTAATGAGCGATTTTTCATTCAAATCATTATTCGTTTTGCTGACGAAGTTGTAACCATTGGCTTGAATATAAGCTTCTGCTTCTGCTGTCTTAGCTACAATCAAATTTTTATAGCTACTTTGTGGTGGAACAAGGTGATAAAGAGAAGAGATAGACTGTTCACTACTGCTTGATGTAGAAGGTGTTACTTTTATTTCAGAGGAACTACTTGAAGTGCTTTTTTCACTCTTTGTCGTTGAGGAACTAGAACTTTCCTTTGCCATAGGTGTAGCAGGTGATTGAGTAATATTAGATATACCTAAGGCTACTATTGCTCCAAGTAAGAACGAAAACATCCCTACAATAATATACTTTTTCATCTGTTTTTTCTCCTTTATTCTCTTATCTTCTATTATACACAGTTTTTCACTGAACTCGTATCATTTACTCTAGAATAGATGATAAACAGTTCTTAATTAAAATTTAGGAGGCGTTCCATCTGCTCCCAAACTTTTTTTGGTATAATAACTCTAGTCAAGAATACTTTCAATACTTAATTATGTCTTTGAATAAAATTCTTCCATTGCTTATACATTATCACAAGGAGACAAAATGTGAATTACAGCCATATCAAAATAGGCCAAAGAACAATCAAAACAGCAATTTGCGCAACTTTAGCAATTATTATTGCACAATTTTTCCACTTAGAATCTGCGACCAGCGCAGGTATCATTGCTATTCTCTCTATTACAAATACGCAGAAAAGCACCTTACGCTTAGGATTTATGCGGGTACTAGGGCTCATCATCGCTACTTTATTAGCCTTCATCGTTTTAAATTTATTTAATTTTACACCTTTATCTTTTGGAATCTTCTTATTATTGTTTATTCCCATCTCTGTAGCCACAAATACTAGCGAAGGTATTGTCGTAAATTCCGTGCTCTTCTCCCACTATCTTTTAGCCCAAGAGATAACTTTTCCTCTGGTAGGAAATGAATTTTCATTAATGTTTATTGGGGTGGGTTTAGCACTTTTAGCAAATATATATATGCCAAGTAATGAAAGATTATTAGAAAACAATCTCAATATTTTAGAAAAGGAATTCAAGAATATTTCAGCCCATCTCGTGATTTGTTTAAATCAAAAGCAAGATCTCCAAGATCTTGTTGCTCAATGTGACAAACTGCTGGAACTCATTGATGTTAGCAGTAAAATTGCCACTGAAAAATCAGAGAATAATCTTTTAAGAAATAATACATTTTATCAACGCTATTTCGACATGCGCCATATCCAAATTACACTTCTCAAAGATATTATTATGAAACTAGAAGAAATAGATGTGGACAGCACACATATCGCCGAAATTTCCAACATTTTTGAAACTTTGTCACTCACCTACGCTGCCCATAATGACGGCAGTGAGCTCTTAAAGAAAATAGAAAATGCCTATTCCCATTATCGTCAGATGGACTTGCCTCAAACACGTGAAGAGTTTGAAAATCGTGCAGGTCTCTTCCAAGTGCTTCAGTTGCTTGAACTATTGATTCAAGAAAAAAATACTTTTGCATTGAATCAGACCAACAATGCTTCCTAAACTGAGAATATAAAAAACCTTGTTGCTCTTATGAGCCAGCAAGGTTTTTTATATCTGCGTTATCACAAGTTGCGCTCCGATATGATCCTCTAAGATAATGCTCTTACTTCTTGTTTCATAAGTCCTTTCCGCTGCCTCCAGACTTACCAAAACTGCTTGATAATATTCTCTTCCAACTTCAATCTCCCAAGCTAAAATACCATTTTTTTGTAGGTTTCGTTTTTTCAAGCTTGTCCCTTGCCAGAGATTTGTCGCAAAGTGATGATGATAATGGTTTTGCGAGTAAAAATGAGCTGTATTCCCCACTCGCGCAACTAGATCCGTCTGAAGTATATCCATAAAGAGTTTATCAGCCAGTGCGAGAGAATTTCCCGTGAAATGGAGATGACCAATACTCATTTTTGCCGGATAACAAAATGCTGCTTCTTTTTTTGTTGCTAAAACAGCCTCAACATCAACAGCAAATGTCCCCATTTCTACTTGTCCCTCATCCCACTTCCAAGTCTCCGGGTCTCGATCGTGATAGAGCTCTATTCCATTTCCTTCAGGATCATTAAGATAGAAAGACTCACTTACAAGATGATCCCCCGCTCCTAATGGGTATTTTGCCTTAATGAGTCGTTCAATAAGTCCAGCTTTTGAGGCACGGTCGGGAAAAAGAATAGCATAATGAAAAAGTCCAGTTGTTTTTTCTGTACTAGAAATTCCCCCAAACTCAAGTTTCAAAAAAGGAACTTCTTTTTCTCTAAATGCGTAAGCAAATGTATGCTCTGTTTCCTCTACAATATAAAAGCCTAATAATTCCTCATAAAAATAACGCATGACTTGTCGATTAGATGCTTTCAAAGTAATAGTTTTAATATTAAAGGGTTGAGTGTACATACTTCTTCTCATTTCTTTTGAATTTTACTTCATTCTTTATATGTTGCTAGTATATCACTTAAAATTCAGAAAGCAAAAGGCTTTGTTTACAATCGTAAACAAAGCCTTTTGTCGCTCTAAAATTATTTTGAGACTTCTTTTGCTACAGGTGAGCCTTTGGTCCCAAAATGCGTAGCAATTGCACCTCCACCATATTTTTGATAATTAACGGTAGAAAATCCAGCTTTACGAAAGAGTTGCGCCAAAGCTTTCGCATCAGGAAAATTCTCCGCAGATTCTTGAAGCCATTGGTATTCTTTCAAAGACTTGGCAAAAACCTTACCCAGAAAAGGCATCACTTTTTTAAAGTAAAGTTCAAATGCTTGCTTGTAAATAGGAAAAGTAGGATGAGAAGTTTCAATACAAACTACTTTTCCTCCAGGTTTCAATACCCGAAAAATTTCTCGTAGTACTGTGAGATAATCAGGAGTATTTCTCAAACCATACCCAATCGTAACTACATCAAACCTTTCATTTTCAAAGGGAAGGTTCATGGCATTCCCTTGAATAAATTCAATATTTGTATTGCCTTTTTTATCAAGTTTATCTTGGGCAACTTTCAACATATTTTCGGAAAAATCTAAACCTACAACCTTACCACTATGGCCCACAGCTTTTGAAAGATCAAAGCTCCAGTCTCCTGTACCACAACACAAATCTAAAATGGTCATTCCGGATAGATTGCCCATTTTTTTCATAGTTTTATCTCGCCATATATCATGTTGTTTGAAACTGATGATTGCATTCATTTTGTCATAGTCAGCAGAAATATTATTAAATATTTCGTGTACACGTTCTTCATTTACCTTATTCATGTACTCATTATAGCATAAGCTAAGCTTTACACCATTGCTTCTTGTCTCTCAATTTACAAACTAAAAAACATTCTTCCTATATTTAAAAATTAAACATAGAAAGAATGTTTCTTTAAGCATTAGTTGCTCTCTAAACCTTATTTTTTAAGGTTGTAGAATGCGTTAAGACCTTTGTAAACGGCAACTTCACCCAATTGGTCTTCGATACGAAGCAATTGGTTGTATTTAGCCATACGGTCTGTACGTGAAAGTGAACCAGTTTTGATTTGGCCAGCATTTGTAGCAACAGCGATATCTGAGATTGTTGAATCTTCAGTTTCACCTGAACGGTGAGAAACGATCGCTGTGTAACCAGCTTCTTTAGCCATTTCGATTGCTTCAAATGTTTCAGTCAAAGTACCGATTTGGTTAACTTTGATTAAGATAGCGTTCGCAGCTTCTTCTTTGATACCACGTGCCAAGTAAGAAGTGTTTGTAACGAAGAAGTCGTCACCAACGAGTTGAACTTTGTTACCCAAACGTTCTGTGAGGGCTTTCCAACCATCCCAGTCGTTTTCGTCCATACCATCTTCAATAGTGATGATTGGGTATTTGTTAACCAATTCTTCAAGGTAATCGATTTGTTCTGCTGCAGTACGTTTAGCACCACCTTCACCTTCGAATTTAGCGTAGTTGTAAACGCCGTCTTCGTAGAATTCTGAAGAAGCACAGTCGAAACCGATCATAACGCCGTTTTCACCAGCTTCGTAGCCAGCAGCTTCGATAGCTTTAAGGATGGTTTCTACACCATCTTCAGTACCTTCGAAACGTGGAGCAAATCCACCTTCGTCACCAACTGAAGTTTCAAGACCACGAGCTTTAAGGATTTTCTTCAATGCGTGGAAGATTTCAGCACCCCAACGAAGCGCTTCTTTGAATGTAGGTGCACCAACTGGTACGATCATGAATTCTTGGAAAGCGATTGGAGCGTCTGAGTGAGAACCACCATTGATGATATTCATCATTGGAGTAGGTAATACTTTAGCGTTAAATCCGCCAAGGTAGTTGTAAAGTGGAACACCAAGTTCATCAGCAGCTGCACGAGCAACAGCGATAGAAACACCAAGGATAGCGTTAGCGCCCAATTTACCTTTGTTTTCTGTACCGTCAAGAGCGATCATTGCACGGTCGATAGCTTGTTGTTCAGTAACTTCGTAGCCGATGATAGCTTCAGCGATTACGTTGTTTACGTTGTCAACAGCTTTTTGAGTACCAAGACCGAGGTAACGAGATTTGTCACCGTCACGGAGTTCAACAGCTTCGTGTTCACC
This sequence comes from uncultured Lactococcus sp., assembly GCF_934191625.1. Lineage (GTDB taxonomy): Bacteria > Bacillota > Bacilli > Lactobacillales > Streptococcaceae > Lactococcus. Next base: position 251,809 of record NZ_CAKPUG010000003.1, read on the forward strand.
AGTTGAAGCACCTGAAGGTACCATACCGCGTCCGAATGCACCGTCTTCAGTGTAAACTTCAACTTCGATTGTTGGGTTACCGCGTGAGTCAAGGACTTCGCGAGCATAAACATCAGTAATAATTGACATTTTTATCTCCTTATTGTTTTAAGTGCTTTGTGCACTTTTTAATACACTATGATTTTACTATTTTTCCGCCCTTATTTCAAGTGAAAAACAAGCTAAAAGGCTTTTTATACAAGGTATGCGGTTACATTTCAACTTTTTAATTCTGTGATATTTTTTTTATAAAATATCGTGTCCACCTCCATTCTTGGCATGTGTTCGGGCAGTATTTTTTCATTGATAGATAAAAAGCCATTTTTTTCATAAAAACGATGTGCCGCTTTGAATTGTTCAACAGTTCCAAGATAAATTTCTTTGATACTCTCTATGCGACAGTATTCAAACAAATTATCCAAAAGAAGTTGTGCAACAGACTTCCCTCTGTATTCAACATTGACAAACATTTTTTTCAGAACAGCTTGTTGTGCATTAAACTTGACGATGCCAAGTGTCCCAACAACTCCCTTCTTTTCATCAACAGCAAGCCAAAATTGGCTGTAATGTGTATGAATATCTTGCAAGTCGGGTTGATCTGCCAAATCAACAGCAACTCCAAATTCTTCCTTCTGAATAGAAAGTATCAAATCAATAACTGCTTGTTTGTAGGTGTCATTGTAAGCGATTAACTTCATAGCCATAGTATAACAGATTACTTTAAATTTTATCAACAAAAAAACTTCCCAAAGGAAGTTTTTAAAATTATTTAGCCAATGCTTTTTTAGCTTCTTCAGCAAGAGCTGTGAAAGCAGCTGCGTCAGCAATAGCAATGTCCGCAAGCATTTTACGGTTGATTTCGATTTCAGCCAATTTCAAACCGTGCATCATTTTGCTGTATGAAAGACCATTCATACGAGCAGCTGCATTGATACGTGCAATCCACAATTTACGGAAGTCGCGTTTCTTTTGACGACGATCGCGGAATGCGTAGTAGTATGAGTTCATTACTTGTTCTTTAGCTGTCTTGAAAAGACGGTGTTTAGAACCGTAATAACCTTTAGCGAGTTTTAAAATACGTTTACGGCGTTTGCGAGTTGCAACGCTATTTTTAACACGTGCCATGTGTGTTCTCCTTGTTTCTTAGAAAATTTTTATCCTGTCATCGACAGTTAATTTAAATGGTTAATTGATTTCGAGTGAAATCCTATAAGTCTTATGTAGTACTTATGAGTTAATCAGTCGTGAAATGTTATTTTATGTATCAATTGCTCTCATGCATAACAGTCCACAGGACTGTTATTAACGCATGTTCGCAACCATACGACGGATGCGTTTGAAGTCACCTGTTGAAACCATACGGCCTTTACGGAGTTGACGACGTTGTTTTACAGTTTTACCGTGCATACGGTGTGAAGTATAAGCGCGGAAGCGTTTAAGACCGCCATTACCAGTACGTTTGAAACGTTTAGCTGATGCGCGGTGAGTTTTTTGTTTTGGCATTTTAATTCTCCTTGGTTAATAATAAGAACTTAGTTCTTTTTGATTGGTGCCAATTGTAAGAACATTTGACGACCATCCATTTTGGCTTTTTGCTCTACCACAGCGATATCTTTCACTGCTTCAGCAAATTCATCCATGACTTGACGACCCACATCTTGGTGAGTAATCATCCGGCCTTTAAAGCGAATCGAAACTTTAACTTTGTCTCCTTTTTCAAGGAACTTAGTTGCTTGACGAAGTTTTGTATTGAAGTCATTCTTATCAATGACTGGGCTCAAGCGTACTTCTTTCAAAGTAACAGTTGCCTGCTTCTTCTTAGCTTCTTTTTGCTTTTTCTTTTGCTCAAACATGAATTTAGTGTAATCCATGATTTTTGCAACTGGTGGTTCTTGATTTGAAATCAAAACCAAATCCATGTTAAGGTCTTCGGCCTGAGTGAGTGCAACAGCTGTAGGTGTAACACCAAGCTGTTCGCCTTCAGCACCGATAAGACGTACTTCGCGTGAACGGATTTGACCGTTCATCAAAGGTTTTCTGTTGTCTTGCTTTGCTATGTCTATTCTCCTTCTAAAATATTTTTTAGAAAAACAAAAGCGGAACGCATAATGCGCCCCGCTAATGAAAACATTCGTTTTGTGAATAATTCCATTTCGTTGCCCAGGGCTATTACCACTCAGGCGAGAAGCGGGTGCTTCTGCTTTTCAACTTCTCTATTATACCACAAAAAATTTTTATGTCAACAATAATTTTTCTTCTCACTTAATATCCAAGGTGGTGAGTTTTTAATATTATTTATTTTTCAAGTATGCTTGTACAAAACTTTGCATATTTTGTTGAATGTGGCTGTCGGTATATTCTCCGGCTTCTTCACCCCAAAAGGTGAGAGATGAACCTACAACATTTTCTGTTGCGCTAACTTGGCTTCCACTATTAAGTTCGAATTTGGAAAGGTCCCAATTTGCAACTAAATCATTAATGGTATAGGCATAACTTTCAGGTTGCCACATCCGCTGCCCCGGCAAGAAATAGGTATAATAAGCATTGTAATTTAAAAGCTTGAATCCTGCATTTAGAAGCTCTTGGGCACTTGCTATATATTTCCGTCCCGAGACGGCACGCTCGTCTGTGCTATTTATATCCCAGCCACCAATCTGTGACCAATAAGTAATCTGAATATCTTTATTGTAAGATGGGAGATCTGATTTCGCTACCCGATCATTCCACATCCTTGTAATATAACCTTGTCCATTTAAAAAATTATCTAAAGAATTTACATAGTTCACTAAATCTCCATTGGATTCTGCGGGTAACCAATCAATTTCATCAACACCAATATGAAAATATGCTTTTGTTTGCCCAGCAAAAAGGGGCGTATACTCTGCCAATACATCTTTCACAAAATCAATTGCTTCTATTTTTGTGTAATCAATGAGATTAAACTGCTCTGGCGCTCCATCACGTAACTTAATAGACTCATATCGCTTAGGATCTTTAACCTTTAAAAGATCAAGGATAGCTTGCATGTGAGCTGGAGCTTCTATTTCTGGAACTAAAACAACTTTCTTTGAGCGTGCATAAGCAACCAAATCTAATAGTTCTTTTTTTGAAAGAAATGGGCGCTTCGTTTGTGTATTGATCCATTGTCCATTTTGATAGAGCGCATTTTTATCAGTAGTTTGGCCAACAGTCGCCATCTCCACCGCCAAGTTTTGATTATCCGACATGTGTAGCTGTAGAAAACTATTCGGATACTCACTTAAATCATCTATAAACTTTTTGATCACTTGACTTTTATAAAATTTACGTGAAATGTCTAAAGTAATTCCTTTTTCTGGCATCAATTCTATAGTTTTTTTATCTGATTTAGCCTCTGTCTGACTTAACAACATCATGAAAAGTATACCTATCCCCATTAATATACATAATTTGGAGCTTTTTCTTTGCTTCATTCCCGTTCCTCCCTACTCACTAAATAAAACTATAACAAAATGAGAATAAAATAACAAAAATTCCTACAAAAAAAACACCCAAGGGTGTTTTTTATTTTGCTTTCAATGCACTTAAAATTTGTGTACGCATATCTTCTATACCATCTGCACTGGCTGGAAGGAAAATTGTTGAATTTCCGGCATCAGCAAATTGATTAAGAGTATCGAGATACTGGTTAGTTAAAAGCATTGACATAATCTGTTCTTCCGTTAAACTTGCCCCAGTATTTCTAATTTCAATAATTTGTTGAGCAAGGCCATCGACAATAGCCTTACGTTGCTCAGCAATCCCTACACCACGCAAACGATCTTTCTCAGCTTCTGCCTCTGCAGAAGTTACAATTTTTATTTTTTCAGCATTAGCAAGCATTTGTGATGCATCTTGCTTACGTTGAGCCGCATTAATTTCATTCATTGATTGCTTAACTTCAGCATCTGGTTCTACACGGGTAATCAACGTTTTAACAATAATATAACCGTAAGTGGTCATTTCCTCTGCAACTTGATGCTGTACTTCCAAAGCTATCTCATCTTTTTTCTCGAAAACTTCATCTAAAGTTAACTTAGGAACAGCAGATCGGAGAGCATCCTCAATGTAGGCTTGTATTTGCTCAGAAGGGTTCATCAGTTTATAATAAGCATCTTTTATATTTTCTTCATTCACACGATATTGCGTTGCAATATTCATGGTCACAAAAACATTATCTTTTGTTTTCGTTTCAACGGTCATCTCATTTTGTAAAAGACGCAGTTGAATTCGTGCCGCAACACGATCAATTCCCCAAGGTAATTTTACATGGAAGCCCGCTGAAGAAGTTGTTTGGTACTTCCCAAAGCGTTCTATAATTGCAACTGTTTGTTGTTTAATAACATAAAACAATGTCCCAGCACTCGCCAAAATAATGATAATAACAAGCACGGTAATAATAAGTGAAACTGTTAACATAAAACTCTCCTTTCCTTTAATTATACTTTATTCTTTAGAATATTCCAATCAAAGTCCTTTAGAGATGTACATGTAACACTTATTTTGCTCTGCTTGATACAGTAGTGGGTGAATATAGCGAATTTTTTCAGCTTGAAGTACCAAATCCTCAAAATTATAACCCGTCAAGCGGATATAGTCTTCATTTTCATCAGCAGTTGTCAAATCTGACAATTCTTGTGCATCAGTGAACTTCCCCTCAAAATTCGCCTTTCTCATGATGATATAATCGCCTTCTTGTGTCAAAACATAATGTGGAAAAATTTGTGCGACTTCATAAATAATTTGGGCCGTCATCTTTAATGGAAACTCACTAAAGACAACTGCTTCTTCCTGGGCATTGCGGTAGCAAAAACCAAAAGATTTACCCGATAGATTTAAACGCATAAAGCGGAAATTTTCTGTGCCTTCTTTTCCTTCAAGATGAAAATTTGGCTGATCTTGAAACATCTCCAAATCACGTGACAACTCAAAGAAATAGTCTGTAGCATCTTGTGGAGAACGTTTTTGATAAAGCTCTGCAAAATAAGCATTGATTACACTTGATGGCGGAGTAACCAACAGCATTTTTTCCTTTTCATCGTCTAAATTTGCTAAACGATTTTCCAAAAAGACACGGTCTTGAGCCATGTAGCCTCCGTATTTCAAACCTAAATCAATATATTCCTTATTTTTCACTTTTTTCCTCCATATTTAAAAATTCTCTTGCACATATTATAGCATTTTCTGGATAATCTTCAGCAAAGACATCGTAAAAATTAACATTCATCCGGTTACGAAACCAGGTCAATTGCCGTTTAGCATATCTTCGTGAATTTCTTTTCACAAGCTCCACAGCCTCTTCCAGCGAGATTTCTCCTGAGAAATACGGGAAAAATTCCTTATAGCCAATTCCCTTTGCAGCTTGAACCCCTGGGTACTTTCTAAATAAACCTTCTGCTTCTACAAGTAAACCTAGTTCCAGCATATCATCCACACGACGGTTTATTCGATCATAGAGGATTTCTCTTTCAGCATTCAGACCAAGAATGCAAAACTCATAGTCAGAAGATTTATTTTCGCCTGTACCGAAAGCTTCGAGCTCCAGAAAACGCATTGCTCTTCTACGATTAAGCTCTGGAATATCTTGGGGAACACGCGCAAACAATTCTTCATTAGAGAGTTTCTCTAAGCTTTGGCGCAATTGCATCATGGCCTCATGATTTTCTTGTCCACCTAAATGATATCCCTCAACAAGACTCTGAATATATAGTCCTGTCCCACCGACGATGATTGGAATCCTGCCTCGTGAAATAATTTGTTCTATACAGACGGAAGCTTCTTGAACAAAGTCAAAGGCAGAGTAATTCTCATTTACCTCTCGTACATCAATCAAATGATGTGCTGCTGCAGCTTGTTCTTCCGAACTTGCTTTGGCTGTACCGATATCAAGGCCCCGATATACTTGCTGCGAATCGCCTGAAATAATCTCACCATCAAAAACCTGAGCCAGTTGTATTCCCAAAGCTGTTTTACCCACAGCTGTTGGCCCAACCACAACTATTATCTTATTTTTTTTCATATATTATTTTTTATCTCTCTTGTTCTGTGTATGAAGATACATTCTTCTATTATAGCATTTTTCAGTTTGGGCAATCTTTTTAGTATAGAAAAATCCTCATCTAACAAACGAGGATTTCATTTATTGTGTTGCATTATAATAAACGTGTGAATTTTTAAGGTTCCCTCTTGCTTGTACAAGTTGATTGACTGTTACGAAAGTATAGCCTTGACTTTTTAATTTTTGAATAACTCTTGCTGCACCATCAACCGATGTGTCGTAAATATCATGCATGAGGATAATGGAGCCATCATAAACTTCTTCCATGACAACTTGTTCAATTTGCTCCACGTTTTTGCTCTCCCAATCTAAAGAATCCACACTCCACTGAATAATCGGCATTTGGGCCATTTTATTAATTTGAGGAGTTGTAGCACCATAAGGAGGACGTAAGCCTTGAGGGCGAATGCCGACTGTCTCTTGCATCAAATCTGAAGTTTTTTTAATTTCAGATTGGGCTTGTTTTGCTGAGAGCTGGGGTAAATTCTCGTGATTATAAGTATGAGAGCCCACTTGATTTCCCAAAGCATATTCCTTTTTAACTAGTTCTGGATACAGCTCAAGGCGATTTCCTAGAACGAAAAATGTCGCAGGTACATGCTCTTTCTTTAAAATTGAGAGCAAGCGTGGCGTAGTCTGTGGGTCTGGTCCATCGTCAAAAGTTAAAGCTACTAATTTCTTATGAGCCAACAACCTACTTTGAACTTGCTGAGCTGAAGGGATTTTTATTTTCGAATTTTGAGCTTCTTCTTTTAAATCACCCACTAAAATCTGCGGTTTGACAAGCTCTCCTAGCTCATTCAGTGGTATTGATACTTTGGTATATAAATTTGTGCTACTGTTGACTTGTCCCGGCCTCAAAAAGAAATCCAGGCATTTATTATCCAAGATAAAAGCATTAAAATTTTTCTCCCTCGGCTGTAACCCCGCATTTAGGACCTGTTTAGTTTTCAGATTTGAATTTTCTTTGAGTTTTACCATTTTCTCATAAATATTTTGTGCAATACTGCTGAGATCAGCCTTATTCTTAAATAAATCAGAAATCTGCAATTCCTTGTTTTCTTTCAAATCGTAAGTTTTAGTGATGACTTTATTTTCTGCTTGAACATAAGGACTGTTTTTTTGTATCACATTAAATTTAAAACTCACAATATCTGGAGAAAACTGATAAGTTTCGAAGGATTGAAATAATGAACCTTTCTCAGATGTGTCCTTTTCTGGCGTACTGTCCTTAAAAGAAGCAAGTTCATCATTGGAAAATTCTTCCAACTTCTGATTAATCATTTTATTTTTGGTCTTGGGATAATTTATCAAAATATGATATCCCTGATCTTCCTTCTTTGTTTCAATCCCTATTTCTTTAGAAGCTATACTTCGTATATAAGCATTCATGGGAGTCGTTTTATTTTCTTTTTCTGTTGTTTTCACCAATAGGCTAGCCGCTCCGAAAATAATTCCAAGCACAAGTAAAACACTCCCTGCTTTCACCCATTTCTTATTCATGTTTGTCTCTTTCTCTCTTCTTATGTCTACTGTTAAGATAGCAATAATTTTTGACACTTTCAAATATTTAGTATATTTTTCAAGTAAAAAAGCTTAAAATATTGGGGTTAAAGCCTTACAAATGTTATAATAACTTTATAAGTTAATCAAAGTAATGTAGGAATATTGTAAGAATAAGGAGAAAAGCATGAATAAATATCTTAAGGGCTACCTTATAGGTAAAGCTATTGAAATTACTGTTGCCGGCACTGCGGTAATGGTTGCTAAACATAAAGGATTAATTGATGCTGACATGCATCCTACCTTTAAAGAAAACTCTTTTACAGAAAATCAAAAACGTGCAAGACGTAAACGACTAGCACGCTAAAACACACTCAATTTATTTTTGGAGGTATACCTATGAATAAAAATCTCATCACTGGTTTCGTTGCCGGTAATCTTATCACTCTTGCTGCTTTGTTCACAGCAGGCGCAATCTACAAAAAGCGTGTTGTTGATCCTATTGAACACAAATGGGAGTTTGCACAAGAAAGTCGTAAAAAAGCAAATCGTAAACGTATTACTCACTAATAATTAAAAAATGCGTCCTACTTTAAGTAGCGCGCATTTTTTATTTGCTAAAGTTTTCTTCTTGCTCAAGAAAACTATCACTAAAAGCGGCAACATCATTTCCTGTAACTCCCAGTACATCTAGGTTACGCTCTGCACCATCTTCAAACATTCTAAGCAATTCTTTAAAAATCTGAAGATCAGATACACCTATTTTAAAGTAGTATCTCTGTATCTCCTTATAAACTATACTGTAATCCTTTGGTAGTTTTTTCACTCCATTTTGCAGGTTATACCACTCTTTTTTTTCTTCAATTATTTCCTTGAAGTTCATTCTATTATCTCCCTAATTTTCTTGCTACATTTCGATTTAGTTGTTCACGGCATTTATCTCTATAGGATTTATTAGGAATAGGGCGTCGCTGATCAAAGAGTTCCGCAACAAAAGCTTCTTTATCCTCACCAATCACTGCTGATACATCTTCATGGTCAAAGGCTGTCTCCTCAAAAAATTCAAGTAAACTATTCATAATAGGGATAAGGTTTCTTCCTGTCAAATCACTATATCTTTGAATTTCTTCATCAAGTTCTGACCATATGCGTTGGTAACTCTCCGGAAGTCGATTCACTCTTTTGGCAAAATCTTCCCTTGCTACCGTCATATCTTTTCCTGTTATTCTCTCCCAAAAATTCATCTTATCTCCTTATTCCTTATCTCAGAAAGTTTTTCAGTGATGAAATCCCAACGTAGCCAAAAAGTAGCCAGTTCCTCTTTTCCAGCACTATTCAACTTAAAAAACTTACGCGCCGGACCTTTTTCTGAGGTCTTTTTTTCTATTTCCACTAAGTTTTGGCGTTCAAGCCGAGAAGTTATCGTATAAACTGTGCCTTCTGCTACATTAGTAAACCCCAATTCTTTTAATTGTTGTGTAATGGCATAACCATATGTTTCACCTTGACTGATGATTTGTAAGACACAACCTTCCAATACTCCCTTGAGCATTTCCGTATTATTTTCCATTATACCTCCTAATATGTATTACTAAGTACCTCTACATAGTAACACATATTAGTAAAAAAGGAAAGTAAAATATTTTTTTACGATATTTGAACTTAATTATTTGATTTATTATCCAATCATGGTAGAATAGTAAAAATTATGAAAGAGGTTTTAGAGACTTGAAACAAGAAACAACTTTTGCTAACACTAAATTTGTCAATCCTTTTATGAATGCATCCGGGGTGCATTGCATGACTATTGCGGATTTGCAAGACTTAGAAAAATCTGATGCTGGAGCTTACATCACTAAGAGCTGTACCTTGGAAAAACGAGAAGGCAATCCCTCACCTCGTTATGTCGACTTAGCTTTAGGAAGCATTAACTCTATGGGTCTCCCTAACCTTGGCTTCCACTATTACTTGGATTATGTCCTGCAAGCACAACAAAGACAAGATACGCCACTCTTTTTCTCCATTGCTGGGATGAGTCCAGAAGAAAACCTAGAAATGCTGGATATTATTCAAAAGAGTGCCTTCTCAGGTATCACGGAACTTAACCTCTCATGCCCCAATGTTCCCGGTAAACCTCAGTTAGCCTATGACTTCCAAGCAACAGAGCAACTACTAGAAAAAGTATTTGCTTTCTTCAAAAAACCTTTAGGTGTTAAGCTTCCTCCATATTTTGATTTAGCACATTTCGATCAAATGGCTGATATTCTTAACAAGTTCCCACTCACTTACGTCAACTCTGTCAATAGTGTCGGGAATGCTCTCTATATCAATATTGAAGAGGAAGCTGTTGTTATTAAACCCAAAAATGGCTTTGGCGGACTTGGTGGACAATATATCAAGCCGACTGCTTTAGCCAACGTGCGTGCCTTCTACACTCGTCTTAAACCAGAAATTCAAATCATCGGCACAGGCGGTATTGAGACAGGACAAGATACTTTTGAACACCTACTCTGTGGAGCAAGTATGCTCCAAATTGGAACAGCACTCCACAAAGAAGGTCCCGAAATTTTCACAAGAATCGGGAGAGAACTTCAGGAAATTATGGATAAAAAAGGCTACCAAACTATTGATGAATTTCGTGGTAAACTCAAAAGTCTTTAAATATAAAAAATGAAACTAAGGCTTCGCTTTAGTTTTTCTTTTCTAATTTTTATAGGGTATCCTATAAATAACTTGACTTTATTTAGCATATCCTGTAGAATAGTTTTTAATACTTCATACAAAAAATTATTTTATCTTTTTTAGAATTAATGCCCTTCCATTTTATGCTAAGACAGAGCAGGAAGAAAACAAAATTTATAGAAAGAAATGTACAGCTGCATAACTTTCACACTCCCCTCAGTATGAAGTTTATTTTTTATATACCCAAATTTTCAAAACTCAAATAAGCCTATCGACACCAAACTAAAACTTGGGCGCCAACAGTAGCTTACTGTGAACTTTAAAAAAAGGGAAATCATGTTAAAAATTTCAAATCTATCCGTAGAATATAAAGGAAACCTTGCCTTAGAAAATATATCATTGAACATACCTGAGGGCTCCTGTACAGGAGTTATTGGCCCTAACGGTGCGGGCAAGTCAACTTTGATGAAAAGTAGCTTAGAGATGATTCCAACCAAATCCGGTTCAATCACTATCAATGAAAGACCCCTCAAAAGTTTCAAGAGAAAGATTGCCTATGTTGCACAACGCAGTGAAATTGATCTCAGTTTTCCTATCACAGTCTTTGATACTGTTTTGACAGGTACATATCCTAACTTAAAACTCTTTCAAAAGCCACGTAAAAAAGAAAGACAAAAGGCGGAACATGCGCTTCATAAACTTGGACTGAACGATTTTAAAGACCGCCAGCTAAGTGCCTTGTCCGGTGGACAACTGCAACGTGTTTTCATCGCTCGTGCGCTGGCGCAGGAAGCTGATTATTACTTTTTAGATGAACCCTTCGTTGGTATCGATATGATGAGCGAAAAAATCATCATTAATATACTTGAAGAGCTACGCCAGAATGGTAAAACAATTATTATTGTTCACCACAATCTCCACAATGTTAAAGATTATTTTGATTATCTGGTTATTCTTAATAAAAAACTTATTGGTGCTGATTATACAGCTCAATGCTTCACAAATGAAAATCTTCAAAAAGCTTACGGTGAAACTTTAGGCGATATCATTATCAAGGAAAGCGAGGTCTAAGACACAGTGGATATTTTATTTTTTCTTTCAGATCTAACAGGCCTTACTGTAACGATGCTGAGTGCTTTTATTGCTTCTATTTTATTAGGCATTATTTCTGGAATTTTAGGGAGCTTTATCGTCTTAAGACGACTTTCCCTCATGGGTGATGCTTTATCTCACGCTGTCTTACCGGGTGTTGCTATCTCTTATATGCTGGGGATAAATATTTTAATTGGTGCAACAGTATCTGGTATTCTAGGTGCGATTCTGATTCAATTTATCATCAAGCATAGTAATTTGAAGACAGATGCTTCGATTGGTATTATCCTCAGTAGCTTCTTTGCTCTAGGAATCATATTAATCACAAAAGCTGAAAGCGGAGCAGATCTCAACCATATTCTTTTCGGAAATATTCTTGCCGTTACACCATGTGAGCTTGTTCAATCTTTTGTTTTATTAATTGCTGTTGTTCTGGTAGTCAAACTTTTCTTCAAGGAGTTGCTTATTACCTCCTTTGACCCAACCATGTCCAAAGCTTATGGATTAAACAATACATTTTATCACTATCTATTGATGATCTTACTGACCCTTTTTACAATTTCTGCCTTGTCACAAGTTGGAATTGTGCTTGTAGTGGCCATGCTTATTATTCCTGCTTCCATTGCTTACCTCTGGGTAAATAAATTGCCACATATGATTGCGATGTCTTCTATCTTAGGTGTGTTATTTGGTGTTGTGGGTGTTATTATCAGCTTCCAATATGATTTACCAACAAGTGCAACCATTGTAATCGTTGGGGCACTTACCTTTACCTTTTCTTTTTTCCTCAGCCCTCGCAACGGATTTATCCGCTATCCTAAGAAAGGACTTCAATCATGAGCCCCAAACAACTCTCTTTAATTACCTTTATAGCCTCACTTCTGCTAATTCTTACCGCATGCTCACCTAAGAAAGAAGAAAGCAAAGCATCAGATAAACTTAAGGTTGTAACCACTTATTCCATCATTGCCGATATTGCTGAAAATATCGGGAAAGACTATATCGATGTTTATAGCATGGTTCCACGTGGTACTGATCCCCATCAATACGATCCGAAGCCTAATGACACACAAGCTGTCGAAAAAGCCGACCTTGTCTTTTATAATGGTCTTAATCTGGAAACTGGAAAGGGATGGTTTGATAAACTGGTTAAAAACAGTCGTAAAGAAGACTCAACCTTTATGGTCAGCCAAGGTGTCACTCCTATTTACTTAAATGAAAAAGGCAAGGAAAGCGAAGAAGACCCGCATGCTTGGCTTAACATTCAAAATGGTATTATTTATGCTCAAAATATCGAGAAAGAACTTTCAAAGAAAGATCCCCAGCATAAAGAGGAATACCAAAAAAATCTCAAAAAATATACAGCTAAATTGCAACAGCTAGATGCAGAAGCAAAAGCTAAGATTACAACCATTCCAGAAGACGACCGAATTTTGGTTACTAGCGAAGGTGCATTTAAGTATTTCTCAAAACAATACGGACTAACAGCTGAATATATCTGGGAAATCAATACGGATAACCAAGGCACACCAGCCCAACTCAATCGCATTAACACGATTGTCAAAGACAAAGATGTAAAAGCACTCTTTGTGGAAACGAGTGTTTCACCAAAAACGATGGAATCAGTCTCAAGACAAACCGGTGTAAAAATCTACTCGAAAATTTTTACTGACTCACTTGCTGATAAAGGACAGAAAGGTGATAGCTATTACGATATGCTTAAATGGAATATCGATCATATCACTGCTGGGTTGAGTGGTAAGTAATTCATCTTAAAAAAGTCATCTTACTTGGATGACTTTTTTTAAGATTTATTGCTGGGGTAAGCTGGATAAGATAACTTTAAAAGAATAATTCTAATATTCGTGAGCTCAATCAGTTGTTGATAGGTCTTTCACCTAAAAATCAGATTGAATAGCATTCATTATTATCATCAATTCAATATGAATAAAATAATCCTGTTTTTTCTTATCTAATCATTTGTCGCATTCGTTGCATAAAATCTAATCTAATTTTTAAATAATAAGCGACTACTATAAATATTAGACTACCTATAACAATAATCAGTCTATGGAGCATTTTATCTGACAAGTTTTTTTCAGCATCCAGTAAAGATTCAAACCAATAATTCCACCTAAAGTATTCGTAAGCAAGTCTGTAATATCAGTCTGACCGATTGAAAGTGTGTACTGTGAAACTTCGAAGAACGCAGACAATGAAATAATCCAAACTACTCTTTTGAAAAAATTACTTTTTATTGCAACAGAGCTAAGAAAAAAACCAAATGATCTTTTCTTTTCCTCACCTTATTTTTGCGTAACATAAAAACTCCTTTTGCGATTACTATAAAAATAGTTTAGCAAGGGAGTTTTAAATTTTTTCATTTGAATTGTTAAGACTTTTCAAAGATTTGGATGGTTTTTCCACTGATAAACCTTATATGTAAAAGAGGCACACAAAAAACTCCTTGCTGAGATACTTTGGCAAGGAGTTAAAAAATTTATTTATGTTAATCTTTGTACCAGTCGTAATGGAAAATTCCTTCCATATCTGTACGTTCGTAAGTGTGCGCACCGAAGTAGTCACGTTGTGCTTGGATAAGATTTGCTGGCAAGTTTGCTGAGCGGTAGCTATCATAGTAGCTGATTGCACTTGTGAAAGTTGGCACTGGGATACCTGCTTGAACAGCAAGACTTACTACATCGCGGACTGCTGATTGATAGCGTTTTGTGATATCGATGAAGTACTCGTCCAAGAGAAGGTTCTCAAGGTTAGCATCTTTATCGAAAGCATCTGTAATATTTTGCAAGAATTCAGCACGGATGATACAACCTGCACGCCAGATTTGCGCGATTGTACCATAAGGAAGATCCCAATCGTATTCTTTAGAAGCTTGGCGAAGTTGTGCAAAACCTTGGGCATAGCTCATAATTTTTGAGAAATAGAGCGCTTGACGAATTTTCTCCACAATCTCAGCTTTGTCACCTGAGAATTTTGCTTCTGGTCCTGATAAGATAGAGCTTGCTTTCACACGTTCATCTTTATAAGTTGAGATAAAACGCGCAAAGACTGATTCAGTAATCAATGGCAAAGGCACACCTAAGTCAAGTGAACTTTGTGAAGTCCATTTACCTGTCCCTTTATTACCAGCCTTATCAAGGATTTTATCCACGATATAACCGTCTGTACCTTGATCATCTTTACGTTTCAGGACTTCTTTTGTGATTTCGATAAGGTAGCTGTCCAACTCGCCTTCATTCCATTCTTCAAAGATAGATTGGATTTCAGCATTATCAAGTCCAAGTACACGTTTCAAAAGATCATAAGACTCAGCAATAAGTTGCATATCACCATACTCAATACCATTATGTACCATTTTAACATAATGTCCTGCTCCATTAGGCCCCATATAAGCCACACATGGTTTGCCATCTTGCGGAGCTTTACCAGCGATTTGTTCAAAGATTGGCGCGATTAAATCATAAGCTTCTTTTTGTCCCCCAGGCATGATTGAAGGACCTTCAAGAGCACCTTTCTCACCACCTGAAACACCTGTACCGATGAAATTAATACCTGAATCTGCAAGCTCTGCATTACGACGCATTGTATCTGGAAAATGTGTATTCCCACCATCAATTAAGATATCGCCTTTATCCAAATGTGGTAAAAGTGATTGAATTGTGGCATCCGTTGCTGGACCAGCTTGTACCATGAGCATGATACGACGTGGCTTTTCAATCGCAGCCACGAATTCTTCGATTGTTTTTGTCAAAACAAAATTTTTATCTGGATGTTCAGCTACAACTTCTTCTGTTTTTGCAGTCGTACGATTGAATAAAGCAACCGTATATCCTCGTGATTCAACATTGAGGGCTAAGTTTTTACCCATTACGGCCATACCGACTACGCCAAAGTTAGCTTGAGTCATTGTAAATCCTCCGATTTTTTATTTTTGATAAAACTATTATAACGCAATTTCTTTACAAAAGCTCAAATAAACACTGTAACATTTTTACAAAAAGAAAAGGCTGTCCATAGACAGCCTCTCTTTTACCATTCTGTATCTGAAAGATTCTTAGCTTTTTTTTCAAGTTCTTCAGCTTCTTCAGAAATTTTACCAAAATCAACATTATCTTCTACAACTTTTGCAGCATCTACCTTAACGTCTTCGATCTTATCTGCTGCTGAATTTGCACTATCATCTAGTTTTTCTTTAAACTCTGCAGTTTTTTCCACAACTTCATCTGTGATTTCTGACTCGTTTTCATCAAAAAGTTCTTCAGTGTCTTCCTTCGCTTGATTGATTTTATCGACAATTGCATCGCGCGTGCTGTTGAAAAATTCAATAACAGAGTCTTTAGAAAGTTCACCTGAGTCAACTTTTTCTTTAATCAAATCACGTTTGCTTGTCAAATAATCTTTTGCTGAGTCTGCAGAAATTTCACCTGAATCAAAACGTTCCTTAATATCGTTGAATTTTTCTGTCGAAAAATCGCGTAAGTTGTTCAACGCTGCTTCGGGATCGTCTTTAAAGTCATCGTACATTTTGCTGGCATCTTCACGCATTTCGCTACCTTTTTTAGGGGCGAAAAACAAAGCTGCCGCGGCACCAATTAAAGCTCCTGCTAAAAATCCTGATTTTTTAGACATATTATTTATCCTCCACTTTCTTTTTCTTGTTCTTCTTCAGAAATTTGTTTGCTGTTTTAGCTAATATTAAAGTTGAAGCTGAACGACCAACAGTTCCTGATTTTCTTGAAAAACGATCGACCATATCACGACTGCTCTTATTCACTGCAGTAACACTTTCAGATAGCTCTGCTACTGCGACGAAAAGTGGGTCAATTGTTGCAACTTTTCCATTAACATCGTCTAAAAGAACATTGGCTTTTGCCATCAAGCCATCCGCTTGGTGAAGCAAAACGTCGACATCACTAGAAACGAGTTTCACCGTACGATTGGCTTCCTCAACAACTTTTGATACTTTAACTAAAAGTACAATTAAGAAGATAACCAAAGCTGCAAAAGCAATTGCAATAATCAGCCAGGCTATATTTTGTACACTAATTTCTCCCATACTTCACCTCCGAAACCGCTTAAATCCAAACGGTAATTTTACTTTATTATAGCAAAATTAATATTTTTTATAAACTAATTTGGCGCTTAATTTTCTAAAGTAAGTTTTCGGGACTATTTCCTTGGTTTGTAAGATTTGAAACCCACTTATTTTATTCTTTTCACAAAAAATTTAACTCTTTCTTACTGTAAAAGTTTATGTGAAAGATTGGCAGCTTCTTTGGCAAGCTTCTTAATGAAAGAATAGCTTTTACTGTAAAGTTCTGCTTTATCTTTGGCTTTTACTTTTTGTAAAGTTGGTTCTTTTTGCACTATCTCGTTAAGAGTTTTATCTTTATCAGGTGAAGCAATTAGCTTTGCTATATTTTTAGCGTAAATATCAAGCTCTTCTTCGTTTGCCTTTTTCAGTGGAACAGTTGTTTTGTGAATACTGATAGTATCTGAGGGGACGGTAGGTATGGTTTGCGTTTGCTGATGGAGTATATTAAATATACAAAATGTAATAAGTCCAACAGTTGAAACAAGTGCAAGTGTACGTTTCATTTTTTCGGTCCTCTTCTCCTCTTAATACTTCTATTTTACGCGTACTAATATTAATCTGAACTTACTTTTTTGTAATGTAAGAAAAAAGTGTACCTTTTGTCTTACCCCAAAAGATACACTTACTCATTATTTTCTTAATCAATTTTTTTCAAACGTCTGATAAGTATAAAAGCTAAACCTGCAATAATCATTAAGGCTGAGAAAACCTGGGATACACGGAAAACTCCCCACATCAGACTATCTGTCCGCATACCTTCGACAATAAAACGGACTGCTCCATACCAAATGAGATAGAAAGCAAAGATCTCACCACGTTTGAGTCCAGAAATACGATGGCGGAAAATCATAATGAGGATGAAGCCTGAAAAGGTTCCAATACTTTCATAAAGAAAGGTCGGTATGCGATAAGCCCCATCAATAAACATCTGCTCCCGAATAAATGATGGTAAATAATTTAAATTACTTACTGCATCACCGTAAGCTTCCTGATTCACAAAGTTTCCCCAACGTCCAAAAGCTTGTCCAATAAGCACGCCAGGTATGCTTATATCTAGTAAATCCAGTGGATTAATCATTCGATAGTAAGAAAAGATAAACAGGACAATAGCGCCCGCAATCAGCCCACCATAAATGGCTCCCCCACCATCCCAAAGAGCGATGATTTCACCCGGATGTTGGCTATAATAATCCCATTGGAAAGCAACATAATAGGCCCGGACACCGATTAGACCGACTGGAAAAGCCCATAGGATAAAATCAATAACATCATCTGAGGTCAAACCTCGCCGTGGTGCTTCCTTACATGCCAGCCAGACACCGAGTGCAGCCCCTGTCACAATAAAAATCGCATACCAATGAATGGTAAAGGGCCCCAATTCTAAAGCAATCTTATTCATTGCTAAATATGGAAAATTGTTCACTTTAACTCCTTAGCTATTGTTCTCGATCAAGTGTGTTAAACGATCTTCAAAAAGGGCTGTCGCATCGTAGCCCATATCCTTGGCACGATAGTTCATCACGGCAGCTTCAATAATGGTAGAAACATTACGTCCTGTTTTGACGGGAATCTTGATTTGTGGCACCTCAACATCTGCAAGAACAATGTTTTTAACACCATTGCCTAAGCGATCAAACTCTCCTCCAACTTCGTAGGGTTCAAGATATATTGTTAAATCAATATCCGTTTGATCCTTGACCGCACGCGCACCGTACAAGCTCATAACATCAATAATTCCAACACCCCGAAGCTCCAAGAAGTTTTGCAAAACTGGGGCTGGTTCCCCTGCTAAAGTAAAGGCATCTCTCTGAAAAACATCAACACGATCATCTGCCACGAGACGGTGGTTACGAGCTACCAAGTCTAAAGCCGTTTCTGATTTACCGATACCGCTTGCTCCCTGAATTAAAACACCAACACCATAGATATCCATCAGCACACCATGTACACTAACACGCTCTGCCAACTCTTCATCCAAGTAAGAGGTTAAGATACTGTTCAAACGGCTGGTTGTTTCACGTGACTGCAGTAAAACAATATTATGCTTACGCGCCGCATTCACCATTTCATCTGGTATTTCTAAATTACGAGCAACAATAACGACAGGTGTTATTTCTGTCATTACTTTTTTGAGAATATCATAACGCGCATCACCAACTTCGTTCATCATGTAGGACCATTCCTTCATCCCAAAAAGCTGTATACGTTCAGGTGTAAAGTACTCAAAATAACCAGACATCTCCAAACCGGGGCGTAAGATATCTGAAGTAGTAATTTCTTTTTGAAGTGCTGTTTCTGTCGAGTAGAGGACATTAAACTTAATTTTTTTAATAAGATCTTGCACTGTGACTGTCATATCTGTCTCCTATTGTCTTTTTCTCTCCTTATTATATCAGAATTAAGGTGCCAACTCTAGATTAACCTCCATACCCATAGAAGCCCATGAACTCAAGGCTTTAAAAAGGAGACTCTCTTTTATAAGGATGATAGCGCATCATTGTCCCTCCCATTTTTTGTGAGTCTTTCGTGAATTTTTGCCGAGAAATCTTGCAAGGCAAGAGCTACCTTTTCTTCCAAAGTGGGTGTGACACGAAGGACATAGACCCGGGGAATCATTTGCGTCTCTGCCCAACCTCCAACACGAACAATGATTTTCTCATCAATGACCAGTTCTTTTTTAAGCATGACATTACCGTTTCTAAGGGCGTGGGTTATAAAGGAAGATTTTTGCTTGTAGGGCAAATTCTTTTGACTTGGGGAAGTTTGAGGTCATATATAGGATTTCTCTGTGATGTATCCCTCATCTTCGAAAAAGTCAAAGAAAAGCTTGAGCTAGGGGCAACTTTTAAGTCCAAGAGAAAATTTTTGAGGTGGTTTCTCTCAAGTTTCCCCACCTGCCAGCGTCCAAACTTTTCACAAAAAAGCAAAGAAAAAATCTATTTTAAGTTGTGTCAGATGCTGTTTCCACTTGATTAAAACATCGAGATTTTAAAAATAGTTAAACTATTATTTGATAACTTTTAGAGCTTCCTCTTACATTTCTCAAATAATTATTTTCATTTTTTATCTCTCTTTTCAATTTCAGAAATGATTTTTAAAAGAAAATCCACGATAATTAAAATAACAACTAAAAAAACAAACAACATAAGGATGAGAATAAACAAATTGTAACCTCTTTTCTATAAGATTCATGAAAAAGCTTGGAGGATTTGACCCACAGTTGCTGCATTTGAATCTTTTTTTAAGTCATAAAATACATTTTGACTATTATTTTGCTCATAGATAACACCATGGTCAAAGTTTTTCAAAATTTTTGTTTCTGGTAAAAGCTTTTTATTTTGATACCACTCTTCGAAAGCTTTTCTGGTTTTATAAGTATCAACCATAAAGGCCACTGTTCGATTATTACGTATATTAGGAACCAAAGTCCCCTCCAAAAACTTTTTGTCTCTTTGAGATAGTGCATTTTTAATATCAGAAACAATTGCACCATTAGGATCATTGGCATAAATTGGGTCTATAATCACTCCATTTTTAGATTCTCCGCCGAGTAATTTATCGTTTCTCCCAGAAGGAGAAACCAGCCAGTCTTCAGATTGATCTTTGTTATCTATAGCAATGAGAAACGCTTCATTACTGTACCCTACCTCAAGCATTTGAGTCTTAAATTCTTCTAGTGTTGAGTAACCTTTTAATGCAGCAGAAATTGTTAAATTATTTTCAGTAACATCTGGTATTCCTACTTCAAATGGAGATTTTTCTGGAGGTTGTTGTATAAAAGGGTCTCTCTGCGGGAGAAAAAAAGTTCCAATAAGTAAAAGAATCCCTGTAATTATTGCAGTTAATCCGATAATCATTTTTTTCATTTATTGAACTCCTCATTCATTTTTCTTACTTGGACAAGCTGTATTAGCCAAAGGACGCCCCAAAGAATTAAATAACTGGAAACTATCCATAATGTCGGCTTCACTATATCCCAAAGCATGAATGTGTTTTCAAAATATCGTAATATTTCTTTTAAAGGAAAGCCAACCGGAACGTAGGAAAACAGGTATAGGAGAAGAAATCCTAGAAATGAAATCAAGAAATGGAAGAGATTTGCAAGCTTTACGCCGAATCGTTCTGTATTATAAAGCCAAATAATTGACCAAATAAAGAGTCCAATTAAGAGATAAACAAGTGTAGAGAAGGTTGCGTTAGTTACTGTTTCATATCCTACATTTCTTAGTGGATTCATGAATACAAACCATTCTTTACCGCGTAAATTAAAATACAAGACATTTAGAACAAGACCTAAAGATAGGCTCATACTCATCGCAATACCTATGTCCTTAATATAGCTTATTTTTCTTTTCATACTCCTAAATACTCCTTTATTAATTTATAATAACTACGGCTAGACATGGAGAATCTTCCACTTTTAAACCATATTTTTATTTTTCCGCCATAAGTTAATTCAAAATGGGAAATTTTTTTCCCATTGATTATTTCTCCATTTGAAATCTGAATAAAATTATTGGGCAAATTTTCTGAAAGTGTCTTGATGGTTTGTCCCAAGAAAAATTCTCTCCCATCTTCTGTCAAGCAATAAACTTTTTTGTTTGCAGCATAAATACTTGTTATTTCATCTAGAACTAAGAGATATTTCTTATCGTCCAAAGTTCCGATTAACTTATAATCAATTTTTTGTAATTGGGAAATAATATGTTGAATTTCAGGTGTCATTTTATTTATGACAATATCGCATCTTTCATTCTCTTTTTCATTAATAGTGATGTTTATTTCCATCCCTCACTCCTTTACTTAGCCTAACCTATTATTACAAAATAGTTACGAAAATGAAAGTAGCTTTTGATAAAATAACCTTTATAAAGGACGTACTGCATCATATACTGATAATATGCACTACTTAAAATAAAGAAAAAGCCCTGTATCCCTGATACAGGAGCAATTTCACAGAAAATATAGCTAAGTTTCTTTAGCAACAAATGTAAAACTTATTGAGTAGCATCTCTTTCGGATAAAGCTTGTCTGATATCTTTAACACTTGCACCTTCAATTTGCTTCATTTCATTTCCGTTTTCATCTAGTATTATATTTTGCAAAGAAGCTTCTCTTGACGGGCTAATCGTCCATCCAAGAGTCTTACCGCCATCTTCAATACCTACTGAACTTAAATCAGCAACCATCCATTGATCATCGGTCAGCTCTCCGTGAAATCCGTCATTAAATTCTTGCAAACTTGAAAATTCTTGCATGGCTTGTTTAACCGTTAAATTAATAGAAGTTTCTTTGCCTTGTGTTTCTACTTTTATGGTATTGCTGTCATCCGCAAAAACGAAATTTTTTGCCGTCATAGCACCTGAAAAAGTAACAAGTGTTATAGCGCTAGTTAGTAATAGTTTCTTTACTTTCATATTGTACATTCCCTTCACTTTCATATTGTACATTCCTTGGATATTAAAATTATTGCCCTCTTACTCTATAATAACTTCCAGAAGCTGGTTGCCAAGAGTAATAAGTAGTATATATCCCACCATCAGTTGGGTATACACCTTGAGCCACACCTGGATTAAGTTGAATACCATAAGTACCATAAGGATCATTGTACTGATTATGAGCATCCAACATGTCTCCTGCACGAGCTACATCTCCATAAGTCCACCAAGTCATAGTTGAAGCCCCGCTCAAATTAAAGAACTTATAGCCTGCAAATTCCCAACCTGCTCCGCCATTAAAAGCTCCGGATTGATATTCACTCCCTGAAGCTAAGCCATAAGATTTTGTTGGAGGAGTGACAAACCGTGGATTTTTATCTCGTAAACTATCACTTAAATTAGATGTAGGAGATTGAACTATAGACATTTCAATTTTTCTAGCCTCTGCAACAGTTATTGAATTTGGGTCTGTCTTCGAATTATAACGTGTTTTGTGCCCTGAAGTATCGACTGATTCCATTTCTCCATGAAGGTAACCACCCTCCACCCGAAGAACTTTATCATTATCATTGAGATTCTTAAACTTTTCTCTGGCTAGTTCAACTTTGTTTTGAAGCGTATTTGTTTCACCATACCTACCTGCAGCAGAAGTTGTTTGAGAAGTAGCAAGCATCAGACCACTTGAAGCAATTAGTGCTAGCCCTGTCAAAATAACTGTCTTTTTCATACATACGAACTCCTTTTGTTTTTTTGTACTTTTACAAAGTTACGTTTTAGTTAAAATTATTGTACAATGACTTAACAAAACTTATTATTACAAAATTTCAGCTGAAATGGAAGAGGGTTACGACAAAATGTACTTTATGCAAGATGTAATGCACAATAGGCTGATAATATACATTGTAAAAATTCTGTTGTTATTTTTTCTTTCATTAGCCTAGAAGATATTTGACTTAAAAAGAAAAAGAGACCCTCAGTCCCTTAACTTGTTCTCTACCCATTTTGTGAATTTTTTTGTGAATTTGAACTTTTCTTGATTTTGAAATGCTTGTCTTTCTCAGACTTTTCAATAGGTTTTAGGTTTTCAGGCTCTTATTATATCAGAAAAAGAGTATAACTGCTTTTTGCTTTGGTTATTCGTTTTGTTCTGTCCTTTAGTTTGCAGTAGGTAGCGACAGTGCTGGACTGCATAGATTTTTTAGCCATTATTAAACCAATTAAATAAAAAAAATAATGGAAAATATCCATTATTTAATCTGGCTAATTTTTACAAACTTGTCTACTTTATAGGCAACATAAATTCTACGGCCCAAAAGAAAACTCGCGATGAGGAACCAAAACCATTGTGCCTGGAAAAAGGCAATGGAGAATATCCATGCTTCAATGATTGTTCCAAGTATAAAAGAGTAAAATCGTGATTTTAACATAGATTAACTATATCATACCCAGGAACTGAGGTCAAATATGCTAAACGAATTTTTCAACAGAATGAACTTTTTTACAGCTATTTTTTGTTTGCTTCCTAATAGAAAAAAACTTGCAGATACTGTATAATACGTTATGGTCATAGCACCTCACATGCTCTTCACACCATTTAGAAAAAGAGTTGACCCAGGGGAACCACTACTAGATCAAGGCCACTTTTTTACAAGAGAAAAGCTAAATTCAAAAAATTGCCTCGGTCATCCGATACCTTCTTATTGTTCTATTCCCCGGTGAAAATGACTGCTGCTTTAACAGATGATGTGCAAAAGCCTCAAAATAAGATTAACATGCCACGTAAAATGTGATCCTGCACCTCAAAAAAACTATTATTAAATAAATCTCCCTTATATAAAGCTAAAATTTAATCATGAAAATAAAACACAAAAAATCCATCCTCCTCCTTACTTCTTTTGCTCTTCTTACTTTTACACCTCACGTTTTTGCGACTGCTGGAGGGTTTCACAGTAGTGGAGGATCTCGAAGCTCTGTTAGTCGACGCACCCGTCAGTGGTCTGATGAAAATACAGGTTATCAGAGATATAACTACAATAGTTCTTATTATCATTCCACAGGACATTATTATAGCAATTCTTCTGTCTATGGTTTTTCTCCTTTTAGCCTAATCATTGGTGTTTTAGTAGTTGGTGGGCTAGTTTTAAAGACAAAGAAACCTGCTCTCAGGCGAGACAGTTATATCCACGGAAAAGCACTTATCAACGATTCACTCGCACAGCAAGTCGAAGCAAATTTTCTGCTTATTCAAGAGGCTTGGGATCAACAAAACTTAAAAGAGGTCAAACACCTTTATAGTGAAACTCTCTATGCTAAGCATCAGCAGATGTTAAATAAAATGATTCAAAAAGGTCTTCTTAACCATACACATAGTATAGTGATTGATGGGTTAAGTAGGTTAAAGCAAAAAGATAACTCTCAGTTTGAAATAGATATTTCTTTTGTAGCAATTGATTTTCTTATTGACCTCAATACACAAGATATAATTAAAGGAAACAATTTGACACGTGATGCCTTTAAGCAACGCTGGACTTTTGTCACTAATGGAGAACAATTAAAGGTTGCTAAGATCAAGGAACTAAAAATCTAAACTTCAAAACACACAACTCTTATTCCTTACATCATCTAGCAAAAAAACAACAATTTTGATAAAATGAGGTGTTATGGAAAAAATTAAAAACTTTGCCAAGACAGAAGCATTTACTTATCTCGTCTTCGGTGTCTTGACGACTCTTGTCTATTACGTCTTTATGCAGTCGAGCTTTTATTTGCTTAATCATCCTGGAATAAATGCAGGAGCGATTTCAGAAGCTATTGGACAGATTGCCAGTATTATCTTTGCTTTCTTTACCAATAAAATTTGGGTGTTCAAACATAAATCTACGCATATTTTCCGTGATTTCCTCAACTTTGCAGCCGGTCGTCTCTTCTTCATGCTATTGGCCATTGTATTGAAATGGTGGTTTATTGATAATCACCCGGAAATCTTGATGGATCTCTTACATTTGAAAAAACCAGTTGTGGTACTTGCGCTTTCACTTGCAATCCAAATACTAAATATTGTTTTGAATTACTTTTATTCAAAATTTATTGTTTTCCGTAAAAAAACTAACGTATAAATGTATAATAAAAAACGCCTGCCAAAACAGAGCGTTTTTTATTTTGTAATTTCTTTAATAAAGGCGACAATCTCTCCACGCCGTGTTTCAATCTGTCCAAAGGACTTTTTCTGATAAGTCGCATTGAATACTGCTCCGATAATAATAACTTTTGCAATAAAGATAAACCAAATCATTAAACCAAAAATAAGTAAAGAACCTACCAGTTTAAAGTCTCGCATTTGCCCTAAAGCACGACTCAAGTAAGCCCCAAAAAAGTGTGGCAGTGCAACGAGGACAATAGTGGAGAAAACCGTCCCCGGCATAATATAACGTAGCTTGTGTATTTTAACATTCGGTAAGACAAAATACAATAAAATCAGAGAGATGAGCACTACTATTATCACCACTGGTAAAGTGGCTGTTTGCAACATTCGATAGAGTCGGTCATCAAAAGCAAAGAGATTCTCATGTACATAGGTTAAAATAACCTGACCGAATGTTGAAATTAAAATAGTTAAAGAAAGTAAAACCATAAGTCCCAAGCCAACAACCAAGCCTATAATACGACTAAGGATAAAATCACGGTGCTCAGAGACTTCATAAGCTTTATTCATCGCCATTTGTAAAGTCGCTAATGCGCGGGAAAAAGTCCAGAAACCAGCTAAAACAGAGATAGAAAGCAATCCCGTGTTAGGATTTTCTAACACATTCCGAATAAAGCCGACACTCATATCATAAATCTGAGCGGGAATCTGATCATGAAGTACATCCAAGATTAGGTCAATATCTAGATTTAAAAAGGGAAGGATATTGGCAAAAATCAAAAGCAGCGGGAAAATGGACAAAAGCAAATAATAAGCCACAGCAATACTTGATAATGACATCTCTGAACTTTTATAAAAGTTCATGAAGTCTTTCAAAGTTTGCCAGGAAGACACACGTTGAAAAAGGGCTTTCATCTGGTCTTCTTCTCCTTTCGTTTTTACATCTTAATAAATATAGGAGAGACCTATTAGTAAGTACCTTCTTCTCCTTGACTCGTTAAAATCACTGGACCATCTTTGGTGATAACAAACTGATGTTCATATTGACAAGATAGCCCACCATCCAAGGTCTTATGCATCCAACCGGTTTCTAAGTCTGTATCAATTTCCCATGTACCTGTGGTAATCATGGGTTCAATAGTCAGTACCATACCCTCACGTAAACGTAAGCCACGACCTGCTTTTCCGTAATGTGGAACAAGGGGATCCTCATGGAAAGTTGGCCCCATACCATGTCCCACAAGATCACGAACCACTCCATAGCCACGGCTCTCCGCATATTCCTGAATAGCTGCACCAATGTCGCCAATACGGTTACCAACTACAGCTTGTTTAATTCCGAGATATAGACACTCACGTGTAACATCCATTAGATTCTTTACTTCTTCTGATGGTGTACCTACAGCATAAGCCCAACAACTGTCTGCAATTGCTCCACTGAAACCTTCAGTGTATTTCTTCATCTCAGGAACATTATCAAAATCAAGTTTTGCAACGTCAACCGAGCCATCTTCAACCATCCCCAAAACCATATCTACTTTGATAAGGTCACCGTCTTTTAACTTCATATGACGCGGGAAGCTGTGCGCAACTTCATCATTCAGTGAGCAACATGTGGCATAAGGATAATCCATGATTGAACCGTCTACACCGATTTGAAGCGGGAGCGTATTATTTTCTTTACATACTTTTCGCACGTATTCTTCAATATCCCACATATCAATACCTGGTTTAATTAATTCACGCAAGCCAATATGAATGCTTGCTAACAAAGACCCAGCACGATCCATTTGATCTATTTCTCGTTGAGATTTTAATGTAATCACTATTTTACCTTCTTCTAAATATTTCTTTAATCGTAATGATACTCCTATTTTATCATAAAAATACTGTGGTAGAAAGTCCAGAAAAATGCACAGGAGCTGATTTTTCTGGAATTTCTTGATATAATTTTGTTATATAAATTTCACAAGGGAGCAAAAAATGGCTTTAGCAAAAGTAGTTTATGCAAGTATGACCGGTAATACACAAGAAATCGCGGAAATCGTTGCTGATAAATTAGAAGATTTAGGTCTTGACGTAGACTTAGATGAGTGTACTTCAGTTGATGCTGACGAATTCGAAGAAGCAGATCTCTGTATTGTTGCCACTTATACTTATGGTGATGGGGAATTACCCGATGAGATTGTTGATTTCTATGAAGACTTACAAGATGTAGACCTTTCTGGGAAAATATTCGGTGTTTGTGGTTCAGGAGATACTTTCTACGATGATTTCTGTATTTGTGTTGATATGTTTGAGGGGCAATTTGCACTTACTGGTGCTGAAAAAGGTGCAGACTCTGTCAAAGTTGACTTAAATGCTGAAGATGAAGACATTACAAATCTTGAAGCTTTTGCTGAAACTTTAGCAGCCAAAGTTCAATAAAAGAAAAAACTGCTCATGAGCAGTTTTTTTATAGGCTAAACATCAAAATCCCTGCTGCAACGGCGACATTCAAAGACTCTGCACGCCCAGGCATCTCAATATGTACAAGTTGATTCGCCACAGATACTGCCTGAGCAGAGACACCCGCACCTTCATTACCCATAACTAAAGCAAAAGCCTCTTCAGCTACAAGCGATTTATGACTAATGGATTCGTCGGATAAGGTGGTAACATAAAGAGGAATATGGGCTTCTTGTAATTTGGTAAAGTCGGACACAGAGATCACTGGAATATGAAAGTTACTCCCTTGCATACTACGCATCACTTTTGGGGCATAAATGTCTGCCGTATCACCCATGCACAGCACAGCTGTAAATCCTGCAGCATCTGCTGTTCGAACCATCGTCCCAACGTTCCCAGGATCTTGGACATTTTCAAGTACCAGGTACTTGCCTTTTCCAAACTCAACCTCTACTTCTTCAAACACTACTTCAGCAACGACACCTTGTGGAGTCCCAGCATCCGATAGACTTTTAAGAACTTCTGAAGTTACTGCAACAACATTTTCTAAATGCGCAACTTTCTGATACTTACTTTCTTCCACAAAGATTTGTGAAATTTTTGCTCCCGAATTGACTGCTTCTTCCAAGATATGAAAACCTTCAATGAGATAGGCCTCTTTGCGATATTTTTTCTTTGTCAGCAGTTTGCGTGCTTCTTTTATTTTTTTATTGTCTTTTGCTGTAATAATTTCCATTTGCTATAATTATAACATAGAATACATGAAGATTTTTTATTTTCCTATAAGGAGGTGTAAGTATGCACAAGGTTAGAATGATTGCTCATGGACAGGTACAGGGCGTCGGTTTCCGCTATGGTACAGTCCAAATTGCTCGACAGCTCAATCTCAAAGGGCGAGTTTGGAATAATACCGATGGTACCGTCGGACTGTATGTCCAGTCAGATAGCCAAAAAGCTTTGTCAGTTTTTGAGGACAGACTTCGTAAAGGACCAACTCCTTTTGCCGCAGTCACAAATCTCGAAATATACCCCGATGAATTTCCAGATTTTAAAAATTTCGATATTAAGTATTAATAAGAAAAAAAGACTATTTTTAATAGCCTTTTTTGGTTTACCAGTTAAACAGATTAAGAAGCATCAAATGCCACTTGACCTCATTGGCGTAATACATATTTCCACCATTGATATAAAGTTTCCCGCTACTATTCCTCAAAGAATCAACCGTTACATGATAGTAGGTTGCACTTGTGGTATTTCCCAAACTAGGCGCTACAACTGTACGTGAATATTTTTCGGCCAGTTCTAAATTATTTTTCCCACCATTTTTCGCTACATAATCTATGTATGACTGGCCAAAGTTATATGCTTGCACTCCCGTCCAAATATCAACTTTTTTTTCTTCTGCGTACTCTAAAACTTTACAAAGGTTAGCAACGCCTTGCTCGATACTCTTATCCTCATCTGAAATGCTGTTTTGATTGCCATTCAAGCTCTCACTTGACTGCATCACATCTACCGCATTTCCTTTTGTCTCCGTATAAATAATAGCTAATGCGAGCTTTGTATCTCCCTCTAAGCCTTGAGCTTTTAGGGTTGCATCAACCGATTTTTCATATTGCATCACGTTTTTTACGTTTCTATAAGTTCTGTGCACGTAAAAACCTGCTCCAACCACTGCTGCCAGTAGTGCAAGCTTGATGAATAGCTTCAAAATTTTCAACATTTATCTATTCCTAATCATTTTTTCGACGGCTCATGTCTCAATTCCAGTTGTTATTATATGCCATCTCATGTTAAAAACTTCTCTAGCATTTCCACCTTAATTTACTTATCACTGTTCATTTTTATTCGGTATGATGGAAATTTTGTTAAAAAAGTCGTACTTATATTCTAGACTAAAGGAAACCCTTTTGTCAAATCTAATGCAAATTGGCGAACCTCTTGGAGGGCAAATTCGTCATCTTTATTTGATAATGCTTTAATAATAGCTTGTGCAATCTTACGGCTTTCTTCTTCTTTCATGCCACGGCTAGTGATTGCTGCTGCACCAATACGTACACCACTAGTTTTAAAGGGACTGAGTTCCTCACCGGGAACGGAGTTTTTATTGAGAGTGATGTTAACTGTATCAAGGAGATTTTGTGCTTCTTTACCGTTAATTCCAAGCTCTGTTACTTTGACAAGGAACAAATGATTGTCTGTGCCATCTGAGATGACATGTAAACCAGCTCTACTAAATTCATCAGCCATAGCGGCTGTATTCTTCACTACTTGATCAATATAAGTTGCAAATTCTGGTGACAAAGCTTCTTTAAAGGCAACTGCTTTAGCCGCAATAACGTGCTCCAAAGGACCACCTTGTAAACCTGGGAAGATAGCACTGTTAATTTTTTTAGCTAACTCCGCATCATTTGTCAAAATAAGACCACCACGTGGCCCACGCAATGTTTTGTGTGTTGTAGAGGTTACAACATCGGCATAAGGGAAAGGACTTGGATGATGTCCTGTAGCCACAAGACCAGCGATATGGGCCATATCTACCATCAATTTTGCACCAACTCTATCTGCAATCTCACGGAATTTTGAAAAATCAATAATGCGAGAGTAAGCTGATGCTCCAGCAACGATAAGTGCTGGACGATGCTTTTCAGCTTGTGCAGCAATTTCATCAAAATCAAGTAACTCTGTTTCTGGATTGAGACCATAAGAAACAAAATTATACATCTTACCAGAGAAGTTGACTTGTGAACCGTGTGTTAAATGTCCTCCTGAGTTCAAATCCATACCTAATACAGTGTCACCAGGCTCAATCAGAGCCATATAGGCTGCTGCATTAGCTTGTGAACCAGAATGTGGTTGCACATTAGCAAAGTCTGCATGGAAGAGTTCTTTAGCACGTTCGATGGCCAAGTTTTCTACTACATCTACAGCTTCTGTTCCGCCATAATAACGTTTTTCTGGATAACCTTCGGCATATTTATTAGTTAAGACAGAACCCTGAGCTGCACGTACCGCGGGGGATACGATATTTTCTGAGGCAATTAACTCAATTGTTTCTTGTTGTCGAACTTCTTCGGCATGTATAGCAGCCCAAAGTTCTGGATCAAACGCTTCAAAATTATAAATTTCCATGTGTGTCTCCTTGCCTTATACGATGCTTACCTCAAGCAATTTTCCGTTTGCGTGGGTAGCTTTTGTACATCTTCCATTATATCTAAAGCAAAGTGCCGAACCAAATTATTTGTTCAGACAATTTCAGATAATTCTGGAACAGCATCAAGAAGTTCTTGCGCTGTAATTGCTCCCTGCCGTAAAATTTTTGGCTTTTCACCAGACAGATCCAAAATAGTGGTATCTAGTCCATAAACACTGTCATCTTGAAGCGCAACAGCTGCTTTATCAAGGATAGCTGATGTTAAATCATCATAGAAACGCGGGCTTGGTGAACCGGTCAGATTTGCAGAAGGGCCTACCAAAACGCCTAACGCTTTAATTACTTCTTGTGTATCTGGAATTGAAGGCATGCGGAATCCAACAGTAGTTTTCCCAACATGAATCCACTCAGGAACTTCAGAACTTGCTTCTAAAATAATCGTCAGTGGTCCAGGAAGAAAACCTTGCACGAGTTTTTCAAGGTAAACAGGTTGATTCACTGAAAACTTTAAAATTGTATCATAATCTGCCACGTTCATATTCAAAGCTTTTTCAACTGGGCGGCCTTTTACAGCATAAAGTTTTTGTACGGCTGCCTCATTGGTTGCATCTGCAAAAATACCATAAACCGTTTCTGTCGGCAATACCACCAATTCTCCTGCTTTTAAAGCTGCTATTGCTTTTTCAACTGTCATTTTTTATAGCTCCTTTCTTAAGTAGCATTTATCTTTAAGTAATTTCCCACCTTCGTAAATTGGTAAACTATAATGGTCAATAAAATAATTTTTTATCTTGTAGATGTATTCAAACCCGCAAGCTTCATAGAAAAGGACATTTCCAGATATATCATCTGTTCCGACAGTCATGTCTCCTTGCCCATCATACCTTTCAAAAAGGTAGTGTAAAAGCGCTCTACCATACCCCTGTCCTCGTACTTCAGTAGCTACAGCTAGATTTTCGATTTCAAGAGTTGGGCTGACCATACACACTGCCCGCGCTTCAGACTGACCCATAAGTACAAAAAGCTCACTTTTTGAAAGATAATTCATAATATGCTCACGATCGTCTGCTAAAAGAAGTAAGGGAAGATATTTCTCTTTCTCTACTTCTATACGTTTTATTTCCATCTATGTCACACTTATCATACGGTCTTTTCCAAAAATATCCTGATGTACACGAACTTTTTTAGAAGGAAAAGCCTCCTCAAACAAGCTTTTCACTGCTGAACCTTGCTTATATCCAATTTCTAAATATATTTTTCCCTGTGGCTTTAAAAATTGTGGAGCTGCTTCAGCAATTTCCTGATAGATTGCTAGCCCTTGCTTTTCAGCAAAGAGCGCACTATCTGGTTCAAACCGTATAACGGACTGGTCCATTTCGTAAGTTTCATCAAAGGCAATATAGGGGGGATTGGACACAATAATATCGTACTGATCTTTAATATTTTCAAAGACATTAGAGAGGATAAAATTAAGAGAAATTTGGTGTGTTTTAGCATTTAACTGAGCAAGTTCAAGTGCTTGTTCTGAAACATCCGAGGCGGTAATCTCCCATTGTTTTCTTTTCTGAGCCAGCGCTAGAGCAATGGCTCCAGAGCCTGTGCCAATATCTAAAACCTTGCGTTTAATTTGCTCATTTTCAGCGAGAATCATATGTACCAACTCTTCTGTTTCTGGACGTGGAATCAGAACGCGCTCATCCACAGCCAGTTTTAAACCATAGAACTCGGCCCAGCCTACAATATATTGAGGCGGTTCATTATTTTTTAAACGCTGCGCGACAGATGCAAGTGCGGCTAAATCCTGATCTGATATCACTTCTCTTTGTAAATTCAACCACTGTAATTTAGTAAACTCGTGTAAATTTCTCCAGACAAATTCCAGAGCGAAAGGCTCTTCCAAATCTTGAGATAATTGGCGTACAGCCTCAATCCATAACATTTTTCTTCCCTCCCTTTCCTCATCTTTCAAAGGAGAGGAAAAACGCGCCCCAATAAATAAACGATGATGGGCAATTTCAAATTATTTTTTGCAAAAAGGACACCATTTTCATTCCGTGTCCTATTCTTCTCATTGACTATATTTTCCAATTTTCCTAGAGCCAGTGCATCAAATCTTTTCATGGTATCCGTCAGCGAATGACTACTATATTTACCAAAATCTGTAAGAGATAGAACTTTTTTCCGTTTGCTCCAATTGTCACCTTCCTTAACTTCTTGCCAAAGGCGACAATAAGCTTTGTCCTTATAAAAATCAATGCTCATCCTTACTCGTCTATCCAATCTTTGAAGATGCTTTGAGGGACTTTCAATATTTTCAATAGTAATCCAATAATCTTGGTTGGCAGCTTGGCAGTATAGTAAATCAAAGTGCGTAACTTGATTGCTGACCTCAAAAACAAGGACTTTTGTTTCCACGTCCTTTACTCTCTTTGCCGTTTCCATACGTCTTTGCTCTTCTGTACGTAACCGAATGTTAAAACCTTCAAATTGAAATTCGGTCATTACTTGTTAAGCTCCGCCAATTTCTCCGTTTGATCATACACTACAAGTGCATCAATAACTTCATCCATTTTTCCAGAAAGGATAGTATCTAACTTTTGTAATGTTAATCCGATACGGTGATCGGTCACACGGTTTTGTGGGAAATTATAAGTACGAATACGTTCTGAGCGGTCACCGGTTCCGACAGTGGACTTACGTTCGGCATTTTGTTTATCCAACTCGATTTGTTGATAATAATCAAATACCTTGGTATTAAGTAATTTAATAGCTTTATCTCTATTTTTTTGTTGCGTACGTTCTTCTTGCATTTCGACTTTGATACCTGTAGGCAAGTGAACCATACGCACAGCTGTCGCAACTTTATTGACATTTTGTCCGCCGGCACCTGAGGCATGATAGATATCGACACGAAGATCTTTTTGCTCAATCTTCATCTCGAACTCTTCAACTTCAGGCATAACAAGAACTGTCGCTGTTGAAGTATGTACACGGCCTTGTGTCTCCGTTGATGGCACACGTTGCACACGGTGAGCACCAGATTCATATTTTAGTTTACTGTAAACAGAAGTACCTGAAACAAGGGCTGAAACTTCTTTATAACCTCCAATGCTTGTCATACTGGCTTCCATAATTTCAAACTTCCAACCTTGTGACTCTGCATAGTGTTGATACATATTTAGCAAGTCTCCTGCAAAAAGGGCAGCTTCATCCCCACCTGCTGCGCCGCGAATTTCCAGAATGATATTTTTATCATCATTGGGATCTTTAGGAAGCAAGAGAATTTTAATCTTTTCTTCCAGCTCTTCTTTGGCTGATTTTGCTTCTGAAAGCTCTTCTTTGAGCATTTCTTTCATATCCTCATCAAGACCACCTTCGCCAAGCATTTCTTCACTATCAGAAATAGTTTCGAGCACTTTTTTATATTCATTATAAGTAGCTACAGTATCTCGTAGATTCGCTTCCTCACGTGAAAGTTCCATAAAGCGCTTTGTATCATTGACAACCTGTGGATCACTGAGTAATTCGCCCAGCTCCTCATATCGTCCTACCATAGTTTCAAGTTGATCAAACATTTTTTATTTTTCCTTACTTCTTTTTTATATCTCTTCATTTATGCGATTACTATCCATCTTTTTCAAAGGATGAAAGTAGTGCTTGCGGCATACTGGAATATAGCTCTCATTGCCTCCAATCTGCAGTTGCTCGCCTTCATATACAGGTTCGCCTTCAACCATACGTAAAACCATTGTTGCTTTTTTACTGCAGTACCAGCAAATCGTTTTAATTTCTTCGATTTTATCAGCCAGGAGCAATAAATATTTTGAGCCTTCAAAAAGTTCATTTCTGAAATCATTTTTTAAGCCAAAAGCCATCACGGGGACATTCAAATCATCGACCACACGTGCCAGGTCATAAATATTTTGTTTATTGAGAAATTGAGCTTCATCAATCAACACACAAAAAGGCCTCAACGGCAAACTTTCGATATATTCATAGACATTCATGGTATCATCAATAGCCACAGCTTCGCTACTCATACCGATACGACTGGCGACTATACCAACACCAGCACGGGTATCTAAACTAGAAGTCATAATCAAAACAGGCTTTCCCTGCTCTTCGTAATTATGGGCAACCTTCAAGATTTCGATACTTTTACCTGAATTCATACTACCGTATTTGAAGTACAATTGTGCCAATTTTCTTTCCCCTTTATAAAAATGGCTTAAAAGCCCTATTTAATAGCATTGTTCAGTGATACTATTATTTTATTTTCGATAATAATATCATTAATTATCACTATTTTTCATTCATTTCTGCCCACTTTTTTGCCCACCAAATTTGCTTAAGAAATTTTGTTAATTCTATACATTTTTTGGCTTAATTCTTTAGACATATTAGGTGTTACATGGGTATATATATTATTGGTAGTAGTGGATGTTGCGTAACCAACTCTTTGCATCACCACTTTTTGGTTTACTCCCATTTCTGCTAATAATGAAATATGAGAGTGGCGCATACAATGGCAAGAGAATTGCTTATCTAGCCCCGTTGCTTTTCCATATTATTTAAAAGATCGATTTAGATGACCAATATTATGTGGTTGACCTGAACGAGTACAAAAAATGTATCCATGATTTTTATAACCTACATAAGTATTGTCATGGTTAGCTTTGAGATACTCTTCGATTTTTCGCTTAGCCTTTGCTAACAATATTTTTCAAGCTTTTATTTTAGCTTGATTTGAATTAGATGTCATAGTTACAGAAACTTTATCCTCAGATTTGTAACTACATTAAAGTATCTCATACGTCAGAGAAATTTTTTCCGAAATTCTGACCATAGACTTCCTACTTCTATATCTTCAACTTTCATATTTCCTACCTTTTCTTTTGGGAAAAGTGCAGAATAAAAATCATACTTATTATATCATTTTTATCTGTATTTTTCCTCGTCTTTTATTTTTAAAAATTCATCAAATGCGGGAAACCGTACACGTCCTCTCCTTCTAAAATAATCCTCTTGCATGAATTGTTTATCTTTTCATTTCGCAAATTTTATTTCTAGCGGTCGAAACCTTTATAGAATAAAAATGTGAAATACCTTCAGTATCAGTCCTCTTCTTATCCACTGTTATTCCTGTTCTGCTCATCCTTCTCACTATCTAAAAGTTGAATATAATATATTAAATATCCAAAGTAAAGACCGCAAAACTCTTGGTTCGCGGTCTTTATTTTATAACTTTTTATCTACACAGCTTAACTGCTTGGTTAATTTCTTGGTTATTTTTAAACTATGTTTTTTATTGTTATTATTGAAATTTAACTTGTTCTATATTAGTTACAAAAACTCCTACACTTTCAGCTGTTATACTTTCTACAATAAATCTAATCTCAATAAGATATTCCTTCATATATTTCAATCTTTCACGTGTTAAAAAAAGTTCTACATTTTATATGCAGAACCCTTTTTTGGAAAATTGTATTATATATTAAGATAGATTGACATTCATTAGTTGATTTAATAAGTTTTATTTTTCAGAGAAGCGATAGAAAAGTGTATCCACATATCTTCCTGATCGTGTCGCATTACCAACCAAGTCGATATGAGAGTTAATCGTAGTGCTGTGGGCATTCATTTCTCCAATCTTCTGTTCTGTGCTATCTTGAACTAGATCGTGAGTACCTAAACCATCTATGTAATTCATTTTGTAATCAACATCTGGATCACCTTTGCCATCATTCAGTTTGTAACCATTATTAGATTTGACAAAGACTTCAACGGTTTTACCACCATCATATGGTACATAATTCCCACCAACTTGAGTGGCATTTTTAAGTTCCACATTGGCCACTTCTCCTGTTCCACGGTTGGCATCTGTCAAGGTAACTGCCGAAGGTACTACACCATACCAGCCTGGTTCACCTGGTGCCTGTGCAGTGTAATTGTACTCTACTTCTACTTTATCATTGGTTACACTATTTTGATCACCTTGAATCGTATCTGCAGCTATTTTTAAGTTAGCTAAATCGGTAGAAAAATTGCCCAGTCCAACTTGAGTTAAATCTGTACCAGAGACATAGGAGTTTACACGGGCAACAGCTTCTGTTACAGCTTTAGACCACCCGTTTCGAACATAGTCATAAGTCCCTGAGGCAGATTTTGTAGCTTTTCCTCGGGTCATATCAGCTTCAAAATCTGTCGCTGCTTCTACGAAGTCATGTAAGGTTTTCATGTTAGCATCTGCTTTGACTTTATCAGCTAATGAGTTACCCGCTTGCATACCTTTGGCATCTACGATGAAGTACATGCCATAAGCGTCACCAATTTGTCCCAATAACTCTGTTTTTTTAGCACTATCACTCAAAGCATTGACTTTTGTACGGACATCTTCAATTTTTTGAACAGTTACACTTGTATTGAGTTCAGTGCGTGTATTGTCTTTGAAAAGGAGGTTTACATCAGCCTGTGCTTTATCTTCATCACTGGCCCATGTAACAGGTACTGTGACAGTGCCTGAAAATCTATTTGCTCCCGTATTTAGACCAGACCAAGCATAAGTAACTTGTGTCGTAGCACCTGATAAACGCTCCCACTTTACTGTACCGTTTTCAAGTTTTCCAGATTGTTTCACTGTAATACCTGGAGTACTTCCATCGTAGTTTTTTAAGGTCTGTACCGGAACTGATACCGATCCATCTACTACGGTCTGCGTTGCTTCTGTCACGGTCTGACCATTCAACCAGGGATTACTATCTTTAAAATGTTTCGTCCCATCATCGTTACCGAGCGGAGTTAAATCAGTGATATGGTTAGATCTAAGATCGACATAAGTCATCACCCCCGACTTTTCTAAACCTTCAATACTTGAAATATTTTTTGATGAAAATCTTATATCAAGTACTGTTGCCATCTTTGCTTCTGTTATTTGATCGTCAGTATTTATCCCCTGTGTAGGGTCATTTTGAGGTATTCCTAGTTTTTCTTTAATGGCTCTTTTAAAGTTTTCATCTGGAATATTTACAACATCAGTATCCGCTTTATTATGCACGGAAAGACTTTTACTTTGCGTTTGGGGAGACATCACCTTCTGGTTTGCATGAGCTGAAGACTGTACTGCTCCTAACAGTGTAAGTGCTGCTAAACTTGTCGCTCCCAAGGTTACAATTTTTTTCATTTTTTGTCCTCTTCTTATTATTTATTTTTGTATTCTTATTATATACTATGAATACGTAGTGTTTTTATATGCTTTTATACGTGCCGGTAAAATTTCGTGTAACAAAAAAATAGATAGCAAAGTAACCTATATGAATTAATATACTCGAAGTTACCTATCCATATTACTGGTGGTTCATACTGTGTACTCTGATTGCTTAAATAATTCTTTGTTCCTACCGAAATAGTGTAGTTTTTGTAGGAGTGTTCTTTGAACACCTCAACTTAGAGACAGAGCTTTCTTTTAATAAAGCATAAAGGTTAGAACTTTCCATCACAATGAAACTTTTTTGCATGAAGGCTTATTATCATATATTTAAAATAGCCAACATCCAATAGCCGACGATG
This sequence comes from uncultured Lactococcus sp., assembly GCF_934191625.1. Taxonomy (GTDB): domain Bacteria; phylum Bacillota; class Bacilli; order Lactobacillales; family Streptococcaceae; genus Lactococcus. Next base: position 290,065 of record NZ_CAKPUG010000003.1, read on the forward strand.
AAACCAAAGGTTATTCCACTTACCAAAAACATAAAGTTTACAATATACCATTCGCTTTTTGGGATACTAATTTCTTTTTTATTTTTTACGTACATAAGTCCTCCTAATTTTCGATTTTTAATTTACTAATATATTTTTTTCTAAATCACTTACATTCAAAAAGGTTCTACGTTTGTATATAGTAGAACCTTTTAGGAAAATTGAATTATATATTAAGTTAGATTGAGATTCACTTGCTTAAAAGGTTTATTTCTCAGAGAAGTGATAGAAAAGATTGTCTACATATCTCCCTGATTTAGTCGCATTCCCCACCAAATCAATGTGGGAAACAATTGTTGTATCGCCTGCCTTCATCTCACCAATCTTATGTTCGCTAGCATCTTGGGCTACATCATGTGTACCCGTTCCATCCACAAAGTTCAGTTTGTAAGCGACAGGTGAATCACCCTTGCCGTCATCCAACATGTAGCTGTTGTTTGACTTAACGGAGACTTCAACCGTTTTACCACCATCATAAGGCATATAGTGGCCCCCTACTTGTGTAGCATTTTTCAACTCCACATTGGCCACTTCACCTGTACCACGGTTAGCATCTGTCAGTGTTACAGCGCTCGGTACTACACCATACCATCCAGGTTCCCCTGGTGCCTGTGCAGTGTAATTGTATTCCACTTCTACTTTATCATTTGTCACATCATTTTGATCCCCTTGAATAGCATTCGCAGCTGTATTCAAGTTGGCCACATCTGTTGAGAAATCACCAAGGCCGGCTTGAGACAAGTCTGTACCTGGAACATATGCGTTCACACATGCTTGGGCTGTCGCAACAGCTTTAGACCAGCCACTACGCACATAATCATAGGTTCCGGCAGCTGCTTTTGAAGTTTTCGCTTTCGTCATATCTGCTTCAAAGTCTGTCGCAGCTTCCATAAAATCATGCAAAGTTTTCATGTTGGCATCGGCTTTGACTTTATCCCCTAATGGGTCTCCAGCTTTCATGGCTTGGGCATTCACAATGAAATACATACCATAGGCATCTCCAATTTGACCCAGTAGTTCTGTTTTCTTAGCACTGTCTGTTAAAGCATTTGCTTCTTTACGTACATCTTCAATCTTTTGAACAGTTACTCCTGTATTAAGCTCCGTACGTGTGTTGTCTTTGAAAAGAAGGTTCACATCAGCTTGTACTTTATCTTCGTCGCTGGCCCATGTGACTGGGACTGTGACTGTTCCTGAGAAAACCCTATTAGAAGTAGTAGAATTCCATACATATGTAACCTTATTAGTAGTACTAGCAAGTCGATCCCAAGTTACATTCGTACCATTCAATTTTCCACCGTCTCTAAAAGTAAAAGTAGGAGTGGAACCATCAATATTTTTGACATCTTTAATAGGTACAGTAACTTCCCCATCTTTCCATGTAACTGGATCTTCATTGATTTCTTGAGCGGCAAAGGTTGTAGAACCTGTAAAACCTGTAGCCGCAATGGTTTGTAAAGGAGTCAAATCAGTGATTTTATTTCCTTTGAGCTGAATATCTGTAGCGCTAGTATTAGTAAAACCATTAACATTGGTAACTCCACTATAGTTAGCGGCTAACGTAGTCAAGGTAGAAATAGATGCTACGTTATTAACATTATCACCCACACCCGTGCCTTGCAATTGTAGTATTTTTACCCCAATCATATGTTCGATACCAGTAAGATCTTTTATATTTACTTGATTGGACAAATCAAGTAAATTATACTTTTGTGCTGTAATATAGGTTGTTAGTTCTCCTTCCGTAATATCATGTGTTGCAGGACGAGAAGAATCTATTTTATTATTAAGAAAAGTTTTTAATGCTACATCTGGTATATTTACAACATCCGTAGCTGCCTTTGTATGTACAGAAGTCAACTTAGAATGTATTTGACTTGGTGTAATATGGTTTTGACTTGCATGAGCCAACGGCTGGGCAGCTCCTAAAAGTGTGAGTGCCGTTAGTGTTGTGGCACCTAAAGTGACGATTTTTTTCATTTTACTTTATCTTTTTTAACTTTCTAATTTTTTAATATTTCAACAATGGATTTTTAATATCTATTATTTCTCAGAGAAGTGATAGAAAAGATTGTCTACATATCTCCCTGATTTTGTCGCATTACCCACCAAATCAATATGGGAAACAATTGTTGTATCGCCTGCCTTCATCTCACCAATCTTATGTTCGCTAGCATCTTGGGTTACATCATGTGTACCCGTTCCATCCACAAAGTTCAGTTTGTAAGCGACAGGTGAATCACCCTTGCCGTCATCCAACATGTAGCTGTTGTTTGACTTAACGGAGACTTCAACCGTTTTACCACCATCATAAGGCATATAGTGGCCCCCTACTTGTGTAGCATTTTTCAACTCCACATTGGCCACTTCACCTGTACCACGGTTAGCATCTGTCAGTGTTACAGCGCTCGGTACTACACCATACCATCCAGGTTCCCCTGGTGCCTGTGCAGTGTAATTGTATTCCACTTCTACTTTATCATTTGTCACATCATTTTGATCCCCTTGAATAGCATTCGCAGCTGTATTCAAGTTGGCCACATCTGTTGAGAAATCACCAAGGCCGGCTTGAGACAAGTCTGTACCTGGAACATATGCGTTCACACATGCTTGGGCTGTCGCAACAGCTTTAGACCAGCCACTACGCACATAATCATAGGTTCCGGCAGCTGCTTTTGAAGTTTTCGCTTTCGTCATATCTGCTTCAAAGTCTGTCGCAGCTTCCATAAAATCATGCAAAGTTTTCATGTTGGCATCGGCTTTGACTTTATCCCCTAATGGGTCTCCAGCTTTCATGGCTTGGGCATTCACAATGAAATACATACCATAGGCATCTCCAATTTGACCCAGTAGTTCTGTTTTCTTAGCACTGTCTGTTAAAGCATTTGCTTCTTTACGTACATCTTCAATCTTTTGAACAGTTACTCCTGTATTAAGCTCCGTACGTGTGTTGTCTTTGAAAAGAAGGTTCACATCAGCTTGTACTTTATCTTCGTCGCTCGCCCATGTGACAGGGACAGTGACTGTTCCTGTCAATTGTTGCACCCCCCTTCCTTTACCTGCAAAAGTATAAGTGACTTGTTTAGTAGAGCTTGGGAGTCTATCCCAAACCACATTCCCATTTTCAAGTTTTCCATTATTTTGGTAAGTAAAAGTAACATCAGATGTACCATCTGCATTTTTCACAGCCTTTATTGGCACAGAAACAGTTCCATTTGTTGCCTCTTGAGAGTTCTCTGATACTTTTTGCGAGTTTACAGATAAATTACCATTTCCAGCAGTAACAAAAGTATAATCTTTCAGAGCGCTAAGGTCATATAATTCATCACCACCACCCCAAAAGCCTGTTAATCCTGGAAATTTACTAAAATCTAATTCATTAAATTGAGTTTGATTAAAACCTTTTGTTGGAGCACAGCTTAAAATTTTTAATTTGGTACAAACATTAAACACACTATAATCGCAACCCGTTGTATCTGCGCCATTTAATCTTAAATCTTCCAAGTTTACTGCAAATTCCATCCCTTCAAAACTTGTGATTTTTTTACCATTCAAATTACCTAAAGGAATCGCTGTTAATTTTTCCATGTCTTCTTGAGTTATAACGTCACCTGTAATTGTCAAGATAGATTTTAAAACTGTTTTAAGTGTTGCATCTGGAATAGTTACTTCATCTGTTGCTGCTTTTACATGACGGTTCGCTGTTTTAGCTTGCTCAATTTTTTGCGGTACAGTCTTCCTTTGTTCTTGAATCAAAGTAGAAGTAGGTGTGGTAACTAGGCCTCCAATTTGCGCTGCATGAGCCAACGGCTGTACTGCTCCTAAAAGTGTGAGTGCCGTTAGTGTTGTGGCACCTAAAGTGACGATTTTTTTCATTTTTGGTTTCTTTTTCCTTATTTTTTGTTTTATTTATAAAATGAGAGTACTCTCTTATTTATCATGTTTATTGCACTACTAATACTGCATCAACTGTGGAGCCATTCAAGGGAGATTTACCATCTTTTAAAGAAAACGCAGATGTTGTAACTGTCATTGGATACTTGCCAGGCTTAAGAGATAATTTCTTTGTAGGCACTTCCGTAATTGCATTTCCTGGCTTGATAAGTTTACTGTCTAATACAGTGATTTCTCTCTTACCTTCCTGAACGGTCACTTTGTATTTAAAGTAAGCTTTATTAATTTTAGAATTACCAAGTGTCATTTTAATATTCTTATCTTTATGATTAACAGGGACTTTACCGAAGCCCGGTATCACTAAATCCCCTGCTTTCCACTGCTTACCAACTCGGATCGGATCATCATAGGCGTGAGCATTATTATCAAAGTTTGAGGAGTGACTGCGCCACCACAGGAAACCTCCTACAAGGATAAAGAAAAGTAACAGTAACAACAGAAACCATCTTTTTTTCTTTTTCTTTTCTTCATCTTTTTTTGTGTTCCATCTGCAACTACTTGTTTTCCTTCAATCATTTTCTCTCCTTCTCAAATAAAAATACATTCCGAATAGGGATACTACTATTCCCAGAATCATCACACCTAACTTACCCTCACTTCCCAAATCAGGTAAGTTTCCTTTTGACACAATGTCAGGTGAGTGAGTTTCTTTTTTTTCTTCTCTATAACTTTGATGTGGTTTGTTTGAATTCTCACTTTCACTCGAGCTACTTATTATAGCTTCATATCCAACTTTTGTAGAATTGCTATTTCCATATACACGTTGATAATTTAATAAAAGAGTCCCACTTCCTATCAGGAGACCAAACAGAACGATCATCTTTGTTAATGTCAATAAGTTATTCTTTTTTTTATCTTCCAATATATCTTCTCATCTGTGCTCCTCTCTTGTGATGAAATTATTATATACTAGAAATGCATAATGTTTTTATTTACTTTTAAACACAGCGGTAAAATTTTTTAGAATAAAAAAATAGGTCTCTTAAGAGCCTATAGATATTAATATATGAGAAGCATCGACATACAAAAGCAACACTGTTCTCTAACTTTTTCAACCATACTAACACAACTGCTACATTACCCACATATATAAAAAATAGAGTTTAACAAGCAAGGTTTAAGCAAAAAAACTATAGTGGCAAGTATAAGTTTAATGAATCCTGCATGTTTCCATTTATCCTTTACCTTTCGTAAATCTTCTTCATCTCAGTAATTATTAATAGAATTATTTAAAGCCTATCCCTCAGCTTTTGCACTATACACATTTACCCAACCGATATTTAAAATTGAAATGAGTACACGTCACACCAGTATGCCCTATCACCAATACAAAACCCTAGACCATCAATAAAGGCCCCCGTTCCTTTTTGTTTCAAAGTTTCTATTTTGCATCTTTTTCGCCTCATTCATTTATAAATACGAATTATAATTATTTTTTATTATTAGAAAAATAATTTACAATTCCTATAAAACTTTCACTTAAATATCTTATACGATAAGATTGAGTCGTTTTTTGCATGAAGGTTTATTATCATATATTTAAAATAGCCAACATCCAATAGCCGACGATGAAACCAAAGGTTATTCCACTTACCAAAAACATAAAGTTTACAATATACCATTCGCTTTTTGGGATACTAATTTCTTTTTTATTTTTTACGTACATAAGTCCTCCTAATTTTCGATTTTTAATTTACTAATATATTTTTTTCTAAATCACTTACATTCAAAAAGGTTCTACGTTTGTATATAGTAGAACCTTTTAGGAAAATTGAATTATATATTAAGTTAGATTGAGATTCACTTGCTTAAAAGGTTTATTTCTCAGAGAAGTGATAGAAAAGATTGTCTACATATCTCCCTGATTTTGTCGCATTACCCACCAAATCAATATGGGAAACAATTGTTGTATCGCCTGCCTTCATCTCACCAATCTTATGTTCGCTAGCATCTTGGGTTACATCATGTGTACCCGTTCCATCCACAAAGTTCAGTTTGTAAGCGACAGGTGAATCACCCTTGCCGTCATCCAACATGTAGCTGTTGTTTGACTTAACGGAGACTTCAACCGTTTTACCACCATCATAAGGCATATAGTGGCCCCCTACTTGTGTAGCATTTTTCAACTCCACATTGGCCACTTCACCTGTACCACGGTTAGCATCTGTCAGTGTTACAGCGCTCGGTACTACACCATACCATCCAGGTTCCCCTGGTGCCTGTGCAGTGTAATTGTATTCCACTTCTACTTTATCATTTGTCACATCATTTTGATCCCCTTGAATAGCATTCGCAGCTGTATTCAAGTTGGCCACATCTGTTGAGAAATCACCAAGGCCGGCTTGAGACAAGTCTGTACCTGGAACATATGCGTTCACACATGCTTGGGCTGTCGCAACAGCTTTAGACCAGCCACTACGCACATAATCATAGGTTCCGGCAGCTGCTTTTGAAGTTTTCGCTTTCGTCATATCTGCTTCAAAGTCTGTCGCAGCTTCCATAAAATCATGCAAAGTTTTCATGTTGGCATCGGCTTTGACTTTATCCCCTAATGGGTCTCCAGCTTTCATGGCTTTGGCATCCACAATGAAATACATACCATAGGCATCTCCAATTTGTTTCAGCATGTTTTCCTTTTCATCACTATCATTCAGTGCCATGACTGCTTGGCGGGCTGTTTCTATCTTTTGAACCGTTACTCCTGCATTGAGTTCGCCATACGTGGTATCTTTAAACAAAGCATCCACAAGATCCTGAGCTGCTGTTTCAGGTACATCTGCTAATGTTTTTGCCTGTGCTAAATCATGTAAGAATGTAGTAAATGAACCTTGATTTCCCCAGTCTATGGTAGAGTATCCTGTGGCATTAGTAAATTGTTCAGAGATTGACTTAGAGGCTCCAAGAATAGCTGCAACATAACCTGATTTGAGCTTCGTATGGGTAGAATCTGTAAAAACATTTTTGATATAATCACTTGCTTTACCCGATTCTGCCGTAAAAATTTTCTTTGTACTATCTATACTGTGAAGTGGTACATATAAATCCCAGGCTGTACCAATATTCGTGAGCAAAGTATCCTTGTCTGGTTCAGAATCAGATAAGGACATCACCTTATCTAAAGCACTTTTAATATCAGCTCTATCTATATTCGTTTTCAGCTTTGTCGCTGCCGATCCATCTGTAAAAAGGTTATTAACTGCTTCCGTGGCTTCTAATAATAGATTCTCATCAACACCATGGACTGAGCCATCAGTATTCACTGTAAATGCGTATGTTTTCCCTGATTTAAAGCTTTTTTCTCCTGTATATTGGGGATTCACACCGCTGGCTTCATCCTGGAATGTTGCATCTTCACCAAAAGTTATTCTAAAAACATCACCAGTTTCTAGTTCAACCTTATTTCCCGCGTCATCAAGAAATTCCCCTTGATTATTTGGGTTAAGATTAATTTTAGTACCACTATTCTTTGTGACCTCCAGAGTATATCCTGGCCAAAAAAAATCGACAAAAGCAGCCTTTTCTATACAAACTAAGTATTTATTTGCTACACCTATAGTTAAACCAGATATCCCCCTAATTACGACCGCATCATCTCCAATGCTAACTTTTTGTGCTAATTTTACCGCTTTTGAGTGATTGATTCGATGACATTCTGCCGCATGCGCCAATGATTGTGTAGCCCCTAAAAGTGTAAGCACTGTGAGGGTTGCTGCTCCGATAGTAATAAATTTCTTTTTCATTTTTTACCTTCCTTATTTATAATTTTATTTATAAAAAGAGAATGCTCCCTTATTTATCATGTTTATTGCACTACTAATATCGCATCGGATGTAGAACCATTCAAAAGAAATTTACCCTCTTTTAACGAGAAAGCGGATATGGTAACAACTATCGGATAATTGCCACTGTTTTCCAATCCGGATGGGGCATCATAATCGTGAGTTTTAGCATAAAAGTTAGAGGATTAACTTCACCACCACAGGAACCATCGCTTTTTTCTATTTATTATCCATTCTAATAACTCTGTTATGGTTTTTCTGAATTTCCACTTTCGTTGTAATTAACCATAATAGTTTTACTATTGTAGAAGTGCTATTTCCATAGATATATTGATAATTTGAGGGTAGGGTTCCGCTTCCTACCTCTTCCCACATGTCCTCTTCTCTTATGATAAATTTATTATATACCAGAAACACACAGCATTTTTATCTATTTTTAAACACAGCAGTAAAATTTCTTGGAATTAGAACGAACTACTTTGAAGTCTATGAAATAAGAATATATACAAGTAAACCCTTTCCAACTTTAGGGGTTTTATACACTTCTTTATAAGTTGATATAAGTCTTTTTACAGCCAAATGCAAACAAAAAATAAATTAGAATTTCACCTTATATTATATATGCTGATATTTTCAGGTAATAAAAATTAATATGGAGTAAATATGAAACACATAAAAATTCTTGCAATGAAGTTACTTTCAACATCTCGCTTAGGAATTTCTCTTCTAGAATCGTTGCGTTTGATTAAACGTCATGTTCTGTCTTTGAAAAAATAGATCAAGTAACTGTAAAAATTTCTAAAGTAAATTTGAAAAAGCAAATAAACCCTGTTTTAAATGAAAAAAAAATACCTCACTTGAGGTACTTCAATATCGTATAAATCGCTCCCAACTAAAATGGAAACTGAATCAATTGTCTTAGTTATGAACCTACAAATAGAATATTAGACTTGGTTTCCTTTAAAACTTGACGAAATTCACAAATTTAGAAGCTGTGAAATTAAACATAAGTAATTTCACAGCAATAAAAATTCTTCCTTTGGTTTATGCAAAATTTATATTCTGCCCACTTTTTACACCGCAGTGTGTGTGGAAAAACTTATAATTCTTTTCCCTAACTCTGTTTTTATTTGTTCATATATTGCTGCATGGAACGCTTTTTTTTTAATGAGTGTTCCAGATTTACAAGGACTCAAGGCAATATAGCCTTCCAACACAATTGCACGATAAACTTTCTATCATATTCAATACAAAAGAAAGCATCTCCTTCCTTCAGTTTATTTCAATGAGAAGCGTTTCTCTTTTTTTCGTGTATACTCACAGCCCATGTGGTGACGCACTCAAAGCAAGATTCCATGATTTTCTATTAAGAAAAGAGCTGAATCCAACTCTTGACTTTATAAAATATTCACTTCTTATACGATCAGCGCTGCTTCTTCAGCTAAGACAACACCCTCTTCAAGCACTTGATACAAAACCCATGAAAATATTGCAATAATCAGCGCTCCAAAAAGCGGAAATGCTCCCATTACAATTACACCTGGCGCATCATCCGCTTGGGCAAAGCGATAAAAGAAAGGCATTAATAACGCATAAACACCCGATACAAGAAATGCCATATTGCGAATGATCTTAAGGGCAGCCAAAGTATTTCTTGAAAAAGCTCGTCCAGATTGCATATAGGTTAAAATTTTATTGCCTTGAAAGAGAGCAATAAAATAAGGAATACTGGTCACAAAGAAACCTGTCAAAATAGGAATGGCAAAAGACCAGACCTCAGGATTTAACGATCCAGAAAAGAGCTGAAGTGTCAACATCCCTAGCACAAAAGCGACCATTAAAGCCATCATAAGTAATACGACTTTCAAAAAAATAACCCCTTTATTGTTCATTTTTATCTTTTTCTCCATTTTCTTCAACTTTTACATACTCCAAAATATCGCCAGGTTGGCAATCTAGTACTTCACAAATGGCTTCTAAGGTAGAGAACCGCACTGCTTTTGCTTTACCTGTCTTTAAAATCGACAAATTAGCCATGGTTACTCCCACCTTTTCAGATAATGTTGTCAGCGGCATTTGTCGCTCTTTCAGGACAAGATCTAAATTTACTTTTATTACCATAAAATAAGTATATCAAATCGTTTATCGTTTATCAATATTTTTATCGTTTTTCGATATTTTCATTTAAAATAAAAAGACTGTGCTAAGCACAATCTTCACCTTCAGTTTTCAATTGCAGTAAAGTCTAGATTACCTTTACTTCTATGTTAGAATACGAAATAGTTAGTCGTTTTTCCTCATTAAATTAAAATGTGGGACGCTTTTTTCAGTAAAAAATACCCAAATAAAAGTAAGACAAGTACTTGTCAATTCCTGTTTGATTAATAATCTTTCCAAATATGTGTCTGAGTTTGCGATGGTACATGCAATACATGTGAGTTGTGCATTATCTATGCCACCCTTAAAATACATCCTTCTCCTTCTCAACTTTTCTTATAGTAATAACCATAAACTCACAGCCATTACAGCCATACCTGAAATCAACCCGTAAATGGACAAATGATGATCGCCGTACTCCCTAGCACTTGGTAACAATTCATCAAATGAAATGTAAATCATAATCCCAGCCACCGCTGCAAAAATCATCCCAAAGACAATATCGCTCAAGAAGGGCAGCAAGATCATATAGCCAATGATGGCGCCCACAGGCTCAGAAAGACCCGACAAAGCAGTAATCAGAAAGGCTTTGAGCTTAGAGCCTGTTGAGAAATAAATCGGCGCTGCTACAGCTATGCCCTCCGGCACATTGTGGATGATGATAGCAATCAAGATGGGAAGCGCCACATTGAGATCTTGCAAGGCAGCAATAAAGGTCATCAAACCTTCTGGAAAGTTATGGATGGTAACTGCTAGTGCCGTGAAAAGCCCTGTGCGGAGCAGTTTAGCCCGACTTTCGCTGTTTTGTATTTTAGTATTAGGGGCGAAATCCGTAATATCTTTGGAGTCATGAGGGTCAGTAGCGCGTGGCATAAATTTATCAATGAGGGCAATTATCAAAATTCCCGCAAAAAAGCCGATTGTGGCAAGCAAAGTCCCGTCTTTATTTCCTACTTCAGCACTCAACATATCTTTTGCCTTACTTAGTATTTCTACCAACGAAATGTAAATCATAACACCTGCTGAAAAACCAAGGCTGACCGCTAAAAATTTGGTATTGGATTTTTTGGCAAAAAAAACTACTAAGGCGCCGATAACTGTAGAAATTCCAGCAATGAAGGTCAGGAAAAGGGCAAATAATATATCGTCCAATTTTTTTCTCTCTATATTTGTTAATATCTTGTTCTATATGATTATAACAAAAAACTACAAGGTGAATCACACGATAAATGATTTCCTCCGAATTCCTGCATTCGAAATAATAGTCCTCTTTCAAAAAAATTATTATTATTTCTAGCTCTTTTGTCATCGATTATCAGGCTACGAGCTTTGAGAGTTTATAGAAATGATACTTTTTGTGTTATAAGTACTTCTTCTATTTCAATTCTCTGCCTGTGTCAAAGCTCCTTTAGCCCTCCACATTTTATACCATATTTTTGGCATAGACTAATTTTGCAACGAAGAAAACTAAGATGGAAATACATCGGCTGAGTGTTTTTATTTCAAAAAATAATCATTTAAGAGTACTATTGGATACCCCTTCTCTTCCAACATTCCCACTCATTTATGATCAAATTTTAAAAACCATTAAACAATCTGATAAGTAGCGGAAGACAGTAATAAAGTTCTTGCTATTGTTCCACCAAAAGTAAAAAACATGTCACTTGTACGCATTTTAGTATTAACCTTTTTTCACTCATACCCGATCCTTTTACCGAGAAGCTTCCCCACAAATGCACAGGATTCTAAAGGAAAATTTCCACTAAAACTCAAGCGAATGTTGCCGTTAAACTCACTCCTAAATTAAACATAGCTCTACCTCTTTTATTATTTGAAGCTTCTATAAAAACTCTTTCAATTTATTATATAAAAAAACAAAAAAACTCTGACCTAAGGCAGAGTCTACAATAATGAATAGAGACCTATTCATTTATTATTCTATTTTATTTTTAAGCTTAAGTCAACATATTACTTTTATGAGTAGATATAGATATAGATATAAATTTCAAAATACTTTAGAAAATAATGTTAAAAGTTTTGATCAGCCTTTGCTTAAAATCACTCAAAAATACACTCAAAAAATCTTTCTTATAGACTATGTACAAGTAAAGACTCTTAATGAGACTAGTAAAAAATAAGATGACAACAATAAACAAAAGAATAACTAACATCAGTTTAGCTAGCATCTCTAGCCACCAAAATAAAAAGCTCATCTTCCCTCAAATTCCTTGTTTTTTGTATGTTTTAGCACAGAGCACTCAAGAAATAAAGCAACTTCTACTCTACAATTTAATCTATTTCTTCGAGTGGCTGGCGCGGTATTTCAGACTTATCATGTGCTATCCAACTTGTTACTTTTTTATTTTTATTTGAAAATACTTCTAAATATGTTTCTGGTTTAATTTTATAATAAGTATTAAACTTAAGCTCTTGACTTTCTCCCTTTTCGTCAAAACCTTCTATAATATAAGTATAACGCGTTACACTTTTTCCTTTATGTTGCACCTTTTTTTCTACAGGTTTATATTCTTCATATATTTTTCCATAATAATTTGTTCCTTTATAACTTGAAATATACCAAGAATACCCACTAGCAGCTATAAACAACATTACAGCCGCAAATACTAGGAGTACATTTCTCATTTTTTATTTCCTTTAATTATATATTAAAATAGTTAGTATTATTATAACATTAATACCTTATTTTATATACTTAAAATTTAAGACATTTTTATTACGTGAAAAAGTTACTTTTGATATTTCAGACATAATTTTAATTTATTTCCTACTCTATCAAAAAATTGTCCTTCTCTTAAAATGCTATAATAAGAAGAAAGGAGACAGCATGACTCGACAAGACCTAATCCAACTCGTATTACATTTGACGAATTCCTATGAAGACTATCCTTTTAATAATAATAACCGTGAAAAAATTCTCTGGACAGCTCTTAGACAAAAAACTAATAAAAAAATCATTTGTTTAATATTTGAGAAAGACAATGAATTACTCATTGATTTAAAACTGCATCCCGAACATGGTGAGGAAGCGAGACAAATTACCGGAGTTTTTCCTGGTTATCACATGAATAAAACCCACTGGAATACCATTAAGGTAAATAGTACAGCTTTAACATCTGATGGACTTATTAACATGATTAAAGAGAGCGATGCATTAACTAAAAATTAAGTTCTCCCGCTAGTGTAAGACTGCTTGGTAGAGTAGTTTGCTCTTTTTATTAGGTGTCATCTCATATATTTCACTTGCATCTAACCAACCATTACGTTTTCTTCTGGATACTTATAAAGTGCTTCTTGTCTATCTCGAGTATTAAGAGAATAAATAACTGTAAATATTCCTACTCGGCCAATAAACATGAGTAAACCAATTAAACCTTTACTCAAAAGCCCCAAGCTCGGCGTTACATCCATACTCAATCCTACAGTTGATAAGGCAGACACCACTTCAAAAAGAATTTGGTCGAGTTTCAAAGTTGGTTCTATTACTAATAAAAGAAAAGTCGAGACAATCACCAGCGAAAAATATAAAAAAATTGACTCATAAGCTTGTTTTACTAAATTTTGAGGAATAGTCCTATTCCCCCAAGTTGTATACTTTTCCCTTCTCATAACAGCTCTTATATTTAATACAAAGACACCAATAGTTGTTGTCTTAATCCCTCCAGCAGTAGAACCAGAAGTTCCACCCACAGTCATTAAAATAATTGTTAAAAAAATACTTGCTTGGCTTAGGGCAGAATAGTCCTGTATGGCAAACCCAGCAGTTCGTGGTGTTATAGAAAAGAAAAAATTTTGCACAATGTAATTAAAAATATCACCATTGTACATAGAAAAACGAGTTATCAAAAAAAGTAACCATCCCCCCAAGATCAAGGTGCTGGTGGTTGTTAGGGCTAACTTAGAATGCAGAGAAAGTTTCTTTTTTTTCTTATACTCTACTAAATCCATAATCACAATAAAGCCCAAACTCCCACAGACAATAAGTGCGGAAATAACGAGCATCGTATATGGAGAATGGCTGTAAGATATAAGAGAATCTCCAAAAAGATCAAAACCTGCGTTACAATAAGCTGATATAGAATGAAAGACACTAAACCATATCCCTTTAAACCACCCATATTCTGGTATAAAAACAAAACTCAGCAACAAGCTTCCTATAAGTTCAACGATTAATGAAATAAATAGTATACCAAGCACTAAAGACTTTTTAAAACCAATATGTGAAACATTATATGTCTTTTGTAAAGCTGTTCTCGATTTCATCGATACTTTTTGGATTAATAGCAAGAAAAGACTAGCAACTAAAGTCATAAATCCTAACCCACCGATTTGTATTAGCATCAAAATAATGAGTTGTCCTAAAAATGACCAATGTGTACTTGTATCTAAAACAGCCAATCCAGTTACACATGTTGCAGAAATTGCTGTAAATAAAGAATCTACTAAATTTGTATACTCTCCAGACCTTGAAGATATTGGAAGACTTAATATCCCACCACCAAGTATTACTACCATAAGAAAACTAAAAAAAATGATTTGTAAATCTGTTAAATTATTAATTGTTCTTTTAAGTAAAAAACGTTTCATCTCTATACTACCTATATTCTTAAATTCTCTAACTTCATTAAGTATATCAAATTAAAGGTACAAGTTCACTTGCTTCACTCTTCTATTGGTATACGAACGGCGTCCGTCTTCCTTTATCAAGAATGCTCAAACATTGACACTCTTATTCGAAAATGTTATTATTACTTCTAAACAAAATGAAAGGAGCTGTACACGCAATGAACAACTGTTATTCTACTCAACTTTGGCAAAGATACAGGTGTATGTATGGCTTCTAATTAAAGAAAACCATAGATACAAATTTTAGTGTACTTTCTAAAACCTGTATCTATGCTCAAATTGGATGATGAAAGCATAGAATATTCTATGCTTTTTTTGTGTTATAGAAAGTACTCTATTTTGTTATTAAAAACTAGAAAGAGGACCTTTTATGAACTCCAAAAATAAAACATCAAACACCATCGCCCTTACTCCTATCTTTATTATCCTTGGCCAAATCCTAAATATTGTCACTCCGAATATTGCAGGAATTATCCGGCCAGACTTCTCTTTAGCCTTTTTATTTCTTTGTATAATGATTAAACCTACAATCCGTCAAGTATTTTTGGCAAGTGGACTTGTTATCCTAACATCCATAATTCTTGGTGGAAATCTGATTTTTCAAATTCCTGCCGCTTTTGATCGCTCTTTTTCTGCCTTGACGTGCCTTCTCTTATACAAGTTAGTCCTCAGAGCTTCTCCTCGATTCTTTTTAGCTAAAATAGGAACAACCTATTTTCTCGCTACACTAATAAGTGGCTGCGCTTATATTTTTGCTGTGTACTTACTCGGAACTTTCTTTCATATTTCTGAACTCTTAATCATCTTTAAAATGGGGCTTCCTCTTCTTTTTATTACGATTTTTTCGACAGCTTTAGTTAATTACTTTCTCGGAATTTTCCTCTACAAGCTTGTTTCGACACTTTCAAAAGGAAAATATCTTTTAGTCGCTTCCTAATTAAATTGAAAAATGCTTCTCTCAATAAAAAATCCAAACAATTTAATTGGTATAGACATTGCTCTATGTTAAAATGTCTGAGGCGCTGTGCCCATTATTATCAAGGAGGTTTTATACTTTTGAATTTTTTACGTGAAAATAAAAGAGAGTTCATTGTATTAACTACATATATTTTATTTGTCCCTTTGCAAATTGGGATGATTCCCTTATTGTTCCTATCTGAAATTGCTCATACAAATTGGGTAGAGTCTGATTTTATAAATTTAGCAGTGGCTATTTCTGTTCCCACATTTCTAGCACTTCTATTATTTAGAAGGGAACTGAAAGAGAGTTTTTCCTACTTTAAAACGCATTCTACTTTAAAAATATTAAGTCTCCCTTTATGGATGGCTGTCATACTTGCCGTTGAGGCCCTTGCACAACATTTTTATGGTAATGAACTAAATCCTGAAAATCAAGAGTTTCTTACTGAAATGAGTAATCAAATTCCGACCATTATTACTTTACTAATATTTGGTGTTTTAGGACCGATTATTGAAGAAATTATCTTCCGTCATATCTTACTCAATAAACTCTCTAACTATACTGGAATAATATTTGCTGTAGTATTTTCTACAATTCTATTTGCCGTTATGCATATGCAGCAACCTATGGACTTTATTCTCTATGCACCTGGCTCCTTACTGTTGGCTCTAGCTTACTTAAGTTCTCAGCGTTCTTTGGCTTTCGTGATCAGCCTTCACATGTTAAATAATATTTTAGGGCTATTAGGTTAAGATATTTAGCGTACAAGGGCTCCATTACGGTATGTCTTGCAATGCTGAAGCTTTAGATAAAAACTATAGTAAATTTCTTTTTGGCTTAGTTAAGTTGAAGGCGCGATTCAAGTTATAAGTAATAAATAAGTACCGAACTCAATAACAAAAAGATGCTAGATAACCTAGCATCTTTTTGTTATTTAAATTCTGTGATTTTTTCAGCCGCTAATCTTACAGATTCATAGCCTGCTTCTTTGGCTTTACCGACAGATAAAATCATTACTGGCACGTAACGGTTTTCGTCCAAATCAAAAGCTTTTGCCAATTGGTCTGCCTCAAAGCCGCCGATAGGATTTGTTTCGTATCCATGAGCGCGTGCGATGAGCATAAATTGCATTGCTGCTAAGCTTGAATCAATTTTTACAACATCGCTCATTTCCTCTTTACTAAAGCTTTGGTAGTAAGGAATAATCGCTTCTAACTGTTGATCACGTACTTCTGCAGGCATCTTACCTTCTTCTACAGCTTGGTTATATATTTCCTCTCCTAACTCATAGCAGAGAAGATCTCCAAAAATAAGTACCATAGCTGAAGATGTTTCATTTTGACGGGTGTTGAAGCGAATCAATGGTTTTAATTTTTCCTTCTCCTCATCACTCTCGACAACGACAAATCGCCAAGGCTGCATGTTTACAGATGATGGAGCTGTTGTTGCTTCTTGAATCATTTCAAGCATTTCTTCATGTGAAATTTTATAAGTTTCATCATAAACACGCACAGATTTTCTACCAAATGTGATTTCTGAAAAATCATTATTTACAATACGAGTTGACATTTTATTCTCCTTTATGTCCTAGTAACTTTGTCAGTAATTCAAGAAGTACAACTTCTTCTTGAGCTGTGAGTCCAAGATCTAAACTTTTCTTAGAAGAGTTATTATAATTTCTTTCGCAACGTTCCAAAGCCTCTTTTGAGCTATCTGTGATTTTAACAAGAATTTCGCGATTATTTTGTTTATTTCTCTCACGGATAACGTAACCTTTTGCTTCTAGCAATTTTAAATGCCTTGTAATGGCTGCATTGTCTATTTTTAACTCATTCTGTAATTGCCCTTGAGAACACTCACCGTTTTCCTTCAAAAACATCATAAGTTCATAGCGGGTAATACTAAAGCCTGTTTCTTTTTCGAACTTCGTTGTCATCTCTTGGTTGGCTAGTTTTAGCTTGTAAAAGAGCTGACTCATTTGTCTAAGGTTCATTTCTCCCCCTTTTAAATTGACCGGTCAATCATTGACTAGTCAATGATACTACATTCCAATTTTTTTGTAAACTATTTTGATTGTAGCTATGACAAAATAGTAGCCGTATTTTTTATCCTTCCTAGAAAACTTCGCACAGCAAAACTGCATAGATTGCCCAAAATTGGCAAGGTGACTATTTAATTACTACTACTAATGATCTACAAAATATAAAATTAACCCAAATATATTTTTCTACGTTACAGCAGACATAAATAATAAAAAACCGTGAAGTCAAAAGTCGGTTTTCTATTATTTGATATTTTACTGCATTAACTTTTTACTAAAAAGCATCGCCGTTAAATCGATTTGACTTTGACCAAAATCAAGTTGAATATCTCGAGCTGCTGCCTTTTTAAAACCTTTGTACTCATAGAATTGATAAGTACAGCCCGTATCTGTGAAGAGAAATATTTCTTTCCCAGCTTCACGCGCCGTGAGCTCATTGATCAAAGCGGTTCCTATACCTTTTATTTTTTTATCAGGGTCAGCAGCCAAATACAAAATTTCACCTTCAGGTACTGCTTCACTTTTATACGACTGTAATAATTCTTCATTCGTAGCTTCATAAGTATCTAGTCCACCATTGCTAGAAAAGAACCGCAAAAAGCTAAAAAATTTCATATATGCTTTTTGTCCAAAGGTTTGTTTGAGTTTAGGCTCTCCATATATCTCCGCGAGTAGCAAACCCACCATTTCATTGTCAACATAGGCAGCAATGGCCTGTGTCGCTTTTGAAAGCTCAAAATACAGGAAATTTTTGGCATACATATTTATGATAGTTTTATTATTACTGTACCTGTCAAAGCTCATCCCTTTGACAGCAAACTGGATAGCTTTTTGATAATCTTTGGAATCAAACTCTCTTATTTCAATTTTCATCTTTTTTGTCCTCCATAACGCTCTGCGCTTTTTCGAGCAAGCTGTCGGTAAAAATTCTCGTATTTTCTAGAAACTCTTGTGTGTTCGTCACGCCAAATTCTTCTATAACCTGTGTCTCAAAGATGTCTGTTTGTTCCTGAATCTCCTCAAAAACTTTTCTTCCATTGGGAGTGAAAACCACAAATTTTTCTTTTTCATTTTTCCCTTTAGTAAGCTTCAGAATATCTTGTTTTTGCAACTTCAAAAGTAAGCTATGTACCGTCGACTTCGGTAAAAATAATATCTCACTTATTTCTTTTTGGGTAACAGTCTCACTTTCATCGATAATATAGAGTGACATTAGTCCATTAAAAGTTAGATTGTATTCATGGGCCACAAGCGCATAAGCCGTATCAATCTTACCTAGCGCTGTGCTAAATTGTGTCATTATTTCACGATATTTCATTTACTTGCTCCTTTTAGTACGAAGTCGCACCATTTAATTATAGTACGATTTCGCTTTAAAGTCAAATCTTTCCTAAAAGAAAAAAGCAGATTAAAATCTGCGCTTTTTCTTTTATTTCTATTCTATGCTATTTAGTTGCCGTATCAAGAACAATTTTCCCCAAGCTTCCTTTAATTTCTATGATATAATCTTGCGCTATTGCAGCTTGGTCGAGGGGAAACACTTTATCAATGACAGGTTTTATCCCCTCTTCTAAACCTTGCAGTAATAATGCCGTATTTTCCTGCACTTCATCCGGCGTGATATTTGCCAACATTAATCCTGTAATATGAGCCCCCTTTGTCATTAAGACTCGAGGATTAATTGTTACTTCACCTCGATTACCAATGATCACAATTCGCCCCTTGTTGCCAATAACTTCTAGATCTTTCGGTAAGTTCACATTTGCAAGCATTTCAATAATCACATCCAGACCATGCTTCTTCGTCAGGTTTTGTATTTCTTCAATATATCCTTCAGCATGGTGGTTAAAGACATAATCTGCACCAAGATTTTTCAATAACTCAAGACCGTCTTTAGAACCTGCCGTGGCAATGACCTTAGCCCCATATCGCTTGGCAAATTGAAGCGCCAGTGTACCCACTCCTCCCGTTGCACCATGTATGAGAATATACTCTCCAGATTTAAGTGCCGCTTTTTGTTTAAGGGCATAAAGTGCGGTCAAGCCACTCGATCCTATAGCTGCCCCCTGTCTATAAGTCATACTTTCGGGGAGTAAGGTCGCTTCGTTTTCCTTGCATATTATTGCTTGTGCATAAGTGCCAAACTGAGCATCAGTTTCCACAGTCACAAAAACACGGTCACCTACGTTAAATTTTTTCACTCGTGCTCCTACGGCTTCTACTATACCGGCTCCGTCTTTCCCTGGGATATAAGGGAGTGAAGGCAGTTGCGCATAGGTCCCTTGACGAACATATGTTTCAACTGGGTTAACCGCGGCTGCTTTAAGTGTGACAAGAATCTCATCTTCTTGTATAACTGGATTTTTGACCTCTTTATACTTAAGAACGTTACTGCTACCAAATTCAGTTACTTCTATTGCCTTCATATATTTCTCCTTACGCATTATAAGTTATTATAAAAATCATTATATAGCAAGATTTACTATTTGTATAGTAGGCACTTTCATGTGCCTTATATGTTTTATTGTAACTTTTTGTCAAGAAGTAAGGCAAAGAAAAACAACTGGAACAGTCCAGTTGTTATGGTTAAATTTTTAAGTACTAATAGCTTATATTTTCTTCAGCCTCATCTTCTGGTTTTGGACGTTCCTTGATACTCAAATTATATACATCTGATAATATCAATGGTACTCGCTCAAGTGATACTTCCGAAAACTGTAAGCCAAACCAGCGATCTGGAGTTGCTGTATAGCGTTTAATTCGTGCTTTTGCTTTCAAGACAAATCGATCAAAGGCAGGAAGTTTTTGTGCATTTGTCACCCGTTCTTCGATTACAACAAACCTGAAGTCACCGACATCCCGGCCAGGCATGGTGGTGTATTTTTGCTCTTGTTTAGGCAAGCGACCTGATTTTATCAAATCTTTTACAATTGTCCGAAGGTAACGGGGAACTTCTTGTTTCATGCGAAACCCTAGATACAGATAAACTTTAACAATATAGTCCGTTCCCATCATATCGACTTCATACTCAGAAGTCCAAGGTTCATCAGTAACCTTCACATTAACAAACCAGTAAACTTCAGCCTTTTTAGGACGTTTATCGAGAATGGAATATAGGATCGAACGGTCAATAAAATCCCCCTCCATTTTATTACTCAAATATACAAGATTGGTTTGATAGAGATCCATTTCCTTGTCTTCTTTGAGTTCCTTCAATTGTCCTTTATAGTCATTAAGATCAAGTGACTTAATGTGTTTATTCACACTTTTACTTGATTGAAACCAAACAAACATGACAAATATAATCATGGCGGCCATAATAACCACAACATACCCTCCATGAACAAATTTGGCGGCTGAGGCAATGAAGAAAATCAATTCCACACTAGCAAAGAAAGCAGCAATCAGGTAAGCTAAAGGTTTCTTCAAGCCTCGGTAAACGAGATAATACGCCAAAAGCACGGTCGTCATAAGCATTGTGACAGTAATGGCTAAACCGTAAGCTGCCTCCATATGCTCTGCGCTGCGGAAATAAAGTACAATCGCACTTGTTGCAAACCATAAAATCAAGTTTACAGCCGGGATATAAAGTTGACCCAAAGTTTTCCCAGGATAGTAAATGCGCATCATCGGTAAAAGCTTCAAGCGAATGGCTTCTGAAACTAAGGTAAAAGATCCTGAAATCAAAGATTGTGACGCAATAATGGAAGCTAAGGTTGCTAAAATAACGGCGTAAATCATCATATCGCTAGGTATTACGGCAAAGAAGGGATTCATACCTTCTAAATCCCCACCTTTATGAGCTAAAAGCCAAGCTCCTTGCCCACAGTAAGATAAAACAATTGCAAGTTTTACAAAGGGCCAGCTGACATAAATATTTCCTCTCCCAACATGTCCAAGGTCAGAATAAAGGGCTTCTGCGCCGGTGGTCGCCAAGAATACCGAACCTAAAATAAAGAGTCCGGCTTGATTTTCTGGACTTAATAAGAGGTGGATAGCATAGTAAGGATTAATTGCTTTAAAAATTTCAAGATTCGCAAAGGAATTTAAAAGACCAGTAATTGCTAAAAAGCTAAACCAGATGACCATTATCGGTCCAAACAGTTTACCGACTAGACCGGTTCCAAAACGCTGGATAAGAAAGAGGATAGCTAGAATAATGAGTGTTGTGACAATAACCCATGTCTGGTTGGAGTATATTTCTCCTAGACCAGGAACCCCTTTTAAACCTTCTACAGCAGAGGTAACGGTAACTGCTGGTGTCAATGCTCCATCTGCGAGCAAGGTGGCTCCCCCTATCATTGCAGGTATAATGAGCCATTTAGACATCCGACGTACTAAAGTGAAAAGAGAAAATATTCCACCTTCTTGATGATTATCAGCTTTGAGGGCAATCAACACATATTTAACGGTTGTAATCAAGGTCATCGTCCAGATAACTAAGGAAACCGCACCAAGGATAAAATTCGTTGAAATATTTTGCAAGCCCCCTTGTCCAGTGACAATAGACTGCATGGTATATAAAGGGCTCGTCCCAATGTCACCATAGACTACTCCCAGCGCGATTATAAAGCCCGCTGAAGTAGCCTTGTTAAACGACTTTTCATTCGCATAACTCATACAAAAACCTCTTTCTTTTTATAAAAGGTAGAAGTACATACTTCTCCAGAAACTTTGTGAGAGGGTAAAATAATAGTGTCTCAGTTTCTTAGAATCATTATATCAGTTTCCCTCAAAAACGCGAGAAAAAAACCTTTTATATATCTGTTTTTTTAAATCACATATAGGAATGATAATTTTACGTAATAAAATACTCTGACTTTTCATAAGTCAGAGTATTTTATTACGCTTCTCAAGTAACTCAATGGTCAAAGTACTGATCAATAGCATCAAGAATTTTTTCACTGGCATGTCCATCACCATAAGGATTTTTGGAGCGGCTCATTTTATCATAGGCTTCTTCATTATCAAGAAGTTCCCGGATCGCATGATAAACATCAGCTTCATCTGTACCGACTAATTTTAAAGCGCCTGCTTCAACACCTTCTGGTCTTTCTGTTGTATCACGTAACACAAGGACAGGAACACCAAAGGAAGGTGCTTCTTCTTGCACACCACCTGAATCTGTCAAGATAAGGTAGCTTTCATTTTCCATACGATGAAAATCAACCACATTCAAAGGTTCAATCAGACGTACATTCGGCAAATCACCCAAAATGCGGTAAGCAATTTCTCTCACTTTTGGATTTTTATGAAGAGGGTAAACAATCTCAAAGTCACTATACTCCTCAGAAATGGTTTTAATAGCACGAAATACATTTTCCATCGGTTCACCTAGATTTTCCCGACGGTGCATCGTCACCAAAATCTGACGACGCTCCTTTTGAAGATGCGCAGGTACAGTGTATCGTAAGGCATCAATAGCAGTATTTCCAGTGACGTAAATATTTTGTTCTGGATGGTTTTCTTTTAATAAATTTTGTCGGCTTTCTTCAGTTGGTGCAAAGTAAATATCGGAGAAGACATCTGTAACTTGGCGGTTCATTTCTTCGGGGAAAGGTGAATATTTTTCCCAAGTTCTCAATCCTGCTTCTACGTGTCCTAGTGTTACTTTATGATAGAAGGCAGCAATAGATGCTGCAAAAGTCGTAGATGTATCACCATGAACCAGCATGATATCGGGAGCTTCTTCTACCAGCACTTGATCAATAGTGTTAATAACACGTATAGTAATTTGACTAAGGGTTTGGTTTTTCCCCATGATATCTAAATCATAATCAGGATGAATTTTAAAAATCTCAAGTACTTGGTCCAACATTTCTCTGTGTTGAGCTGTGACCACAGTTACAGCTTTAAAGCGCGAGTCTTTCTCAATCGCTTTTACTAAAGGCGCCATTTTGATAGCTTCTGGTCGTGTACCAAAAACGAGCATTATTTTTTTCATGTCTACTCCATTTCTACTCTTCTTTACATATAGAAAACTTGATTTTTCCCATTTGCTTTTGCGACATATAAGTTTTTATCGACCTTGTCAATAATATCTTGCAGATTTTTTTCATCTCTTATTTCTGCAACACCAACAGATATGGAAACATTTAATAGGGTATCGTTATAGATAAAATCTTTATCCGAAATATTTTTTTGAATATCATCCATTATCGCTTTGACCTTATCACCAGGTTGGTTTCTAAAGAGTACAAAGAACTCATCACCGCCATATCTAAATAACTGTCCATTATTGTGTTCTTGAAGTAAAGTATCTTTGATGCCATAACTAATCTCACGAAGAACATAATCTCCTGCTAAATGTCCATAGGAATCATTGATACATTTAAATGAATCCACATCAAACAAAGCAATGGAAAAAAGCGGAACATTCTTACTCCCTAGAATCTCATTCAGTACTTCTTCAAACTTTTTACGATTATAAGTATCAGTTAAAGCATCTATATAAGCATCCTTCTTTAAATCCGAATACATCAAAGCAATAATACTAATTAAATGTATAGCAATTTTAGCAATAACCAGTACAGCTAATACCTTGCCGAAAATACCTAACGCATAGCTCAAGGGAATATCAAATTGAGAAAAAGCTACTAATATCGCTGCAAAAGTAATAAATATACTAAGAAAGAAGTAGGAAATGTAATATTTCGAGATCAATTCTTTATAATTACAGAGCACATAAATCACAAGCCAAAATAAAATTAATCCGGAGAGCACTAAGAAAGAAGACTGGATATCAAAACCGTAGACATGCAAGTAGAGCCCATAATATATTATAAACTGCGGCAACACTTCGTACTCAATATTTTTTCCAGGAGGGGCAACTAAATAAACTACAGAAATCGCAATAAAAACTAAAGAAATATCACTAATAATATAACCATAGGGCGAACCTTGATCAATATCATTAAAAAGAAATTTAAGCAAAACTATAAATAAAGCAAAATTGCTCGAATATAAAAGATAAGCAGTGACTTTATTTCGATCCAACTGATAATATTGAATCATATATTTAGCAATAAACATCATACCCAGCACGGTAGGCATTAAAAATATTTTATCTATAAAGTTACTGCCTAATATGTCATCAATATGAATCATCTTTTTCTCCTTTGCTAAAAGCAATGTGGTTTATCATAGTAATAAGTTTGTAGGAGCCATTCTTTTGGAAAGCTTTTGATAAGCTCTTCCACTTCAACTCCTTCAATAACAATTTCCTTATTAAGAAATTTAATCGTGTCAACAACCGAAAATAGAAAATCCTTCAACTTAGCATGGGATAAATAACTATTGAAATCTAAGGCTGAAATCTTTACTCGATCAATATAATCGTCTAGTATGAATAGCGTTTTATAATGATTTATTCCCGACAAAAAATCATCCAGAGCTATCGCATATCCCATTGATTTGAGTGCTTTTATTGCTTCAATCGGTAAAAAATCCTCTTCATGTTGACAATTTACTGGCAAGCGCTCTGTAAGTTCTATTCTTAACCTGTCCCGATATTTAAATGTTCGCAAAAATTCTACGGTTTCTTCAAAGTAAAGTTCCTGATAATCCAGATTTAGGGAATAAATATATTCGTCCTTACTTAGCTGATCTTCCAAGAGGGTTTTCAACCTTTGAAGGTATGAATTATGTAACTGATGATCGGAAACTATCTCGTCAAACATCTCCGTTGGAAAGTAACAATCATCAGCGTGTTTATACCTCAATAATAGTTCGTATTCTTCTTTGTCATTTTGAGTAAAATCACAAATTTTTTGTCTATAAAAAATTAATTCGTCAAATTTCAAGCCTACTTTTCTCCTCAAATATACTGACAAACACTTTCTACCTCTAAAAAAGGGAAAAGAGTTTGTCAATCAATCACTGGCTGGGGCGGTCCATAGAGATAGCCCTGCCTCAAATTGATGTCTAATAAATCAACAAGTTTTTCATCCTCATCGGTTTCAACTCCGGATACAACTAACTCGAGATGATATTTATTTGCCAGTTTCTTCCAAAACTTAATAGTTAAATCAATCCATTTTTCCTTATCATTAAAATGTCGCAAGTCTAACTTCAATATATCAATTAAAGGCAATAAGCGATGAATGTTACGGGCAAAATAGAATTCGGCACCAAGATTATTGATCGAAAAGTTGATACCATAGGCTTTGCATTTTGTAATTCTCCGACTGACACGTCTTAAGCTCTTCTTCTTTTTCACAATTTCATTATGGGATATTTCAATAACAAGGTCAAACGGTTGAAGTGAATCTGCTATCGCTTTGATATTCTTTTTAAACTTATGACTCAGAAATTGTTCAAGGGTAAGTTTAATGACGACTTTAAAATGTTCTGGCTTTGCAATTTTGACACTCTCTTTTACATTATCCTTTAGTATGAAAAAAGGGAAGTGATCGATATTTTGTGGAAGGACCCATTCTTGCTCATCATTTTGTTCACGAAGCACACACTCCACTCCTTTTATATTGTGCGCACGATCATATATTTTATTATAAAAATAAACAAAATTATTCTCTTGTAAGATATATTTTTTCAAGTTGCTTCCTTTCCTTTTGTAGTTTATTCATGAAAAATTAAGCCTGACGCTTTGTCTTATCCCACGTATTTTGTGATCTGAAATATCGAAGTGTCGCTTGTGGATAGATTTGACTAAGAACAATCAAAAACTTAGTCAAATAGTAGGCATCACTTAAAACACGGCCCCATCTGAAACTTTCCTGTGAGTTTTTATTATACAGGACAGCCCAGACAACATTGATGAGAAAAATATAGAGGACCATCAATGCAAAGATGATGACAAAACTTTTCACTGCATCGTTTAAACCAAAAAGCAATAATGTACCAAACAAAACAACACCAGTATAAATTACAACCACATATTCTATCGCCATAAGCCAAGGCTTTATCAGGGTGAAGCATAGCTCTACTTTTTGTTTAAACTCTAAATTTTCCGATCTGATAATAGGAAATATATACTTAAAGGTTTGGATATTCCCTTGTGCCCATCTCACGCGCTGTTTAACCAAGGACATCGTATCATCATAAATCCCCGTTTGCTTGATTTTAATATCATCATATTGCACATTACGTACATTATATATATCAGACAAGAACAAACGTAAAGAAAGGTCAAAATCCTCTACTAATGATGTAGTCCAAGGTGCTTCATGTAAAGAATATAGTGTACTTAGTTTACAAAACTGTCCGTTTCCACCAAAGGCTACGGTGTTGGTTTTACTGCGCAAAGATTGAGTAGCATTAATAATCTCTCCAAATTCCAAATCTTGTGAAGTGTCTCTGTTACGGTTGATTACTTGTACTTTTGATTGTAAACCAGTCAATTCAAAATCCGAGTTAAAGACCAAATTCACCTTATCAAAATAATCTGCTGCAACACTGGAGTCCGCATCAATAATTGTGATAAGTGTTTCCTCAAAAATATATCCTTTATCAATGTAGGAATCGGTTATTTTTTTATAAGCCCAGTTGAGTGCTTCACCTTTTCCTTGTTGAGCTTCAGGTTGGAATCTTTGGAGAAGGTGGAATCTCTTATTGCTTTGAAATTCTTGAACTTCCTGTACCGTATTATCAGTGCTAGCATCATCAATTACATAAATATCAAGGTTTTCATAATTTGTATTTAACAAGCTTTTTACGGTGTTTTTGATGACTAATTCTTCATTCATACAGGGAATCAGGACAATAATACGATAATTAGTTTCAATCTCAACATAACTGAGATCGCTTGTATAACTTTTTGTGCTGTAAGCGTACCAGAGCAAGACTGTTTCTATCGTATAATAAATAAAAGTAAGAATGGAGAAAAATACTGCAAAAAAAGTAAATTTACTAATCATAATTTCAAAAATTTCTCTCAAATAGCTCATACCCCAGAATTTATTTTCGAAAAGAAAAACAAGAGGTAAGATAGAAACCAAGTAAAGCAGTATTTTCTTATAAGGCTTGAAGTAATTAGAAAGCCCAGTATAGATGCTTTCAATAATCAGTAAAATAGCGAGAACGATTTGCACAAGCAATAAAAAGCGAGCAACAAGTTGTGCATTAACATTAGGCTGGAGTATGTAGAAAAGAATGCCGACAAAAATGCTAAGAAGAATTACCGTAAAGCCCCAAGCAAAATTTCCGATACTTTTTCGTAATTTATTGAACAGAAGTGCACCTGAAAGACCAAGTAACAAAAGTTGCACACTCAAGGTCAATACAACTAAAAAGATACGAATATTGCTATAAATTTCAGCAGGAACTTGACTTATCGTAAAAAAGCCAAAGATAAATGTGAGGATAAGATAAATCCCTGAAAGTCCAAATGTCCATCCTCTCAAGGTGGATAATTCCATTGTCCACTGCTTTTCTAAGAAAATTCTTATGAGACCAGCATAAGCAATTATTGCTAAAACATTGAAGAGCGGCGTTGGACTTAATCCATGCCCAACCACAACACCTGTTTCGAGGACAAAAATTAGAAAGAGCATTAAAAACAAAAGTGCTGTTTTCCAAGTGCTTTTTCTACCACTTTGTGTGGAAATGATATAAACCATAATCAATATCGGAGCTACAAGTAATAAAACAGAACTTAAGTTTTCATAAAGTTTGCGTTGACTTAAGGACAAGAGCACATCAAAGGTCAGAGTCACGCCCAGCAAGCCATAAATCACCCTCGATACATTTAATTCAATCTTCTTCACTGCTAAACTCCCCTACTTTTACTTCTGTATTTTGACGAGATTTAGAGCATATCATTTTTTAGAAAAGCATACTATTCCCTTTCATATGTCTCATAAATCCCTCCTACTTGCATCTATTATAACTTAAACGAGTTGATTGTTCAATTTAATCCTTTTTTAACTTTAAGTATATCTTATTCTCCTTTTTGAAGAAAAATTGCTTTCTTATTTGAGCTTTCTCTTTTTTTACACAGCTCCCTGTTCACTTCAGGTACAACATGATATAATAATTCAGATAATTCATTTGTTTCTTAACAAAAAATTTAGAGGTAGAAATATGAGAACCAAAACTCGTAAAATAGCTTATAATTTAGGAAAGTCAATGTTAGTGGTCCTTTCCAATACCGTTATCATGGTCCCCTTCTTACTTTTTCTTAGTTTAAATGATGGAATAACCGAACGTTCTGTTTTGCCTTTCGCTTTATACTATACTTGTCGTATTCTGGGCGTCTTTCTGATACGGGCCATTAAAAATACTATTTCTAGCTTAGAACTGCTTATTCTATCTCTATATACAGGACTTACGGGATCTGTGTTTGCTTTTATGGGTTCTTTAAATTCTTGGTTATATCTGCCCGCAGGTATTCTTATTGGGTTAAGTGCCTCATGGCTTCCTACAGCGACAGTTACACTTAATCACTTTCAGCCAAATACGGAAAGGAAAACTTCATATCCTCTTCTTATCTTGGCTTTAATCGCTTTATTTACGGGATTAACTCTTCCAGGAGTTTTAGGACTTTCCTTTTCATTTGGCTTATATATTTTGTTTTATACCATAGCCCTTATATACGCCTATGAGGCAGCAAATAAGGAGGTCCTCACCAATAAAATGAAACCCGAAAATGCTCTCTATCTCTCCAAAAAAGACCTCTTTATTTTTACAGGGCTCTGCCTCCTTTTAATATTATTACGTGCTGGGAGACTTTTAAGTTCCGCCTTAGCCATTGGTGTATCCTTGATTGGCTTTAGCTTTTTCTTTGGTTTTCTTATCTACAAGACAAAAAAAGATTATCGTAATTATCAGATTCCCCTTTCCTTAAATGTTTTAACTTTTCTTAATGGTGCGATTGGTAATTTTCTATTTCTGTTTGGCTCTCTCTATGTCATCAATATCTTTGGCAAAGGTTCAGAAAATCTTTTATTGTACTTGCCTTATGCTTTAGGAATGGTCGTAGCATTAGCTACTTATAAAAAAATTACTCCCTTGGTACCGCACATGGATAACTTCATTTTATTGGGCCTAGGGTTTGGCTTATTTATGATGCTGGCACCTTCTGCTTTGAGTTTTGGTTTTTTCTTATTAAGCTATGGTCATTTTCTCCTCAATAAATGGCTGAATAACCAGTATTTCATGATGCTACACATACCAGAAGACCACCGTATCCTTCTAAAAAATACAACACAAAAAAAGGGTTCCTTAATCCATCAATTCTTTCTCATTCTTTTCCTATTACTCCTTACGGAGAAGCAGAATAATTCACAATCATTTTTCTTACAATTAATTAACCCACAATCACCACATTTGACTGCTGCACATATTTTTTACGTGTTAACTCTACTTTCTATTGGCGGTTTTCTTATTCTCATAGCCCTTTACATTTACTTAAAGCACCGTAAAATATAAACCATAAAAAATGAGGGAAGTTCCCTCATTTTTGTGTATCTAACTTTAATAATTATCTACCTTAAAAAGGTTCCCATCCTCAATACGATATACGCTATCACTATTTTTAATCATGCGCGAATCATGCGTCACCATAATGGTAGCTTTATTTTTTTCATGTGCTTCTTTTCTCAAAATATCCACAACTTGATAAGCTCTTTCTGTATCTAGACTAGCTGTCGGTTCATCAGCTAAAATTAAGCTTGGGTCATTATAGAGTGCGCGCGTGATTGCAACACGTTGACGTTCACCACCAGAGAGTTCTCCGGGATATTTATCTTCTAGCTCTAAAATATCTAGGGCTTCGAGCATTTCATTTATTTTTTCTCGATGGCCTTTATTTTTATTTATCTTATCTACAAGTTTCAGTTGTTCTTTGACAGTCAAATAAGGAATAAGATTCGAGGCTTGTAAGATAAACCCAACTTCTTTAAATCTTACTTTCGAACGTTCTTTTTCTGACAGTTTATTAAAGTCAATCGTATTAATTCTTGTTGTACCTGTTGTTGAAGATTGAAGCCCTCCCGCTATTGTCAGGAAAGTACTTTTACCAGATCCTGAAGGTCCAATGATTGAGATAAATTCTCCAGCTTGCACCCGTAGGTCAATTCCTTTCAAGGCTTGAACTTCTGTTCGTCCTTTACCAAAGCTTTTTGTAACTTTGTCCATATATAGAATATCTTTCATTTTACCCTCCTATCGCTTGAGTCGGATCAATTTTTCTAATTGTATACAGTGAAAATACTGACCCTAGTATAGACACAACAATCAATATGAGACCATAAATTGTCCAAATAGAAAAATCAATTGCAAACGGCATAGCTTGTGGGAGCACAAAGCTTGTGAGATAACTTCCTCCAAAGGCTACACCAACTCCAACCAATGCTAACCAGAAACTTTGCCATAGAATAGATTTCATGATAAGGAAGTTTGAAATCCCTTGCGCCTTCATAATACCAAAGATCGGAACTTTTTGTAGTGTGATGACATACATAAAGACGGCAATAATCAACAGCACAATCAAGAATAAGAAATAAATCATCGCATTCAGTGTTGTTTTCTGTGCGGAGTAGCCAGGAATGCTATTGATAAGTTCAGAAGTTGTAATAACTTTTAATTTATCAGCGCTTGCCCCCTTCAAGGTTACTTTATCCGATTTTACAATGACACCGTTAACAGAATCATCTGCCACTGCTGCATTCATGTTTTTAATTGCGGAAAGTGTAGCAAATGAACTATAGACGACAGGGGTTGCTGAATAGTAAGTCGCTTTGGCAATGCCAACAACTTTTAACTCTGTATCGTTATTTCCGACCTTTAGCTTGTCTCCAACTTTATAACCTTTGTCTGCCAGGTTTTCTGGGATAATGATTTCTTTTTTATTTTCTGAAAAGTTGGCACCATCCTCTACACTTGGTAGAATATCAGATTCTTTTGGTAGAGCCATGACTGTTATATTTTCTCTTTTATTCTCTCCTTGGTTAATCGAAGTTGAAAATATCGAAACGGGAGACAATTCTTTTCCTTCAACATTGTCTAACTCTGCTTTTGAAATTTGAGAAGCTGACAAAATGTTATTCGAACTATCGGAAAGAACAATCTTCTCTGCATTCCAATCCACTACGGCTTGTTTAAACTGGCTTGCAAGACCCGTTGATAGTCCGGACAATATGAAAACAACATAAGAAACTAAAAATATGATTGTTGCAATCAAAGTGTACCTTGTCTTGTAATAAAATATTTCTTTAAGTGATAAAAACATAACACAACTCCTTGAAGAACTTTTCGTTCTCTTCTTTATTGATGATTTTGATTGCCTGAGAGGCCGTTCATAATCACGGCGATTTCACTGTCATAGTGTGCCACAAACTCTTGATCGCTCCACTCTTCTGAAAATAGTCTATAAACAAGATCGTGCACAACTGCTTTAACCACGGAAATCATTGGCGAAACAGGCTCTTTACTTACAAAGGTTTGAGGATTATACTTCTTCCAAGCTAAAGTCAATTCGTGATTCCAATCTAAAAAGCGATATTTGTAGATAGCATAATTTTCATTATGCACAAGTTCCTTAAGTAATAAATGTTTATATTCATCTAACGCTTTTCCAAGCGGATATTTTTTAATCATTTCTAAGAAAAGCTGATGTAGCTCACTTGTCTCTTGAGATAGGATATACATATAGCACTCCGTTAAATCTTCAAAATATTGATAAAAACTCCCTCGTGGAATATCTAAACTTTGCACAATATTTCTAACCGTTGCTTGATGAAAGGGTTTATCTGCAAACTCTGTCTTACAAGCCGCATAGATGCGTTGCTTTTTTTCTTCTGGAAGCTTAAGATATGTAGCTCTAGGCACTTTATTCCCTCCTCTGCCCTCAAAATGACACCGTGTCACTTTAAAATAAATTTTACCAGTTTAAACTTAAGGAGTCAAATATAGTGTATTAAGTCTTCTTTAAAAAATTTTATATTTAGACTTTTATAAAATTTACGAGTTGAATACCTTGCAAAAGGTAATAATAATCTGTAGAATAAAAGTATAAATAACAAGGAGGTATTTTTTATGGTCGACAGAGGTACAACAGACAAACTCAAAGGTAATGCAAAAGAAGTTGTTGGTGATGTTACAGGTGACAACAAGAAAAAAGCTGAAGGCATCCTTGATAAAACTATCGGTAAGGTGAAGGAAGTTGCTGCAGACATTAAAGATGCATCAGAAGATGCAGTAGATAATGCTAAAGAAAAACTTGATCATCACAAAAAATAAAAGAAACACTGTGTACACAGTGTTTCTTTTTTATTAATCTTCTTAGTTTGGCAAAGACAAAATTATTTTAAACAAGTCGCCATCAGTTTCTAAAAGGAAACGTCCATTAGGGGCTTTCATAATCAACTGAGCTATAGCTAGCCCTAGGCCTGATCCGGGTGTATTTCTCGATAAATCACCTCTTTTAAAGCGTTGCGACAATTCTTGACTATTTTCACCAAGCACTTCGCGCGAAATACTTTTAAAGATTAATTCGATTGTATCGTTTTCACTTTTGTGACCATAGATATAAACTCTAGATTTTTTCAGCTTTTTTTAAATAAAGTGCAACCGCTCACATATTTCTTTATCATCATCCACAATTAGGACGGTATAATTAATCTTTCCCTCATTTCTACTTCAAACCTTCAGTATAGCAGAAAGTTATTAACATTTTTCAGCTTGTTTTATTAATATTTTCTTAATTTTTTAGTGGAAAAAGCATAAAATAAAAAGTACGTATTCGAAGTTGTACTTTTTTCCTACTTTTACTGTATAATTTTTTCAATCTCCGACAGCACAGCTTTCTCTCTGTTACTCCCTATAATCTTCCCTGCTATTGCTTTCGCTTGTTCATTGGCATTTGCTACGGCATAAGAATAACCGGCCAATTCCAACATTTCAAGATCATTATTAGCATCACCAAAAGCTGCTAAATATTCAGGCGAAAGTTCAAGTTCTTGCAAAACTTTCTCAAGGGCTGCACCTTTATTACTGCCTTCGAGGACAATATCTAGATAGATATTCCCACTTGTCACCGCTTTTATACCTTTTTTAAAACGATTGTTCAATGTTGTTGTGACAGCAGTTAATTCTGCTTCTGGAATAATTGTAGCAAATTTAACCACAGTATCTTTGGGTAACTTATCAAAGGAAGAAATAAGCTCCAATTTTTCGTAATATTTATGGGCGAAAGTTTTAAACTCTTCTGAAACGCTCTCTAAGGTATAGGCGCTCTTAGCACCACACACGACAACAGAAATCTGCAGCTCTTCAAGTAAATCAAGGACTTGTCTTACCTCTTTTGAGCCAAAACTTGCGACCATTTCCATCTCATCATTGATTGTGATAATTCCACCATTTTCAGAGATGAAAATAATATCTTTCGTGTCTGAAAAATATTCCTTTAACTTGAAGTACTGGTTGCCACTCGCCACAATGAAGCGAATTCCTTTGGCATTCATTTTTTGTTGGAGAATAGAGAAGTACTTTTTATCATAAGTGGATTTTTCATCCAAGAAAGTGCCGTCCATATCTGTTGCAATAGCTGTAATCATTTTTATTTACTCCTCAGTGTTCTGCTTCTATTTTAGCAAAATTTAATTTTTTCTGTTAGTTATATTTGTTCTCCAAGTTAATTCAGTTGTTTTCCTAAAATAAATTTGTTAGAATTTTCAACAGACTGTAAAAAGTCATTTTAAAAATAGAAAGAACTAAAAAGGAAAAATACTCTCATATGAAACGAACAATACAGATATTGCTCATTTTTTTTACCGCTTTTTTAGGATTGATGCTCCATACAGAACACGCATCTGCTGCAGAATTAAGCAATACTAATTTTGTCGATAGTCTCAAATTTTCAAATACTCAATTGGCACAAGGTCAGACGACTTCTGTCAGAGTTGAGTTTAGTAGCAAAGATAATTTCAAGGTAAAAGCTGGTGACACTATTACCTTCACACTACCTCCCGAACTACAAGGAATGACCGAAAATGATGGTTCTCCTCGGAAAATCTCTTTAGGTGAATTGGGTGAAGCCTTAATCTATAAAGACCAAGTTATTGCTACCTTTAATGAAAAAGTTAACTACCTTGAACATGTCAAAGGCTATTTTAATTTTGGCTTACAAGCAACAAGAACTAAGAACCCTAATGATACGAGTATCAAAACAAATTTAAATACAACTGCAACAGCCCAAGAACTTACCATTCATGGGGACCCAGGAGACTCTGGACAAATAGGTACTCTCCCCTTCTTTTGGAAGAGTGGAGATATGCTTGGTGAAAAAGGAAAAGTACGCTGGTTTGTCAATGCTAATATGACCAAAGAAGAACTCTCAAGTGATATAGTGTTAACAGATACGCACGGGCCGGGACAAAAACTTGATGCTCAATCATTTAGCGTTAATATTGAAAATAATTTAGGAAATTTCCATGTTACTGGCGATGAATTTGTCGCCAAGGGTTATGGCAGTATAAAAGTCCTTCCAGATGACTCTTTTATCATTACAATTAAGCATGAGCATGCACGAATGGCTTCTTTTAGCTTCATGTATAATACAATCATCACTAACAATACTATCAAATCCTTTACCAACACTTGCAATGTTAACTACCAACCCTATGGTCAGGAAACACTTCAAGATCAAGGCACTTCTGAGGTTGTAAACCTTTTTGCAGATGGTGATGCCAACGGTGAGCAAGGTATCAAGGAAGCATCAGAAGAAACGCTTGAAAGCAACTTTGAAGAACTCGAAGAAATTCCTGCCATCGAATCTGAAAATGCTAACTCTTCGGTGACAGAAAACCAAGTTGACCAAACAGCAGAAAAAAATCAAGTCGAAGTAAATGCATCTCCTACTCAGGAAGTTGAGGTTGATGAATCAGAAGAACTTGAAGAAATTCCTGCCATCGAATCTGAAAATGCTAGCTCTTCGGTAACAGAAAACCAAGTCGACCAAACAGCAGAAAAAAATCAAGTTGAAGTAAATGTAGCTCCTACTCAGGAAGTTGAGGTTGATGAATCAGAAGAACTCGAAGAAATTCCTGCCATCGAATCCGAAAATGCTAACTCTTCGGTAACAGAAAACCAAGTCGACCAAACAGCAGAAAAAAACCAAGTCGAAGTAAATGTAGCTCCTACTCAAGAAGTTGAGGTTGATAAATCCAAAAATATTGTAGAGATTCAACACCCTCAGCTGGAGAAAGGAAAAGCCAAATTATTAGAGAAAAATACGACTCAAAAGATAAATAGAGAGACAACTGAAGTAAAAGTAAATACTTCAAATAGCTCAACAGCAACAACTATAACTCCTTCAGCCAAAGTAGAAAAAAAAGCTAGCAGTGCACTCCCAAAAACAGGAGAAAATAGTGATCTTATCTCTATTATTGCTGGCTTACTGCTTTTCTTACTATTACTTGTAACTCTTTCGCTATACCGAAATAGACAAGCATAAAATAAAAAATGCCCTCATTAACGAGGCATTTTTTATTATCATACTTACAAGAAACGGTACTTCAAAGTTTAAAAGAGCAGATAACCAAAATCTGCTCTTTTATAACTATGTTACTCTTCGCTACCCATGAATTTAGCAGCTACTGCAGCAATTGCCGCTCCCACTAATGGTGCCAATAAGTAGACCCAATAGTGTGACAAGGCTGTACCACCTGCAAAGATAGCAGGACCAAAACTACGTGCTGGATTCAATGAACCACCCGTTAAGTTTAAAGCTACAATAATCAAAAATGCTAAAGCTAAGCCAATAGCAATTGGTGCTAAGCCTGCATTACCATATTTTTCACTAGTAACCATTAAAATAACAAACACAAACAAGAAGGTAATGATAGCTTCAAACAAGAAAGCTTCTCCTGCTGTGATATTTGGAAAGTCAGTTTGCCCAAAACCATCTTTAGGAAGGTTCAAAGCTTTAATAAAGATTGACAATACTGCAGAAGCAGCGAGCGCACCTACAAATTGTGAAACAACATAAGCAATACCATCTTTAATTGCCAAACGTTTGTTAATCATCATGGCAAGTGAAACAGCCGGATTAAAATGTCCTCCTGAAACACCACCTACAGCGCAAGCCATAATCGTTACAGCCAAACCAAATGCCAAACCAATTCCTAAGTAACCAATAGCAGTTTCTCCATTATTAGCAATAGCTACTGTACCTGTACCTAAAAACACAAGAACAAAAGTTCCGATAAATTCTGCAAAATATTTTCTCATAAATAAATTCCTTTCTCGGATTCTATTATAACATTCTCTAATATCGTTCATATAATTTAAGAGTGACATAGCATGAAAATCTCTTTCTTTTTATTCATTTTAGGTGTGTATGTCTAATTATGTCGCGATTAAATATAACTAAACCTTTTATCAGTGGTCTAAATTTACATCTTATCATTTATAAATAATAAAACCTCAAGTTTACACCTGAGGTTTTGAAAAAGAAGAATAAATTATTGTTCAGTTCTTGATATGACACATTTTTATTTAACTTCTTTTTTTCTTCTTAAGTTAGTAAGTAGAAGGCTAAGAAATGCTAAAAGACTAAAGCCAACTACAGTTTGTACATTATTATCAGTTTCTCCTGTAGCAGGTAGATTCACACCTTTAGCATAAGAGGCAGGTAAACCTGTCGAATACTGTCCTCCAGTTCCCCCAAATGTTACTGGTACAATAGTTTCTGATGGTATCTGAAGATGACTTGGTGTGCTTTCATTGCCCGCAGCATCTGTTGCTGTGAGAATAAGGGAATCCCCTGGTTTTACACTACCAGCAGGTAGAGTAATATGGAAATGTCCAGAATCGTCTGTTTTACCACTTGCAATCACATTGCCATTTCCATCCTTAATTGTAACCGTAGATCCAGGTTCTGCCGTTCCTCCTATATCGTATCCTCCATCAGGATTCTTAGTTACATCTGTGACCTTAGGAGAATCTGGAGCGGTTGTATCCGGCACTTTAGAATCTGCTGGAGTCTTACCTGCGGTCGGATCACTCACGTTACCCGCTGCGTCAGTCGCGGTCGCTGTAATGTCAGCTTCGGCTCCCACAGAGGCTGGCAAGCTTACGCTGTAGTTACCAGAACCATCTGCTACAGCAGTTCCAATCACTGTGCCACTTGAATCTTTAATTACTACAGTAGACCCTGCTTCGGCGGTACCTGTTACAGTATAGCCATCGGTCGAGTTACCTGTGACTGAGGAGATGACCGGCGCATCTGGTGCAGTGGTGTCACCGCTGTCGGCTGGTGTAGTTCCTGTGGTTGGCGCACTTACGTTACCCGCTGCGTCAGTCGCGGTCGCTGTAATATCAGCTTCGGCTCCCACAGAAGCTGGCAAGCTCAAGCTGTAGTTACCAGAACCATCTGCTACAGCAGTTCCAATTACTGTGCCATTTGAATCTTTAATTTCTACGGTAGAACCTGCTTCGGCAGTACCTGTCACCGTATAGCCATCGGTCGAGTTACCTGTGACTGAGGAGATGACCGGCGCATCTGGTGCAGTGGTGTCACCACTGTCGGCTGGTGTAGTTCCTGTAGTTGGCACACTCACGTTACCCGCTGTATCGGTCGCGGTCGCTGTAATATCAGCTTCGGCTCCCACAGAGGCTGGCAAGCTCACGCTGTAGTTACCAGAACCATCTGCTACCCCTGTACCAATCACTGTGCCACTTGAATCTTTGATTTCTACGGTAGAACCGGCTTCAGCGGTACCCGTTACTGTATAGCCATCAGTCGAGTTACCTGTGACTGAAGATATGACCGGCGCATCTGGCGCTGTGGTGTCGCCGCTGTCTGTAGGAGTAGTTCCTGTAGTTGGCACACTCACGTTACCCGCTGTATCGGTCGCTGTTACTGCTATATCTTCATTCGCTCCAATAGAACCTTGAGGTAAAGTAACGCTAAAGTTACCAGAACCATCTGCTACCCCTGTACCAATCACTGCTCCACTTGAATCTTTGATTACTACGGTAGAACCCGCTTCTGCAGTACCCGTTACGGTATAACCATCCGTCGAGTTACCTGTAACTGAGGAGATGACCGGCGCATCCGGTGCAGTGGTGTCACCGCTGTCGGCTGGTGTAGTTCCTGTGGTCGGCGCACTTACGTTACCCGCTGCGTCGGTCGCAGTCGCTGTAATATCAGCTTCGGCTCCCACAGAGGCTGGCAAGCTTACGCTGTAGTTACCAGAACCATCTGCTACCCCTGTACCAATCACTGCTCCACTTGAATCTTTAATTTCTACGGTAGACCCGGCTTCGGCGGTACCCGTTACTGTATAGCCATCAGTCGAGTTACCTGTGACTGAAGATATGACCGGCGCATCTGGTGCAGTGGTGTCACCACTGTCGGCTGGTGTAGTTCCTGGGGTTGGCGCACTTACGTTACCTGCTGTATCGGTCGCTGTTACTGTAATTTCAGCTTCGGCTCCCACAGAGGCTGGCAAGCTCACGCTGTAGTTACCAGAACCATCCGCTACAGCAGTTCCAATCACTGCTCCACTTGAATCTTTAATTTCTACGGTAGAACCTGCTTCGGCAGTACCCGTTACTGTATAGCCATCCGTCGAGTTACCTGTGACTGAGGAGATGACCGGCGCATCTGGTGCAGTGGTGTCACCACTGTCGGCTGGTGTAGTTCCTGTAGTTGGCACACTCACGTTACCCGCTGTATCGGTCGCGGTCGCTGTAATATCAGCTTCGGCTCCCACAGAGGCTGGCAAGCTCACGCTGTAGTTACCAGAACCATCTGCTACCCCTGTACCAATCACTGTGCCACTTGAATCTTTGATTTCTACGGTAGAACCGGCTTCAGCGGTACCCGTTACTGTATAGCCATCAGTCGAGTTACCTGTGACTGAAGATATGACCGGCGCATCTGGCGCTGTGGTGTCGCCGCTGTCTGCAGGAGTAGTTCCTGTAGTTGGCACACTCACGTTACCCGCTGTATCCGTAGCAGTTACTGCTATATCTTCATTCGCTCCAATAGAACCTTGAGGTAAAGTAACGCTAAAGTTACCAGAACCATCTGCTACCCCTGTACCAATCACTGCTCCACTTGAATCTTTGATTTCTACGGTAGACCCTGCTTCGGCGGTACCCGTTACGGTATAGCCATCCGTCGAGTTACCTGTAACTGAGGAGATGACCGGCGCATCTGGTGCAGTGGTGTCACCACTGTCGGCTGGTGTAGTTCCTGTAGTTGGCGCACTCACGTTACCCGCTGTATCGGTCGCGGTCGCTGTAATATCAGCTTCGGCTCCCACAGAGGCTGGCAAGCTCACGCTGTAGTTACCAGAACCATCCGCTACAGCAGTTCCAATCACTGTGCCATTTGAATCTTTGATTTCTACGGTAGAACCGGCTTCAGCGGTACCCGTTACTGTATAGCCATCAGTCGAGTTACCTGTAACTGAGGAGATGACCGGCGCATCCGGTGCAGTGGTGTCACCGCTGTCGGCTGGTGTAGTTCCTGTGGTCGGCGCACTTACGTTACCCGCTGCGTCGGTCGCAGTCGCTGTAATATCAGCTTCGGCTCCCACAGAGGCTGGCAAGCTCACGCTGTAGTTACCAGAACCATCTGCTACAGCAGTTCCAATCACTGTGCCACTTGAATCTTTAATTTCTACGGTAGACCCTGCTTCGGCGGTACCCATTACTGTATAGCCATCCGTCGAGTTACCTGTAACTGAGGAGATGACCGGCGCATCTGGCGCTGTGGTGTCGCCACTGTCTGCAGGAGTAGTTCCTGCGGTCGGCGCACTTACGTTACCCGCTGCGTCAGTCGCAGTTACTGCTATATCTTCATTCGCTCCAATAGAACCTTGAGGTAAAGTAACGCTAAAGTTACCAGAACCATCTGCTACAGCAGTTCCAATAACTGCTCCACTTGAATCTTTGATTACTACAGTAGACCCTGCTTCTGCAGTACCCGTTACTGTATAACCATCCGTCGAGTTACCTGTGACTGAGGAGATGACCGGCGCATCCGGTGCAGTGGTGTCACCGCTGTCGGCAGGAGTTGTCCCTGTGGTTGGCGCACTCACGTTACCCGCTGTATCGGTCGCGGTCGCTGTAATATCAGCTTCAGCTCCCACAGAGGCTGGCAAGCTCACGCTGTAGTTACCAGAACCATCCGCTACAGCAGTTCCAATAACTGTGCCATTTGAATCTTTAATTTCTACGGTAGACCCTGCTTCGGCGGTACCCGTTACGGTATAGCCATCCGTCGAGTTACCTGTAACTGAGGAGATGACCGGCGCATCTGGAGCGGTGGTGTCACCACTGTCTGCAGGAGTTGTCCCTGTGGTTGGCGCACTCACGTTACCCGCTGTATCGGTCGCTGTTACTGCTATATCTTCATTCGCTCCAATAGAACCTTGAGGTAAAGTAACGCTAAAGTTACCAGAACCATCTGCTACAGCAGTTCCAATCACTGCTCCACTTGAATCTTTAATTTCTACGGTAGAACCTGCTTCGGCAGTACCTGTCACCGTATAGCCATCGGTCGAGTTACCTGTGACTGAGGAGATGACCGGCGCATCCGGTGCAGTGGTGTCGCCACTGTCTGCGGGAGTCTTACCTGTAGTCGGCGCACTCACGTTACCCGCTGCGTCAGTCGCGGTCGCTGTAATGTCAGCTTCGGCTCCCACAGAGGCTGGCAAGCTTACGCTGTAGTTACCAGAACCATCTGCTACAGCAGTTCCAATCACTGTGCCATTTGAATCTTTGATTTCTACGGTAGAACCGGCTTCGGCAGTACCTGTTACTGTATAGCCATCCGTCGAGTTACCTGTGACTGAGGAGATGACCGGCGCATCTGGTGCAGTGGTGTCACCACTGTCTACAGGAGTAGTTCCTGTGGTTGGCGCACTTACGTTACCCGCTGCGTCGGTCGCAGTCGCTGTAATGTCAGCTTCGGCTCCCACAGAGGCTGGCAAGCTCACGCTGTAATTACCAGAACCATCCGCTACAGCAGTGCCAATCACTGTGTCATTTGAATCTTTGATTACTACAGTAGACCCTGCTTCGGCGGTACCCGTTACGGTATAGCCATCAGTCGAGTTACCTGTAACTGAGGAGATGACCGGCGCATCTGGAGCGGTGGTGTCACCACTGTCTGCAGGAGTTGTCCCTGTGGTTGGCGCACTCACGTTACCCGCTGTATCGGTCGCTGTTACTGCTATATCTTCATTCGCTCCAATAGAACCTTGAGGTAAAGTAACGCTAAAGTTACCAGAACCATCCGCTACCCCTGTCCCAATCACTGCTCCACTTGAATCTTTAATTTCTACGGTAGAACCGGCTTCGGCGGTACCCGTTACTGTATAGCCATCAGTCGAGTTACCTGTAACTGAGGAGATGACCGGCGCATCTGGCGCTGTGGTGTCACCGCTGTCGGCTGGTGTAGTTCCTGTGGTTGGCGCACTCACGTTACCCGCTGCGTCAGTCGCGGTCGCTGTAATATCAGCTTCGGCTCCCACAGAAGCTGGCAAGCTCACGCTGTAGTTACCAGAACCATCTGCTACAGCAGTTCCAAGCACTGTGCCACTTGAATCTTTAATTTCTACGGTAGACCCTGCTTCGGCAGTACCCGTTACGGTATAACCATCCGTCGAGTTACCTGTAACTGAGGAGATGACCGGCGCATCTGGCGCTGTGGTGTCACCGCTGTCGGCTGGTGTAGTTCCTGTGGTTGGCGCACTCACGTTACCCGCTGCGTCAGTCGCGGTCGCTGTAATATCAGCTTCGGCTCCCACAGAAGCTGGCAAGCTCACGCTGTAGTTACCAGAACCATCTGCTACAGCAGTTCCAAGCACTGTGCCACTTGAATCTTTAATTTCTACGGTAGACCCTGCTTCGGCGGTACCCGTTACTGTATAGCCATCAGTCGAGTTACCTGTAACTGAGGAGATGACCGGCGCATCTGGTGCAGTGGTGTCACCACTGTCGGCTGGTGTAGTTCCTGTGGTTGGTGCACTCACGTTACCCGCTGCGTCGGTCGCGGTCGCTGTAATGTCAGCATTGGCTCCAATTGTTCCAGCCGCCAAGGTAATACTATAGTTTCCAGAACTATCAGCAAGAGCACTACCTATTTCTTGACCTGTAGAAGGATTCGTAATCTTTACCGTAGTACCGGGATCAGCTGTTCCCGTTACAACATATCCTTCTTGAGAATTACCCGTGATATCTGAAATTACAGGTGGTGTAGGTAATACAGCAAGACCATTCCAGTAAATATTTGAGGAGCTATCTGAGCCACTAAAAAGGCTCACGTCCAAAATATCTGATTGCACAATTGTGCCAACAAATTTTGAGGTAACTGTACCTTGAGTTGGTGATGTTGAAGGAATGTCAATCGTGGTGGGCACATTCACAGTAGTACTTCCTAGCAAAGAAACATCGAGTAATTGCTGTGTCAACACACCCGCATCACTTAAGATAGGTGTTAATACACCATCAATTGCTGTTGTCAAAGTAATTTTTATGGGAGCTAATGTAGTATTGAGTGTCCCAGCTAGTAAGCGCAAAGTTCCCAAAGGATCACTACCTGTAACAGTAACATTTAAATTATTGACTGCTTCTTTCAGATCTTGCAAAATATTTATTATATTGTTTGCTAAAATTGGTCCAAGACCTTTGTCCAAATCAACAATAATCATTGTTCCATCTGGGCTTAAAGTTGCAGATTGCGACCAAGTCCCTTGATCAATTGTCATGACATTTGACAATAAATTTAAATTTTCATAGAGAGCTGAAGTGTCAAAGCTTAAACCTGCTGTACTCGTCACTCTGTCAACTATATCTGTTAAACCACCTAAAGTAGTATTCAATGTTCCAACTAGTCCTGTTATCAGTGGAACTTGAGTCAAGTCAACGGAAACACTGGTACTTCCCGTTGCTTGCCCTGGAGTAACCATACCTCTCAATTCAGGCGGAATGACAATAACAGCATAACGTGTACCCGATAAGACATTTGTAGTTACTGCTGAATTACCTGAAATAGTAAAATCGACATTTTGTTGAGTCCCTTCGGGATAGGGATTAGCTAGACTTGA
Organism: uncultured Lactococcus sp.; assembly: GCF_934191625.1. Taxonomy (GTDB): domain Bacteria; phylum Bacillota; class Bacilli; order Lactobacillales; family Streptococcaceae; genus Lactococcus. Next base: position 333,664 of record NZ_CAKPUG010000003.1, read on the forward strand.
AGTCGTATTATTTGAAGAGCTAGTATCCCCAAAGACCTCTACTCCTAACACAGCAGCATTAGCAACAATAGGATTCGGGAAAAGCGTGTAGGCCCCAGCTACTACAACACTTGCAAGAAGTACATTACCAGTTATACCTGCTGACAATAAATGTTTTTTTAAGTATTGACGACTTTTTAAATAATTCTTCCATTTTTCATTTTTCACAATCTATCCTCCTAATTAAAAATATTTATTCAACAATCACTTTTGTTTTCCTCCTCCTTTATCTCTAGCTTTCAAAAAATTGAAAACAATGTACTTAATCTTCCTACTGCAATTATTAGAATGTTGGCACTTTTTCTAAAATTACATTATATGAATAATTATAAATGATAAAAATTACTAAATCAAAAAAATTAACTTGGAAAAATTAGTGTTCATTTTTACTTATTTACTTCCTATTCTGAAAGAAGCCCATTTGCTAAAAAAATGGTAGAATATAAACAAAATAAACTGAAGGAGAATAGTATGCCGTTTGTACATATTGAATTAGTTGAAGGACGTAGTAAGGAAGCCAAAAAAGCCTTAGCAAAAGAAATCACTGAGTCTGTGATGAAACATACCGGTGCGCCTCGTGAAGCTATTTATGTCATATATGATGAGATGACAAAAGATAATTTCTATCCGCACGGCGAACCTAAACAATAAAAAAAAAAAAGCTTAGAGAGAATTCTCTAAGCTTTTTATTGTTTTTATATTTTATTTTTTATTCATCATAATATCTAATATGACGGGATCAGAATTTTGCATCCCTGTAGAAACATAACGTCCTAAATCACGGATACAGTCATCTACATCTTCAGAAACAATTCCATTAGTTGCTGGAATAACTATATCTGCCTGAGCAAGCTGTACTGCACGATACATTGAAGATACAGAACTCACTACCTTTAATGCACAAGAAAAACCTGCTCCATCACATATCATTCCTACTGCGTCACCAATCATGTTCTTAATCGCCGTCTCAGCCCTTGCTTCACTTTCTGTTTTAAGATAAATCAAGCCGGCTGCTGCTCCCATTGCTGCAGAATCTGCAGCACAATAAGCTGAAAGTAAAGGTAAAAATGCATGAATATAAAGTGCTGTAAGATGTGAAAGAGTTAATGCTCTAATAAGTTTTTCTTCCCCTACCCGTTTATTTTGAGCATAAACACAAACGGGAACTGTAGCTGTAATCCCTTGATTTCCTGAGCCAGAATTTGTCATTGCTGCATGCTGGCAGCCTCCCATCCGTGCATCTGAAGCTGCAGCTGTACAAATGACAATCTGCTCTTCTAGACTAAGGTCTGAAAGGCTTCTATGGTTGAGTAAAGCTTTCCCTATTTTCATTCCATAATCATATTTCAAGCCTTCCGAAGCCAAAGTCATGTTTAATTCTTGTGCCTTTATTAAAGACGAAATGCTGTCCAAGTTTTGGCTTGTAGCAAAATCCCAGATTTCCGTAAAACTGCGCTTTTTTAAAAATTCAACACTATCTGATACATGATTCACTTGAGTTTTTTCTTTCTCAAAAATCACTTTTCCATTTTTCTGTATGAAATAAATTGAAGTATGTCCGCCTGCAATTTTAACTATAACTGTTTCACTGCCTGAAACTATGCTAACTTCAACATACAGTTTATCTGCCACAGAAGCAACCTCCGCTCTTACTCGGCCTGACTTGGCAAGATTAATAATTTCCGGAACTAAACTTGGAGGAATTTCAGAAATGACCTTCAAGCCCGCGTCAGCATTTCCTGCTAAGGCTCCTGCAGCTGCAGCTACTTCTACTCCAGGTTCTCTCGTACCCGGAACAATCACAGCCAAAGCATTTTTCATCACATTAGCTGAGACGCGTATTTTTATTTGGTCGATGTGGGAACCACATGAATATTTGCGACAAACTGCTGCAGCATATGCCACCGCTACAGGCTCTGTGCAACCTGTCGCAGGCCTAACTCCTTCCTCCAAAACTTGTAAAAAACTATTTCTAATTTCTTCAGTTAGCATATTGTACTCTTTTCTTTTTGACTTTTTAATTTAAATTATAGTCTATAACACTAATTATTGCAAGCGCTTTCTCAGGTTTGTTACCTGGCGGGGTATACTCTTCTTGCATTGGGAAAAAACTTAGGTTAAAATAAAGCCATGAAGATTTTAATTACAGCAGGTGGGACCACAGAGTCCATTGATACCGTCCGTGGTATCACTAATTTCGCGACAGGTAGTTTAGGAAAATTAACTGCTGAAGAATTTTTAACACACGGGCATCATGTTATTCTGTTAGCGGGACGTTTTGCCCAATTGCCATCAAAGCAAGATAATTTAACTATTATTCCAATTGGCGATACTCAAGATTTACTAGATAATGTAGAAAAATTTCTTCCCTCCGTGGATGTCGTTGTCCACAGTATGGCCGTTTCTGATTATCGTCCAGTTTATATGACTGGGGTAGATGACTTACCACAGCCGCTTACAAAAGAAAAGCTCATTCACTTCCGCCCTGAAGTACAGAAAAAAATATCATCAAATTCTGAGTACCAAATGATGCTCTTGGAAAAAACACCAAAAGTTATTTCTTTTATTAAAATGTGGAAACCTGAAGTGCTACTTTTTGGCTTTAAGCTCCTTTCTGGTGTTAGTGAAGAACACCTCCTTAAGGTTGCCCAAAACAAACGTAAAGAAACTTCTGCTGATTTTATCATTGCAAACGATCTAGCTAATATCCAAGGAGAAAATCATCTGGCCTTTTTAGTTAGTGAGTCTGCAGAGATTACTCGACTTCAAACTAAACCCCAAATTGCTCAGGCAATTGTTAAAAAATCCGAGGAGGCACATCATGGCTAATATAACTCTTGCTGTTACTGGCAGCATTGCAGCTTACAAAGCTGCAGATATCGTCTCAATGCTCAACAAACATAACCACAATGTTACTGTTTTAATGACAAAAGCAGCTACACAATTTATTACCCCTTTAACTTTGCAAGTTTTATCTAAAAATAAAGTTCACATTGATATTATGGATGAAGAGCATCCTGATGTTGTTAATCATATCGATATTGCAAAACACACTGATATTTTTGTTGTAGCTCCGGCTACCGCTGATACTATAAGTCGCCTTTCTCATGGCGCTGCCTCTGATATTGTAACATCTGTAGCCCTCGCTCTTCACCCAAGCAAAATCAAATATATCGCTCCTGCTATGAATACCAACATGTATGCTAATCCTTTAACGATGAAAAATATTGATATTTTAAAATCAATAGGATACAATATTATACAACCTAAACAATCTCTCTTAGCATGTGGAGACTTTGGTGAAGGCGCACTTGCAGATATTAATACTATTATTGACACGCTGGATCAAGCTACTAAAATTAAGGAAATTTAAAACATGAAAAAATCAAAAGCATCTGATATTGCCATCCTCGCAATTTTTATTGCTATCATGGTTGTCGTGCAAGTTTTGAGTCAAATCGTCTATAGCGTATGGCCATTACCCATTGTACCTACACTCTTGCATATACCCGTAATCATAGGTTCAATTGTCTTAGGTGCACGAAAAGGTGCTTTCTTAGGGCTCGTAATGGGGATTATTAGCGTTATTAACTCAACAATTCTTACCACTCCTTTGAGTTATGTGTTTAGCCCGCTTCAACCCATTCCTGGTACAAATCATGGTTCTCTCTGGGCTTTAGTAGTTGCTATCCTCCCTCGGATACTTATCGGTATATTTCCTTATTTTATTTATAAAGCCATGCAGAACCGTACGGGGGCAGGTATTGCTGCCTTTGTAGGTACAGCTACTAATACGGTCCTTGTCTTAAGTTTCATTACTTTATTTTTTGGACAATACACAGGGATGACTTTCGCAGGTCTGATACAGCTGATCATAACAAGTAATTCCATTGCTGAGGTTGTTATCGCCATCATTTTAACAGCAGCGATTGTTCCTTCTTTAGAAAAATCAAGATAAATTGCAAAACAGACCTCGCACGGTCTGTTTTTTATTTTTTGGAAAATAGAAATGAAAAATGATATAATACATCTGAAACCGAATTCATTTTTGATTAGGATTTAAAATAAAGAATAACTAATTGAAGCCTTGAAAACAAAGGCTTTGGAGGATAACAATGTCATACAATGAAATTTACGAACAATGGCTAAAAGCTGAATTAACTTCTGACTTGCATGAAGAACTACTTACAATGGACGAAAAAACCAAGGAAGATGCATTCTATACTTATCTTGAGTTCGGTACAGCTGGTCAACGTGGACTTTTAGGTGTTGGGACAAATCGTATGAATATCTACACCGTGCGTTTGACAACTGAAGGACTTGCACGTTTAATGGACAGCAAAGGCGATGCTAAAAAACGTGGTGTAGCTATTGCTTATGATAGTCGTCACTTTTCTAAAGAATTCGCTATGGAAACTGCAACGATCCTAGCAGACCATGGAATTCCAAGCTATGTCTATGACAGTCTTCGTCCCACTCCAGCATTAAGTTTTACAATTCGTGAATTGAAGACTTTGACAGGTGTTATGATTACAGCCAGCCACAACCCTGCACCTTATAACGGCTACAAAGTTTACGGCGAAGACGGAGGCCAAATGCCACCTGAAGATGCTGCAGCTTTGACTGAATATATTCGTCAAATTGATGATATTTTCTCTATCACTTTAGGCGATACTGAAAAATATATTGCAGATGGTATGATTACAATTATTGGTGAAGATATTGATGCAAAATATCTTAAAAATATCGAAACTGTTACAATCAATCATGATTTAATTAAGGAATATGGTCGTGATCTTAACATCGTTTACACTCCTCTCCACGGAACTGGTGAAATGCTGGGACGACGTGCTCTTGCCACAGCTGGTTTTGAAAAAATTGCTGTTGTAGAAGAACAAGCTATACCCGATCCCGACTTTTCAACTGTAAAATCACCTAATCCTGAAAGTCAAGCAGCCTTTGCTATGTCTGAAGAACTTGGCCGTAAAGTTGGGGCTGACATGTTAGTTGCTACTGACCCTGATGCTGACCGTATCGGTGTTGAAGTTCGCTTACCAGATGGAAGCTACCAACCTTTGACAGGAAACCAAATTGGTGCCGTCTTAGCTAAATATATCCTCGAGGCACACAAAACTGCTGGTACATTGCCGGCTAATGCGGCTATGGCTAAATCTATCGTCTCTACTGAGTTAGTCAGTCATATTGCTGAAAGTTATAACGTGGAAATGTTTAATGTACTCACTGGTTTCAAATTCATTGGTGAAAAAATTCATGCTTGGGAAACTACAGGTGAGCAAACTTATATGTTCGGTTTTGAGGAAAGTTTTGGCTATCTCATTAAACCATTTGTCCGTGATAAAGATGCCATCCAAGCAATGCTCCTTATCTGTGAAGTTGCGGCTTACTACCGTTCTTTAGGTAAAACACTCTATGATGGTATTCAAGATATCTATGCTGAATATGGCTTCTTTGTTGAAAAGACACTTTCAGTTACGCTTGAAGGTAGTACCGGCAAAGAGCAAATCGCTGAAATCATGGGTAAATTCCGTGACAATGCACCAGCAAAATTTGATGGACTTGAAATTCTTTTGACTGAAGACTTCAAAGAACTTACTGCAACATCACATAGTGGTAAAGTTGAAAAATTAACAACTCCTCCTTCTGATGTTTTAAAATATCATTTAGAAGATGGTAGCTGGATTGCTGTTCGTCCTTCAGGTACAGAGCCTAAGATAAAATTCTATATGGCTGCTGTAGCAGATACAGAAGAACAAGCACAAAGCAAGATAAATCATTTTGAAAAAGAAATCACAACATTTATCGGTTAAATTATTCTAAAAGCTGTCTAGCATAGGCAGTTTTTTATTTTCCGCTGTTACAATGAAAAACTCTATCTTTTTTAGTCTTAAATTAAGAAAAGATAAGCTGTCGTAAAGCTTTAAAATAGCTGATTTCAGACTATAGACCTATTGAAAAATAAAGCAATTTCCTGTAAAATGGTAACAGACCGTTTATTTATAGAAAGCGAATTTATTTTGAAAAATTTGAACAAAAAATTGTCCCTCTTGGGTGTAGCAAGTGCTGGTTTGCTCTTGCTCTCTGGCTGTGTCCAAACCCATATTGTTGATGGTGTGCGTGTACCTACAGAAGCTGCGACACATGGTATGACTTACCAGATTCTTGTAAAACCTATGTCAGCCTTTGTCGATGTGTTTGCCAATAACATGAACCTCGGTTATGGTTGGGGTATCGTCTTAGTCACTCTGATTATCCGTTTCCTTATCCTACCCTTGGGACTCAACCAAGCCTATAAGTCTACTTATATGCAAGAAAAAACAGCTTATTTGGCTCCTGTATTTGAACCGCTGAATGCAAGATTGAAAGCTGCAACGACACCTGAAGAACGTATGGCTGCCCAACAAGCTTTGATGAAAGCACAAAAAGATAATGGAATCAATATGCTGTCTTCCTTGGGTTGCTTGCCATTACTTATCCAATGGCCTTTCTTCATTGCCCTCTATAATGCCGCAGCCTATACGCCTGGTATTTCAACAGCAACTTTCTTTGGAATTGACCTCGGTCGCTCAAGTATTGTAATCACTCTGATTGCGGGTGTCTTCTACTTCTTACAAACATGGATTTCAACCAAAAGTATGACACCTGAACAAAAGAAAACAGGGATGACAATGCTCATCATGAGTCCTGTGATGATTATTGTTTTCAGTTTCATGTCACCTGCAGGAGTAGCTCTTTATTGGGCTGTTGGTGGTATTGTAATGGTTATCCAACAGATTATCATTACTTACATTATGAAACCACGCATGCGTAAGAAGATTGATGAAGAGTTCAAAAATAATCCTCCAAAAATGGCTGATCTTCCAAAAGATGTCACTCCTAAGTCAGCAACACAACAAGGCTTAAAAGATTTAGATGCTCCGCGTAAGAAGAGCAATAGCGGCCGTAACGCTGGTAAACAAAAACGTAAATAATACAATCTAAAGAAGCAATTTTAAGTTGCTTCTTTTATTCTGTTCAAAAAAACTCCAGAACCTTAAAGGTCTGGAGTTTTTGAACTCTGTTCTTCACTCTAACTGATATAGTTTTGTAAGCTGTACTTGTCATATATCATAATCTTGTGTTGTACAATATCAATAATTTTTTCTTCCCGAAGTTCACGAAGTATCCTGTTCACACTGGTACGTGTGGAAATTCCACAAAATCCTGCTATATCTTCATTAGTTACAGGAAAATCAATTAATATCCCTTCCGCTTTTTGTTTACCAAAGCAATCAATGAAATTATATAAACACGCGCATACGGCACCTTTTTTTCCGTTTACAGTCATTTTTTGCAAGGCTTCTAAGATCATGACTAATCTTTTACGATAAAAATTATCAACAATACGGAACAGCTTGATATCTTTATCAATCCATTCCCAAAAAACATTACGTGGTACACGATAAAATGTTGCCTCATCTGACTCTATTCTCACATTAAAGAGTGCCGAAACACCCTCCACTTGTTCTTCTTCCAGTAATGAAACAAAATCTGGCTCACAAACGTATGTAATATTGAATTCACGACCATTTCGTAAAATACTACTCAGTTTAACTACACCTTCTTTAAGAACATAAAGGTACTCTGATTCAATCCCTTGATACATGATATAGCTGTGCTTTCTACGGCTAACTACACTTACATTTTTTTCTTCTAAAAGCTGTACTACATATTCTATGTCATTCATACCATTTTTTTAAGCCACATTTGTCTGTTGTTGCTTTTTCCCATGTACAAGATAATAAATAAGCCATACAATGACTACCGCTGGAGCACTGTAAAGATATAGGTTACGGAAACCAATCATACCTTTTCCAAGCATTGGGATGATTGCTCCTAAGATAATCGGACCACCACCAACGCCCAAATCTAAAAAGCCAAAGAAAGTTGATGTTGCAACACCGATACGGTCTTTGCGAGCTTCACGAATCGCAATAGCTTGCCCAAACGGAGCCACACCACCATAACCGAGACCAAATGTTCCTCCAGCGATGAGCAACATGATAAATCCAGCACCTGGGCTCATAAATCCTGCTATTCCAACGAAAAGCATAGAAATGGCGAAGAAAATAAATACAGGATGGAAAACCCAATTATCACCTTTAGTATCAAACATACGTCCTGTCAATGGACGTGATAAGAAAATCAAGATAGCATACAAGGTGAAGAATAATGATCCAGCCGTTGAAATATGTAAGAAGGATGTAAATGGTCCCATGCCTGTTAAAATGGCGGAGTCAATAAAACCTGCCAAAAAGGCAACAAAAGAAATAGGTAAGGCTGATTTTTCAATATATTTATCTAATCCTTTTGGACTATGAAGCATTGCTTCATGCACTTCTGCTTCGGAAAGTTCTTTCACATGGACAAAGAATATTAAAACAAAGGTTAAAATGAGTAAGATAAGTGCCAAAGCTAAAAGTCCATTAAAACCTAGTGAAGAAGAATAAATGGAAATACTTAAAGCAGGACCTACTGCTGCAGCAAGTGTAACAGACAAAGCATAGTAGCCAATCCCTTCACCCCGTCTTGAAGCAGGAACTATGTGTCCAGCAATCGTTCCTGAGGCTGTTGCCCCAATCCCAAATCCCATACCCTGTATCACACGAATAATGAAAAGCAAAGGTATATTCGTCGTTGCATAATATCCTAAGGTTAAAACTAAAAAGATAATTCCACCTACATAAAGGAGTTTTTTCATTCCAATCCGTGTTACAACAATACCGGTCCATACACGCCCAATAAGCGCTCCGATAACAAAGATACTTGATAACGACAAACTCACTACTGTGGATTGATGGAGTTCTTCCATCGCATACGTCCCTATAGATGATGTTAAAACGTAAAAAACAATATAAAATAAAAAGCTAATAAGTGTATTAATAATGAAAGTAGCTGTAAAAAGACTTTCTTTTTTCATGATTTTTCTATTCCTCGACTAGTATGTATCTCCATGAGATACTTTTTTATTTGTTATTTGATAAGGGAGATATTTCTTACTTCAAAAGCAAATTTCCCATTATCTGTAATCAAATAACCATGATGATCAGTCACATATTTTACAGCTTCTGCCATTGAGTCAAATTCTTCAATTAAACTGTGGTAATTTACGCCACCCATAAAGTTAGGAGTCGCATCTTCTTCATATGTAGATAAACTTTTAAATTCAAATTTCATTGTTAAAATTTCCTTTTCTTTATTTTCGTCTAAAATTTAGCGGCCACTTTAATTTAGGACTTTTTATGTACAAGAAATATAATATAAGAAAAGGCGTAACATCGCTACAACAATTTATGCTGTAAAATATGAACAACATTTGCTAACAACTTTTATTAAAAAAAAATAAAAAAACTTGATAGAGCCGAAACCCTATCAAGTATTTTTTGTTTTTACTTATGTTAAGTGAACACCTTTATCCACATAAACAACGTCGCCAATAACACCTGTCGCCAATGGACTCACGAGGAAAGCTGCTGTTTGACCAACTTCTTCAATCGTTACGCCCTTACCGTCAGCTGTACGGCTGTTTGATTCTTTAATCAAATCTTTATAACCGGCGACACCTGATACCGCAAGTGTTTTAATTGCCCCTGCTGAAATAGCGTTGACATGAACGCCAACATGTGCCATTTCTGCTGCCAAGTAGCGTACAGTAGCTTCCAAGGCTGCTTTAGCAATACCCATTACATTATAGTTAGGAATTGCACGAACAGAGCCCATATAGCTCAAAGTAACAATCCCGGAACCTTCATTAAATAAAGGCTTTGCAGCTTTTGCTACAGCAAGCAATGAGTATGCTGAGATATCTTGTGCAAGTGCATAACCATCACGTGAAATATCAGATACATTACCATCAAGTTCTTCTTTTTTAGAATAAGCAATGGCATGTACCAAGCCGTCTATTTTGCCCACGCGACTTTCAATAGTTGAAAATGCGCGACGGATAGATTCGTCAGATACAACATCACATTCGATAAGTAGATCTTCTGGTCCAGCAAGCTTTGCAAGCTGTTTTTCCATACGTTCATTTTGATAAGTGTAAATCAAGGTCGCCCCTTGATCTTTCATAGCTTTAGCACAACCCCAAGCAATAGACTTGTTATTAGCTACACCCATAATGACGATTTTTTTTCCTTCTAAAAACATATAAATAAGTCCCCTTAAAATAAAAAAATATATTTCAGAAAATATAAGTTAAAAAATATAAGTAAATAGTTTAGTATATAAAAATACTTACTACATAAAACATTGTAAAGTAAAAGCCAGTAATTGTCAAGCTTCCCTCTTAAAACTGAAAGAAAACGTTTTAAAAATACTAAATTTGATGATACAATAAATTAAGAATGAAAGTGAGGGTTTATGAACAAGCAAGAATTTATTAAAAAAGTCCATGGTGGATTGATTGTTTCCTGTCAAGCATTGCCAGGTGAACCACTTTATAGTATCGATGGTGGAATTATGCCTCTTATCGCTTTAGGTGTCCAAAATGCTGGCGCTGTAGGAATTCGTGCAAATTCTGTACGTGATATTGAAGAAATTAAAGAGGTTGTAGATGTACCTATTATCGGCCTCATCAAACGTGATTATCCCCCTCAAAAACCTTATATTACTGCGACTATGCAGGAGATTGACGAGTTAGCGAGCCTTAATATCGCTGTAATTGCTTTAGATTGTACTCTGCGGGAACGTCATGATGGCTTAAGTATGCCAGACTTTGTTCGTCAGGTGAAGGAAAAATATCCACATCAATTACTCATGGCAGATATTGATACTTTTGCTGCGGGAAAAGCTGCATATGAAGCCGGCTGTGATTTTGTTGGAACAACACTTTCTGGTTATACTGAGGAAACACAAGAACGGCCTCAACCGGATATTGAACTTATTCAGTCACTCTTGGATAACGATATTCCTGTTATTGCTGAAGGCGGCATTCACATCCCTGAACAAGCTAAAAAAATACAGGAACTTGGGGTCCTAGCTCAGGTCGTAGGAGGAGCAATTACACGACCTCACGAGATTACTGCCCGCTTTATCACTGCCATAAAGCAAGCAGAATAAAAAAACTCTCAATCCAAAGGCGACTGAGAGCTAGAGCTTATGTAAAAGTAATCTTTACTCAAATAGTATAGCACTAGTGGCTTCAATCTTTCTACTAACAACCATCTAAGTTTAATATTCTAAAAATTTCCTATGTCCCTCTGCATGCGTACCTCTCTCGATCAAATCCGAGGTCGACAATAGGAAACTATACAAATCTTTTTAATGTTTTTATATATAAAACAATAAAAATAGTGATATAATAAGATAGTACAAATAAAATATGAGGTACTATTAATATGACAAATTCAAAATATGCTATGACAGCGACAGAAGTTATGGAAGTTATTCCTAACCGCTATCCTATTATGTTTATCGACTATGTAGACGAAATCTCAGAAAACAAGATTCTTGCAACCAAAAATGTCACAATTAACGAAGAAGTTTTTAATGGGCATTTTCCAGGTAACCCAACTTTCCCCGGTGTATTAATTTTGGAAAGTTTAGCACAAGCCGGTTCTATCTTGATTCTTAAAAAAGAAGAATTTCAAGGAAAAATGGCGTATATTGGTGGCATTGATAAAGCTAAATTCCGTCAAAAAGTTGTTCCAGGTGACGTAATGAAGCTCGAATTTGAAATTACTAAATTCCGCGGTAAAGTTGGTAAGGCTGATGCTGCTGCATATGTTGATGGCAAGAAAGTAACAACTTGTGAGTTTACCTTTATCGTAGATGAAGCCGCTGAGCAAGAAAAATAAAAAAAGAGCAGCTGCTCTTTTTTTATTTAGTCTAAAGCCTTGATTTCCAAAATCATGTCTCGTAACTGAGCAGCTGATTCAAAATCAAGCGCACCAGCAGCTTCAGCCATTTCTTTCTCTAACTTTTGAAGCAGTGCTTTGCGCTCTTTCTTCGTCATTGCTTCAGCCGAAACTTCTTCAACTTCTCCGCTTTCGGTACGTTTCGTAATTGAGATCAAATCACGAATTTCCTTCTTAATGGTTTGTGGTACAATCCCATGTTTTTCATTATATGCCATTTGAATTTCACGACGACGGCTTGTTTCATCCATTGCACGCTGCATTGACTGAGTAATATTGTCCCCATACATAATGACACGTCCATTAGAATTACGAGCAGCACGTCCAATAGTTTGAATTAAGCCACGTTCATTACGTAAGAAACCTTCTTTATCTGCATCTAAAATAGCAACAAGAGAAACTTCTGGGACGTCAATACCCTCACGCAGAAGATTAATACCGACTAACACATCAAAAACTCCCAATCTCAAGTCACGAATAATTTCCGTTCGCTCTAAAGTTTTGATATCACTGTGCATATACTTAACTTTTACACCCATTTCTTTGAAATAGGAAGTTAAATCTTCGGCCATCTTTTTCGTCAAGGTTGTTACAAAAACACGTTCATCTTTTTCAACACGCGTATTAATTTCCCCTAACAAATCATCTATTTGCCCCATCATCGGCCGCACCTCTACAATAGGATCAAGAAGACCTGTAGGACGTATAATTTGCTCCACAATGGTATCCGTTTGCTCCATTTCATAATCACCTGGTGTGGCAGAAACATAGACGATTTGATGTACATGACTTTCAAATTCTTCACGACGTAGCGGACGATTATCCAAGGCAGAAGGTAAACGGAAACCATAATTTACCAACATATCTTTACGCGCCCGGTCACCATTATACATACCTTTAACTTGTCCCATCGTCATATGACTTTCGTCAATCATAATCATAAAATCATCAGGGAAGAAATCCAGTAAGGTGAAAGGTGGCTCTCCTTCTGTACGCCCATCCATATGGCGAGAATAGTTTTCAACACCATTACAGTAGCCCATTTCGCGTAACATTTCAATATCATAGTTAGTTCTTTGTTCTAAACGCTGTGCTTCTAACAGTTTGCCTTCACTGCGGAAGAGCTTTAATTGTTGCTGAAGTTCTGCTTCAATTTTCGCAATTGACTCTTCCATACGATCATCATTAGTCATGAAGTGAGTAGCAGGGAAAATGGCAAGATGATCTACTTCTCCTAAAACTTGCCCTGTGAGCGCTTCTATTTCGCGGATACGATCAATTTCGTCACCAAAAAATTCAACACGAAAAGCATGCTCATCTCGTGATGCAGGGAATACTTCCACAACATCCCCACGTACCCGAAAACGTCCACGTTGGAAGTCAATGTCATTGCGCTCAAATTGGATGCCTACTAAATCATTGAGCAATTTATCACGAGAAATTTCCTGACCCGGACGTAAGCTAACTACACTATCTTGATATTCCTTAGGCGATCCTAAACCATAAATACATGATACTGAAGCAACAACAATAACGTCATTCCGCTCTAAAAGAGAGCTTGTTGCACTATGTCGCAGTTTATCAATTTCATCATTAACAGAGCTATCTTTTTCAATATAAGTATCTGAGGAAGGCACGTAAGCTTCCGGTTGGTAGTAATCATAGTAGCTGACAAAATATTCGACAGCATTATTGGGGAAAAATTCTTTAAACTCACTATAAAGCTGACCTGCAAGTGTCTTATTATGCGCCATAACTAAAGTAGGTTTATTTGTCCGCGCAATAACTTGGCTCATGGTATATGTTTTACCCGTACCAGTAGCTCCTCGTAAAATCTGAGCTTTTTCGCCGTTTTCAATATTTTCTACAAGCGTCTCAATAGCTTGCCCTTGATCGCCAGCTGGTTCATACTTGCTAATCAGATCAAATTTATTATCTGTTATACGTTCTATCATTTTATATCCTTAAATTCTTTTTTTTTAATAAATAAGTGCCACTCTCTTCTTCAAATTCTGTTACTGCGGCTTGTATGGAAGTTCCATCTGTCACAATTTTACATTAGGGAATACCTCTAATTTATAGTAAATCAATACGCTGAAGGTGTAAAATTTCATTAGCGATATTCAAAATGATTGCTGCCCTATCTTTCTATAAGTTTTCATTTATGCCCCCTTATAAACCTTCTCTTTAATCAATTTTAACATTTTTGACTGAAAATTTATGATATAATTAACTTTTACAAAACCGTATAAACCCTTACTCCTTCAAGCTCCTATAAGTCATTAATACAATGACTTTTTTATTTTTCCACAAGAATTATTTCCTCTATATTCCTCTCTGTTCCTTTTAATTTTGGTTAGTTTTTGGTTAGTTTTAAAATACCATCTCATTCATTTTTAAAAGCAGACTTTCTTGCATATTTTTTGTAACATGACTATATACTTGTAAGATCATTTTTTCGTTTGAATGTCCCACACGTTCCATTATCGCTTTAATTGGGACATTCATTTCAACCAATAAGGATATATGAGAATGTCTGAGCATATGCAAAGTATAATGTCCTTCACCTAGAACTTGAGTACAAGCCTTTTTAAAAACAACCGACAACGTATTTCTATCTATCGTTTGCCCCTGATTTCCTACAAAGATAAATTCTTCATCTTTACAATCCTCAGCTAAAGTTTTAATTATTTCTAATGCTCTGTCATTCAAGCTCACACTTCTATATGAATGACCTGTCTTTGGAGACAATAATTGTCGCTCGCTTGCTGGAACTCCATGAGTATTCAAAGTATGCTTAACCTGAATACTTTGTTTCCCACGATTGAAATCTTCCCAACGTAAAGCTAATAATTCCCCCGTACGAAGTCCTGTTAAAAATAAAAATTCATAGATTAACGCCTTCCTAAAATGAAGTCTTTTTTTATATAAGTAATTAAGAACTTCTCGAATTTCTCGTCGTTCTAAAAACTTACTTTGTTTTTTCATAATTTGTTCATAAGATAATTTTTTCCTTGGTAAAACCACATTATCCATTGGATTATCATTTATATATCCTACTTTTTTTGCATAGGAGAATAATAAATTATAATACGTCTTTCGTAATATTCGTGTAGTCGGTGCTAAATTCTGTTTTAAAATAAACTGTTGAATTTGCATTCCTTGAACTTTAGAGACTTTTTCTGTACCAAATTCTCTCAAAAACTTCTTGAATGCATTTTTTTCTACACTAATAGAAGAAAGCTTTAACTCTTCATCACGAATAAGCCGCCACTCATTAAAAACTTCTTGAATTGTAAGTTCTTGTTTTTCTTTTAAACTCGTTTCAATACGCTCTTTTTCTTTTAACTTAAACTCAATTTTTCGAGACAATCTATTTTTTGCTTCAGACTGTGACGCTCGACTTTTAGAATTCATAGTAACAGTTACTTGTCGCCATTTCCCTTGATTTTCATCAAAGTATTTTTCATAAAAGCGATATTTCCCGCTCGATAATTTTTTATAAAACATTATTCTCCTTGCCACCAGCAAGAAAATGTGTGTATCTTATTATAACATTTTCTTGTTTTGTTCTTCTTTATATTTCATAAATTGATAGTATCCTGATAAACTCACTCGTCGTAAATCACGAGTTGGTTCTAAAATATACTTGGAATATTCTGTTTTTGACATTTCCGTTAAATGTTTTTCTACAGTTTTTACTGACCACTGAAAGATTGCTGCCAATTGATATTTTGTTTTTAAATCTACTAACATTTCTCCCCCTTATACAAAAAAAATAAGAGTGAGATCTCTCCCACTCTACATACTTGCTGCACTTTTATTTTAATTATAGTTCTCGCCTTATAGCTTTGTCCTCCTTCTCTCTTTTAATAATAAATTTCTCTACTATTTCATTTTTGCACTAAGTTATTCCCCACCGGTATAATTAAAATTTATATCTAATGAAAAGGATTTAAAATCATATTCTAGATCAATAGACTTTTCAGGTATATCTGAACAATAAAGAACATAAATCTATTTTCTCTCAATCTGTAAACAATCATTTATCCCTCCAATTTTAATTGATAAGATTTACCATTTATCCAGTGCATAGAACCTAGCTGTCTAGCTTTATGTAATATTTCGTTTATTGAAAGACCATTTTTTTCCAAATCGTCCACATAACTTTTAACATATCGAATACAATTATCTAAGAAATTCAAAAAAACATCTAAACGTTGACTATACCTCTTATCTAAGCTCACTAAGAAACTTACAAATTCTGACATAATAGTTATCGCTCTATTATCTTTACTTTGATAATCATATATATTATGTTCTAACTTTCCCCATGCTTCACTTGATAAAGTCATAGTAGATTGGCGCATAAGCTCAATTTTCTGTTCATAAGCAGTCAATTTTTCACACCAAGTAACTATGTCAGACAAGCGAGCATAGGGCGGTAAAGATAGTTCTTGTTCGATTTCTCTTAACCTCTTGTCAAAAGTAATATATTTCATATTAAATTGACTCTCTGCATTTTTTGCTTGATTTCGAAGAAGTTCTAAATCCATTTCCTCTCCTTACATTCTTATAGCTACTAGATATTACGCACAAAGCCATTTGTTGTTTTAGCATAATCAGTTAATGCTAGATCCCGACCATAGGCTGCATAGTTAAAGTATCTCTCTAAGAATTCTTTTCCTAAAGATTCTAACCCTCCCATTTCTTGAATAAGCTCATAGGCTAAATCTTCCTCATCATCTACATCTATAAAATATAAATCTGATTGCTGAGAAATAATATCATCAATTGAATATATTTCTAAAAATTCTTCAACATTATCCAAATATGATATTTCTTCTAACTTTTCTGCATAAGCATTAAGTTCTTTAATTGATGAATACTCCCCAACTCTATACCCCATAAAGTTTTCAAAATCATGTATTGCATATTCTTCCCCATGTTCTACATCTAATTGGAGTTCTCGTTTAACTTTATTAATATCTACCGGAAGTTCGAACCATTTCCCCCTTGTATTTCCATTATTATAGCTGCTTAAATTTACAATATATATTCTTGGTGTTTCCATATCTATTTCCTCCAAAGAAAAAAACCTATCATATCTGATAAGCCTTTAATTTATTATTAACAGTAAAATAACTGACTGATTCATCTCTTATTCTATTCATCTTTCCTCCTAATTCATTAATGGAAAAGTAACCTTACTTACTAAGTAACTGTCACCGTCTTGTTCAACTGTAATCTTGAGTACCTGCGGAGTAACCTTATTTCCATTTAGAGTATATGAAACTAGAGCCAAATATTCTTCATCATTATCATTATCATTATCATTATCACTATAAATATCTGATGAATCAACGCTTGATTCCATTTTTATATCTTTATCTGTCTTAGTTAACCCTAAGTCCTTTTGAACACTAGAATTACAAAAAGCTTTTGCTGCTTCATTACGTGCATTTGCAGAAGAAAAATTATAGTAGCTATCAATAAAACCTGCCACAGTATCCCTTGCCTTTGCACTATTAAAGTCATAACTTTTAGATTCTGACGTCTGCTTTGTTTCTGTTGTTTTAGGTTTTTCAACTTTTGAAGAATGTTGCACAACCTTTGATGATGAACTTTCTACTTTTTCTGGTTGAACAACACTATCACTTCCACAAGCTGAAAGTAACATCAGTGATGAAACACCTAAAATAAATATACTTTTCTTTTTCATAGTTTTTATTTTTCTTACTTCCTATCCTTTGCTCGGTGGAATACAAATACTTGTAATACTGTTATCCCACGTCCTGTTTTCTTTTTGAACAATCTGAACACCACCTACATTTTGTTCATAGGTCGTAAAACTATTACCTTTTACTGTACTAATAATCCCAGTATGTCCGTATGGATTTTGACTCACTGCTCCTGCTACAGGACCTGGACCCCAATTTATAACAGCTCCTGCCACAAGTTGGTTAGCCTTAGGTTTCATAATGACTTTCCAACCATGAGAAGTGAACTCGCTAAAGTTATCAGAGCCAATATTAAAGGCACATAAGCCATGTAAAGTAAAACCGCTAATATGATTTACATAGTACGCTGACAAAGCATAACATTGTCCTGAACCTACTTGTTTGCCCAAAACATCATTTAAGAACTTAATATCCCCCCCTGATGAACCAAAACTATTAAAATAAGCGTACCATTGGTTCGCTAACTGTGATATTAATTCAAGATTAGTCTGACCGTCAGATAAACTCACTCCCTCATAATAAAGTGACCAATCTTTAGCTGCTTGAACGGGATCTTTCGATTTTGTCAATAGAGTTTTAACTTTTGAATAAGACCCATTCAGCTCTTTATCTACAAGTTTAAATTCATTTTCAAGTGTAAGAGTCGATAAGTCCATACCTTGAATCGAACCCTCTGAGTGAATACGGTCACCATTAATAAAACTACCCCAACCTGACCATTGGAAAAGTCCTGCCACACCCCCTGCTGGATTTAAAGCCTGAGGATTAAAACTACTTTCACGTTGAGCAACTGCTAATGCTCCTGAAGCTCCTGCAGAAGTAAACTTTTGTTTTTTTATCAAATGTTCATAAGTTTTTGTAGCAACTTGAAGGGCTTGTCCTGTTACTGGAGGTGTACCATTCCCTGAAATATCCGAAGAATCATCTGGTGACGAACCTATGATAGAGGTCATCATAGAAAGGAGTAACAATCCCAATAATAGAAACGGAACGATAACCAAAGAAAATTTGAATATTTTTTTCATTCTATCCCCTCATTTCTGCTAAAATTCCTGAGGCTTCTTCCCAATTTTTGGCAATTTCTTTTGAATTTTCAAAAGGTTCGTCCATTGTAATTTGTTGAGTCTGTTCTGGCTCAGAATAAGGGATATTTTCAATATTTTTTGATTGATTTGACACATCATTTGAAGAAAGAAATTCTTCCTGATTATCTTCTATTTCATCATCAGAAATTGGAACTTCTTCGACTAAAGTTGGAGATGTTTCTTCTTGTGATGAAGGAGTTTCTAGCGTTTCTGATAAATCAGAAAGGCTTTCATGTTCCTTAGGTAAAGTTTCATATTCTTTATCTTCTAAATCAGGTGAGATACTTTCTTTATCAGGATAAAATTCAGAAGCTTGTTCCATTCCGTCTGGTTCTTCATTTGAAAGCGATTCTTCCTTCAAAGGGTTCGTATCATCTTTTTCAAAAGATTCTGGAGTCTGCATTGTATTTTGAGTTTGCTCTTTTATATCTGGTTGAGATTGAACAGAAGATGAAGATTGATTTTCTGTTTTTGGTGCTAACATTTGCGCTCCGTCTACGGCAAGAGCAGGATTTCCTGTTGCTGCACCTACCCCTACCTCCGCAGCTCCTACAGCTTTATTACGAATATTTTGGACACCTTGTGAAACATTATTTGAAAGTGTGTCAGCGTGCTGCATTAACTGTTGACCTGCAGAACTGCCACCTGTCACAAAGCTAATCACTTTACCTTTATTCTTCCAAATAAATATCATGAAACTTAACTTCAAAATAAAAATAGCTGTAAGCACAGCCATTAAAACAGGACCACTTATCAAACTCATAGAAGCCACGAGATCCGTAACACTTGTACCTGTCGCAGATGAAAGAACCGCAAAATCTATTCGTGTAATAAGATAGAATATAAAACTCATAAAAATAGTGAGTAGCGTTGGTGCAATTAAAACACCAAGTGATATTTTTATAACATGGAAAAAAGCATTTCTAAATATAGGAATAAAGCTCAATACCGCAGACAAAGGCCATAACATAATTAAAAGACTCAATATAAGAGAATATATTGAGATTAAAACTTTAATCAACAATACAGGAATAATGTACATAAAGAGATTCATAACCTCAATACCAATCCCCATAAATTCTTCCCCAAAATGCCCACCAGTATTTTGTAGATAACCGTTACTGTTGTGTTTTGCAACATCATCTACATAGGCTTGTCCTTTTTTATGGTTATACCCTTTTTTCTTTCCATTAGCAGCGTCATAATCAAAATAATTTTTACCGTCTACCAACTTACCGTCCACGTTACCTAGATTGGCTAAATTAGCTGCTGGTTTCAAGACAAAAGACTCAAAGAAATCAGAAGATTCATCAGGAGTAGTATATCCTGTAAGACTCTTAGTAATACTATCTTGTGCTGTTTTAGAAAGATTTCTTACTGTATCAAAAGCAATTTGACCTCCCATATCTGTTTTCGTTTGTCCCTGAGAATTAGTATAAGTAAAACTTCCAAAGAAGAAAAACATAGTTGAAATTATGGCAATCAAATGTACTAAAGACGACCAAAATTTCCCTTTACCACTAAACCAATGATAAGCAAGATAAAGCATAGTTAAGGTAATAAGCACACCTGCTACAGAACCTCTTGTTATTGTGCCGTTTGCCCCACCAATTAATGATAGAAAAATACTCTGTGAAGTATTCATAATTGATTTCTGAACACCACCCAAAGCACTGGAAACATCAAGTAATTGAGAAAGAACAGTTGCAACACCTACAAGCACACGCAAAAATTCTAAAGGAATATTAAGAAAAGTGTTACTTAAAAAGTTATTAAACAATGCAGAAGGATTAGCTATACCTTCTCCTACTTTTTCCCTATAAATTTGATATTTACTAAAATCTGGAATTTTTAGGCTCATAACACCCCTTTCTAAATTGCTTTATATTTTTGTTCCAATTGTGACTGCTTACTTTCTTTCTTAGGCGCAATTAATTTCAACCAAGCAGGCGGTACTTCAATAGAAATACGGTGTAGTTGTCCGAATACATCACGGTAAATACATTGCCCTTGATTCATATTACTAATCCATTTCACATTTACTTCATTCACTTCAAGTTTTAATGCTCTTAGAATGTCCTCTTCCTCACCAGATTCATAGAAACAGAACCGTTCTCCTGTACCTGTTGTATCATTTTCATCTTTTGTATCATTGACAGATTGAGAAATAAGTACCAATTTATTATCTTGTGAACGTCCTAATCGCTTCATACTTTTAACAACTTGACGTCCTTCTTTAGACTTCATCAATACCCAAACTTCATCTAAGAATTCAATTGTTTCTTCGTTTTCGTTTTTCTCACCAAATCGTTTACAAAAGACACCTAAAGACATCATTACTGCAACCGAGTTTCTTTCTTCTTCATTCAAATCATCATTATCCGCATCAGGTAACTGTAAATCAGCTATTTCAAGAATAGTAGAATGTTCATCAAATGAAATACCTTCTGTTGTTCCACGAGAGAAAGCCAGTTCAAGAATAGAGCCTTCAATACGTTCATAAAGTGATTCACCGACATCACGAATATTTTTATCATCATGTTCTTTAAGTAAATCAATAACGTGCATAAATCCTAGAGTTTCTCCTTTAGCTCTACGTTTTACAATTTCCTTAACTGCTTTTGACACTGCCGTGTTTTGATATTCTTCCCAACGATTATCCATGAGATAAAACAACATCATTTTAGCCACATTCAATGCTTCTTTTGCTTCTAAAAAGATAATTGGATCTAGGATACCGATATTTCTTTCATCTTCTACACTCAATGTAAGAAAGTTAATTGAACGTATTACATCTGCAAGTTCAGAATTTGCCGCAACCCACTGTTTATCCTTTAATATCTTTTGCCATTGTTTACGTAAAGTATGTTTAGGGTCAATGTAAAGAGTTTTAATTGTCGAAAGGATAGATTGTAACAAAATCATTTGAGCAAGAACTGTTTTACCTGAACCTGTTTCACCAGTAATTTCCGTCAAGAGGTTTTTTGTTTTCTTTCCTGCAATATCTTCTTTATTCGCAAGCATTGGACTATAAAGAACAAGATTACGTGAAGCATGAATCGCTGTTTTCAAATCGTCCCATTGATGATAATTACTGTCTAATCGACCAATAGGAAAACCTGTTTTTGAGCCGCTTTTTTGTGTCGTAAACAGAAGATATTGTGAAAATCCTTTTGAATTTGATAAACGATACCAAAAACGAGTATCTAAAGAGATTTTATTTCCATAGAGTAAAGACTGGAACAGATAAGGTTGGTCAAATCTCGCTCTTTGTTTCTCACCAATCGAACCCAAACTATTCATAACAGTATTTACTCTAGCTCGCCACTCAGGCTTTGTAGAAGCTGACACAATCAAAAAAAGCCCATGTTCAATCAAAGGCTCTTTTGCTTCTACATCTTTTGCC
This sequence comes from uncultured Lactococcus sp., assembly GCF_934191625.1. GTDB lineage: Bacteria > Bacillota > Bacilli > Lactobacillales > Streptococcaceae > Lactococcus. Next base: position 355,847 of record NZ_CAKPUG010000003.1, read on the forward strand.
ATTTTATTTAATGCTCTTCTTCCCATAACAATTTTGTCATAGACAACATTACCTGTACGTGCAGATTCAGTCATTATCCCCTTAGAACGTGTGAAGGCTTGTTTCATCTTCGATAAATACCCCCCTGTTTTCTTCATTACAGGAAAACGTCCTTTAACTTTTAAACCTACTGGAAAATCAAAACGCTGTATCAGTTCTCCAAGATGATTATTATTAAGTGATTTATCCGTTTTTCCTATCGGAATAATCGTAGAATAGCTTTCCCCATATTGCGAGGTAAATTTCATACACCCTAAACCGTCTTGGTCAATTAAAGTATCTGTAATATTAGATACAGAGCGACTTTCAAGGACTTCATCAAAACGGTGTGTGATATGTGGTAAAAATTGAAGCCGTTGATGATAATAAACTTGGTCTGCATTCAAAGGCACTGCTTTAATCGAAGATAAGGCTTGTCTTAAAGAAAGTTCTACATTAACCCATGCTTTTTCCCAACCTTCTGGAGTTTTTATTCTCCTATTGAATAAACTCATTAACTGGTGCATACGCTTTTGTGCCTGCTTTAAGAAAAACTCTTTAAGAGATTCTGCCGATTCATCTTCTTTAAGAAAAACAGCTATCAGCCACTCATACTCATAAGGAATTTTCATTTCATGAGTTAACGTTCTTTTTCGCTCGTCAAGATATTTTTCTCCTGCTTTTCGATGTTCAGGATAAAGTGTTTCTTTCAAAGCGTCCATTTTCTCACCTAAAAGAAAATCTCTAGGCACTAAAGCAATTTCAAAATAGCTATTAGGTGCTATCTTTCTTATTGCAGTTGCAATAGATTTTTTTATTTTTACTTTTCCTGAAAAATCAATAATGGAACTTGAAAAGTATGGCACAGTATAAAAAGCAAGAGTTTCTCCCTCCTTTGTACGTGCAATATTCCCATGTGTTTTGACAATTGGATAATCTAATTTCAATCTTTACCTCCTATAATTCTGTTTTTTCAAAAATAATCTTTTCATTATTTTTTTCTCGACGTTCTTCTCCATAAATAATTCTAGAGTCTAAGACAAATTCTTTAATGTAGCGTATCATACCCCAAAGGTAATAGTGTATCTTTTTTCCGTCAGGGTCTGTTTCGACATATAACCTTCCTACACGCCACGGAACAACAATCCAAAGCGTAAGAGGGATAAAAGCAACATTGGCTAAGACTTTTAAAAAGGGAAGAGTTAAAAGAAACATGACAAATGCAGTTAATGCTGTTATGCCAATAAAAGCCACAGATACAGGGGTCTGAAATGTCCACCACAATTTCCCCTTGATACGAATTTCTTGAATCCAATAAGGGGTGTCTAAACCGATAGAATAATCATACTCTTCTTCTTCCATTTAAACCTCCTACATGTGTAATCCAAATACACCAAGAACTGCTGTAACAACTTTCCAAGCCATACCGAACAGGTCTTTACCTGAAAGCATAGCCCAAACAATCGATCCTGCACCAATAACTCCTGCTATTTTCAAAAAAGCAGCTTCTTTCCAATGCTTTACAATAAGTCCTGCACCAACAAGACCCAGTAATGTTATTGCACCATTTGTAATTTGATGAATGTTCATTCTTTAATCCTACTTTCTACTTTTTAGATTTTTCTTTATGAGGTGTAACTTGTTTTTGCTTAGGAGGAGTCTTTTTCTTTTCCTCATTTTTCTTCGACTCCTCTTGTTTTGCTTCAAAGCCTTTAACTTCTTTTTGTAGTTTTTCCACTGTTTGAGATAAAGATTTTTGATTTTCATTTAAAACTTTAATTGATGTATTCGCAGACTTCTGTAAATTCATCATTTGAGTATTTGCACGTATCGCAGACACTCCGCAAGCAATTAACAACAAAACAACAAAAACACTGACTACTTTATAAATTGTTTTTGCTTTCTGATAATCTACTTCTTTAACCTTTGCAGGCTCTTTTTTCTTAGGAACTTTTTCATAGTTTTCAATATTTTTTTCGACAAACTTTGAAACTTTTGGAAAAATCTTTTTTCGTTCCTTCTTTTTCTGAACCTTTTTTTCTGGTAATGATACCTGAATATCATCTTTGGCAGAAATAGGTTCAGGCTTTTCAACTTCTGAAACTGAATCGAGAATACCTCCTGCTTCATCAAAAGCTTTCAAAACCTTTTCTTCTTCATCAGGTGTCAAACTTGAAGCAATACTTTTAGCTTCAATTCCTTGTTTCTGAACAAATAAAAGAAGGTCTTTTTTATCAACCCCCAAATCATTTGCCAATTTATAAATTTCCAACTTTCACCTCCATGCCATTTATTCCTCCCACCACCATTCACTGCTTTTCACAGTCAATATTTTTTATTTTTTGTCTTTACTGAAAAAAGCTTTGATTTTTTCACGTTGCGCCACTGCCAATGCTACAAGTAAGATACCTACACCTGCCAAGCTCCACAATGCCTTTTCTTCACCAGTATGTGGAAGAACACTTTTTGGAGTTTCTGGTGTTGGATTTTTTGGAACTACAACACTGAATGTTTCTTTTTCATCATCTTTATCATGATGAGAAATGATTGGTGTATCTTTTGGAGTTTTCCCATGCCATGCCTCCTCATAAAATGTAATTTTATGTCCTGCATACTTCTTAGCATCAACTTTGACTGGCACATCTACAGTACCTTTCGTGTCTGCATCTTTAAAAGTTAAGCTACCGTCAACATCAATAACTTTTTTCAAGTCATGATCATACGCTTGTGAAATCTTAACAGTGTAAGTATCACCTTTAACTAGTCCTTCATAAAAGAATTTATCTGTAACTGTTGTTGTAGTTGTTGAAATTTCTTTACTTTGTACTTCTGTATGACCGTCTGCCTTATCAACTTTTACAGATTGAGAAGGATTATCTTTATAGTTGTTTTCTTCTACAACTACAGTACCTTCCTTATCTTTTGCGACTTCTTTTACCGTGTAGACTTTATTTTGGTCTTTCACAGTATTAATCGTTGGGAAATCAAGTTGAACTGAAGCTTTTCCTTTATCATCTGACTTAAACTCCTTAGAAGCAGTGATAGCTTTTCCTTTATCATCTTTTACTTCTTTACCAGAGTCTTTATAAACTACCGTACCTGTTAAGGTAAGGTCTTTAGAAGCAGGTAAATGTTCCATTTCTGCTTTGTCTGTAACTTGTGCTTGACCAACACCTAATGTTTTATCACCGTCTGCTTTATCAGTTGCAGTTGTAGTAATTTTTGGCTGCTCTTTTTGTTTATCTGTAAAGATACCGAGATTGAGTTTGAACATCAAGTTATTATCAACCAGTGATGAAGCTTCAACTGTAACTTTATCAATTTGCTGTCCTGTTACAGTATCTGTAAAAGTAGCTGTATAAGATACAGGCGAACCGTCTTTATCCAATTTATCCGTAATAGAAATTGCAACAGGATTAATTGGTTTCAAGCCATTTGGTGTTTTAATCTCAGTCAAGAGATAATCACCAATTGCAATTCCGTCTTTACTTGGATTTCCTGCAAGTGCATTAGCTTTTCCGTCAAAGACAACTAAACCATTTTTTGTATAACCGTTAGAGTCTGTACCAGTACCTGATACAGCTTTAATTGGATTACCTTTTGTTCCTGATTGCTGTTTGAGTTCAAATTCTGCTCCATTAAGACCTGGAAGAGAACCGTTAACGTCTTGTGCTTTTTCAAACATGAGATTAAAGACATTTACTTTATCTGCTGCTTTGTCTTTATCCATGAAATCATTAGTCGCAACATCTACTTCACTCTTATCATCAAAGACGACTGGAATTTTCTTAGATGATTGTGAATATCCTGATGAAGTACGCAGTTCTTTCCAATAGAAGGATTGACCATTTTCTTTAAGTGGAAGGTTTTGCACTCCAACTTTATTTGAACTATCAATCGTCAATTCTACTTTCTTGTTGTCTGCTTTTGTACCAAAAAGCGGAGTAATTGGAAGATTTTCAGTAGAACCTGCGGTCTTATCTGTTAAGCCCTCAGACCATTCAACCGCTTTTCCATCCGAATGGAACAAGCCATAAGTAACACCTTTAAGCGTTGCTTCACCTTGTGTTTTAGAAGAATTTGTATCAGAATCGACTTTTGTTAAGGTTGTTGCACCTGTTGGAATATCTTGTGTTGCAACATCATCTTGATAGTTGTTTGTTGTACCATCAAACTTAGAGTTTTCATCAAATGAAACTTGAATTTTAGTAGCATTTAAAGCAAAACCTGCAGGGGCTTTTGTTTCTTGGAAATAATAGCCTTTTGTATAATCAAGGTTTTTAACCCCTAGCTTACCGTCAGTACCCATTTTAAGAACAACATTTGTATCATGTGCCTTTGTACCTGCAAGAGGTGTGATAGGATAACCTTTTTGACCGTCAGACCATTTCACAGCTTTACCGTCTTTATTAAAGAGGGTAAATTCAGCACCTGCCATAGCTTTATTTGAAAAGGCATTATTAGTCGAAGTCTTTTGAAGCATAGCTTCACCTAAACCAATAACATTAACTTTCAATTCACCGTCTAAACGTGCGGGATCCGTTGTTGCAAACAATGTTTGACCAACTGTACTATCTGGATTGATTGTGCCATAAATATAATGTGGTACAAAGTTTTCATTGATATTATTGTAAACTTTAACATTTCCAGTATTCCCAATAGCAGAAGGTGAAGCAGTCACTTTTAGCGAGTTACCTTCACGTTTAGCTGTGAGCCCCTTAGAAGGAATAATTTTATCAAATGGTGTACCATAACCACCTGCACCACCTGCCAGAGAATTTGTTGTATCTGTGGCAGTTGCAGTAGTTCCTGCAAGAACGGTCAATGGATTTGGGTTAAAATCTGGATTTTTAGAACTTGCGACTGCTTGTTTAAGAATGACTGTCGCATGCTCAATGACCTTATTAATATCCGCACCAGTAGACTCTAAGCCTGTAATTTTATGCCCACCAACAACATTATTCAATTTTGATGTATCTACTTCAGAAACTTTAGGAAGCAACCCTGAAACTTCATTTTGTCCTGCTTCAACAAGCCACAAAGCAAATTGTGTCGCAAGGTTGATATTCTTATCTGCCTCTGCATTATTGACTTCACCAATATAAGTGATGTTATTAATCAAATTACGTTGGTACTCTGTCATAGCGTTCCATTGTTTTTGAGCTGCGGCATCTTGTCCTGCTTTAGTAGCATAAGCACCATTAAATACATCTACAAAAGGTTCTAAACAGAATGTTGTTGCACCGTTGACCTCCATAAAGTTTGCGGAAGCTTCATGACCATTAGACCATTTAACCGTACCTGTTCCTGAGTACTTATAGTTCACTGACCCTTTATCTGGAAGAGAGATAGAACGTGCAGGGGCTGAAAACAAGCTTGCACTAAGTACATCTGCATGAACAAGCCCTGCGACCGTACCGCTTACTGTAAGGACAAGCATAGCAGTTGTAACGAAGTGTTTCCCTGATTTACGTAAACGGAAACGAGATTGTTTTTCATCTGTAAGTGCTTTTTGAAGTTTTTTCTTTTTAAAATTAGACATAAATTTTCTCCTAGTATTTTTTATTCTGCGCAAAATAAAAAAGCGTGTCTTGGCTCACACTTTCTTGAAAATATTGAATTATTTAACCGGCATAAATTCACCTCTTTTCTACAGATATTTTACAATCCTTTTAATGTCATGATTGAGGACAAGAAAAAAAACGATAATTTCAGTAGAAACTATCGTTTGATTTTTTATTTTAATAAGCTCCAGACGACCAAGCGTCCTCTGGATTAGGTTGTGCATTCGCCCAAGCTGCCGCTGCACTTGCTGCTGCTTCTAATGTTGGAAATCCACCTTGTGTCCAAACTGTTTGTCCTGCTCGATTTTTTACCCAACCTGTAAATGTTGGTGCAGGAGTAGGATCAGGAGTAGGTGTTGGGTCTGGTGTTGGTGCAGGAGTAGGGTCTGGCTTAGGTGTTGGTGTTGGTGTTGGTGCAGGAGTAGGAGTAGGTACTGGACTTGGCGCTACATTACCATTTGAACCACCATTAACTGAGGTATTCCCTCCCGTACTAGCTTGTACATTTGAATTAGAATCACTAGAAACACCATTTGCACTAGCTGTAGTATCAGACGTTGACATTTTTACATCTGAACTTTTAGATTGAGCAGATTCATTAGATGAGGTTGTATTATCTGCAACTTTTTTATTATCTAAACCTTTTTGAGAAGTCATGTGTTTCTTCTTTTTGGTATTTTCTACAGATTTTTTCACTTTATCTAAACGAATTTGCAAACCAATCTTTTTAGATTTTATTTTTTCATCTTTTATATTATCTATAGCTTTTTGAGCAGTTTTTACATTGGTATCATTTTGAATTTTTTCAGCATTAACAACTTTTTTAGTCGCTTCATTTATTAGATTCCAATTTTTTTGAACTTTTTCTATACGATTAACATAGACTGACTTTTCTTTATCGTCAAGTTTTTTGATAACATCTTGTGCTGTTTTCACATCACTTTCTGACTGATAATTTTCAGCTTGTGCAGTCTGTTCTTTTACACTTTGAATCAGCTTATCATGTTTATCTTTAACCTGTTGAGCAACTTTCGCAGCTTGCACATTATTATTATGAACAACACCTGCTGTAACTCCACCTGCTAAAAGAACTGCAACTACTCCACCTACAACAACTTGTTTTTTGCTTAATTTCATAAATTTTCTCCTAAAATAATTCCTTAATCAATATCTTCAAAGCTAATAACTAATTTTTTATTCATAGCTACAGCAATTTCCGCAAGTGATTTAATTGAAGGGTTCACGTTCTCACGTTCTATAGCACCAATATTTTGTCGCTTTTTACCGCTTAAGTCTGCTAGCTCCTGTTGGGTTAAGCCCTTTTCAAGACGAGCTGTATTCAAATTGAGCGCTAACTCTCGCTTAGCTTCTGAGAACGCCCAGTTCTCTCTATAGTCCTTATCCATTTCAAATAATTCCTTTGTCGCTGTTTGCCACTCTTTATCTGTTACCTTATTCAAAATGCCCTCCTTAATTACTATATGCATATTATATCATGCATTACGTTTTAAGTCAAGAAAAAGCATATTATATCATTCTTTTACTTTTAGAGCAGTTTCTGCTGCAATAAGTGCTTCCTTTAATTTTGAACCTGCAATAAATGCCATACGGTCAAACTTAGAACTTCTCTCTCCCAAATACAAGACATCTAAATCAATTTTATTTGCTAATTTTTTAATTTTTTCAAGTTCCTCTAATTTATTATTGTTCACTTTTACTCCTTTTTCTTTTAGCTTGCACCCTGCAAGAACTTTTTTATTTTTAAAACAAGAACAAGGAGTCGAACCTTGAACTTGTGAGAACTTCTTTATAAAGAACTCCACCCTCATTGATTTTTAGAGTTGAGTATTTAGGGCTTTTTGACCCATGCCATAAGCACGTTTGCCTACTGCTTCAAGTTGGTTATTGATATTGTAATAATTCTTAAGAACACCATTGATAGCTTCATAATCTGAACCTGTCATTACATCTTTATTTGCTTTAAGATAAGCATTTAAATCACCTGCTGAAGTCCACGCTTCATCATATTTTTTTGCAGTCATTAACTCACCGAGTTTTTGAATTTTACCTTGTGCTTCTTTTTTATTATATGCCATGATATTTACCTCATATTTTCTTTTATTTTTTAGCCCTCCCAACCTTTATAAAGTAGTTCATCATAACGTTTTTGATAGAGCCTAATAAAGTGAAGTCGTCTTTTGACATTATAATTTTTTGCTTTTTCAATATATTGTCTGGCTTCCTCACTATCAGGCGCATAATGCCGTGAACACAGGCAGTCTATTTTTAAACGCAACTCTTGGCACTCAGGAAGGTCAAGACGACTTGCAATATGCTGTCTTAAGCGGTCAGAGTATTCTCTTCGCTTTTGATTTTCTTCTTGCCTACTCACCTCTACCTTCCTCCATTCCTATTGCTTCAAGAAGTTTACGACCCTTAGAAGTAGACCTTGCTTGATACTGGAACTCTTTATTTTTCAAATATTTTGTTTCTTCCTCAATTCGCAATTCTTCTTCTTCTGAAAAATCATAACTTCTTATAGAGTCCATTAAAAAATGTACCCCTGTGTTCTTGTTTACCGCATATTCAATACTTAATTCTCTTAAAAGTTGACGTGTAATCCAACGTCTACGTTTTTCTGGTGAAATTTCTTTAGGCTCAGTAATAAACTTATAGCGTTTAGAACTTCCTAAAACATCGAGCCACTCACGGTCTAAATCTCCTTCATCATCATAAAATGTAAGATAACTTGAAATGATACACACCGCAACTTCGAATAAATTTGACTCCTTAAAAGCATAATCATAAATGACTTGTTTTGCCTTATCATGACTCAAACGTACCTCATAACGATTTTTAAAACCGTAAATTTGTTGCACATCTTCTACAGGTAGTTCCCTTTTCAGTGCTTGCTCCTTGTCTTTCTCGTAAAACTCCATAGCTATTGTGCCACCTCTTTTACCAAATGCTAAAGACAATCCTTTAGACTGAAAAAGACCACCTACAGGAGAGAATGCTTCATGTGGTTCAAAGTGCTTAAATAAAGTTTTGACTTGATTATTTCTCACTTTCCCCCACAATTTGAATAAATCATAATTATATTCAGGGTTATATCGTTCATCTAAGGCAATATCAAACTGAGTAAAATTAAGATAATCTTCTACAGCTTCTTCATCTATTTCACCTTCAATTTGTGTCGCCTTTACTGCATAAGAACGACAATCTCTTAGAAATTCTCGCCATGTGCGATCCTGCTCTTTTAAGAATGTTTCAAATAAACGGCAGCCACTCCCTGTCATTTCAATCAGAACACCCATATCAATATTTTCTTCATGTTCCGTATCTTCAATCTGATAATACACTTTAATATTGCCATGTTCGATACGACAAGGATAACCTTGACCGCCCCCTCGCCCCACATTGAACTTATCCAATGGAATTTGAAGGAGTTTTTTTACAACATTTTCATATTGAAAAGTTTTCAAGCGAATCTTTAAATAGTCAATCAAAACGGTAACATCAGCTTTCGGCTTTATGTTCAAGTAAGCAACGAGTTTCTCTTCTTTCTCTGCTGTTAAGGTTTTACGTCCATTTTCTACAGCCGACACAAAGCCTTTACTTACACCCATAATTCTTGATACATCATTTTGAGAAAGTCCAAAAGACTTTCTAACTTTTAATAAATCCACTTTCAACCTCTCTATATTTTTAAGGGGTATACCTCAATAAACCCTGTAAGCTACTAGGGTTGGTATGTTGGTATACTACTTGTACCCCGTGTTACCAAACGGGGTACCGCAAACACTTGCTTAGCCCAGACTACGTCTGGACTAAGACTCTTTCTAATAGCTCTTTCTCTCGCACTCAGCCGCTACTTCACGACAAAAAAAGACCGTAAATTTGTACGGTTCTCCGCTTCGCACTCACTCCGGGGCTTTCGCCCCTCGTTCGCCACGTCAGCGTTTAACCTACACTTTATCGGCTTTCTTTGTCTATAGCTTACCTTCGCCACTTCGAGAGAAGCCAAAGACGAGCCGTTTTAATATTGGCTCACAATATTACAAACTATGTCCTCTAAGGTATCAGAACTACCTGCCTTCACTTTAAGAATTTCTTCAAATAGCCCCTTATCTTTCAAGGAGTAGTCTTTTGAAGCAAACTCATAGCTATTTTCTATCAGTTTACTTTTTATTTTTTTGAGCAATCTCACATCAGAATTAAGCTCATTTGCCATTTCTTCAAGTGTGAATTTTTCCTCAACTATAATAGTAGGTGACGTTTCTTTTTCAATACGAGGCAAGGTTTTAAAGTCCATATAAAAACTATAGGTTTTAGGGTCAGGCAGTAAAGGAGCATAAAATTCTCTTGCACTCCCTCCAAAAATACCATAATAGCCACGTCCAAAAATCTTTTTACCTGTGTCTCCGTCTTTTTCAACGTATTTAAAGTGTTTTTGTTTATTCTCTTCACCATAAAGAGTGTCATAGCTAAACTGTGCCAAACGACCTAAAGTTATACGAGTCATCATATTATCTTTAAATGTTGAAGGTAAATCATCAGCTTTCACATTTTGAGTCGAAATAACAACATAAACACCTGCTTGACGTCCTTTAAGAATAATTTGCTTTAAAGCACTCATGACTTTCATAGAATCTATCACACCGCCATAAGGCAAATCTTCTAAAGCAGAAACAAGAGAAGGTTCTTCATCAATTAAAATAAAAAGAGGTTTCATATCATACTTATAAAAAGCACCTAATTCTTCCTCATTTTTTTCTTCTGACCTTTGGCGCATGATTTCATAACGCTGTTCCATTTCTTCTTTGAGGTCAATTAAACGTTGCCCCATTTCTTCTGTCGTATAGGTCACTCGACCTTTCAGAACATTAAGATTTTCTAGCTTTACAAAATCTGACTGCTTAGGGTCAAGAATTTCTACTACACCTATACGTAACAAACCATTCAAGAGTGAGCGCAAGAACACCGTCTTACCTCCCCCAGTACCACCTGCAACAATTAAGTGCGGATCATGAACAAAATCCCAATATACACCCTCTGCGAGCTTCACACCCTGTTTAACATCTGCCACAACATCTTTAGCAGAAATACGACTACGTACAGAGTCTATCGCATAAGAGTACACGACATAGCCCTTCTCGTCCGAAGTTCCCATAAGGTCACCTGAGAACATTGTTTCAAGTATTCCCCCTAGTTTGAGGAATTGTTCCTGGAACTTAATACCTTCAAGTTGAAAGCTTGCTCGAAGTTCATATTTTTCTTCCTTAAGATAAACCTTAGGAAAATATATTTTAGGTTTTCCCTGCCTATTATTACCGTTTCTTTCTTTCGTAAAATAGAAATTATTTTGGTACATAAAGCGCCATAAAAGAAAATGCCTATTTTTACGTATAAAGAAAAAACTCTTTTTCAAGAGAATGTGATACAGCCAATATGAAAGCAAGAATCCCAAAAAAATAAGCCCAAAAGAAAGTCCTCCAACAAGAGCAATTTTAGCTTTTCCATAAAGCAGATAGAGAGCGCTACTTGCGCCCCCTGTCACTAAAAATACTGGAACAGCAACAAGAGCATATAATCTTAAAGGAATATGACGGTCACGCTTTTTTAAACGGTGACCTTTTGGAAACAATTTATTCATGCTTCCCTCCTATCCTTTATTTGTTTTTTGGCTTAGACTGTTCTTCTTGTGTATTTACACGAGGAGTTTCTGTAGTTGTACTTGTAGCAGTAGCTACTTTAACTCCTGCAGCTTTCAAAGGGAAAGTAATTTTTGGAACACGTTGAATACGACCGTTGTTAGCTGTCACTTCTTGTGTAGATTTATATACAGAAGCTGTCACAGGTTCTACAAGTTCAATTGTGCTGCGGAAAGGAATAGTTGTTTCGTCAAAGTCAACTGGTACTTTAATATCAATTTGTTTTGGATAATTTGGAGAAGCAATCATGATATATTTTTCAGCAATTTCACCAGTAGGAACTGCTTTAAGTGTACCTTCCGCATTTTGTTCTTCAAATTTTTCACCATTTTCATCAACATAAACCATTTCAGGAATATTTTCATGACCAAGATAAGTCATAGATCCAAAAAGTTTTTTAGGATTTTGAGTGATTGTACGATTGAATTGATTAAGTCCGTATTTTGCCATTTCTATTTACCCCCTTTAATAACCACGTCATTTAAACGTAAAGCCATTTGATTTTTTGTGATACCATTTTCTGCATAATTGAAATCAATAAATGTTGGCTCATGACTTTCCACTTCAATTTCAACCAGACCACCGAGAACGGCTTTTCGTAATTCATCTTTTTTAGGAACTTTCCCAAAGCAGACAATATGGAAATTCTTTTCACCGTCACCTGCGGCTGAGAAAACTGTATGTTCAGGCATTTCTGCTGTACGTGCTACAGTTTCATATTCTGGTAAGACATAAACCTTACCGTCATTTGTGAGTTCTTTTAATTCCGTTACAGGAACTTCTTGTAATTGCATATTTTTTCTCCTTATGCTTTTTATTTTTTAATGTTTTACGTCATTTCTGACAAAGCACTTAGCAGGAATCGAACCTGCTTCATTTATACTTTTACAATATATAAACTATCTTCCCAAGGAAAAAAGAGAAAATCCTTTAAATGATAAGTGCAAAATATTATTAATTTAACATCATCATAGACATACAAAATATACGATATATGACATATCCAAGTTCAATAAATACAAGCATTGATACAAAAATAAATATAAATACTTCCATTGGAATTTCTTCTTCATCTGTAGTTTCATCTAAATCTAATATCATAAAATCAAACCGTCCTTACACTTTATTTTGTCATTTCTAACAAAGCGTTCAACAGGAATCGAACCTGCATTACTTATACAGCCACAATATAAGTGTCTTACCATAGAAGGAAAGGAAAAAACTTCTTTAGACCATAAACGCAAAAAATCTACACTAATTTAGTGTAGATAAAACAAGGTTAAAATGAGCCAATAGTAAGGAGCTACCTTGTCTATCAGCATATTAATATTTAAAGCTATCAATAGCTTATGTTGCTTACAGGATTCGAACCTGCACCAAAAGTCTAGGACAACCTTCTGTACTTCCTTTATACTAAAGCAACAAGCAAAGGAGTTATTCTCCTTTATTGAATACCAACCTCTTATAAATGTTCATACTCATAGGTGTTGGTTGAGCATTTCTTTCTTCAATTATTTTTATCACTTCTTCTTTCGTAATATTCATACGCTGAATAAACCTAGCAGGTAACTTATGTAAATCAGTAAAAATTTTCACATCATAAGTCACATTCGCCGTTTCTACACTATGTCTTTTTATATCAATCATTCTCATACTTCCTATAATTCACGTATTCCACTTGTTATTTTTCCGTTAAAAATCTCTTTATCTTGAAATAATTTTTTCCCACACCTTTCACACTTCCACCAAGTATCAGCTATATAAACTAGATTTTCACTTGGATTAGAAGTCTCAAGAAATTTTCATGCACTATTATATTTATCAACATAATTACCTTCCACTCGACCATTTTTAACAAATACATCAAAACCACAATATTTACATTCGTTCATAGGAAATTTTAAATTACTCATATTAACTCCATTCTTTCAAAGCTTCACTTGCCATAGAGCCTGCACAACCGCCCATTTCTACAATCATTTCTAATACTTCTTGAAAGTATTCTTCTTTACTCACTAGATCAGTGTGACCTGTTAAGTAATCAATAGTAACATTATAATATCGTGCGAATTTCCCCAATAATTCTATATCAGGAACACGCAGACCTGTTTCATATCTTGCATAACTTGTAGGAAGCAGCTCTAATGCTTCGCACACTTCTTTTCGTGCCAAATTTCTTGCACGTCTTAAACCAATTAAATTCTGTGATATAGAACTCATAAACTCCTCCTTTAAAACCCTATATTAAATGCTACACGTACTGGATACAATAAAGAACCAGAAAGCGCACGACCATAACTTGTCGTAATAGCATCAGTAACATAGCCTGTATAAGTTTCTCCCACTCTTAAATTAATTTGAGATGTCACATATCCAGAACTCGTAATACTACCTGATAGATAACGACCTTGACTGTCAAAGTTCAATGTATAATTTAAAACAATTGAGGCTTTTTCTGCTCCTACTCCTGTACGTGTTACTATTCCTGAAAGAGAATTTCCTGAAAAAGAAACAGGTGTTGCTAAAATTGAATAGGTTTGACCTTCTGAATGTGTAGCTGTAGTATGACTATACTGTGTTGTAGCATAAACCGAAGCATTCGCTATATTTCGAGCAGGGATCACGTTCTCTTGTGAAATAGCCTTAGGCTTTTCATCAGCAACTTTCTGAACCTGTTCTGTACTCTCAACAGTATTTGATGTAGTTACTACTTCTTTAGAAGCAGTACTTGAAGCTGCAGCTTCATCTTGCTTTTTATTTGAATCAATTTTGGAAGTAAGTTTTCCTTTTGAAGGAGTTGATTTTGCCTTAGAATGTCCTGTTATCTTTCTAGGCTGCTCCTTCTTTTCTGTTACAACTTGTGGCTCATTTTTTGTATTGCTACCTGCAGGAAGAGATAACAAACTAACAGCTAATGCTGTAGTTGATAGTACTCCAATTCCTAAACCAACAATAATCTTATTCCTTTTTTTTACTTTTCATAAGCTCCTTTCTTACTATTTTTAAAATGGCAACAAAAAAAGACCTGCATAAACAAGTCTTTTCTTTAAAGTAAATTTTCCAACTCACTTTTTTCTTTTCTAATTATGAAATTTAACTGTTCAATCAATTCGTCCATACCTTGACTCGCAAGAAGAATACCTTTAGAATTCATTGAGCCGTAATGATGATACGCTTTATTTCTAAATTTACTTATCGAGCTAAAATCTATTGGATTCCCTTGATACTTTGTTTGAACTTCTTCACTCAACTTTTTACTATCAAGCTGTTCTCCGATTTGCCCTAAAAGTAAAGCAATAGACTCTACAACCATATCATCATTAACTGATATATTATAGCGTTGCGCACGAGCCAAACGGTCTTTTACTTCACCTGCATAGTAAATCATAGTCTTAGATACTGAATATCTATTTCTCGTTCACTTTGATTTCTCAAGCAATTAACCTCTTTTCTTTTTGGAAACCTTTTTCATACATATATTTTCCAATAGGTGTTTTTGCTTCTGAAAGTTGAACAATAGGAACAAGGTCTACTGGTTTTCCAAGAGCTTCCTCTAACTCTGATTCAATTTCAAATATTTTAAAATAAGACAAAGTCTGATTACTTGAAAAAGCAAGGTCAACATCACTTGCTTCTTTTGCTTTACCTCTTGCATAAGAGCCAAACAAATAAACTTCTTTTAGATTATATTTTTTCGCAATAGGTGCTACTTTTTTTGTAATTTCTTCAATAGTTAAAATCATATTGTCTCCTTTCAAAAGTAAAGTCTTTCTACCTTTAGTATAACACAAAGTAGAACAGGTACAGAGGGATTCGAACCCCCACAGTAAGTTTTGGAGACTTACGGACTAGCCATTATCTTATATACCCATAAAAAAACCTATATCTCTTTTCTTAGGTAGTCATTATCACACCAACAAGGAAATATAAGTTTTTAATTTAATTCATAACAAAAAGCCTTAATCAATAAGGCTTTCATTTTTCTTTTCTTTTAAAGTCTATTAAAAATGAATACTAAAAAAGCATTCATCAGCCAATAGACTTTTTTGTCTATCAACTTTCCGCCTTTGTCTATCATCTCGACAGTCAGCTCACTCTTTAGAGTAAGGGCGGTAGGAACTGAACAGCGACTGCGATAACCCCTTAGCTGTGAGTGGGTACAGTGTCGGTTTGGTATAAAGAATTTCGTTTACCTTGAAATAATACCCTTTGTATTACCTGTTAGATAGAAGTAAGTGTTACTCTCAGCATACTTAACTTCCCGAAACCTTCCCGATTTTCAAGCGTACAACTTATACACTCCTAGCATATAGATAAATCTATACACTATATCATGGTGACTGTTAGCATTTCTCGTCCTATAACAAATTACGCTCTGCTAAGCGTGCTGTAAGTAGCAACCCTTTATAAGCATTCGTCGCCATTAGCTTTTCTCCTTCAAAATTGTTATAATAATAGTGTCTAGTTATTAAATAACAACTTTGCAAGAAGCTCCACTCATTGGGGCTATTTGCTTATTTTTTATGTATAGTTTTCTATACACTCTTATTGTATAGTATTCTATACACCTTGTCAACGATAAACATAGTTTTTTTATATATTTTTTCTTAGGAGGATTTCAAATGTTCTATGAACGCCTACAATTACTGGCTTCAGAAGCCAATAAATCTATAAACCAA
Source organism: uncultured Lactococcus sp. (assembly GCF_934191625.1). GTDB lineage: Bacteria > Bacillota > Bacilli > Lactobacillales > Streptococcaceae > Lactococcus. The sequence continues at coordinate 371,822 of NZ_CAKPUG010000003.1, forward strand.
ATTGAACGAGAACTAAATTACCCAAGAAATGCTCTTAATGCATATAAACAAGGTGCAACTCCGTCAGCAAAACGTACAGCAGAAATTGCAGAATATTTTGGTGTAACGAGTGACTATCTCCTAGGGAACACCTCCGCACGTACTCTTGACCTTGCAGACTTAGACAATGACATTGTCGCAAGCAACTTATCCTATTCTGGCAAACCATTATCTGAAAATGACCGCCAAGCCCTAAACAATATTTTAAAAGAATACTTTGAGTCACAAGAAAGCGAATAATCTGTGAAAGATATAGAAGAAGATATTTATAATAAATTAGTTGAGCTATTAAACAAAAATAATATTATCTTACTCTATGATCATACCTTTCCTCTTGAAGAAAATGGAAAATATGTTCGAGCTAAAAATAAAAAATTTATCATCTTAAAACATCATTCAAAAATAATTTTGAAAGAAATATTTTCTATATTACATGAATCGAGTCATGCAATTCATGATGATGATTTACACATTTTTACTCATCTTCAAGAACAACACAAAGAATTTTTAAGCAATTGTGACACTATCGCTAACGGAATCAATCTATATGCTTCTGAAAATGGTGTTCCTACAAAAAATATACCTGCTTTAATGGAATTTATTGGTATTAAACAATGTCAATATTATTCAGTTTATGAACGAATAGTAGCTAAGTACTATGATAGTGAAGGAAATCCCCTTCCATGTTGGGAATTTTAAAATAAAAAAAGTGTTGGAATTAATCCCGCACTTTTATTTTTCTAAATCTTTATAGGCTTTTGAATTTTCTTTAACATACTGTACCCCACTAAAACTAAAGAAACCGTCTTTATAGGTGTAAGGCATATTTGCTGAACCTTCTAATCTATGGTTCTTTTCATCTAATTTTAATGATATTGTACTATCATCACTAGAACTTGGTAGAGAAACATCTTTTCCATGAATTGTCATAATAGTATCATCACTACAAGTATTACTATCTTCATAATATAAATAATATTTTCCGTCCATACTATCCGCTCCACCTTTAGATACTGCAAAAAAAGCTCCGCCTAAAACTAAAACTATTGTAACTATAACAATATACCACTTGTTATTTTTCATTAAATTTTCTCCGTTTTTCATTTGTTATCATATAGTATATTTTATCACAAAAATCACTATTAACTTTAAATACACAATTTTATCTTGCTTGGTTAGTTTTCTGTTGAGTTCTTATTTTTAGCAACCTATAAGCGCTTATTTACTAAGGCTAACTATCCTTTAAATTCATTTTACATGAATTAGAACATGTTAGACATAGCGATGTAGGATTTTATAATTCTTTACATATACTTAAAGTAGGAGGTTTACAAAAATATAAAGCTGAATACTAAAATTTTGATAACAAAAAAAGACTAGATTGAATTCCACTCTTTTTTATTTTGTGAACTTTATTTGTTGATACAGTTCATCTATATACTTATTTTCTTTAATATCTTTATACATCTCAAAAAGTAAATTGTACTGTTCATACAGAGTTTCTCTCTGTGATTTTATTCTAGATTCATCGGCATGCTTATTAAAGCTTTCGTTTCTCACCTCAGATATCTCACGTAGATTATCTATCTCCCACTCATACCTACGTACATTTTTAATCATTTCTTTATATGAATTAATAAAATTACTGATTTGCTCCCCTTCTTTCCCTGAAAACAATAAAGTAATTTCATAAGAAAGTAACGTCATCTCGTTCATTTTCATTAAGAAACTGTCTTGCTTTCTTCGCCAGGTATGGTCTTTTTCGTTTTTCCCCCTAATCGAATTTCCAATATCTTGTAAATAATAATTGTTAGTTAATTTTAAATATATGAAAAATGGAAAATCACTATGTTCCTTGTTAATGATAAAATTCTCGTCATCGAAAGACAGATATAGTGCTTTAATAATTTTCCAACTCGAAACTCTTCGTTCAAATAAAGATTGTTTAATATTTAAGTCAATTTGATATTCTTCTCGTTCCTCGATTTTCTGTTGTCTGTCATCCAACTCATTTTGTCTTTTACTTTGTTGAATTAACTGATAAACCGTTACTACTAAAACAATAGCACTTATAATTGCTCCTACCGCCGTTGATATTGCACTGATTGCTTCCCAACTCCAACTATTTATTCCCATGATCCCTCCTTAATTCAATGCCTAATGTCCAATTATTTTTCTATCATTAAAAATCCAGAATGTACTATCTCATAATCTATATCTAAATTCAATTGTTTTATCATCTCTTCTATGCTTTTCCTGTCAGAAGGAGTATAAAATGTAAAAACATAGCGAGCTTTAGGTAACTCTTTCATAACTTCTTCAAAGTATGGCCAATCTATTCCATTATATGAATGTCCAATTACTGTCACCACATCGATATTTTTTTCTTGAATAAAAGTTGCAATCTTCTCTTTTAAAACATTCACTGGCTTATAAAATCTATTTATATTTTCGTTATAGAACTTATTAGAGGTTGGCTTCTTAAAACCAGCCTGTGAACTTGCCTCTTGGCTCTGTCTATAATCTTCAGTATAAGTAGTTTGTAACCCCGGAAGTTCTTCATCTATACTAGCTGAATGATAACCTAGCACTATATCTTTTAAAATATTAGTACAATCAATTTATAGTTAATTCTATCATAATATTTACAAAGTAAAAATTTACTATCTAACAAAATACAGTAATTCTTTATTTTATAAATTTTCATCTCATACACCACTTTAATACGTTAATACATCTATAATTAAAAAATCCTATCACCATATTAAAGTGAAGGACGTAATTCAAGGTTGTTGAGAAAGTAATCAGTAACCTTTTATTTTTAAACTTTATTACACACATTTTAATTGCTTGGTTAGTTTTTTGGTTAATTATAATTTTATATCCCTACAATCGCTTATTTACTAAGCCTCTGGAGACTCTAAATTCATTTTAGCATTATAACCCAAAATATTAATATAAAAATAATGCTGTATTTTATTCAAAATTATTGACTAATAATATATAAAATACACTTTTAGTTAGCATTTACGTAAGAAACAATTTCCCCCATTTATGTCTTTCACGATAAAACAAATTTATGGTGCTTACGTATTATAAAGAGTCTCTATCTGCAATTTCCGAACATTTTTAGGAATAAATTGATGAATATTATCAGTATTATAGCCTATCTGCAAGTGCCTGTCATCTATCAACACTGGCAAACGTAATAAGCTTTTTTGACAATTAAGTAATTCCAATACTTCAATAAGAGGAAGATCATCAATATATTGTGAAAGATATAAGTAAGCGTCGGATTTTTTTGCTAGTATATCCTGTGTACCTTTTTCCGATAAGGAAAGAATTTTTTAAAAATCTTTCTGTGTCATTTCTTCCTTAGCCCAATTGATTTTTTCATACTCTAAGTTTTGATTTTTTAACCATTGAATCGCTTTCCGTGACGACGCGTCTGTGGATTTAAAATAAATTTTTATCATCGTTTAGATACTTCCTTTTTATTAATAAATAGTGTCATCTCAAATACTGACTTAAATATAGTGTTTGATATTATATTTCTATTTCGTCAAATTCCAACTTATTAATTTTCAAAAAATTTTCAAGTTCTTCTTCATTAAAAAATATTTGTAAATAAAATGTGTCCACAAGAAAAGGAAGTTTCAACAACTTCTGTTCACTTTCAAAGGCATTTATAAGACTATTCAAATGAAAAGTTTGGCTTAGATCAAGGGTTAAATTTTTATGTGTCTCATTTTTTTCATAAACAATATCCTCAATGCTTTTATTTTTTGAACAGAGTATGGTCAATATTTCAATTCTTTCAAGGCGTTTTATAGATAAATCAACTTCTTCAAAAGGAAGATTTTTTTGATAGAGCCAACGCTTAATATTTTCATTAACAGGATTTCCTTTATCCGAATATATTTTAATCACTTTCAAACATTTACCATTTCTCTAGAATAATGATGGTGAAATACATTAATATTAAAAAGATGTATATCACTTTATGGTATATATCCTACGAAATTGTGTATTTCAAAATCATTTTTATAATAATATAATAATTTTTCAATGTATAAAAAACATTTATCGTTAAAATTGTATGTACAAAAAATGAAAATTAAATAAGCGAACTGTTTCACACTCTATTTTGTTGATTTATCTATACCTCTCGGATTAAAGCGTGTACGATTTCTTGAACTAGACAGCAGAGATTAACTCTATAGAATTATCTTATCTAATTTAGATTTAACGTACTTAGTACTCAAAAATTATCCTTTTCGTTGGTTTTTATTTTTCTTCTACTCTTGGGAATAAACTGACGTATATTTTCTTCGTTATATCCTATCTGTAAATGAGAATCATCCACGACTAAAGGAAGCTTTAATAAACTCTTGTTACTGTTCACCCATCCCAATAATTCTACAAGGGTAAGGTCGTTCATAAACGGCTCTAAATCCGAGTAAGCTAAAGATTTTTGAGAAAGTACTTCTTCGGTTCCCTTTTCGGTCAATGAAAGAATTTCAAAAAATTCTCCTTGAGACATTTTCGTACTTGACCCCCAATTAATTCCTTCATAATCTAGCTTGTGTTTTTTCAGCCATTGTAATGCTTTTCGAGATGAAGCATTTGTTAATGAATAATATATTTTTACCATCTTATCCCTCCATGTAATTTTCATACCTATTTATGACTAAAAAGGATCATTATAAACTATTATCTCCGCTTTTTAAGCCAAACAAGTAAAGCAGATCCTATAAGCGCAAGAGTCCCCATTACCCCCAGTATTTTTTGCTCTCTTGATCCAAGTTCTCCAAGTTTCTGTCTATATTGTTCCGTGTTTATACTTGTGCTTGTTGATTTTGAATGAGTGGTTACCGTAGGTTTTGATATGTTATAAGTTGTACCTGATTCAGGATTTTGGGGTGTATTTGGCTTATCACTTACTGGATAGTCTACGAGATTAACCAGTAATGTGGCTTGTCCTTCCCGCTGTTCTTATAGAATTCCCTCATTCTTTCCGAATTCAAAAGCAATTGCATATGCCCCACTCTTATTACTGATTTTAAATGCTGCCACATCTGCGGCTTTGAAAGATAATGAATCTGCTGCTTAACTTGTACTCAGTTCTTGTCTCTCACCGGGAATTGCCTAATATAGCTTAATATATTGTACAAGGGTATCATGATTTGCTAGGCGATTCTTATACGCTTCTAAGCAAATAGATTACAGAAGAAATATCTACACAATAGAGTCGTTGGTTTGTTAACACCCACGCTCCTTCTCCTAGATTTAAAGCTCCTTTATCTTTAAGAAATGTACTTGTCTCCCCTAAATTAACAGACAGTGTAACTTTATTTTTTTGTTTATATTGAGTGGCTTTAAAATCTTTAACTTTTAGAGACAAGCCAACTTTTTCAGGATATGCTTCTCCAAAATCAGCCACCAAATCTATCGTAGACTGCGCAAGTAGATTGACTAAACTCATATTATGGGATTCACTCGCCTTAATAAACTTACTGTTCAGGTTATGAACCTGGCGCCCTCCAAGATTAAGAACAGTGAGTACTTTTTTTCTCTGTGCTATTACTCATCCCAATTTTTACTTTGCTAGTACAAAAAAATTCTGTATTGTATTATTTAAAGCTTTAATCATTCTTTATAGTTTAAATTTTAGTGTGCAATACTTAACTCTCTGGTTTTTCTCTAATAATTTTTCCTCTGATATTACTAAAATACCTTATTTTTTCAAATTCAAACTCTTTCTTGGTGATATTAACAGCAAGCACTGTTGTCATATATAATCAGTAAGGAATTATTGGCTACCTTTATTTCTCCCATTTCTAGTTCAAATTATCGAACTGTTTTTTCGACCTTTATGGACTAAACTTGTATCACATCAGTAATGTTCTAGAGATGCAACGTTTAATTTAGCGTAAATATTAATATTTTTCCACCTCATATCAACGTGAAACTTTTTTGTAGGATATTTTTGTTATCGTATATTTAAAATATCCACCACCCAATAGCCAACGATGAATCCACAGGTTATTCCACTTACCAAAAACATAAAGTTTACAATATACCATTCGCTTTTTGGGATACTAATTTTTTTTTTATTTTTTACGTACATAAGTCCTTCTAATTTTCGATTTTTATTTTATTAATACATTATTTCTAAATCTCTTACATTCAAAAAGGTCCTACGTTTGTATATGTAGAACCTTTTAGGAAAATTGAATTATATATTAAGTTAGATTGATATTCACTTGCTTAAAAGGTTTATTTCTCAGAGAAGTGATAGAAAAGATTGTCTACATATCTCCCTGATTTAGTCGCATTCCCCACCAAATCAATATGGGAAACAATAGTGGTATTACCTGCCTTCAACTCACCGATCTTGTGTTCCATAGCATCTTGAGCTACATCATGTGTACCCGTTCCATCCACAAAATTCAGCTTGTAATCCACATTCGGGTCACCTTTGCCGTCATCCAATTTATAACTATTGTTTGACTTAACAGAGACTTCAACCGTTTTTCCCCCATCATAAGGTACGTAGTTACCACCTACTTGTGTGGCATTTTTCAACTCTACATTGGCCACTTCACCTGTACCACGGTTAGCATCTGTCAGTGTTACAGCCGAAGGCACTACACCGTACCACCCAGGTTCACCTGGAGCTTGTGCAGTATAATTGTACTCCACTTCCACTTTATCATTCGATACATCATTTTGGTCTGCTTGAATAGCATTCGCAGCTGTGTTCAAGTTGGCAATATCAGTAGAGAAGTTACCCAAACCTGCTTGTGACAAGTCTGTACCCGCAACGTATGAGTTAACGCGTGATAGGGCGGACGCTACAGCTTTAGACCAGCCGCTGCGGACATAGTCATAGGTTCCAGCTGCAGATTTTGATGTATTAGTCTTTACTGCATCTGCTTCAAAATCTGTCGCAGTTTCCACAAAATCATGCAAGGTTTTCATACTGGCATCGGCTTTGACCTTATCTCCCAATGGATCCCCCGCTGTCATTGTTTTAGCATCCACAATGAAATACATACCATAAGCGTCTCCAATTTGACCTAATAATTCTGTCTTTTTAGCACTATCTGTTAAAGCATTCGCTTCTTTACGTACTGCTTCAATCTTTTGAACCGTTACACCCGTATTGAGTTCTGTACGTGTGTTATCTTTGAAAAGAAGGTTCACATCAGCTTGTACTTTATCTTCATCGCTCGCCCATGTGACAGGGACGGTAACAGTCCCAGCGAATCCGTTCACACCTGCCCATGTATATGAGACTTGTGTGGTTGTACTAGGGATACGATCCCACACTACATTTCCATTTTCAAGTCTCCCCCCATCTCTATAACTTAATACTGGTGCTACAGATGTGTCAATATTTTTAATTTGTCTAACAGGAATAGTTAATCTAGCACCATGCTCCTCTGTAGAAGCTTCAGCTACTGTCATCTGAGTAACATTACCTCCATGGTCAATCGTTGTGCCGTTCAATCTACTCAAGTCATAAACATGTGATTTAGATATCCCAAGTAAAACTTTAGGAGATGTAAATGATTTAAAATCAATTGAGTCAAATGTCTCTTGAGAAATATTGGATGCTATAAAACTTGTTAATTTAGTACAACTATCTAAGGCACTAAAGTCAGCATTATGTCCATGCTCATAAAACGCTGAATTAAAGCCAGTTAATTCGGTGCAAAATTGAAGACCTTCCAATGATGAAGTGATGGCGGCATTGACTATTAAAGTACCTGTCATACTTGCCAGATCTCCCTTAGTAATGTCCCCAGTTTGTTTTTTCAAGTTCGCACGTACCGCTGTTTCAACTGCTGAATCCGCAAAAGTAACTTTATCTGTTGCATCCTTAACCTGACGATTTACTAATTTAGCTCGTTCAATTTTTTGTGATACAATTTTACTTTGACTTTGAGACAAACTTGATGTAGCTTTTGTAATTCTTCCTCCAATTTGTGCTGCATGCACTAAAGGCTGTACTGTCCCTAAAAGAGTGAGGGCTGTGAGCGTTGTTGCTCCTAAAGTAATAATTTTTTTCATTTTTCTTTATCTTTTTTAACTTTCTAATTTTTCAATATTTCAACAATGAATTTTTAATATCTATTATTTTTCAGAGAAATGATAGAAGAGATTATCTACATATTTCCCTGATTTTGTCGCATTACCCACCAAACCAATATGGGAAACAATAGTGGTATTACCTGCCTTCAACTCACCGATCTTGTGTTCCATAGCATCTTGAGCTACATCATGTGTACCCGTTCCATCCACAAAATTCAGCTTGTAATCCACATTCGGGTCACCTTTGCCGTCATCCAATTTATAACTATTGTTTGACTTAACAGAGACTTCAACCGTTTTTCCCCCATCATAAGGTACGTAGTTACCACCTACTTGTGTGGCATTTTTCAACTCTACATTGGCCACTTCACCTGTACCACGGTTAGCATCTGTCAGTGTTACAGCCGAAGGCACTACACCGTACCACCCAGGTTCACCTGGAGCTTGTGCAGTATAATTGTACTCCACTTCCACTTTATCATTCGATACATCATTTTGGTCTGCTTGAATAGCATTCGCAGCTGTGTTCAAGTTGGCAATATCAGTAGAGAAGTTACCCAAACCTGCTTGTGACAAGTCTGTACCCGCAACGTATGAGTTAACGCGTGATAGGGCGGACGCTACAGCTTTAGACCAGCCGCTGCGGACATAGTCATAGGTTCCAGCTGCAGATTTTGATGTATTAGTCTTTACTGCATCTGCTTCAAAATCTGTCGCAGTTTCCACAAAATCATGCAAGGTTTTCATACTGGCATCGGCTTTGACCTTATCTCCCAATGGATCCCCCGCTGTCATTGTTTTAGCATCCACAATGAAATACATACCATAGGCATCTCCAATTTGTTTCAGCATATTTTCCTTTTCATCACTATCATTCAGTGCCATGACTGCTTGGCGGACTGTTTCTATCTTTTGAACCGTCACTCCTGTATTGAGTTCGCCATACGTGGTATCTTTAAACAAAGCATCCACAAGATCCTGAGCTGCTGTTTCAGGTACATCTGCCAATGTTTTTGCCTGTGCTAAATCATGTAAAAATGTAGTAAATGAACCTTGTTTTTCCCAGTCTATGGTAGAGTATCCACTAGCATTAATATATTGTTCAGAGACTGTCTTAGAGACTCCAAGAATAGCTGCAACATAACCTGATTTGAGTTTCGTATGGGTAGAATCTGTAAAAACGTTTTTGATATAATCACTTGCTTTACCCGATTCTGCAGTAAAAATCTTCTTTGTACTATCAACGGCGTGTAACGGTGGATGTAAGTCCCAAGCTGTACCAATTTTATCAAGGAGTTGTGCTTTAGAAGCTTCACCATCATCCAACGTCAACACTTTATCTAAAGCACTTTTTATATCCGCCCTATACATACCAGATTTGAGTTTAGTTGCAGCAGCTCCATCTGTAAAAAGATTATTAACTGCTGTTGTGGCTTCTGTAACAGTAGCTTTATTTCTTAAAGCCACGTGTTCTTCTACTCCTCCAACTTGTGCCGCGTTAGCCAATTGTTGTACTGCGCCTAACAGTGTGAGTGCCGTTAGTGTTGTGGCACCTAAAGTGACGATTTTTTTCATTTTTGGTTTCCTTTTCCTTATTTTTTGTTTTATTTATAAAATGAGAGTACTCTCTTATTTATCATGTTTATTGCACTACTAATACTGC
>NZ_CAKPUG010000004.1 GCF_934191625.1 uncultured Lactococcus sp.
CCTCTTTTCTAGTATGTGAAAACATACATTTCTAATTCTAAACTAACATATCTCGAAAACGGATTCAAATAATTAGTTTAGTTTTTTTTAATTAAGATAAAAAATTATTACTGGAAATATAGAGAAAATCTAGGTTTGCAGTAATATTCCGAAAATTCAGAAAGATATTGGTAGGTTTTAGAAAATAAAAGTGATAGAATAATGAAAGGGGATACATTTCATGCTCTTTGCAAAAGTTGTGTTCCGAAAATAAAAAAAGAAGGAGAAAATTATGATTTTAGGTTTTATTAAGGCAAATTTCCCAGGAGAACATCGTGTACCATTATTACCACAAGACATTCAAGGTTTCAATAATCAATTACTGGTGGAAACTGGCTTCGGAGAATTTTTAGACATTGATGACTCTGAATATGAGAAAGCAGGATGTAAAATCCTGTCAAGAGAAGAAGTATACAAACAGTCTGAAGCTATTTTTTCATTAAAACTTATTCAGCCAAGTGATTATGACTATATTAAGACGGGCCAAATTATCATTGGTTGGACACACCCGTATGGTTCAGGAAAGAATTTCATGAAAGATCAAGCTTATCCTAAGGAACTGATTGTTGTTGATTTAGATAACAATTTTCCTGCAATTTATTATAAAGATAAAGTTATTAAAACAAATTTACCATCGGGAATTATGGAAAGAAATAGTTTCTTTGCTGGTTATGCGGGTACTTTAGATGCCTTATTGAAGTTTGGGATTTTACCAGATGAGTCCACTAAAATAGCAGTTCTTGGTTCGGGGAATGTTTCACAAGGGTCGTTTCATGCTGTTTCAAAATTTTCTTCAAATATAAAAATGTTCTACCGACGTACACTCCCTGATTTCAAAGAGTCATTTAAGTCCTATGATATTATAGTAAATGGAATAGAGGTCGGTTCCGACAGTGAACCAATTTTAACTTTGGAAGATCAAAAACATCTAAAAAAAGGAGCCTTTATTATAGATACAGCGGCGGATGCAGGAAATACTATTGAAGGAAACTGTTTTACAACAATGAAAGATTCTATTTACAAAGAAAATGGAATCTATTATTATTGTGTACCTAATACACCATCTATCGCTTATCGCAATATTAGTCCTATCTTGAGTAAACAATTGAGTAAATACATTTTTAAAGAAAATGTTGAAGTGTTTAAAAATGCTATAGAATAAAAATGAAGGGAGACTACTCAGACTTTGTGTCATACTGTGTCAGTATGACAGCTAGCTTAAGTGTAACTGAAAATAATAAACAAGTTGTTTGCGTGAATATTATGGTTTTGTTAGAATGAAATTGTTATGAAATTATAATATTTAAATAACAGAAAGAGGTATTTTTATGATTTGGTCACTAATCGTTGGTGCAATTATCGGTGTGATTGCTGGTGCAATTACAAGCAAAGGCAAATCTATGGGATGGATTGCTAACATCTTAGCTGGTTTGATTGGTTCTGCAGTTGGGCAAGCCCTTCTCGGAAGCTGGGGCCCTTCATTGGCTGGAATGGCTTTGATCCCTTCAATTATCGGTGCAGTAATTGTTGTTGCTGTTGTATCGTTCTTCTTAGGAAAAATGAATGACTAATACACGCTGTATACAAAAAGCTGCTCAAAGGAGTGGCTTTTTTGTATACAATATATTTTTAGAAGAAAATATATAGTATAATAGGACTTAAGGATTTGGAATTTATAAGAGAAAAAAGTCTACTATTCCATGTGAAGACGGTCTTTAAGAAGGAGAGTTTGTATTGACAGACGAAGAACAAGAATTATCAGCTTTTTGGGATGATATGGCTGAGGAATACGAAGAAATTCAGCAAGAATCACCTTTTTCAATTGCTAAAGAATTAGAAAAGTTTCTCATACAAGAAGGAATTTTACCTTGCCAAACGTTTTTAGACATTGCAGGTGGAAGTGGACGCTATTTATCTGTTTTACAGGAACAGGTAAAGAAATATACTTTGGCCGATATTTCACCAAGAATGTTAGAACTTGCGAGCGAGAAACAAAAATCAGAGGATGTTGTTTTGCTTCGGACAAGTCAAGAGGCGCTAATTAAGGAAAACAAAAAGTTCCAAGTTGTTTTTTCGGCAATGAATCCTGCTTTGGATCGTCCAGAAAAGATAAAAGGGTTGTGTCATCTTAGCCAAAAGTGGTGCCTTATTTTGCGATTGGTTAAAGATGAAGATAGCCTATTTTCTCCTTATGAATCAGAAGTAAACTCAGAGCTAGAATGGATGACAGGCTACAAAAATTTCCTCGAAAAGGAAAAGCAAAAATTCTTTGTCCAACAATTTTTCTTTGAAGAAATAGAAATTATTTCAAAGGATTTTTTTCGTACGTATTTTGAAGAAGAATGTAGTAAGCGAGAGTTAGATCAGCGGATAAATAAGCATTTTGGGGAACAAGAAGTGTGTGAAAATCATCGCAAGGTTGTCTACGAATTGCTTTATATTTCTTGCGGTAAATAGTGTCAAGTAAAGATAAAATTTCCGCTATGTTCATGTGGGAATAGATAGAAAGTGTAAGTGATATTCAAAAAATACAAGTAAAAGCCTTAGGTATTTATAATTTCCTATGGCTTTTACTTGTATTTTTTAAAATAAGAAGTACTCATTTTCTAGAGCAAGATGATCAAGGATAACTGATAAAGTAAAAATAAAATTAGGTCAGTACCATTTTTTAATAGATAGAGAGTTTAATCGTGATAGCCATACAGTTTTAATTCTCCCGAAATATATTCTCCTAGATAAACTTCGGTAATTTTATTAAAGCCATTTTCAACAATTTTAGCTTCAAGCCATTCATCATTTTTATTTATAATGTCTAAAACATCATAGTTTGCTTGTCCGTCAACAATAATCGGGTATTTAATGTTCTCCCCTCCAAATTCGATAATTGTCAATTGACCATTTTGCTCTAAAATTGCACGCTTTACATTTTGTATCTCATAAATGCCGTTGGATCTTAGCTTAAACATTAGTTCATTTGCGGAAATCCCATTTTTCAGGCATTCAGTAACTTTAATTTTCCCATCTTGAATTAAAGTAAGTGGCTTTCCATCTACAATGACTTTAATATAACGATTGTGCTCCTTAGCAAATTTTAGGATAAGTACGAGAAGAGTCCAGATGATTAAGACAAGGACGAATTGTAAAACAGTTATTGAATCATTATAAATTACACCTCCAATTATTCCACCTAGTACATAATTCTGAACTTGATCCATTGCTGATGAAGGGGCAAGATTGCCTTTTCCCATAATATTAATTTGTATAATTAGACAAATAATTCCAAGGGCAAATTTGATTATTATTGGACTGTATAATTGCATAGTTAACCTTTCTTATTATTTAGAAATAATATTGATTTTATTATTGAGCAGGTGAGTTTCTGTGGTGGTATAGGATTGCTGATCGGTATTGAGATTGACAGTATAATAATCATCTTTTACTTTCACAATGATACCATCAGTAAGCTGAGTCGAACTCACAAGGATGTCTTTTTGATCTACTTTCATATTGTCCGCAAATTGCTCAACAAAGCTAACCATCTGAGAGGATTGAGAATGGCGGGATTGATTAACTTGATAGTTTGAATACTGTATCCCAAGAGAAAGGATGAGAAACAAGAAGAAAATGAGACTAAGATCTCGGTATTTCGTCTTGATTCGGTGTTTCAAATATAGGGAAAAAACAACGATAAGAAGTGTAAGTGAACCAAAAATAAAAATATACCATAAGTAATCTGTTAATCCAGCTTGTGCTTTCAAAAAATCAATATCATAAAAATTCATAAAACCTCCAATAAACTAGCTGAAATAGATTAATAATAAGAAACGACACAATATTAAAAAATTCCACAATTATATACTATCATAAACTCACTAATAAATATAAAGGATGGAGTCTATATGGTGGGAGGGGTTATACAAGCTATTACTTACTTTTATTTTTCTTAAAAATAAAAAACACGATAATTGTTTGTATAATTTTAAATAAAATGGTACAATTCTATCTACTTGAAATTTTTGATATTTTAAAATATAGCTTGTATTCACTTGGATATAAGTAATAAAGTAGAAGAAAGGAGAATAAGAAATTTGGGATTTTTGACAAAAGCAAAATTTGAAACATACAGTAGGAAGGACAGTAGACTAGAAAAGACATTAGGGGTTAAGGACTTCTTAGCATTAGGTGTGGGAACAATTATTTCTACTTCAATCTTTACTTTACCTGGAATTGTTGCTGCACAGTTTGCTGGACCAGCTGTTGTATTTTCTTTTTTGATTGCTGCCGTAGTTGCTGGAATGGTCGCATTAGCATATGCTGAAATGGCGAGTGTTATGCCCTTTGCCGGCTCCGCATACTCATGGATTTCGGTCCTATTTGGTGAAGGATTTGGTTGGATTGCAGGTTGGGCTTTACTTGCAGAATATTTTATTGCCGTTGCGTTTGTCGGCTCAGGATTCTCAGCTACATTTCAGCATATTCTTGCAACCTCTAATATTCATTTGCCTGCTGCTTTAGCCAATCCTCTTGGAACTAATGGTGGTATCGTAGATATTATTTCTTTATTTGTTATTTTAATTGCTGCTCTTCTTGTGTGGCGTGGCTCGAATGATGCCGGAATCATTGCACAAATCTTAGTTGTGTTAAAGATTATAGCCATTATCACATTTATTGTCGTAGGGCTAACCGTTATTAAACCACAAAATTATACACCGTTTATACCTAAACATAATCCCACTACAGGTTTTGGAGGGATATCGGGGATTTTATCAGGCGTTTCAATGATTTTTCTTGCTTATATTGGTTTTGATTCAATTGCAGCTAATTCAGCCGAAGCTAAAAATCCCAAGCGTACGATGCCGTTAGGAATTGTAGGTTCACTCGTCATTGCGGTCGTCTTGTTTTCAGCAGTAACACTTGTACTCGTTGGTATGCATCCTTATACTGAATATGCCAATAATGCTGCTCCAGTATCATGGGCTTTGTCTGAAGCAGGTTTTCCTCTGATTTCACAAGTTATTTCAATAGTCGCTGATGCCGGGATGTTTATAGCTTTGCTGGGAATGATTTTGGCAGGTTCACGACTGATTTATGCTTTTGGACGGGATGGAATGCTTCCAAAAATTTTGGGAGAGGTAGACAAGCGTGAAAATCCAACCAATGCTTTAATTGTTATAACTACAGTTGCAATAATTATTGGGGCATTCTTTCCATTCACCTTCCTTGCACAATTGATTTCAGCAGGAACATTGATTGCTTTTATCTTTGTTTCAATCGGAATGTTTGCTTTACGTCCTCGTGAGGGAAAAGATTTACCACAAGCAAGTTACAAAATGCCATTATATCCGATTTTACCTGCTCTAGGTGCGATAGGAGCAATCATCGTATTTATAAACCTTGATTCATTAGCTAAATTATACTGTTTCATCTGGATTTTATTGGGAATTGTTATCTATTCACTATATGGTGCAAAACGTGAAAAACATAAATGATTTTATATCGATTTGATAATTTATCAGATCGATTTTTTTACAGGAAGCTAATTGTCTCAAAAAAATTTTAATTAAGGAAAATCCACTTACAAAAGCATATAGGGAAATAATGCGTGAATTATGGTAAAATGTCAGTATGACAAAATTTTACAATGTAGGCACAATAGTGAACACACAAGGACTTCAAGGAGAAGTTCGTGTGATTTCAGTTACCGATTTTGCTGAAGAACGTTTTGCAAAAAACACAATTTTGGCTCTTTTTGACAAAAAAGGAAATTATGTCCAAGATTTGAAAGTTAAATCATCTAGAAAACAAAAGAATTTTTATATCGTCAAATTTGATGGGCTTTACCATATTAATGATGTAGAAGGCTTCAAAGAGTTCACTCTAAAAATAGCTGAAGACAAGCTGAAAGACTTGGACGAAGGCGAATTCTATTATCATGAAATTATTGGTTTAGATGTGTATGAAAATGGTCAATTGATTGGACAGGTTAGCGAAATTCTTCAACCAGGAGCAAATGATGTCTGGGTCGTCAAACGTAAAGGCAAGCGTGATTTGCTTCTTCCTTATATTCCACCTGTTGTATTAAATGTGGATCTTCAGGCCAAAAGAGTAGATGTAGAAATTATGGAAGGTTTGGACGATTAAGATGAAAGTCGATATTTTAACAATTTTTCCCAATATGTTCGACTCGCTCAACCAATCAATAGTTGGAAAAGCACAAGAAAAAGGACTCCTTGAACTTCATACCCACGATTTTCGCGAAAATGCGAATAATAAACAAAGACATGTAGATGATATGCCTTATGGTGGTGGCCAGGGTATGCTACTAATGCCTCAACCTATCTATGATACAATGGATAAGATTCCACAGGAAAATGCACGAGTGATTCTCCTTGATCCTGCGGGCAAGCGTTATAATCAAAAAATGGCTGAAGAACTTGCCCAGGAGGAACATTTAATTTTTATTTGTGGACATTATGAAGGTTATGATGAACGAATTAAAGAACTTGTGACCGATGAGATTTCGCTTGGCGACTTTGTCTTAACAGGTGGCGAAGTAGCAGCTACTGTTATAGTTGATTCCGTAGTGCGCTTACTGCCTGGAGCTTTAGGTAAAGCAGCCAGTCATGAGGATGATTCTTTTTCTTCAGGCTTACTTGAGTATCCACAATATACACGCCCAGAAGATTTTCGAGGAAAAAAAGTACCAAGCGTGCTGATGTCAGGACACCACGAAAATATCCGTAAATGGCGTTTGACAGAGAGTTTGAAAAAAACTTTAGCACGACGTCCGGACTTGTTAGAAAAATACGAAACAAATGCGGAGGAAGAAGAAATTTTGAAGCAGCTTAAGATGGAAAGTGAAGAATCCTGATGGCTTGGAAAAATTATATTTGGGACTTTGACGGAACACTCTTCAATACTTATCCTGTGATGTTAGAGGCCTTGCAAGAAACAATGAAGCAAACCTCAGTTAAATTTCCGGGTGACTTAGAAGCTTATATCAAACGTTTCTCTATCCGTAAATTCGCTTTTGAGTTTGCAGATGATGACTTTCTTGATTTGTATCACAAAATAGAAGCAGACATGCAAGTCAATCCTCAGGTCTATCCTGAGATTCCACAAATTTTGTCAAAAATTGTAGAAAATGGTGGGCAAAATTTTGTCCTCAGTCATCGTGATGATGCCACCTTTGAATATCTGGGTGAACTTAAAAACTACTTTACGGAAGTTATTACTAGTCAGCAAAACTTTGCTCGGAAACCGAGTCCGGAAGCCTTGGAATATCTGATTCACAAGTATAAGCTTGTGCCAGAAGAAACAGTTATGATTGGAGACCGGCCTCTTGATATTGAAGCAGGTATAAATGCAGGTGTAGCAACTTTGCTTTTAGATGAAAAAGCATACTTTGGAGACATCGCCGACATAAAAATAAAAAATTGGAGTGAATGGAAATGACATTAACATTAGAACGTGATAAAGAATTTGTAAATCAATTTCATTATGATGCACGTAATTATGAATGGGAAAAAGAAAATGGAACACCTGAAACAAATATCAATGTTCAATTTCAGTTAGTTCCGCAGGATCAAGTACCTGATGGAAAAGTAGCTGCAGAAGATACAGCAATTTATGCTATCTTGACATATATGATTCCTTTGGAAAATATTGTCTTATCAGGTATGCTTAGCCAACTTAATTACATTCGTGGACGCCAAGTAAAAGAGCAATCTGAATTAGAGCAAGAAGAAATGGCTCAAATTGCTGATCCTCTTTTTGACCTTTTGAAACGCTTGGTATACGAAACAACAGAGGTAGCCCTTGACCAACCGGGCATCAACCTCCAATTTTAAGGATTACTTTCAAGATTATTTATTATGAAATTAGCTATTATTACAGATACTTCGGCAGATTTTGCCGAACAATATAAAAATCGTGACGATTTATTTGTCTTGGAAATTCCTATATCTATTGAGGGAAAAGAATATAAACCAAGTGAAATGACACATCAAGAGTGGTATAAGTTGATGGCCGCAACTTCAGAGGCACCTAAAACATCACAACCAAGCATTCTTGAATTAGAAGAATTACTGCGAACACTAAGACAAGAGGGATATACTCATGTTTTAGGTGCTTTTTTGAGTTCAGGAATTTCTGGTTTTTATCAAAATGCATTTTATCTACAAAGTGAATTTGAAGATATGGTGGTCAAGTTTCCTGAAACCTTTATCACCTCTAGTCCACTTGGCTATATGATTGAGACAGCGCTTGATGCGGCGGATGCCGGAAAGTCATTTGACGAAATTATTGCTCAGTTTGAATACCAAAGAGAAAACGACAATGCCTTCATGCTTGTAGATGATCTTCATTGGTTGGCTAAAGGTGGTCGCCTTTCAAGAGGTGGAGAACTTTTAGGAACACTCCTCAATATCAAACCTATTTTACAGTTTTCTGAAGATGGTAAAGTTGTGGTATACGATAAGGTACGTACCAGCAAAAAAGCTGTCTCAGAATTGAAGAAACTTATGCTTACACATAGTGATCCAAAGTCACATAAAGTATATGTTCTCCATGCTGATGCGGAAGATCGCGCAAAAGACCTTTATGATTTTGCCAAAGCTCATGGCTACGAGGATGTCGAAATCGTAACATTTGGACCTGTTATTGCAACTCATCTAGGATTAGGCGCGATTGCTTACGGGTTCTCACCTAAGAAATAATTTATTGTATAAAAATTAATTGTGAAAAGAGAAGGGAAATTTTAGATAACCCTTCTCTTTTTTATTACGAATTTATAAAATAGTTAATTTTAAAGAAATGTAACCGTAAACATTTAAGCGCTGATAAATAATTGCTTATTTTTTCCAGTTTTGTTTGACTTTAAGTTAAAAAAATATTAAACTAAAGTTGTTATTATACGCATAAATATACATTAGGAGGTATATAATGGAAGCAAAAACTGAAAAGAAAAAATTCCAAATGCCATCGGCATATACGATACTTTTCATCATCATTGTCCTTATTGCAATCCTGACCTGGTTCATTCCAGCAGGACATTACAAAGTAGATGATGCAGGTAATATTATTGCTGGATCATTTACACAAGTTGCTTCAAATCCTCAAGGGATTTGGGATATGCTTATGGCTCCCGTTAACGGGATGTTAGGTATTGAAGCGAATGGAAATGTACCTGCTACACCAGCGGCAATTCCTATCTCATTCTTTATTTTAATGGTAGGTGGCTTTTTAGGGGTAGTGAATAAAACAGGTGCACTTGAAGCAGGTATTGCTTCGATCGTTAAGCGTTTCAAGGGCAAGGAGAAGATGTTGATTCCGGTCTTAATGATTCTTTTTGCACTTGGGGGATCAACATATGGTATGGCCGAAGAAACATTGGCTTTCTATGCTTTGATTATTCCTGTAATGATTGCAGTTGGTTTTGATACAGTTGTGGCTGTTGCTATTGTTTTAGTAGGTTCTCAAGTTGGTTGTTTAGCTTCCACAGTAAACCCATTTGCTACAGGAGTAGCTTCTCAAGCAGTTGGTATCTCCATGGGACAAGGTATGGGATTGCGTTTCTTTATGCTGGTCGTACTTACGGGAATTTCAATTCTCTATGTTTATCGCTATGCTTCAAAGATTGAAAAAGATCCAACAAAGTCTTTAGTTTATAAAAATCGGGAAGCAGATATCCAACATTTCGACATTGCTTCTATTGAAAAACAGGAAAATATTACGCAACGTCAAAAATGGGTAAACGTTGTCTTTTTTGGAAGTTTTGTCATTATGATTATGTCACTTGTGCCGTGGGATATGTTAAATGAACACTTTACTTTCTTTACAGACTTTACTACTTGGCTGACATCAATTCCTGGCTTAGGTGTTGTTCTTGGTAAGAGCATGGTGCCGTTTGGTGCATGGTATTTCCCAGAAATTACAATGCTCTTCATCGTCATGGCTGTTGTAGTTGCATTTGTTTACCGCATGAAAGAGTCAGAATTTATCTCTGCCTTTCTTGAAGGTGCATCAGATATGATCGGTGTAGCTATCGTCGTCGCTGTGGCACGTGGGATACAGGTTGTGATGAACAACGGGATGATTACAGATACAATTTTGCATTGGGGTGAACAAGGGCTGCAGGGTCTTTCATCAAGTCTATTTATTATCTTAACGTTTATCTTCTATCTGCCAATGAGCTTCTTGATTCCATCAACTTCAGGACTTGCTGCCGCTACAATGGGAATCATGGGGCCAATGGGGGAATTCGCCAATGTTTCAAAAGATTTGGTTATTACAGCTTATCAATCTGCATCCGGAATTTTGAACCTTATCACTCCAACATCCGCTGTTGTTATGGGTGCACTTGCTATTGCCCGCTTTAATATCGGAACATGGTGGAAATTCATGGCGAAATTGATTGTGATTCAGTTGGTTGTAATCATGATCATCCTTGGAGTTGCCGCAGTCTTATAAAAAATGAATAAAAAGCTTTCCATTGGGAAGCTTTTGTTGGAGGTCACATGAAAACTTTTATTACAGATGAATATCAAACAGCAGCTGTGCAATCACTTGGACGTTTAGTCAAACATGCTTCTGTCTTAGACGAGAGTGATTCTGGTGCAGGGCATCCTTTTGGGAGAAAAGTTTTAGGTGCTTTAGAAGAAGTCTTAGAACTTTGCCAAGAATTAGGTTTTAGGATTTTCCAAGATCCGGAAGGTTATTATGGTTACGCTGAGATTGGTGAGGGCGAAAAACTCTTTGGCTTACTCTGTCACATGGACGTTGTACCTGCAGCAGATCAAGCAGGCTGGGAAACTGATCCATTTGAAATGGTAGAGCGTGATGGTCTTTTAATTGGACGAGGAACACAGGACGATAAAGGGCCGAGTATGGCTGCGCTCTATGCAGTGAAAGCTTTAATGGATGCTGGTGTGACGTTTGATGGACGAATTCGTTTTATCTTTGGTACAGATGAAGAAACACTTTGGCGTTGTTTAGAGAAATATAATGAGAAAGAAGAAGCAATTACTATGGGGTTTGCGCCGGACTCTCATTTTCCACTTAACTATGCTGAAAAAGGTTTACTTCAAGCCTATCTTACTGGACCTGGTACAAACGAATTCGCATTCCACGCCCCCGGTGCTTTAAATGTCGTACCCGATCGTGCAGCTTACACTTCAGAAAAATTAGTAGAAGTAAAAGCTGCCTTGACAGCGCATGACTTTTCCTATGAAGAAACAGAAAAAGGAATTTCCGTACAGGGTAAAAGCGTACATGCTATGGCAGCACCAGAAGGGATAAATGCTACACTACGATTGGCAATTGCTTTGTCTGAAGTATTTGACTTCAAACCACTTGATTTCTTAGGTAAACTTGTTCAGGAGAATGCCACAGGTGAAAATGTTGTGGGTAAAGTTATGGATGAGCAATCGGGGGAATTAACGATGAATTTCACCGACGTAGAAATAACGCCTGAACATACAAAAATCGGTGTGGATATGCGTATCCCTGTCACTATTGATAAAGATGAACTGGCTGAAAAGTTAGCTGCTCAAGCAGCGGATTATCAACTCGAATACAAGCAATATGATTGGTTAAATTCGCTCTATGTGCCGGTAGAAAGTGAACTCATCCAAACACTCCTTGCTACTTATCGTGAAATTACTGGGGACATGACTGAGCCAATGGTTTCTGGAGGAGCT
The DNA here is from genome assembly GCF_934191625.1 of uncultured Lactococcus sp. Lineage (GTDB taxonomy): Bacteria > Bacillota > Bacilli > Lactobacillales > Streptococcaceae > Lactococcus. The sequence continues at coordinate 11,739 of NZ_CAKPUG010000004.1, forward strand.
ACCTTTGCTCGGACGATGCAAAATTGTGTGGCTTTCGGAGCTATGTTTCCTGATACACCAGACTATATGCACCAAGCCAATGAACAATGGGCAATTACGGACATGCGTAAAACGATGGAAATATATGCTGAAGCCATTTATCGCTTATGTGCAGTGAAGTAATCGAGTATAAAAAATGATTCTGAAGGGAATCATTTTTTATTAAAAGAAGGTTGAATAATAAATTACTTTTCTTCTTTAAGGATCTAAGTTTGAAGGGGGCTTTGGCAGTAAAACCTTTAATCTTTGAAAAAGATTCGCTCAGTAACTCTTTTTCAGATGAAAAGTGCTAAAATAGTAATATGAAACTAGAGAATTTGCCGTCAGAATTTGTACAAGCTTTGCCGGTTTTGGAAAAAATACAGGCACATGGTTTTGAGGCTTATTTTGTAGGAGGAAGCGTACGTGATGCGCTTTTGCAAAGGCCAATCCATGATGTGGATATTGCAACCAGTGCATATCCAGCTGAAACCAAAGCCATATTTCCGCATACTATTGATGTAGGAATTGACCATGGTACCGTGTTAGTCTTAGCCGGTCAATCTGAAGCTGAACATTATGAAATTACTACTTTTCGTACAGAAAGCACCTATACAGATTATCGCCGTCCAGATTCTGTAGATTTTGTCCGAGAACTTTCGGAAGATTTAAAACGTCGTGATTTTACGATTAATGCTTTTGCAATGGATACTCAGGGACAGATTATTGATTTGTTCAATGGCCTGTCTGATTTAACTGGAGCACGCTTACGAGCTGTTGGAATAGCAACGGAACGTTTCAATGAAGATGCGCTTCGAATTATGCGTGCAATGCGTTTTGCTGCAACTTTGAATTTCGATGTTGAAGAAGAAACATTTAAAGCAATGCAGGCGCGCGCCCATCTTTTAAGCAAAATTTCGATTGAACGTATTTTCATTGAACTAGACAAACTGCTTTTGGCTAAAAATTGGAAAAAAGGCTTAGAAATATTATTAACCTCGCAAGCTTATACATTTTTGCCTGACTTACAGGAAAAAGCTATACAAGCTTTACTTCAAACTTTAGAGAGGTCCTTTACCTTTGGCAATTCAGAGCAAGCTTGGGCTGCGCTTTTAGTGCATAGTGATCACGTAAATGTTAAAGCTTTCTTGAAAAAATGGAAGGTGTCGAATGACTTTATCAAATATGTGTATGATTTGACAGAAGCCTATAAGCTTGAAAGTTGGAGTTTAGAGAGCATTTATCGCTATGGATTAGAAAAAGCTCTGCTTGTTGATCAGCTGAAAATTGCTGCAGGCCAAGATATTGATTGTGATCAGGCTTATATTTATGATGAAAAGCTCCAGATTCATAACAAGTCAGAGCTCGCAGTAACTGGTAATGATATTATTCAAACCTTTAATGTCAAGCCAGGTCCGGTTTTAGGAAAGCTACTTCATCAAGTTGAAGAGCAAGTCATTAACAACCAATTAAAAAATGATAGAAACAAAATTTTAATATATATTAAGGAGATACTATGATTACTCGTAAACAAGGTTCATGTACTACTATTTTGGTGGGGAAAAAAGCCTCAATTGATGGCTCAACACTTATCGCTCGTAATGACGATGGACATGAAGCACTGGATCCACAGCGCTTTGTTGTGGTTCAACCAGATCAACAACCGCGTCATTATAAAGCTGTGTTAAGTGCTTTGGAACTGGACCTTCCAGAAAACCCAATGCGTTATACAGCCACTCCAAATGCTGTTTTAACAAGCGGAACTTGGGCTGCTGCAGGGATTAATGCTGCCAATGTTGCAATGTCAGCTACAGAAACAATTACGACAAATCCCCGTATCTTAGGACTTGACCCTTACAATGAAGAAAGCGGCATGGGAGAAGAAGACTATGTTACTCTTGTCTTGCCTTACATCCACAGTGCGCGTGAAGGTGTTGAACGTTTAGGTGCCCTTCTTGATCAATATGGAACATATGAACCAAATGGAATCGCTTTTGCAGATAAGGAAGAAGTTTGGTGGTTGGAAACGATTGGTGGCCATCATTGGGCAGCGGTTCGTATTCCAGATGATGCTTACGTGGTTGCGCCTAACCGCATGAATATTGATGATTTTGATTTTGAAAGTGAAGATACACTTTGTTCAAAAGATTTGAAAGCATTGATTGATGAAAACCATCTTAACCCAGATTTTGAAGGTTATAATTTGCGTCATATCTTTGGTTCCAGCTCAGTTAAAGATAGCGTATATAACAATCCACGTACTTGGTATGGTCAAAACGCTTTGGGAACTCCAAGTGATGATCCTCAAAATCCAGAATTACCATTTATATGTAAAGCTACACGTAAAATTTCAGTAGAAGACATGAAATTTGTGCTTTCAAGCCACTTTGAGAATACTGAATTTGATACTTATGGCACAACAAATACGCCGGAACAAGCACAACTTTTCCGTCCAATCGGGATTAACCGTAACCACAGTGTACATATTTTGCAAATCCGTAACCATGTTGATGAAAAACTTGCGGGTATTCAATGGTTGGCATTCGGAGCAAATACCTTCAACCACGTTGTTCCTTTCTATACAAATGTGGATGATACACCAGCATGCTACCGTGACGCAACCGCTACATTTGACTTGAATAATATGTACTGGCTCAGTTGTACAGCAGCACTTCTTGGCGATACAGATTACAGCAAATACGTGGATTTGCGTGACACCTATGAATTGGCAACTGTAGGTAAATTCCGCGAAATCCAAAATAAAACGGATCAAGCGGGTGCTACAGCAGACCTACAAGCAGCAAATGAAGAATTGGCAGCATTTGCATTAAAAGCAATGACTGAAATGCTTGGCCGTATGGTAATTTCAGGTTCAAATCGTATGAAGCTCCGCTATGATTTTAACGATTAATTTCAAAAAAGCACTTATGTGCTTTTTTTTATGCTCTATACAAAATACTGAAAACTGTCTATCCTCTAAACGAGCATAAAGCAGGCTCTTAGTTTTCAAAACATATTGTGCTAAAATAAAAAGAAGAAATTTATCTTACATTTTAATTTACGAAAAGAAAGCAAGGAAAATGCGCAAAACATTCCAATCCACTAAAGACTTTTTTAAAAATACCTTTCATTATTTTGCTCCGGTCATCTTTTTTCACCTCTTACTTTTATTAGTTATAGTTCCGACATTAACAGCAACCACTAATTTTTTACTTCACCGTAAGGAAATTGATTATCTAGCTTATGATAATGTACTCTCGATTTTCAGTCAGCACCCACTCACAGCAGTTGCTCTGATTGGGATTTTGATCCTAATTTTAGTCTCGGTCTTCCTAGAATTTACTTTTTTGACAATATTGGTTCACTTTGTAAAACAAAAGGAAAGAGTCTCAATTCCGGAGTTGCTTTATGCAACATTTTCACGGTTACGACATATTCGACCTTCTCTTGTGTTATTTTTCTTGTTTTATTTTATGTTAGTTCTGCCTCTGAGCGGCTTTGCTAGCGGCATAGATATTATTTCCGCTATTCAAGTGCCCAACTTTATTCTTCAGTTTATTGCAACGAATAATTGGTGGCTTTTGGCAGCCTATATTTTACTGACTTTATTATCCATTTTTATTGGTTACCGTTTAATTTTTGTTCTGCCGCTCATGATCCTGCAGCAGAAAAAACTCAGGACTTCGTTGAGAGTCAGCTGGGAGATGAGCAAAGGAAAATTTAAAGTTTTCTTTTTCCGCTTTATAGCAATTTTTATCAGTCTACTGGCTTCTTTCTGGTTAATTAGTCAACTTTTAATTCTATTGCAAGCCGTACTTGATCATCATATGCCACAAATAGCATTAGCATCAGCGACGGTGATTATGCTTATAATCCAAGTTTCAGCTTTATTACATATGCTTTTATCATTGATTTTGATTTTCTATGTGGTTATTAATCTATTAGAAGAATTAACGCCAGAAGAAATCCAAGTAAATCTAAAAGCCTTTCGCCTATTGCCCAAAGGTTGGCGTTGGGTAAGCCGTAGTATATTGGTGATTTTTACTGTCCTGTTTATTGCGCTTATCAGTGTTTTTAATGTTTATTATCTCAGCCAGAATACTTTATCAAATCCTCTTATTATTTCCCATCGTGGTGTATCAGAGAGAAACGGTGTTCAAAATACGATACCTGCTTTAATTGAAACCAGTCAAACCTATCATCCGGACTATGTTGAGATGGATATACGTGAAACAAAAGACAAACAGTTTGTGGTCATGCATGATGAAAATTTGCGCCTGTTAGCTGGTGTTAACAAGAAGGTAAATGAGCTGACTTTAGCTGAACTTACAAAACTTACTGTCCGAGAAAATGGGAAATCTGCTCCCTTACCAAGCTTTGATGAATACTTAAAAGAAGCAGATAAGCTTCATCAAAAATTGTTGATTGAGATTAAAGTTCCTCTGAAAGAAGATGTCGATGCAGTGAGCAAGAATTTTTTACAACGATATAATAAAGAGCTTGAAGAAAAAAATCATCAAGTTCAATCATTAAGTTTTGATTTGTCGCGCAGTCTAAAAAAACAGGGTCAGTCTACTTTTGTATCTTATATTATGACCTACAATCTTATCGGAGTGCCGAAAAGTAACGTTGAAGCATTTTCTGTTGAAATATCGACTTTGGATTCGGAATTTGTGGAAAAAGCACATGATTATGGTAAAAAAGTTTATGCTTGGGATGTCAATGATGCCAACACAGTGCAACGTATGCGTCTGTATGATGTGGATGGTTTAATCACAGATGATATACCAATAGTGAAGAAAACCATCGAAAATACGCAAAGCGGTATGAGTTTTGCGCAGAAAATACGAATTTATTTATTGGACTTAGGAAATGCAGATTTAACAGACCTCAGCTCAGATAGTTATTCTAGTTTTAACGTTTAAAGGCAAAGGGTCAAGGCTCTTTGCCTTTCTTAAGTTGTGCTATAATAAATAAGAGCATTTAGAGAAAAAGATAGGATTTAGATAGAACATGGCAGATTTTTTAGCATCAGAATTAACAAAAAGCGTGGGAGATAAAACACTTTTTGATAAAATTTCATTTATTATACATGACCTCGATCGCATAGGCCTATTAGGTACAAACGGTACAGGCAAAACCACCTTACTGAATACAATAGCGGGCATTCAAGGTTTTGATGGTGATGTTTCTCCCTTTACTCACCCGCAAGATTATAAAATTACATATTTAACTCAAGAACCAGACTTTAATGATATGGCAAGTATTATAGATGCTGTTTTGGACGACTCACTACCTCAAATGAAAGCCATAAAAAAGTATGAAGCAGCTCTTCTAAATATCGAAGACTTAAGCAAGTTTGAACGTGCCCAATCTGAGATGGATGCTTTAAATGCTTGGCAAGTTGAAGCGGATGTAAAAACAGTTTTAACTAAGCTTAAGCTGCCTGATTTTTCTACAAAGATAGGATCACTTTCGGGGGGACAAAAACGCCGCGTGCAGTTGGCACAAGCGCTTGTTAATCCGTCTGACTTACTGTTGCTGGATGAGCCGACAAACCATCTTGATGTGGATACTATTGCATGGCTACAAAATTATCTCAAAAACAGCAAGAGAACAGTGCTCTTTGTGACACATGATCGTTATTTCTTAGATAATGTGGCGACACGTATATTTGAGTTGGATAAGTCCAAACTAAAAGAATATCAAGGAAATTATCAAGATTATTTAGCACAGCGTGCAGAAGCAGAGGAGCGTGAAGCTGCCAGTTTGCATAAAAACCAACAGCTTTATAAATCCGAATTAGCTTGGATACGCAAGTCGCCCCAAGCGCGTGCAACTAAACAACAAGCACGTATCGACCGTTTTGAAAGTCTGAAAGGGGATGTACATACAGAAAAAGACTTAGGTGATATTGACATCAGTTTGGCAACGACACGCTTAGGAAAAAAAGTTGTAAACTTTGAAAATGCAACTTTTGCCTTTGCTGATCGTCCCATTTTTTCTGATTTGAACTGGATTGTACAGAATAAAAGTCGTGTCGGGATTGTTGGTGATAACGGTGTAGGTAAATCAACCTTGCTCAATATTATTGCGGGCGAACTTGAGTTAACCTCAGGAACGATGGAAATCGGTGAGACTGTTAAGATTGGATACTTCAGTCAAGAAATACGTGGACTTGAAGAGGATAAACGCATCATTAATTTCTTGGAAGAAGTAGCTTCAGCTAGCCAAAATACAAGTGGTGAGACAATTTCGATTGTTAATCTTTTGGAACAATTCCTCTTTCCGAGAAGTACACATGGGACTTTGATTCGTAAACTTTCTGGTGGTGAGAAGAAGCGCCTTTACCTCTTAAAAATATTATTGACGCAGCCTAATGTCCTGCTGCTGGACGAGCCTACCAATGATTTGGATATTGCAACTTTAACAGTCTTAGAAGATTTTCTCGCAAAATTCCCTGGCGCTGTAATTACCGTAAGTCACGATCGCTATTTCCAAGACAAGGTATCCAATGAACTTTTGGCTTTTGAGGATGGAAAAATTAATCATCTTTTTGGCGCTTACAGTGACTATTTGGCTACAAAAATAGCAGCTCCTGCGGAAGCAGTAATGCCGAAAGAGGATACGCGGGTGCGTGAAGAGAAAAAACCACGTATGACCTGGGCTGAAAAACAAGAATGGGCAACTATCGAAGATGATATTGCCAAGCTAGAAGAACGAATAGACGAAATCGACACTGAGATGAATGAAAATGGTTCAGATGCTGGTATACTCTCTAATCTTCAGCAAGAATTAGATCAAGTAACAACAGAACTTGAGGCAAAGTATGAGCGTTGGGAACTGCTTAGTGAAAAAATATAAAAAGCAAGTGAGTTCTTGCTTTTTCTTTTTATCTATTTTAGACTCTAAAATTACTTTAAAGGGCGGAACTAACCTCTAAAAGTTTGTTTATTTATATGGTATAATGTTAGTCATAATAAAGCGAAAGTAAGAGAGGGAAATATGACCTACGCAGACCAAATCTTCAAAGAAAATATCAGTAATATCCTCGAAAATGGCGTGTTTTCAGAAAATGCACGTCCAAAATATAAAAATGGCCAAACTGCCAATAGTAAATATATTACAGGATCTTTTGTGACGTATGATCTTGAAAAAGGGCAATTTCCTATCACAACTCTTCGTCGGATTCCTATTAAAACAGCAATCAAAGAACTCATGTGGATTTACCAAGATCAGACAAGTGCTCTTGATATTTTAGAAGAAAAATATGGTGTGAAATATTGGGCTGAATGGGGAATCGGTGATGGTACCATTGGACAACGTTATGGAGCAACCGTTAAAAAATATAATATTATCGGCAAGCTTCTCGAAGGTTTGGAAAAAAATCCATGGAACCGCCGCAATATCATTAATCTTTGGCAATATGAAGATTTTGAAGAAACAGAAGGACTTTTACCTTGTGCATTTCAAACAATGTTTGACGTAAGACGTGAAGCAGATGGACAAATTTATCTGGACGCAACTTTGATTCAACGTTCAAATGACATGCTTGTGGCGCATCATATTAACGCCATGCAATATGTAGCTTTGCAAATGATGTTGGCTAAACACTTCAGTTGGAAAGTGGGTAAGTTTTTCTACTTTGTCAACAACTTGCATATTTACGATAATCAATTTGAGCAAGCGAATGAATTACTATCACGCACGGGTTCAGAGAAAGAGCCACGTTTGATCTTAAATGTACCAGATGGAACAAATTTCTTTGATATTAAACCGGAAGATTTTGAACTGGTGGATTATGAACCTGTAACGCCACAACTCAAATTTGATCTGGCGATTTAAAATGAATTGTCGACATTTTCGCTCAAAAGATTATGCTGAGATTTATGATTTGTTTTATACAACAGTACATACAATCAATGCTGCTGATTATTCTGCAGAAGAGTTAGAAGCATGGGCGCCATCTGATAAGTCTGATTTTTTTCCGGTAAAACTGCTGGCGGAAAGCTACTGTATAGTAGTAGAAGAAAGCGGAAAAATTTTAGGTTTTGCTAATGCGACAAGCGAAGATAAATTTGATTGCCTGTATGTTGATAAGGACTCTCAGAAACGGGGTGTAGGTCATCTCCTTGCCAATAAGATTGAACAGTATTGTAAGGAGCAGGGAGCAGAAAGAATTAATGTTGATGTTTCCTTAACTGCACGGCCTTTTTTTGAAAACGTGGCTATGAGATTATAGAGCAACAAATAGTCGTAAGACGCAACCAAAGTTTAAAAAAATATAAAATGCAATTAAAGTTATAAAAGACGGGAAGGAAAAATGTACGAAAAATTTATCGCAGAGGCTAATCTAAACCCAGATAACTTCAGTGATGCTTGGGCCTTTGGAAACACTCCTCAAATGGCTGATGAGCTATTAGAACTTGTACTTGAGGGGAAAAAAAGAGCAACAGCAAGTGCGTTGTCCCAGTATGGGCCAGACGATTTTTTACCTGCTGTAGATGGAAGATATGAGATTTTACTCGATAGCAAAGGAAATCCACGTGCCGCGATTCAAACAAGCAAGGTCTATATTACTAAGTTTAATAAGGTTACAGAGGATCATGCCTTTAACGAAGGTGAAGGAGACAGGAGCTTAGCTTATTGGCGTCAAGTGCATGAAGCTTTTTTCCGAGAGTTAGATTGTTATGCACCGGATATGGATATTGTATGCGAAGAATTTGAAACCCTATACAAAAGTTCGTAAAAAGCGAACGATATTCAAAAAAGATATTACTTTCACAAGTAATATCTTTTTTTGTACTCTAAATAAGGTTAGAATTAGATTATAAAATAAAGAGGAGGCATATTGTGAGAAAGGGACGCTTACTTTATGAAGGTAAAGCAAAGAAGCTTTATGAAACAGAGGATGAACAGCTGGTTTGGGTAGAATATTGTGATAACGCAACAGCTCTAAACGGTAAAAGAAAAGAGGAAATTAAAGGTAAAGGGGCATTGAACAATCAAATCACTTCCTTAATTTTTCAAAAATTGAATGCCGAACAAATCCAAACAAGTTTTATTAAAGAACTATCTAAAACCGAACAATTGAACCGGAAAGTAGAGATAATTCCTCTGGAAGTGGTCTTGAGAAATCATGTTGCTGGCTCTTTTGCGAAGCGATTTGGATTGGAAGAAGGGGAAGTTCTTTCTCAACCAATTATTGAATTTTATTATAAATCTGATGCACTGGATGATCCTTTTATCAATGATGCTCATGTCTATTTTCTTGGTCTTGCACAACCAGAAGAATTAGAATTCATCAAGTCAGAAACACTGAAAATCAATACGCTTCTCCAAAAAATATGGACAAAAATTGGTTTGAGACTCGTTGATTTCAAGCTTGAGTTTGGACGTACAACTGATGGTGAAATTATCTTGGCAGATGAAATCTCACCAGATACTTGTCGTCTTTGGGATGCTGAGGGGAACCATTTAGATAAAGATGTTTTCCGTCGTAATATTGGCGACTTAATTGAAGTATATAGTCGCGTACTCACAGCCCTTCAAGAAGAAAAAGAACTCTAATATTGAATACCGCAAACGTAAAGAAAATAAAAGAAAGTGAATGAGAAAGAGAAAATGAGCAAAGTAGAAGTTTACGTAACCTATAAAAAATCAATTTTGGATCCTCAAGGACAGGCTATCAAAGCAGCAACTCAAAAGCTAGGTTATGCTGAGATTCAAGATATTCGTGTCGGAAAATACTTTGAAATTGAAGTTGAAGGTGATTCGCAAGTGGCTCTGGAAAAAGTAGAAGAGATCGCTGAAAAATTATTAGCAAATCCAAACATGGAAACTTATAAGGTTGAGGTGGTAGATTGATGAGATTTGCAGTTATTCAATTTCCTGGGTCAAATTGTGATTTTGATCTTCTTTGGGCGATTCGTGATGTGATGCAAGCTGAAGCGGAATTTGTCTGGCATGAGGAAAAGTCTCTTGTAGGCTTTGATGGTGTGTTGATTCCTGGAGGTTTCAGTTATGGGGATTACTTACGTTGTGGAGCTATTGCTTCCTTTTCTAATGTTATGCCTGAAATTAAACGTTTGGCAGCAGAGGGGAAACCTGTCTTTGGCACCTGCAACGGGTTCCAAATCCTTATCGAAGCGGGCCTTTTACCAGGTGCTTTGATTCAAAATGACAGCTTAAAGTTTGTTTCAAAGTGGCAAAACTTAAAAGTAAATAACAAGACAAAGTTTACAACTGTATTTTCTGAAGATGAAGTGATTAGCTTGCCCATCGCGCATGGAGAAGGTAAATATATTGCGGATGAACAAACTTTGTCAGATTTAAAAGAAAACGGACAAATCGTTTTCACTTATGCAAATGGAAACCCTAATGGTTCAGCTTTAGATATTGCTGGAATCTGTAATAAAGAGGGTAATGTTTTAGGAATGATGCCCCATCCAGAACGCGCTGTAGAATCCCTACTGGGTGGAAATGATGGTAAAAAAATGTTTGCCAGTATCTTGAAAAATTTTGTAGAAGAAGGAGCGCCACAATGAGCGGTGAAATGAGTCCAGAACAAATCCAAATATCAAAAATTTATCGTGAATGGGGCTTGACTGATGAAGAATACTCTAAAATTAAAAATGAGATTCTTGGGGGGCGCTTGCCTAACTTTACAGAAACCGGCATGTATGCCGTGATGTGGTCAGAGCATTGCTGCTATAAAAATTCAAAACCTGTCTTGAAAAAATTTCCAACAGAAGGTCCACAAGTACTTATGGGACCAGGTGAAGGTGCAGGAGTCGTTGATATTGGCGACGATTGGGCAGTTGTTTTCAAGGCAGAGTCACACAATCACCCAAGCTATGTCGAGCCATATGAGGGTGCTGCAACAGGATCTGGTGGAATTATCCGTGATATCTTTTCGATGGGCGCGCGCCCAGTTGCTCTTTTAGACAGTCTTCGTTTTGGACAGATTGATAATGCTAAAACGCGTCATATTGTTGAGCGTGTCACGGCAGGAATAGCAGGATATGGAAACTGTATTGGGATTCCTACAGTCGGTGGAGAAGTAGCTTTTGACGAATCGTATGCGGGAAACCCTTTAGTTAATGTGATGTGTGTGGGCTTAATTGAGCATAAACACATTCAAAAAGGGCAAGCCAAAGGTGTAGGCAATACAATTATGTATGTTGGAGCGAAAACAGGACGTGATGGCATTCATGGTGCTTCTTTTGCCTCTCAGGAGTTTGGTTCAGGCTCTGAAACGCAACGTTCTGCCGTGCAAGTGGGAGATCCATTTATGGAAAAACTTTTGCTAGAAGCTTGCCTCGAGGTGATTCATAATCATTCCGATATTCTTATAGGCATTCAAGATATGGGTGCTGCTGGACTAGTCTCTTCAACTTCCGAAATGGCTTCAAAGGCTGGTTCAGGTTTGAAACTTAATTTAGATTTAGTGCCACAACGTGAGACAAATATGACACCCTACGAAATGATGCTTTCAGAATCGCAAGAGCGAATGGTGCTTTGTATTAAAAAAGGGCATGAAGGTGAAATCGTGGAGCTCTTTAAAAAGTACGAGCTTGATGCGGTAAATATTGGTGAAGTCACTGACGATGGTATGTACACATTGTTCCATCAAGGTGAAAAGGTTGCCGAAATACCAGTAGATTCTTTAGCTGAGGATGCTCCAGTTTATCATCGTGAAATGAAAGAACCTACACGTATTGCTGAATTTGTAAAAGCTGAAAAATTTATACCTGAAATTGCTAACGCAACAGAGGTTCTCAAAGATCTCCTTAGTCAACCAACAATTGCGAGCAAGCGTAGTATTTATGAAACTTACGATAGTCGTGTAATGACAAATACGGTCGTTGCACCAGGATCTGATGCAGCAGTTATTCGCCTCCGCCATTCCAATAAAGCTTTAGCAATGACAACAGACTGTAATGCGCGCTATCTCTACCTTAATCCCGAGATTGGTGGACAAATAGCTGTCGCAGAAGCAGCAAGAAATATCATTGCTTCAGGCGGGAAACCCTTAGCTATTACTGATTGTCTTAATTTTGGCAATCCAGAAAAGCCGGAGCAATTTTATGAGTTAAGTAAAGCTTGTGACGGTATTTCGGAATCTTGCCGAGTACTATCTACTCCGGTTATCTCTGGTAATGTCTCCCTCTATAACGAAACGAATGGACAAGCTATCTTACCGACACCAATGATTGGGATGGTTGGCTTAATTGAAGATGTGGCACATATTACGACACAGGATTTTAAGGAAACAGGCGACTTAATTTATATTGTTGGGGAGACAGCCGACGATTTCTCAGGTTCTGAAATTCAAAAAATGATGACAGGCAATATTTCAGGTACGCTAAACTTTGACCTGCAAGCAGAAAAAGAAAATCATACACATGTATTGAAAGCAATCCAAGCCGGCCTCGTTAAATCAGCGCATGATTTATCTGAAGGTGGTTTAGCTGTTGCTCTTGTCGAGTCGGCTTTTGCGAATAATAAAGGAATTTCGGTTCATTTTGATGGCAAAGTATCACAACTTTTCTCTGAAAGTCAAGGTCGCTTTATCCTCTCAGTTCGCCCTGAAGATGAAAAGATTTTTGAAGAACTCATGGCAGGAAAGGCGAGCAAGCTAGGGAAGGTTACAGAAAAGCCAGAAATTAAAATTTCAGCAAAAGATGGCGAGATTTCCCTCTCTACTGAGGAAGCAAAAGCGATTTATGAAGGAGCGATTCCATGCCTTATGAAGTAAAGTCCTTGAACGAAGAATGTGGCGTTTTTGGCATCTGGGGACATCCTGAAGCTGCACAACTGACTTATTTTGGTCTTCATGCTTTACAACACAGAGGGCAAGAAGGTGCTGGTATCCTGTCAAATGACCATGGCCAACTTCAGCGACATCGTGATCTAGGCTTAGTAACAGAAGTATTTCGTGACGAAAAAGACTTGAAAAAATTGTCAGGAAAAGCAGCAATGGGGCACGTGCGCTATGCAACAGCTGGCTCAGCAGAATTAAACAACATTCAACCTTTTCACTTTAAATTTCAAGATACGCAGCTTGGTCTAGCTCACAACGGTAACTTGACCAATGCCATATCGCTACGTCGTGAGTTAGAAGCACAAGGTGCTATCTTTTCTTCGAGTTCAGATACGGAAATTTTGGTGCATCTGATTCGACGTAGCCACCACCCTGAATTTATGGGAAAGGTAAAGGAAGCTTTGAATACCGTTAAAGGTGGTTTTGCTTATTTGTTGATGACAGAAGACTCTATGATTGCAGCTCTCGATCCCAATGGCTTCCGACCTTTATCTATAGGGAAAATGGCTAACGGAGCGCTTGTTGTAGCCAGTGAAACCTGTGCCTTTGATGTTATAGGTGCGGAGTTTGTTCAGGAGGTTAAACCTGGTCAGATTATCCAAATAAATGATCAAGGCTTACATGTTGAGCAGTTTACAGATAAGACCAATACCCAAATCTGTTCAATGGAGTATATTTACTTTGCACGACCGGACAGTGTTATTGCAGGTGTCAACGTCCATACAGCACGTAAACAATCAGGACGTATCCTAGCACGTGAGGCGCAAGTAGATGCAGATATTGTTATTGGAGTGCCTAACTCGTCGCTCTCTGCAGCATCAGGGTATGCGGAAGAATCTGGCTTGCCTTACGAAATGGGCCTGATTAAAAATCAATATGTTGCCCGTACATTTATTCAGCCTACACAAGAATTAAGAGAACAGGGTGTACGGATGAAACTCTCGGCTGTTTCGAGTGTAGTCGAAGGGAAAAAAGTTATTATGGTGGACGATTCTATTGTGCGAGGAACGACGAGCAGAAGAATTGTACGTTTACTTAAAGATGCTGGCGCTGCGGAAGTACACGTTGTAATTGCGAGCCCACCACTTGCTTATCCATGCTTTTATGGTATTGATATCCAAAAGCGAGAAGAGTTGATTGCAGCTGAGCACTCTGTTGACGAAATTTGCCAAATTATTGAAGCAGATAGTCTAACTTTTCTAAGTCAAGAAGGGCTAGTTGAAGCTATTGGACACGATAATATCTGTCTGTCTTACTTTGACGGTATATATCCGACGCCACTTTACGACTATGAAGAAAATTACCTGAAATCTTTAGGAGGAAAAAATGTCTAAAAATGCTTATGCAAAGGCCGGTGTTGATGTTGAAGCAGGTTACCAAGTTGTGGACCGTATAAAAAAACACGCCGAAAAAACGAAGAGGCTAGGTGTGCTTGGTGGACTTGGTGGATTTGGGGCAGCTTTTGATCTCTCAAGTCTTGATGTTAAGGAGCCTGTGCTTATCTCGGGAACTGACGGAGTAGGTACAAAGCTAATGTTGGCTATCGAAGCAGATAAACATGACACGATAGGAATTGATTGTGTAGCTATGTGTGTCAATGACATAATAGCAGCAGGAGCTGAACCTCTCTACTTTCTCGATTATATTGCTACCGGGAGAAATCATCCGGAAAAGCTCGAAAAAGTGGTGGCAGGTGTGGCCCAAGGATGCTTACTGTCAGGAGCAGCCTTGATTGGTGGCGAAACAGCAGAGATGCCAGATATGTATGAACCAGATGATTATGACCTTGCAGGTTTTGCTGTCGGTATTGCCGAAAAGTCAGCTCTTATTGATGGCTCAAAGAATGTTGAAGTAGGAGATATCTTATTAGGTCTTCCATCTTCTGGAATTCATTCGAATGGTTACTCACTCGTTCGGAAAATCTTTAAAGATTTCGATAAACAAGAAATTCTTCCTGAACTGGAACGTCCACTGGGAGAAGAGTTGCTTGAACCCACTCATATTTATGTTCAAGAGCTCTTACCACTCATAAAGGACAGCATGATTAAAGGGATATCGCACATTACTGGAGGCGGTTTTTACGAAAATCTTCCGCGTATGTTTGCTGATCATTTAACAGCAGAAATCATGGAAGGTAGCTGGGAGATATTGCCTATTTTCCAAGCGTTGGAGAAATACGGACAAGTTCCTCATGACGAAATGTTCCAAATTTTCAATATGGGAATTGGCATGGTCCTCGCGGTCGCCCCGGAAAAGGTTGAAGAAGTGAAGCAAAAAGTAAAATGCTTTGAAATCGGTAAGATTACGCCTCGTGTGAACCAAGCGGTAATTATAAAATGAGGATTGCCGTTTTTGCCTCTGGATCAGGTTCCAATTTTGAAGCCCTAGCTCAAGCCTTTCCTACTGAAATTCAGCTCTTATTCGCGGATAAATCTGAGGCTTATGTTCTACAAAGAGCTCAGCAGCTCAATGTACCTGCCGTCAGCTTTACGTTAAAATCTTTTACTGATAAGCAGAGTTATGAAGAAGCCTTAGTTGCTTTGCTCCATGAATATCAGATTGATTTAGTTTGTCTTGCTGGTTATATGAAAATTGTTGGTCCCACACTTTTGCAAGCTTATGAAGGAAGGATTATTAATATCCATCCATCATATTTGCCAGCTTTTGCTGGATCAGCTCATGCTTTAGAAGAATCCTGGCAGGCTCAAGAAGGTTTAGGCATTACAGTTCATTGGGTGGATTCCGGGGTTGATACAGGAGAAATTTTAGCTCAGCAGGAGCTTGATTATCTTCCAGAACTCAATAAGTACGAACAAAAACTACATCAAGCAGAGCATGAATTGTATATAAAAGTAGTGCAAGAGCTTATCAAAAAATAGTAACAGCTATTATAAATTTAGAAGAGAAAAGGAATATAAATGACTAAACGTGCGCTTATCAGTGTGTCGGATAAAAACGGAATTATTGAATTAGCTGAGTCTTTAAATAAACTTGACTTTGAAATAATCTCGACTGGTGGAACAAAAAATACCTTGGACGAAGCGGGTATTGCAACTTTAGGGATTGAAGAAGTGACGCATTTCCCAGAAATGTTGGATGGTCGTGTAAAAACATTGCATCCAATGATTCATGGTGGACTGTTGGCCCGACGTGACATGGACAGCCATTTAGCTGCCCTGGAAGAGCACAATATTACACCCATTGATTTGGTTGTTGTTAACCTTTACCCCTTCAAAGAGACTCTCTTATCAGGAGCTGATCATCAAACAATTGTTGAAAATATTGATATTGGTGGTCCATCGATGTTACGTTCTGCAGCTAAGAATCATGCAGATGTTACTGTTCTTGTTGATCCAACAGATTATGCTGCAGTTCTCGAAGAATTCGAAAAAGCTGGTGAAACTAGCTTAGAACTTCGTCAACGCTTGGCTGCCAAGGTGTTTCGACATACTGCTGCTTATGATGCACTCATTGCACAATACTTAACAGAAAAGTTTTCTGAACAAGAGGAAAAACCTGAAAAACTGACACTGACCTATGATTTAAAACAAGGTATGCGTTATGGTGAAAACCCACAACAAAATGCAGATTTTTATGAAAATGCACTTCCCACTGCTTATTCAATAAGTCAAAGTGTGCAATTACATGGTAAGGAATTATCGTACAACAATGTGCGTGATGCAGACGCAGCCTTGCAAATTGCGCGTGATTTTACGGAGAAATCGACTGTTGTGGCGTTGAAGCATATGAACCCTTGCGGCATTGGTCAAGCGGAAACGATTGAGCAAGCTTGGGATTACGCTTACGAAGCCGATCCAGTCTCTATCTTTGGAGGAATTGTCGTTTTAAATCGCCCAGTCGACCAAAAAACAGCTGATAAAATGAGCAAAATATTTTTGGAAATCATTATTGCACCAGCATTTTCTGATGAAGCTTTGGCAATTTTGACGAAAAAGAAAAATATCCGTTTGCTTACGCTTGATTTTGAACAAATCGCAGCATCAGAAAAAGAAGCGATGATTACTGGAGTACTTGGCGGAGTTTTGGTACAAGAGCAAGATATTGTTAATGAACAATCAGAAAGTTGGACCGTAGCAACGCAAGCCCAACCAGACTCAAAACAATGGGAGGCGCTAAAATTTGCATGGAAAGCGGTCAAATATGTGAAGTCCAACGGTATCATTGTCACAAATGAACATCAAACACTCGGCGTGGGACCTGGCCAAACCAACCGTGTAGCTTCGGTGAAAATAGCCATTGAAGCAGCGCAGGATAAAGGATTAGACCATGCTGTTCTTGCTTCTGATGCCTTCTTCCCCTTTGCAGATAATATTGATGAGATTGCCAAATCTGGTATCAAAGCAATTGTCCAACCGGGTGGTTCTGTTCGTGATCAAGAAGTCATTGAAGCATGCGACAAGTACGGTATTACAATGGTCTTCACTGATGTGAGACACTTCCGTCACTGATAAAAAGCGAAAAACTCTATCTAAGATAGGGTTTTTTCGCTTTTTATCTTTAAGTAAAGTTAAAATCTTTGGAGAAGAATCAGTTGTTTGATCAATGTTTTTGCCGTCTCGAAAACTCAGTGAAACGGAACTTATCCACCTGATGTCGGCTTTCCGTATATTGAAAAACATTATTATTGGCGAGGTAAACATGACTCCGCACACTTACGACATGACGATCTTTGGGGTTCAAATCAAGGTATGTTTTATCTTCATCATTGACAAAATCAATTGTAATTTCCTTTTGGGCATATGAGATATCAAGATGAACTTGATCTTCAAGATAAGCATAAAGAGAAGATTTCACTTTTTCTCTGCTCATATCAGGTGCTGCAGAAGCTAAAATATAATCGCGGTCTAGGATAACAAATTGTTCATCAATATTACGTCGACGGAGGATATGAAAAGCTTGAGTGCCTTCTTCAAAAAAAGAAAGTTCTGAGAGTTCTTTATCTACAGTTATTTTTTCAAAAATTAATATTTCTGTAGTTGAGCTGAAGTTTAAAGAATCTTTGAGTTCTTTGAAAGAAGTTAAACCTGAGATGGGAAACATCAGTCTCTCTCTGGGGATGACAATAGAACCAAAACCATGACGGCGTTGAATAATCCCATTTTCTTCCAATATTTTTAGTGCTTGTCTTACCGTTGCCCGGCTTGTTTGATAGAGCACTGTAAGCTGGTTTTCACTGGGCAAGAGCTCATTTTCGGGATATCTTCCTTCATGAATTTTTTTCTCCAAATCCCGAAGAATAATTTCGTACTTTTTCATAACCTAAGTGTAACAAAAAAGCACTTTAAGTTAAAGTGAAAATATAACCGCTTGCAAAACCGCTTTCATTTTGCTATTATAAACTTGTACGTACAAGTTGCAATTTGTTTTTATTAAAGGAGAATAAAAATGTTTGGTTTTGGAAAGAAAAAAAGTGTGAGTGAGGACAACAACCTTTATGCACCTTTAGCGGGTACAGTTATTGATTTAGAAAAGGTTTCCGACCCTGTATTTGCCAAAAAAGTTATGGGGGATGGTTATGCTATTGAACCCACGAGTAATGATATTGTCAGTCCAGTAGCAGGAGAAGTTAGTTTAGTACAAGGACATGCTATCGGCTTCACGCGAGCAGATGGTTTAGAAGTGTTGCTTCATCTAGGAATTGATACAGTAAGTTTAAATGGACAACCTTTTCAGATTAGGGTTAAGGTGGGCGATAGGGTCGACGGCGGCGATGCTCTGGGGCAAGTAAATTGGAAAGAAGTGGAAGCAGCGGGTTTACCACTTACGAGTATGGTTTTAATTACAAATACAAATGAAAAGCTCGATAGTCTTATCGTAAAAAAAGGAATTACTCAAGCAGGTGATATGTTGGGCCAAGCAACTGCAAAATAAAAAGGAGAAAACATGGCAGATTACAAAAAATTAGCAACCGAAATTATTGCTGCTGTTGGTGGTGAGGAAAATATCACAAAGGTGATTCACTGTATCACACGCTTACGATTCTATTTAGTCGATAAAGAAAAAGCAGACAATGAAAAACTTGAAGCAATGGATGGTGTAGCCGGGGTTGTCTACAATGCAAATCTGGGGCAGTACCAAGTCGTTATTGGTCAAGCTGTTGAGGATGTCTATGACGAAATTGTTGCCCAGCTGGGGAGTCGTGTAGTGGATGGCGAAAGTAGTGAAGAAGTCGAGGAAACAAAAGTTTCTAAAAATCCAATCATTCGCGCTTTTCAAGTTGTAGTTGGAACAATTACGGGTTCAATGATGCCGATTATTGGTTTATTAGCTGCTGGCGGTATGATTAACGGGATTCTTAACATGTTTGTTAAAGGAAACCATATTTTTGAACTTATTAGTCCGACAGATCCGACTTATATTATTATTTCGACTATGGCGATGGCGCCATTCTACTTCCTTCCTGTCTTGGTCGGTTATGCTGCTGCCAAACAGTTAGGCTCAGACCCATTTGTCGTAGCTGCAGTTGGTGGATTTATGATTCACCCTGCTTTACAAGGCTTAGTTGCAGCACCTAATGTTATTGAAAAAGGAGAGATTGTAGCCGGGAAAGCACCAGTCGTTATGGAATTATTTGGCGTAACTTTTAATACAAGTTATTTTAATATTCCTGTTAGTCTACCAAATTATGCTTATACTATTTTCCCGATAATTGTAGCAGCTTGGATGGCTAAACCAATCGGTGCCTGGCTTAAGAAACACATGCCTTTAGCACTTCGTTCGATCTTTGTACCGATGATTACTTTCTTTGTCGTGGCTTCATTAGTGCTTTTGTTGGTAGGACCTGTAATTAGTATTGTTTCCTCTGCACTTGCTTCAGTTATTACAGGGTTGATTAACCTTAATCTCACTATAGCAGGAGCAATTATTGGTGGACTTTACCAAGTTCTCGTTATCTTTGGTCTCCATTGGTTGGTTATTCCTATCTTGACTCAACAAATTGTAACAACAGGAGAATCAAATATTAACATGATTGTTTCCTTTACGATGTTGGCACAAGGTGCTGGCGCTCTAGCTGTCTTTCTCAAAACACGCCAACAAAGTCTTAAAGGATTAGCTTTACCAGCAGCAATTTCGGCTTTTTGTGGGGTGACTGAGCCAGCTATGTATGGGATTAACTTGAAATACATTCGTGTTTTCATTATGAGTTCGATTGGTGCAGCTGCAGGCGCAGCGGTTGCTGGCTTATTTGACCTGCATATGTATGGTTTCTCAGGGTCACTTATTGGTTTCCCTAACTTTGCTGCAACGACAAATCCTTTGACTCATGCTGCGGGAAACCCTAATAACTTTATCTATTTTTGGATTGCGACAGCCGTGTGTATAGCTGTATCTATGACATTGGTTTGGTTCTTTGGCTTCAAAGACTCAGATACAATGGGAACAGGCCTTGAAAAGAAAAATGTCTTTAAATCAGCCGTAAATAAATAAGAAATAAAAGGAAAAAAACTATGACATTGAGTGAAAAAGTCATCTATCAGATTTATCCAAAATCATTTTTAGACACGACAGGAAATGGTATTGGAGATCTCAGAGGAGTAACAGAGAAGTTACCTTATTTGGCGGAATTAGGAATTGATATGGTTTGGCTTAATCCTTTTTATCCCAGTCCGCAAAAAGATAATGGTTATGATATTTCTGACTATACTAATATAGATCCAGTATTTGGCGATTTTAAAGATTTTGACCAAATGGTAGCGCATGGTAAAGAACTAGGTATTGAATTTATGCTGGACATGGTTTTGAATCATGTTTCAACAGAACACGAATGGTTTAAAAAAGCCCTTGCGGGTGATAAATATTATCAAGATTTCTTCATTTTGAGAGATGAACCTACAGATTGGGTGTCAAAATTTGGTGGTAATGCTTGGGCACCATTTGGTAATACAGGTAAATATTATCTGCACCTTTATGATATTACCCAAGCCGATTTAAATTGGCGTAATCCTCATGTCCGCCAGGAACTGTTTGAAGTCGTCAATTTTTGGCGTACTAAAGGTATTTCAGGCTTTCGCTTTGATGTGATTAATGTTATTGGAAAAGACGAAATACTTAAAAACAATCCAGAATTTGAAGGGAAATTTGAGTATACAGATAAACCAATCACGCATGATTATCTGAAAATGCTCAATGCTGCCACTTTTGGCCAAGATGAGCATGCCATAACTGTGGGAGAAATGAGTTCAACGTCAATCGAAAACAGTATTCTCTATACACAACCGGAGCGAAAAGAACTCAGTATGGTTTTTAATTTCCATCATCTAAAAACAGATTACAAAGATGGTGATAAATGGACCAAAGTTCCCTTTGACTTTCAAGCGCTCAAGGAGCTTTTCCATGAATGGGGCGAAAAGATGGCCCAAGGCGGTGGCTGGAATGCTACATTTTGGAATAATCATGATCAACCTCGAGCACTTAACCGTTTTGTGGATGTGAAAAAGTTCCGTATAAAAGGAGCTACAATGCTAGCTGCTTCGATTCACCTTAGCCGTGGGACACCGTTTATTTATATGGGAGAAGAAATTGGTATGATCGATCCTGATTATGAGTATGTTACCGATTATCAAGATGTAGAAGCTTTAAATGCGTACGAAAGACTCTTGAAACAAGGAAAAACAGAAGCAGAAGCTTTTGAAGTAATCAGTAGTAAGTCACGTGATAATTCAAGAACTCCAATGCAATGGGACGATAGCGCAAATGCGGGGTTTACCAAAGGAGAACCATGGTTGAAGGTAGGTAAGCATACTGATATTAATTTGAAAAAAGATAAGAACGGTGAAATTTATAATTTTTACAAAGAAATGATCCGTTTGCGGAAAACCGAAAAAATTATTTCTGATGGAGATTACAAGGCGGCACTAAAAGAATCAGAGCATATCTATGCGTTTGTACGTGAATATAAAGACCGTCGTTTGCTCGTGCTAAACAATTTTGCAAATCATAGCGTGAACTTTAGCTTGCCGCAAGGTTTCGAGAATTCGGAAATTTTCGTTAATAATTACGATTCATATACATCAGAGACACTAGCTCCATATCAGTCAATTGCTTTATTAGCTAACTCATAAAAGTAGTAAGGACTCTTTTGTTGAAAAAATGCTATGAAATCTGTACACTAGAGCTATCATAAATTTTTAGAAAGAGATGAAATGACTGTATTACTTTTTGACATAGACAACACACTTCTTGATTTTGATAAGGCAGAGTACATGGCTTTAGGCAAAATCTTTGAGCAATACCATATTAAAGATACAAAAGAAAACAGAGCCCTCTACTCACGTGAAAATAAAGCCCTTTGGCGAAGTCATGAAGCAGGAGAAATCAGTCGTGAAGAGCTTCTTTCTACACGTTTTGCTAATGCTTTTACAGCTTTGGGAGTTAAGGAAGCTTACGATGCATCGGCTGTTGATGCAGCTTATCAACTTCACTTGGCTCAAGGTCATGAATTGATGGACCACGCGATGGAACTTTTGGATTGCTTGGCGCAAGAAGCTACAGAAATGTACATTGTTAGTAATGGGACTTCAAAAGTTTCACGTCCACGAATTTTAGAGTCTGGCATTGCCGGATATTTCAAAGAAATCTTTATCAGTGAAGAAATTGGTAAACACAAACCATCAAAAGAATTCTTTGATTATGTATTTGAACACATCGATGATGCTGCGGACAAAGATTTTGCGATTGTTGGTGATACCTTAGCTACGGATATCCTAGGCGGAAAAAATGCAGGTATTAAAACAATTTGGTATAATCCTAAACACTTAGAGGTGCAAAAAGATTTAACACCAGATTGTGTCATCGAAGATTTATTAGAAATACCTTCTCTACCTGTCCTTGCTTGATAATTCCGAACAATGGAATAAGAATATATTTATAAAAGCCCCTTGGGGCTTTTTCTTTTTCTCTAAATATCTTAAGATAGAAGTGAGAAGAAAGTGAGGAAATATGAGGGTTTTAGTTGTTGGCTCAGGTGGGCGTGAACATGCACTTGCACGAAAGTTTGCAAAAAGTGAAAAAGTAGACAAAGTTTTTATTTGCCCAGGAAATGTGGGTATGGTGGAGGAAAAGCTGGAAAATGTAGCTATTTCCGAACTTGAAAATCATTTATTGGTAGAATTTGCGAAGAAAGAAAAAGTAGACTTGACTTTTGTTGGTCCAGAAACAGCATTAATGAACGGCATTGTGGATGTTTTCATAGATGAGGGGCTCCTTATATTTGGCCCGAGAGCAGAGGCTGCTCAAATCGAAGGCAGTAAAACTTTTGCCAAGTCAATAATGAAAAAATACGGCGTACCCACGGCAGACTATGAGAGTTTCACGGATTTAGCTAATGCTCTAAATTATGTAGAGACAAAAGGTGCACCTATCGTTATCAAAGCAGATGGCTTAGCTGCGGGTAAGGGTGTCACAGTTGCCATGGATTTAGAAGATGCAAGAGCTGCTTTAAGAGATATTTTCCAGACAAATGCAGCAAAAGTTGTGGTAGAAGAATATCTTGATGGTGAAGAATTTTCACTTTTCAGCTTAGTCCATGAAGGAAAGATTTATCCGTTACCTATTGCGCAAGATCATAAACGTGCCTTTGATGAGGATCGGGGACCAAATACCGGTGGAATGGGAGCCTATTCTCCTGTGCCTCATATCCCAGAGTATGTGGTACAGGAAGCCATAGAAAAAATTGTTAAACCAACGGTGGAAGGTTTAGAATTAGAGAGGAACTCTTTTACGGGCGTGCTTTATGCAGGTTTAATACGGACCACTGAAGGAGTAAAAACGATTGAATTTAACGCTCGCTTTGGTGACCCAGAAACGCAAGTGGTTTTAGAAACAATTACTAGTGATTTTTTTGAAAATATATTGGATATTCTACAAGGACGAGAGCCCAATTTGACCTGTAATACTGAAGAAGTTACCTTAGGGGTTGTGGTAGCAAATCAGGGCTATCCTGAAACTTCAACAGAGAGTGTTGTGTTGCCGGATATGCAGGAGTTGAACTGTTTTTATGCCGGAGTTATTAAAAAAGATGGACAGTACTTCTCAAATGGTGGACGCATTTACATGGTAACCGAAACAGGCAAAGAAATAAAAAGTATTCAACAATCACTTTACGAGAAATTAGACAAATTAGACAATACAGGAATGTTTTATCGTAAAGATATTGGAAATAAAGGAGTATAAAGATGGCAGATGTTGCAGTTATTATGGGATCACTTTCAGATTGGGAAACAATGAAACAAACAGCCCATATATTGGAAGAATTTGGTGTAGCTTTTGATAAAAAGGTTGTCTCCGCTCATCGGACGCCAGAATTTATGATGGATTTTGCGAAAAATGCAGAGCAACAAGGCTATAAGCTCATAATTGCCGGAGCTGGAGGTGCGGCGCATTTACCTGGAATGGTTGCTGCAATGACGACGTTGCCTGTTATTGGCGTACCTATTCAGTCACGGGCCCTATCTGGACTAGATAGTCTTTATTCCATTGTCCAGATGCCAGGTGGTGTCCCCGTTGCTAGTATGGCTATAGGGACTGCTGGTGCTAAAAATGCAGCACTTTATGCTGTTCAGATTTTGGGACTTGCTGATAGAAGCTTGGCGGAAAAATTGAAAAAATATAGAAAAGATGCAGCCGATATATCAGTCTCTTCAACTAAAGAGTTATTGTGAACTTTTAATTTAAAAACGAGCGTAATATTTGTAAAAAGTTTTTGATTTAATTAAACGAAAATCCGGATGATATACGGATTTATTTTTTAAACTATCCGAAAAGAATAGGGAGAATAAAGAAAAATGGCCTATAATAAGAATATGCAACATAAGAAAAAAACAATTGGAATTATCGGTGGAGGGCAGTTGGGCCAGATGATGGCTATTTCTGCACAATATATGGGCCATAAAGTGATTACACTCGATCCCAATCCGAACTGTTCCGCAGCAAAGTGTTCGGATGAGTTAATCATTGCAGAATATGATGATGTTGATGCGCTTCTTAAGCTAGCTTATGCTTGTGACCTGATAACCTATGAATTTGAAAATGTCTCAGCAAGTGCTTTGCATCAGCTTGATGCCTGTGTCGCTATTCCGCAAGGCATTCGATTACTAGAAATCACGCAAAATCGACAATTAGAAAAAGAGTTTCTAGAACAATGTGGCGTGAAAATAGCCCCGTGGAAACTTGTGAAAAAAGCTCAAAATCTTCCAGAGCAAGTCACCAAAAAACAAGTATTGAAAACAACAACGGGCGGCTATGATGGTCACGGTCAAGTTGTTTTGAAATCTGATGAGGACCTGACAGAAGCGATGAAGTTAGCAGAGAATGCGGAATGTGTACTGGAGGACTTTGTTGATTTTGATTGTGAGATTTCTTTAATTATTAGTGGGAACGGTAAGGAATTTGTGACCTTTCCCCTTTGTCAAAATGAACATATTAATAATATCTTGCACCGTACGATTGCTCCTGCCCCTGTACCTTTTGAGGTAAGCGAGAAAGCCAAAGATTTAGCACTGGCGATAGCTAAAGAGCTCCAACTTTCAGGCACACTTTGTGTAGAAATGTTTTTGACAGCATCGGGTGAGATTTATGTAAATGAACTTGCCCCACGTCCCCATAACTCGGGACACTATACAATAGAGGCGTGTGATTTTTCACAATTTGACTTACATATCAAGGGAATTCTCGGTGAGGAATTACCGCAACCTCGACTTTTGAAAAATGCTATTATGCTTAATATTCTTGGACAGCATGTGCCCAAAACGGAACAATTAGCGCATGAATGTCCCAATTGGCATTTCCATGATTATGGCAAGTTGGAAGCGAAGGTTGATAGAAAAATGGGACATGTAACTATACTGACAGATAATTTTTCAGAAAGTCTGAAAGAAATTTCCCGTTTAAAAATATGGGAATAATTTACAGGAAGGAAGAAGAGAATGCATACAATCAGGTTGTCGATGGAAAGTCGAAAAACAATTTTTCGAATCGAAACGCTGAGTGAAGAAATAAATCCTGAATGGACAATGGTGTTTCAAAGAGCCTTTAAAAATAAACTGGTGGACTACTTGGAAGAGCAAGAAAAGACTAAGCATTGTCTTTTATTTCAAGGGGATACAACTTTTTGGTTGCAGCGCTCAGCAATACAAGCCAGTTTATTTGTACCACTAGCTTCAAATGATGAAAAAATCAGGGACATTATCGTCTGCTTATTAAAGCTTCATTTTGAATTTATCAATGCAAACTATTCTTCTTTAAAAACAAAAGATTCCCCTTTAAATCACTCTGAGCTTTATCATTTGGCATATACTCTGCATTTGGCTTATATTTTCTATTTACGAACGGAGGAAATCTCCCAGTTTAGCTTGTTGTTCACTTCAGCATCCGCGCGGATTTTAAACATCTGGGAGCAAGCCGCAATACAATCAAATTTAAAAGATATGATGGGAAAATCTGTATGTATTACAACAGCCAAATATTTAGAAGAAATTTTCAGCAATATTACGCGACATGCCAGTTTAAGCAATCAAGCTTCTAGGGTTATTGCTCTTTTAGAAAGAGTGAATACTATCCCTATATCTGAAGAACAAGAGCTTTTACAAAAAGGTATTGCTACAATATCTTCTTATAAAAAAGAAAAAGTGCTTAACGAGCTCCTTAAAAAGATAAAGCAAGAGCAAGTGACGGGAAGCATTACTGAACTGTATTTTTGTCAGCTTCTCTTAAATTATTTTAAAATCTAGAAAAAGTGTCTCTGAGGGAGACATTTTTTAATGCAAGTTTCTTGTAAATCACGCAAGAGATGATATAATGAATATAAAATTTACAACTGTAAACATTAATTTAAGGGAAATGAGTATGACAAAACAAAATTCGGAATTTACGCTGGGAGGAATACACCATGTTACAGCGATTACTTCAAATGCCCAGAAGACGTATGATTTTTTTACAAATATTTTAGGACTACGACTAGCCAAACTTACTGTTAATCAGGATGACTATGAAACCTACCATCTTTACTTTTCGGATGAAGAGGGAAGTCCGGGGACGGGCATCACCTTCTTTGATTTCCCTGGAATTGGTTATGGGGGTCACGGTATCAATAGCATTGACCGTATTTCATTTCGTGTGGACCAGGATATGTCTTTGGAATACTGGTATCAAAGATTTGATGTAGCGGGTGTGCCACATGGTTCAGTGGCTGAACGTTTTGGTAAAAAATATTTAGAGTTTGAGGATTTTGATGGTCAACGGTACCAATTGATTTCTGATGAAAAAAATCGAGGTGTTCTTGCGCCAGGTAAACCTTGGAAGCTTTCAAATGTAGAAGCTAAGCATGCTATTGTAGGTTTGGGACCTGTGTTTATTAAGCTTTCAGAAGTAAATACTCACTACCAGATACTCGAAGAAGTTTTTGGATTTCGCAGGAGTGCGAGCGAAGAAAGGTTCACACTTTTTGAAGTAGCAGATGGCGGTAATGGATCCTCAATTATCATTGAGCAAGATAAAGAATCTCAGCGAGCATATCAAGGCTATGGCACGATTCACCATGTCGCATTTCGTACACCTCATCCCGATGCACTGCGATATTGGAGTGACCGGGTCAAGTCTTATATGATACCTCACACGGGATTGGTAGAACGTTTTTATTTCTCTAGTGAATATGTGAAAGTGGCACCTGGTGTGCTTTTCGAAATCGCTACAGATACACCAGGTATTGCAGCTTTAGATATGGTACGTTCTGGACAAGCCAAGATTGACAGTTATGAAGAAGCACGCGCGACTTCTGGCTTTTGGATAGATGAGACTCCTGATGAAGCAGGACTTACACTAAGTTTACCTCCACATCTCTTCCCGGGAGAAGAAGCGGACAAGGCACGAACTGCAGCTGCATTACGTCGCTTAGATACGTCAGATGCTTTTCGAGATAGAAAATTAGAACCACTGTGGACCATGAAAAAAATTCAAGATCGTCGTATAGGGAGAAAAAATGAAAGTATTTAAACCAAAAGATATGAGCAGTACTGATGCTTACAAATTAATTTCAGGACTTGTTATTCCACGGCCAATTGCGTGGTTGACTACCCAAAATTCTACTGGGCTTGTCAATGCAGCACCCTTTAGCTTTTTTAATGTAGTATCGAAAGAGCCAGTTATTGTATCCATTGCTATGACAGAGATGAAAGATTCTGTGAGAAACCTTTTGGAAACCAAGGAAGGTGTTATTCATCTGATCAATATGGATAATGTTGAAGCTATGAATCAAACTTCAGCGCCTCTAACTGCTGCCGAAAGTGAAATTGAAAAGTTTGGAATTAAAATTACAGAATCTGAAGAAGTGAAAGTACCTGCTATAAAAAATGCTAAAGCACGTTTAGAGGTTGTACTTCATCAGCATATTTCCGTAGGAAAAACAAGCCATTTAATGCTCTTAGAAGTAAAAAACATCCTTATTGATGATGCTGTTATAGATGAAGAAAAGTTTTATATTAATGCTCAAGAACTTGACCCTGTAGCGCGCTTGTCAGGGAGAGCGTATACAAGTTTAGGAAATACCTTTGAAATTACTCGTCCCACCTCGTAGTGCGACTCAGTGGAGTGAAAACTAAATTTTTCTTTAATTTTCCAATCATATTATTATCTTTTTCTCTCTTTTTAATTTAAAATATAATTATAGAGGAATAAATTGATAATTTTAGAAAAGGGAGGCTTTATATGAGAGAAAAATACAAAAACATTCTGGTCGCTGTTGATGGTTCAGAACAATCTGATAAAGCAGTACGTGAAGCAGTAAAAATTGCAGCACGCAATGAAACATCGTTATTTGTTTTGCATGTCAAAGACGATGTGAGACTTTACGGTTCAGCTTATGGGGTACCTCTTATTCTTGAAAATTTAGAAGAACAATCACGGGCAATCGTTGAAAGAGCTTCTGAAATTATTAAGAAACAGGTCGAATTTAAAACTTATCGTGTAGAAGGGTCACCCAAAAAAGAAATCGTTGATTTTGCTCAAGCAAACGATATTGATTTGATCGTTATTGGAGTAACGGGTAAAGGAGCTTTTGACCGCCTGTTAGTCGGATCTACAACTGCATACGTTATTGATCATGCACGTTGTAACGTTATGGTTGTCAAATAAGTAAAAAAAGCTTTCTTTCAAGGAAAGCTTTTTTATAAAATACTTTTCTGAATTCTGAGTCGTTTTTCTTAAAAAAAAAGTCAAAGCATTATATAATAGTTTTTACAGGAAAATAAGTTAAAGGATTTTATAATGAAAAGAGTTGTATGTGGACTGGTTGCAATTATTGTTTTAATAGTTGGAAATTCTGTATGGCATAATTTAGAGCATGGTGGCAAGAATTTATTCGTTAAAATTCATGAAGATGAGAAAATAGAAATGAAAAGATCGGATAATGGTCATGTTACAAAATATAAATATTCCGTTGTTGGATTTGATGAAAAAGGTAAATCGCAAGAAATAAAGCTAACAGCAAAATATAGTTTAAAACATTATGATTATTTAAAAGTAGTCACGAATAAGAAAAAAGGAGTTTTGAGCTGGAAAGAAGTCAAAAAGCAAGAAATTCCTAAAAATCCTCTGTTTGAGCTTGAAAAAGTTTAAGAGAGCTTGGGTTACCTCCCCTTGGGTGAATTAGATATATTTAACACTTGCGATAACGCTTTCTTGGTGTTATAATAACAGTGTAAAAAATAATAAACTCTATCCTCCAGCAATAAGGTTGGGGGATTCTTTTGTAAAAATTTAAAATAAATACTTTGGCAGAAACTAGTTTGTGTCAAACATATTCAAAAATTTCAAAAATATAATGTCCGGTCGTTTGGCCTGGCTTTTTTTTGTGCCAAATTTGTGCCAAATTATTTCAAAATCAGTGTTTTTTTAACGATTTAGACAAAATAAAAACCGCTCTGTTGAGCGATTTTTGATTTTTATTTTAGCTATTTTACCTAACGATTATTCCCACTCAACAGTTGCAGGTGGTTTAGAGGTAATATCGTAGACGACGCGGTTGATGTGATCCACCTCATTAACGATTCGTACTGAGATTTTCTGTAATACATCCCATGGAAGTTTAGCAAACTCAGCTGTCATACCATCGATAGAAGTGATGGCACGTATAGCAAGTGTATAATCGTAAGTACGAATATCCCCCATTACACCGACTGAACGAACACCGGTGTTCACAGTGAAATATTGCCACACATCGCGGTCTAAACCAGCAGCAGCAATTTCCTCACGAAGAATTGCATCTGAATCACGGACAACCGCAATTTTTTCAGGTGTTAGGTCACCCATAACACGAATAGCAAGACCGGGGCCAGGGAACGGTTGGCGCCACACAATTTCATCAGGCATGCCAAGTTCTGTACCAAGGGCACGTACTTCATCTTTAAAGAGCGTGTTTAATGGTTCAATCAATTCAAACTGCATGTCTTCAGGCAATCCCCCCACATTGTGGTGTGATTTAATCGTTTGAGCAGTATCTGTTCCTGACTCAATGACGTCTGTGTAAAGTGTACCTTGAGCGAGGAATTTAACATCTTTAAGTTTAGAAGCTTCATCATCAAAGACGTAAACAAATTCATTACCAATAATTTTACGTTTTTTCTCTGGGTCAGAAACACCAGCCAACTTATTCATGAAACGTTCTTCAGCATTAACACGAATAATATTTAAGCCAAATTTGTCTCCCAACATGTTCATTACTTGATCACCTTCGCCCTTACGAAGGAAACCATGGTCCACGAAGATTGAAGTCAATTGGTCACCGATCGCACGTTGTAAAAGTACTCCAACTACAGATGAGTCTACACCACCAGAGAGACCAAGCAAGACTTTTTTATCACCCACTTGTTCGCGGATTTTTTCAATTTGCATGTCAATGAAGCTTTCCATTGACCAATCACCTTTAGCACCACAAATATTTAAAGCAAAGTTGCGGAGCATATCTGTTCCGTATACAGAGTGACGTACTTCAGGGTGGAATTGTATACCATAAATATTACGTTCTGTATTTTCAACTGCTGCAAATGGGCTATTTGGAGAAGTAGCCACGACATGGAAGCCTTCTGGGATTTCAACAACGCGGTCACCGTGGCTCATGAGAACATCTTGTGTTTCAGGAGTGTGAGCGAAAAGTTCAGATTTTGCTTTAAGCTCAATAGGTGCAACCCCGTATTCGCTTTCAGAAGCACTCTCAACTTTACCACCTAATTTGTGACTAATTAGTTGCATACCATAGCAGATACCTAAAATAGGTAATCCAAGTTCGAAAATTTCAGGATCAATATCAAATGAACCTTCGTCGTAAACAGAGTTAGGACCCCCGGAAAGTACAATCCCTAAAGGGTTAATTTCACGGATTTCTTGAGCTGTGACTTTATGACTCATCAGCTCTGAGAAAACACCGATTTCACGAATGCGACGAGCAATCAATTGGTTATATTGACTACCATAGTCAAGAACGATAATTTTTTCAAGTTGTTTATCAGACAAGTGGGCCTCCTAAAAATTAATATTAAAATATTTTATCATAAAAGAATAGATTATAAAAACGTTTGATACAAAAAAACAGTATTTTTAATTAAAGAGTAAATTAATGTTATGCTTTTTCAAAACTTTTTCAAATAAATTTTATCAATGTAATGATTATCTGTTTTATGCAAGATGACTTCTGCACGATTTCGTGTGGGCTCAATATAGTCACGTAAATTAGGTAGATTTGTATTGGCCCAAGTCTGGCGTGCTAGCTTCATTACTTCATCATAAGGCATTTTTGTAAATTGGTGATAATAATTATGAGGGTCATTTTCGGCTAGCTTAAGCAGACTGTCAAAGCGTTCCAGATACCATCTTTCAATCACATTTTCATCTGCATCAACATAAATAGAAAAATCATAAAAATCACTAACATACAGATGTTCGCTCTGAGGATTTTGTAAAACATTTATTCCTTCGACAATTAAGATGTCAGGTTGATCGATGGTTTGAGTTTGATCTTTGAGGATATCATAATTTTCGTGCGAATAAATTGGAATTTCACACGTTTCTCCGTTTTTCACACGGTAAAGAAAGTTTAAGAGGTGCTCCATATCATAACTTTCAGGGAACCCTTTACGATCTAACATGTTTCGTTCTTCTAAAACGGCTGTAGGATAAAGAAAACCGTCAGTTGTTACAAGATCCACGCTTAATTTTTTAAATTCACGAGAGAGAAGTAGCTGAACTAGGCGTGCCGTAGTAGACTTTCCAACTGCTACAGAACCAGATATTCCAATAATTAAGGGTGGTGTTTTAACAATTTTTTGTAAAAATAAACCCTTAGAAAAGCTCAAATCCTCAATATTCTTCTTGTAGAGGCGAACCAGATAGATTAAAGGTAAGTATACATCGATAACGTCTTGGAGTGAAATTTCATCATTGAGTGAACGAATGGCATCGAGCTCCTTATTTGTCAAAGGTACAATTGAAGAAAGATAGAGATTTTGCCAAGTTTCTCGCGAAATTTCATCATAATTGATGAATTTATTCATAAGAATATTTTAGCATATTTTGCTTGTAGCTGTATCTAGAGACTTCTTATTGTTTCAAGTTTAACACTCGAATTTATGATGATTCCTTCTAAATGCATGCAGGACCTAAAGACAGAAGTTATATCACAAAGAAAAAAGAAATATTAAAATGTAAGGGTTTTCTAACACTTCCTCCCTATCTGTAAAGGTTTTCCTCGAAAAAATAAAATATTTTGTGATAAAATAAACTGTAATGGTAAAAACAAATATGTATTATGAAGATAACCGAGATTTAGCACATGACGTGCAGGAATTATCGGTTGAACTTTTAGGACTTCCTCTTTACTTTATGACCGATGCAGGTGTATTTTCTAAAAACACTATTGATTATGGTTCACGTGTTTTACTGGAGAATTTTCAACCAGAAGAAGCTAAAACTTTGTTGGATGTTGGTTGTGGTTATGGTGCTTTGGCTTTAACTTTAGCAAAGAAATATGACTTAAAAACCACACTTGTAGATGTAAATAGCCGTGCCCTGGATTTAGCGAAGAAAAATGCAGATAAAAATAATATAGAAGTTCAGGATATTTTTTTATCAAACATATATGAACATGTTGATGGAAAATTCGACGCTATTATTTCTAATCCTCCTATTCGTGCGGGAAAAGAAGTGGTACACGCTATTTTATCTGGTGCTTATGAGTATTTAAATGATGCTGGGCATTTGACGATCGTTATTCAGAAAAAACAGGGAGCGCCGAGTGCGCAAAAGAAAATGAAGGATGTCTTTGGTAATTGCGAGGTTGTCGCTAAAGATAAAGGATATTACATTTTAAGAAGTTATAAGGAGAAACTATGACCTACAGAATGGTAGACCTGATTCAAAAAAAACGAGATGGCGGCCACTTTGAGAAAGATGAAATTGATTGGCTTATTTCTGGCTATGCAACAGGTGAAGTTCCGGATTATCAAATGGCAGCTTTGGCCATGGCGATTTATTTTAAAGGCATGACAACAGAAGAAACTGCCAACTTAACGATGGCCATGGTTGCTTCAGGCAAAGAATTTAATTTGTCAGCTATTTCTGGTATAAAGGTAGACAAACATTCTACAGGTGGTGTAGGTGACAAAGTAACGATTATCTTGGCACCTTTAGTTGCGAGTTTTGATGTTCCTGTCGCGAAAATGTCTGGTCGGGGTTTAGGCCATACAGGGGGAACATTGGATAAATTAGAATCTATTCCGGGATTTGAAATTGAGAGAACCGAAGAAGATTTTATCAGCCAAGTGAAAGATACAGGAATCGCTGTAATTGGACAGTCTGATGAGTTGGTGAAAGCAGACAAACTCCTCTACGCGCTTCGTGATGTAACAGCCACAGTTGATATTATTCCATTGATTGCAAGCTCTATCATGTCTAAGAAAATTGCTTCTGGCTCAAATGCTATACTGCTAGATGTGACTGTTGGGGATGGAGCTTTCATGAAAAATATCGATGATGCACGCCTCTTAGCTCGTACGATGGTTGACTTAGGAAAGACTGTAGGGCGCGAAACAGTAGCAGTTTTGACTAACATGAATCAGCCTTTAGGATATGCTATCGGTAATCGCAATGAAATTACGGAAGCTGTGAATACGCTAAATGGAAAAGGTACCTCAAAATTCCGCCACTTTATCGCAGAGCTTGCTCAAATAATGCTTGCACTAGCAGGTGTAGAAAAAACAGTTCCAGAAATCATCGAAAACCTTGATAATGGAAAAGCTTATGCCAAATTTCTTGCCATGTGTGAAGCACAGCACGGAGATGCAACAGCTTTCAATCGTTTGACTGCAGATTTAAATGTAGCATATACTGTAGAAGTTTTGGCTGATCGTGACGGTTATATTTCACAAGAAAAAGCAATGGGCGTCGGTATTGTTGCGATGAAGTTAGGCGCAGGACGTGCAACAAAGACAGATACTATCGATTTTGAAGCTGGTATTAATCTCGCGAAAAAAGTTGGTGATGCAGTCCAAAAAGGTGACCTTATCGCTACGCTTTATAGTAATCGCGAAATTTCATCTGACCTGATTGAGGAATTTAAAGATAATATCGAAATTTCTGACCAACAGGTTCAGGCACCTGAAATTTTGGAAATAATTCGCTGATGAAAAATGAACTTCCTCCTATTCCTAACGGAATAAAAGCTCTCCAAAGTGTAACAGCAGCTGTACTTGCTGCTATTGCAATGAATCTCTTTGCTCACAATACTTTATTCAAAGTAGCACTTTTTATCCTCATCTTTATTTCGGTTTATACGATTATTGGGATGCTATATCTCAAGAGTCGCAGGCCTAAATAAAATTTTTAATGTTCACAAATTAAGCGTACTTTAAAGTATGCACTATAAAAAATAACTAGGAGTAGACCTAAAAATGAAAATCAATCAATATATTGACCACACAATTCTTAAAGCTGATGCAACACAAGAAAAAGTCCAAGCTATCGTTGATGAAGCAAAAAAATACGAATTCGCCAGTGTTTGTATAAATCCCACCTGGGTAGCATTTGCTGCTGAACAACTTAAGGATGAAGTTTCAAAAGTATGTACAGTCATTGGATTCCCACTTGGGGCAAATACGTCAGAAGTCAAAGCTTTTGAAGCAGCAGATGCAATCAAAAAAGGCGCAGATGAAATTGATATGGTTATTAATATTGGCGCAGCTAAAGACGGTAAATGGGATTTAGTGGAAGAAGATATTGCAGCGGTTAATGCCGTTAAGGATGGGCGTATCCTGAAAGTTATTATCGAAACAAGTCTTTTGACAAATGAAGAAAAAGTCAAAGCTTGTCAAGCTGCACAACGTGCTGGCGCTGATTTTGTTAAGACTTCAACAGGATTTTCAACAGCTGGTGCTAAAGTTGAAGATGTAAAATTGATGCGTGAAACTGTTGGTTCAGATATGGGAGTCAAAGCTTCAGGTGGTATCCGTAATCTAGAAGATGCCAAAGCTATGATCGCAGCTGGAGCAAATCGTTTGGGTTGCTCTTCAGGTGTCGCAATCATGGAAGGTGAAACTGCCCATGCCAGCTACTAAGGAACTTATTGAAGCAGCTCGTGAAGCGAGCAGCCATGCTTACGTCCCTTATTCAAATTTTCCTGTAGGTGCAGCACTTGTAACTACGGAAGGTAAAGTATATCAAGGGTGTAATATTGAGAATGCGAGCTTTGGTTTGAGCAATTGCGCGGAGAGAACAGCTATTTTTAAGGCTGTGTCCGAAGATCATTTGGAATTTTCAAGTCTGTATATTTATGGAGAAACTGTCGCTCCAATTAGTCCCTGTGGTGCGTGTCGTCAAGTCGTATCTGAATTTTGTGAGGCTGATATGCCGGTTTATCTTCTTTCAAAAACAGGCGAAGTTAAAGAAACTTCAGTGGGTCAATTATTGCCTTATTCCTTTAAAGAATTGGAATAAATTTCTAAAATTGACAGAAAAAAAGCTATTTCCGAACAAAGATGTGGTTAAACGCCACATCTTTCTTTTTGGCTTGAATTAATATACAAAATAACTTAAAATAAACTTATACATAAAAACTCTTACTTGCGAGAGTTTTAAAAATTTTTATATTTGGAGGAAAACGTTTCCATGAATAAACGTATTTTCGCAGTTGGTGCTCTTGCACTTGCATCAGTAGCAGTTCTGGCAGGTTGCCGTGGACGTGAAGAAGCTTCAGGTGGTGAAGCCAAAACAGACCTCAAAGTAGCGATGATTACCGATACTGGTGGTGTTGATGACCGTTCGTTCAACCAGTCAGCTTGGGAAGGCATGCAAGCCTGGGGCAAGGAAAATGGTCTTTCTCAAGGTAAAGGTATCAACTATTTCCAATCTGATACGGCTTCTGACTACACAGCTAACTTTAACTCAGCTGTATCTGGGGGATACGACTTAGTGTTTGGTATTGGTTTTGGCCTCCAAGAAGCAACTTCACAAGCTGCTAAGAACAATCCAGAGACTAAATTTGCAATTATTGACTCTGTGATTGAAAATCAAGAAAACGTTGTTTCAGCTACTTTTGCTGACCAAGAAGCAGCTTACCTTGCTGGGGTTGCTGCAGCTAAAACAACAAAAACTGACCACGTTGGTTTCATCGGTGGAATTGCTTCAGATATTATTACAGCTTTTGAAGTTGGTTTCGAAAAAGGTGTTAAGTCTGTTAATCCAAACATCAAGATTGACGTTCAATATGCGGGTTCGTTTAACGATGCTGGTAAAGGTAAAACAATTGCTTCAGCAATGTACTCTGGTGGTGCAGACATTATCTATCAAGCTGCTGGCGGTGTAGGTACAGGTGTATTCACTGAAGCGCGTGTTCTTAACGAAACTAAAAATGAAGCAGATAAGGTTTGGGTTATCGGCGTTGACCGTGACCAAGAAGAAGAAGGTAATTTCAAATCTAAAGATGGTAAAGAATCTAACTTCGTATTAGCTTCGACACTTAAAGAAGTTGGAAATGTTGTCAAAGACGTTTCAAACAAAACAAAAGATGGAAAATTCCCTGGTGGTGAAATTCTTAAATATGACTTGAAAAACTCAGGTGTAGCACTTGCACGCAACAATACTTCTGATGAAGCATGGAAAGCTGTGGAAACTGCTAAAGAAAAAATCATTAATGGTGAAATCACTGTTCCTGCAAAATAATTATACCAATTATGTAAACCAGCTGTTATAGCTGGTTTTTTGTTAGAAATTGGTATATAATAATAAAAAACAAGGCAGAGGGAGACACCATGCAAAGAAACAATGTTCCAAATTATATAAGAATTCATGACGCAATAAAAGAAGAAGTTGAAAAAGCAGTTTGGAAGATTGGTGAGCGTTTGCCGAGTGAACGAGATTTGGCTGAGCGCTTTGGAGTAAGTCGTATGACTGCACGACAAGCAGTCACCTCACTTGTAGAGGAAGGGATTTTGGAACGCCGTGTGGGAAGTGGGACTTACGTAGCAAGCCGACGGGTACGTGAAAAGATGCGTGGTACAACTTCCTTTACAGAAATTATCACTGCACAGGGAAAAATACCATCTACTGAAGTTTTAAGTTACCTCAAAACTTTGCCTAATGAAGTAGAGTGTGAAAAACTAGAAATATCGAAAGAACAAACGATTATCCGGATGGAACGTGTACGTTATGCGGATCAAGTTCCTATCTGTTATGAAGTTGCAAGTATTCCTTATGATTTGGTGAAATCTTTTGAAAAGAAAAATATTACCTCTAATTTTTTCAATACCCTGACACAAGCAGGTTATGAAATCGATCGTAGTCAACAGATTATTTCCGCCAAAAAAGTCAGTACTGAAGTCGCTGAATACCTTAAGATTAAGTCAG
Source organism: uncultured Lactococcus sp. (assembly GCF_934191625.1). Classification (GTDB taxonomy): domain Bacteria; phylum Bacillota; class Bacilli; order Lactobacillales; family Streptococcaceae; genus Lactococcus. The sequence goes on from NZ_CAKPUG010000004.1 coordinate 49,486, forward strand.
GTGATGCTATTTTAGGATTGACGCAAATTTCTTATTTGGCCGATGGACGCGCATTTGAGTATGTACTTTCTCAGTATGTTGGGGATCGTTTTGAGTTTTATTTGGAGCGCTAAAAAGAAAAAAGACTCTCATTTTAGAGAGGTCTTTTTTTATAAAGTGACCGTAAATGTCGTTCCTTTACCAGGCACGCTCACCACATCAATATGTCCTTGTAGTTCTCTGACATTTTTGTCCACGATTGACAAGCCAAGGCCAGTTCCTGTGACTTGTGCACGGCTTTCATCTACACGGTAGAAGCGTTCAAAGATACGAGATTTTTCAATTTCTGTTAAGCCAGGGCCGTTATCTGTGACCGTAAAAACCACTTTTTTCTGATTCTGATGGAGTCCCACATAGATTTTCCCCTGTTCATCAGTATACTTAATCGCATTTTCAATCAAATTTTCAAAAATACTATGCACCATCTGACGGTTGGTAACTTGAGAAATAGGAGCAATATTTGTCTGAAGTGACAATTGCTTTTCATCAAGCAAGGGCTGCGAGGTATTTAAGATTTCTTCGACAAGCTGGGCAAGATTAATCTTCTTCTTATCAATATGAATGTTTTGTTTAGTCAAAAGGAGCGTATCTTGAACAAGGGCAATCAAGCGTGAGCTTTCTTTGCTAATAATATGGGAAAATTCGTGGCGCTCTGCTTCAGAAAGTGTATCATCTTTCAGTAACTCAGCAAATCCTTTAATTGAGGTTAGGGGTGTCTTCAGTTCATGACTGACGTTAGCAATCAGTTCGTTATGGGCATTCAGAGTACGCTTAAATGCAGTTATGTCAAGCAAAGTAACCAAGAAACGGTTATCCAGATCTGGTAGCGGCGAGATGCGTACTTGGTAATAAGCATTAATATTTTCAAAGTAAAAGTTTTTTTCTTGTGTTGTCGGATTGAGCATCTTATCCACTAAGAAACTCAAAAAGTCAGCATAAGGGCTGAAAATATCAAGGTTGTGTGTATCTGCGAATTCATTTTTAAACGAAGCATTTGTTTTACGTATTTTTCCTTTAGCATTGTAAATGAAAATAGGAAATTGGAAAAGTTCAATGAATTCGTAAATATTTTCTTTCTTTTCACTGTGCGATAAAATCTGATTTTGAATGTACTCACCCAAAGAGTTTAGGGCTAGAGTTACTTTATCATCATTTTCGCTCATCAGATAACTCTGTGTCAGAGGGCTACGTTCAATATTCTTGATTTTAGCAACAATATCTTGAGTGAAGAGATAATTACGTCGGGCATGAACAAAAACGTAAGAAGCACAAGCCAGATAAACAATTAACGCAAAGCCGCCAACCATTAAATTAGTAAACCAAGGAGAAGTTCGGCTGTCTTCTGCATGAAGATAGCCTGTTATCACACCATCGACACGGATAGGACTTGTAATTTCAATAGTATGACGACTGACAGATTGTGCATAATCTGCACCGTCTTCAATCTTTGCAGTCTCTTGGTTGTGTGTACCTGCTGGGAGATACTGGAACTTGTTAGGAAGCGCAGAATTTGGATTTTCTGCGAGCAGTGTTTTCGTAGTGTCAATGGTGTGCAAGACACGATTAGTATCTGTTTTTAAAATCTGTATGTTGAGAAAAACAAGCAGAATTACAGTCGCAACAAGATAAATGATTGTCGAAATGACAATATTTTTTAGCTTAATTTTTTTCATCAGAGAAGTAGTACCCAAATCCTCGTTTTGTTTTTATAAATTGATTGTCTAACTTTTTACGAATTTTGCTGATTAAAACATCAATTGTTCGCGTTTCGGTAGCGGAAGAAATTCCCCAAAAGTGCTGTAACAATTCCTCTCGCGAAATTACATCACCTGAGCGCTCAATTAAAAGTTCTAAAATTTCAAATTCACGTTTAGTCAAATCTAAAGGTTCTCCATCAAAGATGCAAACTTTTTTAGTGAAATCAAGCTCCAATCGGTCAAATTTAATACCAGATTTTTCCGCGGATTTATCGTTTTCAATCGTTTTATTATAGTGCTGGTGGCGTCGTATGAGTGCATTAACTCGGACAATAATTTCCTTCATAGGAGTTGCCTTGTCCAAATATTCATCAGAACCTGAATTAAGACCTGTCAGTTTCATCTCTTCGTCATCACGCGCTGTGAGTATTAAAATTGGCGTGAAATTTTGCTTTTTCCGCAAAATTTCCGTCACTTCAATACCAGAGAGTTCGGGCATCATTAAGTCCAGCAAAATTAAATCGTAGTGATTTCTCTTAGCCTTATCAAGTGCGAGCTTGCCATTACTGACAGTTGTAACTTCAAAATCGCTCTGTCTGAAATTATAAGAAAGTAAGGTTAAAATCGAACGATCATCATCCGCAATTAAAATCTTTTTCATTCCTCTATTATAACAAGCTTTTATCTGAAAACAAAGCCTAAAAATCTAGAAAGATGTTCTTATGATTACGAGGATAATTATGATAAAATTATAAAAGATAACGGATAATTAGTTATGAATAAGGATGAAAACAATGATTAAAAGTCAAGTGTTTTCTTAGATATTAGGAATTTATGGAAATCGAAAAAACAAATCGTATGAACACGCTGTTTGAGTTCTATGCGACTCTTTTGACGGATAAACAGATGAATTATATTGAACTTTATTATGCGGATAATTATAGCTTAGCAGAGATTGCTGAAGAGTTCAATGTCAGTCGTCAAGCCGTATATGACAATATTAAGCGTACAGAAAAAGTTTTGGAAGGCTATGAGGAAAAGTTGCACCTTTTTTCTAATTATGTGGTGCGCAATCAGCTGATCGATGAGCTTTTGATGGAATATGCATCTGATCAACACTTAACTACAATACTACGTGAAATTCAAAAGATTGATGAAGATGAGTTTTAAAAGACTGAGAATGGAGTGCATGAAATGGATATACGTATAGTTATTCCGCTGATTCTTCTAGTATGTTTCTACCTAGGGACTTGCTTTTATAGTATTTTTAAAAATGAACATGTTAAACATCTACCAAGATGGGTTTGGGCACTTATCTGCATCATTTCGATTCCTTTAGGTGGAATTCTTTATTTTATTATAGGAAGGGACACTTATGAATAAAATCATTGAGATAGAAAACTTGACGGTTTCTTTTGGAAATTTTGCTGCTTTAAAAAATGTCACCTGCACGATTAGTGCAGAACCAGGAATCATTGGTTTGATTGGTCCTAATGGTGCAGGAAAGACCACCCTAATTCATGCAATCTTAGGCCAACATAAAGCAAGCCAAGGAGAAATCAAGCTTGCTAATCAAGCTTTGGCCTATTGTCCGGATACACCTGAATTTCCTGCTTATCTTACTGCTACAGAAGTTCTGCAACAAAGTTGCGCCCTGAACGAAAAAACAGAAAATCTTCCACAAATTGAGGCAGCACTCGAAAAAGTTGGTTTGTCAGAGTACCCTAATAAGAAAGTCGGTGGCTATTCACGTGGTATGAAGCAACGTCTGGGAATTGCTGTAGCGCTCTTACTGGATCCGGTTTTGATATTTTTAGACGAACCAACAAGCGCTTTAGATCCTATTGGTCGAATTGAGATTTTACAACTCATTACAAAGGTATCTCAGGAAAAAACAGTGGTTGTTTCTAGCCATCTTCTTGCAGATATTGAGAATATTGCCGATCGCTTACTTGTCTTAAATCATGGGGAGCTTATTTTTCAAGGTACACTTTATCAGTTTATTGAAAACAGTCAGATGGATGAGTTTGCGGAGCTTGAAATTAAAAGTGAGCAAATTAAACAAGAAGTTATGGATATTCTTCAAGTAAATGATATTGAGTTCTATCCTGAGATTACAGGAAAATTGATGATTAAAAGTGAATATATAGAGAAACTTTTACAGATTTTCCCGGATATTGGTCAAAAAATAAGTACTTATCGAGCCACAAGCAATAGTCTAGAAATGGCATTTGAGCGAGCAATAACAGGAGGGGAAATGTGAAAAGATTAATTCTTTTGGAAACTAAAATGTGGTGGCGCAATAGCCGTCTCCTCATACTCTTCTTTTTATTTGCTTTTTTTGGAATTACCTCGCCCGTTTTGATTTACTATATGAAGGAATTTCTTTCGACTTTTGGTGGAACGGAAGGTACGATTATTCTCATGCCAGACCCAAACTGGAAAGCCTTGATGGAGTCGTATTTTAGTAATATCTCTCAGATTGGACTTTTTGTTTTGGTTTACTTTACTGCTGATACTTTTAAGTTGAAGAAGGAGAGCTCATTGGGGCTTTATTATTCGACCGTAGCACGTAATTCTTTTATTTTATGGACCCCCAAGCTTGTTCTTGCCTTTATAGTAACTCTATTGAGTAATTTGGTCGGTGTTATAAGTGCGACATATGTAACTTGGGTTTTCTTTCCTGAAATTAAATTGGAAAGAGTGCTTTCGGCAAGTTTGCTCCAAAGTTTAGCTTTACTTACGCTGGTTATATTTGGTAGTGCCGTTGCTGTCTGGACGAGGAAGGCATTTTTAGCAGTTGTTTCTGCAATTGTGCTAATGGTGGTGAGTTCTATTGTACAAACGTTGAGCGATATTTCTGACTGGTTGCCCCTCAGCTTACTCTCTCCCATTGATGTTTTAAATGCACCTGGACAAGTCAATTTTACTACTGTTGGAATTTGTATTGGTATTATTGCACTGTCCATTGTGGCTATCTTAGCACGACCATTGCGCGTGAAATATTAAAGGACTTGTGCTATAATTAATACATTCCACCGTAACGGGGGCGTTACGGATTCGACAGGCATTGTCGCGCATGAACTGCAACTGGTGGTGATGTCACCTAAATCCATCGCAGATAAATATAACTGCTAAAAATAACACTTCTTACGCACTCGCTGCCTAAACACCAGCTTGCGTAGCTGACGATCGTTCGCCGATGGCGATCTGAAGCTTTAAACCTTAGTCGGATACGTTTTTATGGTGGCTTTACATAAAAAAAGAGATTTTAAAGCACCGCAAATTTCTGCTGTTTGAGACTGGCTTTGGAAATTTGTTAAACTAGAGAAAGTCCTATGGTTGTAGACGTTGATGTAGCAAGGTGTCTGGACAGGGGTTCAACTCCCCTCGCCTCCATTGTATGGTTTTTACCAACTCACATATACTTAAAAATCGCTCAACAGAGCGGTTTTTATTTTTTGTAAATAGATATAAATAGTTAAAAACTGAAAAAAGACAGACCCAAAAACAGACCCAAAAGATAATAAAAAACTAGCCTATTTTAGCTAGTTAAAAATCAATATATGCTGAGAATTTATCTCCGATATTATCTTTAGCAAGTTCTGTAATGTGCGTATAAACATTCATAGTAGTCTTTAAATCAGAATGGCCTAGTCTGTATTGTACTTGCTTTAAACTCATACCAGAATCGAAGAGTAAGCTTGCATGAGTATGTCTAAATCCATGTATTCTTATCGGTTGAAGCTCCTTATCTTTAAGAATATCATGAAGCCATTTTCGGGGTTTTGAAGGTGATAATATCCCTCCGTTTTCGGATTCGAATATACGTGTTGTTCTTGGATATGTTTTATGAAGTTGATCCAAGATATTACATGTTTTATCATCGAGGCTTATAAGACGAATACTAGCTTTTGTTTTCGTAGCAGCAACCTCTAATCCAAGTGGAGAATTGGAAGCAGCTTTATTTATATCTAAAGTTTTTTTGCGATAATCATTCCATTCAAGAGCAAGTAGCTCCCCTTTTCTTATCCCAGTGAAAGCTAACAATCTAAAAAGTGCTATTTTTTTGATACTTTCTGTTTGCTCTGCGAACCTCATAAACTTTTTTAATTCATCAGGGTTGTAGAAGTCTTTTTTGTTCTCAGCAGTTCTTTTAACTTTAGAAGAAGTCACAGGGAGTGCAGGGTTAGCCTGTATGTAGCCATAAAGAGCAGCATAGTTAAATACCTTACGAATCATTCCAAAGAGCTTACGTGCAAATTTAAGCTTCTCTGCAAGATCATTATGGTAGTCTTGTAACATCAATGGTGTAAAATCAGAAAGCTTAGTATCCCCAAATTCAGGTAAAACATGTTTATCAAAAGCACGAGTAGTTTTATAGTAGGTACTGTTTTGAACTTCCTTTTCATAGATAACTAACCATTCATTATACAGCTCTCTAAAAGTCATTTCACTTTTTGGTGTGGGATTTTCGATTTCATTTTGGAGTTGCATTAGTGCAGTTCTTGCTGAAGCTTTAGTTGTGAAACCAGAACGTTTAATATACTTGTCTTTTCCGTTTTCTTTTCCCACATAAACTCGGAACCTGTAAGCAGTAGTACCATTTTTCTTTTTATAAGATTTTATATCCATAATTGATTTTAACCTCACTTTACCCTATAATAGAGTATATTAAAACAACTCACAAAGAGTAGTTTTTAATCTGTCACTTAAAGCCACCCCTCGTCGCCAAACTTGGGCGGCTTTTTATTTTGATTTTTTTATTTGTATTTTTATGTTATTATATACCTAAAGGAGGTATGCTAATGAAATTTCTTAATGAGTTTGCAAAAATGAAGTCAGAGTTCAAAGCTGCTGAAAAAACTAATACAATAAGAAAGCAACAGCATAACCTTAGATTTGAACAATTACAAAAAGAGAGTGAAGTACAATCTAGTAGGATTAATCAGAGACTTCAATATCTTCGAAATAAATAGCGATAGGACGGATGTTATAATCTCCGTCTTTTTTAATACTCATTTCGCGTAAGATAGTTTCAGGCATAAAAATACTAGATTTGCTTAGTACTTCAAATATATTTCCCGTTAAATCAACATCATTTGTCTTTGCTTCTGAAATAACAGTACCGAAAATGGTTATTGGTCGTGTTGAAAGAGTGATAGGGAGCATTGCGGTAGGTGATAATCTGAATTTGTCTTTATCACAGAAGGCAATGGTATCGCCTGTTTTTATTATCACAGTATCTGGAAATAGTGCACTTAGTTTGCTTGTCATTTCTTGCATGCGCTCGATTGTATGTAAAGTTTGTTTATTACTAGCATCCTCTTCATTAATTTTTGCTTGTAAATCAGAAATAGCAAGATTCACTTCATGAGTTTTTGGAGTTGTTTTCTTTAAGATAGCTAGTTGATTTCTGCTGTCATCATCAAAGGACATCAATGTTTTAAACACATCAGAATTTAAATTATTCTTGGCAGTATCTAAATCAAGGATAGTGGAAGTCTGACGATATAAAACAAAATCACCTTCTTTGAAATCAGTTACTGATTCATTAATTGCTCCTATCTCACTCAAAGCTACAATTAAAGAATCAATTAAGTAATCGTGAAGGATTATTTCAGTAGCTTCTGCATCATTAGTAGAAATCATTTGATTTGTGGCATCAGTATACGCAATTTTTCTATCCCAACCTGCATCAATCCCTAAAGCAAGTTTTGCGGTCCCTTGGTTAGTCACTTCTTTTTCATTGTTCTCAGAGCTTTGCTTTGTGTTTTGTGAGCTGGCGGAAGATTTAGTAACGGCTCCTCGATTTATTTGAGCAGAATAAGAAGTTGCTAAATCACTGTCAACATATATGAAATCTTTCAATTTTTTCTCCTTGCCCTTTTATCGTGGTTAGCGCACGTAATTAATTTCTACATACTTGCAGTGTCTGATTGAGAATGTCCTAATATTTCATCAAAGACATCAACAACTAAGTTATAAAGTCGTTTATCTATTTCAAAGTGCTGCATAAAAGCATTATAATCAATAAATCGAGGTTCCCAATCGTATGTAGCTAACCATTGGTCTGCTCGTTGCTCAATCATATATTTGTGAGCTTCCTTCTCTTGTTTACTTCGTAAGCTAAATGCATAGCAATCGTGATGTTTGTGACCATAAAAGGAGTGACCGATTTCATGGTACATAATATTTTCAGTTTGTGTTTCACTATTATCGTCACTAGCAAGTAGATAGTCCTCGCCATTTACAGTAAATTTCATACCATCACGAAGAAATTGAGATTCTTCTTTATTGAAATACTTTATTGTGGCACCGACTTCAAGTGATAACTCATGGATGAGTTTCATATATTAATCCTCGGAGTGATCTTCTTCCCAGAAACGACGAATTAAAGCTTTAGCAGCTTCTTTTTCTTGTTCGTTAAGTGGTATTCCATCAAAAGCAACAGCAGTGTCAACGGCTTCTTGTAGAGCTTCATCAGTAAGTACATTACTTTTCTTTTTCATAGGAATAACTTTAGCTTTAGAATCGTTTTGCTCTTTTAGCTGAACATTAGCAGTAGCTAGGACAACTTGTTGCCGTACTTCATCAAGTTGAGAAGTGACTTTCGTTATTTCTTCCACTAGAGGAGTTGGAGGTTTTGGACGCTCGCTTTCTGGCTCTACCAAATCAGCTTTAGAAATATTCCAATGGTTTGCGAGTCTTTCGATTTTATCAATACGAGGATACGTACGAGCTTTTAACCAGGCTGTAACTGTAAAATAACTGACATCGGCTATTTCAGCAATATCGTTTCTATCCAAACCATACTTATTCATGTAACGCTGAAGGTTTTCAGCCATAATTTCTTTATTACCTAAATGTCCACTCATATATTTTCTTCCTATAAATCATTTACTATTATTGTATATTAAAAATACAAAAAATACAACTTTTAACTTAAAAAATTGTATTTTTTTGTATTTATCTCTTGACATTGTATTTTAAATACAGTATACTAATCTCATAAAGTTAAAACAGCGCAGAACAAAGCACTGTTTGACAAAGAAAAATGCCTCGGAAGAGAGCATAGTGTATAATAAAGTCAATCTTTATATATTTGGAGGAAAACAATGAATGAATTATTGCAGCCAATTTTGGCACTAGGTGGATTTGGATATTTGAATTATATTATATATTCTAGAATTGATAATCCAGATTTCGGTTCAGAAAATGATAAAAAGTTTATGATAATAATGTATTCATCACTAAATTATCTAGTATTTGTATTTTTAAACCAATTTTATAATATAGAGATGGTTGGAGCGATATTCTATACTATACTAATATCATTGCTTTTTACTTTCTTGTTCCCTATACTATCACGTATATTCTATAAGATTACCAATCTATATAGAATGCTATTGAACTTAGGGGAGCTAGAAAATTCTAAATTGAAAGATAAATTTTTAGAAGATAATAAGAATGATGTAATTTTTGTTTTTTCTATCCCTGATAATGAACTTATAGTATCTGGTTATAAAGGTGGTAACAGTAAAGATTATGAAGAATTATCACTTAAAATAATTAATTTTTATGGAAATGAAAGCTATTGCCGATATATTGTTGAGGAAAATCTTATGAATTTCTTGGAAGATAAAAAAATCGAAGTTGATATGTATGTCAACTTCGATAAGAAGATAAAAATTATTTCTTTTCCTTCGGCTGCTGAGGGGCTGAACTCTTCTGAGGACGAGTAAATTTCGATGATCCACGATTATTGTCGTATTTTTTCTCAGTAGTACCAATTGGTTTTACATTATTGTTCATGACAATCTCCTTTCTATAATGTATTTGAATAAAGGCCGTTAAACAATCATTCAAATACATTATATCACGGAGTTATGATACGTGGCACTAGCCACAGGGAAGACTGGCGAAGAGGTTCGATTCCTCGACTTCCCGTACTGCGAAAGCAGAAATACTAAATTATAGAAGGGAGCATATTATGCCTGAAAATTTCAAACTAACTTTGGCAGCTCTTCGTGTAAATAAAGGATTAAATCAAGCGGAGATGGCTAAAGAACTAGATGTCCATAAGAATACATGGATGAACTGGGAGTCAGGAAAAACTTTTCCAGATATTCCAGACTTAGAAAAAATCGAACAGTATTTTGGTATCAAATATCAAAATATTAATTTTTATCCTTAATTGTATTTTAAATACAATAGCATAAAGAAAAGAAAGGAGTTCAGAAATGAATCAATTACAGAATTTTAATTTTAACAATCTACAAGTGCGAACAGTGCTTATCGAAAATGAACCATGGTTTGTAGTAGCAGATGTTGCGAAAGTTATTGAGGCAACAAATCCAACTGACTTAGCAAAACTCGTTGATGATGAGGACAAGTCTAGACAAAGTCTAGGGTCAGGAAGTCCCAAAAATATTATTAACGAATCAGGATTGTATCAAATCTTGCTTCGATCCAATAATCGAAATGCTAAGCCATTTAGAAAGTGGGTAACAAGAGAAGTCCTCCCCACAATCCGCAAGCATGGTGCATACATGACTGATTCAAAAGCACAAGATGTTCTATCAGGTAGTGGTTTAGCTGATTTATTACTCCAGGCAGGAAATCAAATTAAGCAGCTTGAATCCGAAAAAGAAGCTATGAAAATTGAGTTAGAAGAAGCCACTGAGAGGACTCGGTATCTTGATTTGATTTTAGAAAGTCCAGATAAAATGACAACTACTCAAATTGCTTTTGATTATGGTATGGGAGCACCTACTTTTAATAAACTACTTGCTAGTCTCAAAATCCAGCGTAAGGTAAATGGTCAATGGATTCTTTATCGACAATATATGTGTAAAGGTTATACAAAAACTGAAACTTTCCCTATTACTCATAGAGACGGCCGCAGAGGAACTACGACTAATACAGTTTGGACTCAAAAAGGACGTGAGTTCTTGTATCGTAAATTGAAAAAGAATGGACATCTACCACTTGTAGAACAAGATGATTTAGCAAGTTAGAAAGGGAAATTAATGTTTGAAGAAATGATTGAGAACTTAAAAACTAGTGTTCGTGCAACAGTTCTTGAAACTGTTCAAGATATTGTAGTTGAAAACTTTCCTGAATTACTTAGTTATTCTGATTTGAAAAAATTGCTTGGAGGTATTGATGACACAACTTTTGGTTTCTATGAACCAATGCTCGAACCTGCTAAATCAAAATGTGGTAAGGGAACAACTAGAAAAAGTTTTAAGTGGTCAAAAGAATTAGTAATAAAAATTATTAATGATCCACGAAACTTACAGCTACAACGCAGAGGGAAATAACTAGAAAGGACTATTCATGTACCTAATCGTAGAGCGAGATACTGGCGAAATATTGGCAAATATCATCACTAAGAACGATTGGTGCATGAATATCATAGCCAGTCGGCTGAACGCAAAAGCTATAAAAATATAGGAGTAAATAATGCTTATAGGCACACAATTTAAAGCGAGTAATGGCAGCACAGTTACAGTTATCTTGGATGAAAAAGGTAAAGAAGTTAAGTGGGAGATATGGGGCGTTCGCTTTCCTCGGGTATTTACTGTACTTAGTGATTACCTTCGCTATATGACATCAATTAAGGAATTTAATCAATGTTAAGTACAATAAAAAAATTCCTGATAAGGGAATATATCCAAGAAACTCAAGACGACTATCACAAGTTGCTGAAGGATTATCGAGGAAAGTGTATTGAATTGGACTTGCTGAAAAGTAAGTATGATCCATGCGGTCAAATTATTAATAAGCGAGAGCATTTTACAGAGTATATTAATCCTAAGGGTCAAATCATTCGTGAAGTGACTATCTCAATTAAGACAATGGAAGAGGTGGATTGTATTGATAAATAAGTTTTTAGACCGTCCTGTACCTTTCTATGTACATACAGATTTAGAAAAAATGAAGCGAGATCTTATTGATGAATTTGAAGAGAAGTATTTTAAACTCTCAAATATGCATAAAGATTATCTCATGCACATGCCTTGTCGGTGGTTAGGTGCAGAGTTAGCAAAAATAATAAAAGGAGTAAATAATGAACAAATACTCATGTAATAAAGGGTTAACTATTCCACAGTATATTGCGGATAGCTTGAAGAAGGTTGCCAAAGCTCATCAAGTTGTTTATTCAATGACTGGTGATGTATTTGGGATATTAGAAGCTGCTGATTGGCTTTCTAATTTTGCAAATGCAGGAAGAGAGAATGTGATGAATCCAGAACTATTTGATTATTTAAATCAGGATAAATCTGGTCACATTGAAACTTGTATTGCATTTATGAATCCATTGACAAGGAAATTTGTTGAAATAGTAAAGGATTAATTGAAATGGAAATGTATGAAATTAAAAAATTTACAATGGTATGCCCAAGAAGTTTTGAAGGAATATCAAAAACCAACCAGTTATTAGAGGCGGGTTGGTTCGTATGTGGGATTGAAGGTCATAATATTTTAATGGCAACTACTGATTCAGATTTATCAGATAATCCTTCAGATTATCAAATGAACGAGAAAGCAGGTACACGCTATGATTAAACAATTAAAAAAAACAAACGATATTGATGAAGCAAATCGCTTGTTATCTCAAGGGTGGATTTTATTAGCAGAAAATTTAAATGAATTTCTACTTGGAAAAAAATCAGATTCCAAACTCAGCTAAGAACTCCTTATCTTGTTGCTCATAAAAAATATCAAGATTGAATTTTTCATATATGTTTTTTTCAGCGGCTACTGCCATTTGGATTTCTCCAGTTATTCTAAGACCATGTAAATCTTCATAAGCTTTTGTATTCCCAATCTCAATAATTGACCAACCGTTTTTTAATAATGCATTGATTTCTTCTGTGTCAGTAAGTATCTCAACATGATAAACATTTTCAAGTTCCATATTATTCCTTTCGATTTAAGTAAAAAAGTTTCTAGTTGGAGCTAGAAACTCTAAAAATAAGTTGTGCAATTCTTAATTTCTACTCTAATTATAGCATAAAAAAAGCTAAAAATAGACCTGTTTTAATGATTTAAATAAAGGGTGTATAACTCCTTATATATCAATAGTCTAGGCTCTATATTGTATTTTCCGATTATGTTATATATTTACCATTTTTTGGAGGTGATAGATTGATAGAAATTCAAGAATATGAAATGCATTTGATCGATAATGAGATCGCTGCAAACACACGAAAAAACTATTTGAATACTTTGCGGCAGTTGGATGCATTTTTGGAAATTAATGATTGTGCATTAAGTAAAGCAGCGTTGATTAAGTTTAAGCAATATTTGCGAGAACATGAATACAAGCCTAAGAAGCACTACACCATGAAAACCATTAACCAGAAAATAACGAGTATTAATGTATATCTCAACTGGTTAGAGCGAGAAGAATTCATAACTGATAAACTTTCTATCAAGCTTTTGAAAGCTCAAACAATGGAACACAGGGAATCTATCACAAAGAGCGACTATAAAAAATTGTTAAAAAATTGTGATGACGAAGAATTAGAACTTTTCATTCTGACAATTGGGAATACTGGTGTGCGAATAACGGAAGTATGTTCTCTCAAAGTATCTAATCTCAACCAAAAGACTATTTTAGTTGAGAACAAAGGGAAAGAACGGGCAATTGCAATGCCACAATTTCTGAAGAAGAGATTGAAAAAATTTGTGAGAACCAACGGTATTACAGATACCATCTTTGCAAAAGACCAAAGAACGTATCGTGCGGACTTGAAGAACCTTGCAGGCAAAGCAAAAGTGAATAAAGACAAGGTTTATCCTCACTCTATTAGACATTACTTTGCAAAAGCTTTCTTGGAAAATGGTGGGGATTCTACAGTTTTGCAGCAATTACTTGGCCATAAACAGATAGCAACAACAACTATTTATACTAAGCTCAATTCTAATGAGTTGAGCGAACAGTTTAGTAACATCAAAAACATTTAACACATGTGCCGTGATTCACACTAAAAGCGAACAGAAAAGTTTGTCCAGAACACGAATAATAACTGAAATCGTATTTTGTCATTGAAACCACGGGAAAGCTATAGTGTTCACCAAATGGACTGCATCCCAGTAACAAGGATTGGAGTCTTTGTTACTGGATTTTATAGAAATTAAAGATTTAAAAAATAAATACTAAGAAAGGAAGTATAAAAATGGCGATATTCCGAAATGTAAACATGAATTTTTGGACTGATACAAGAATCGTTGATGATTATACTCCAGAAGATAGGTACTTTATGCTTTATGCCTTGACTAACAGTTATACAAACATTATTGGCTGTTATGAAATAAGCATCAAACAAATGAGTAATGATCTAGGGTATACAAAAGATGTTATTGAGAGTCTTGTTACACGCTTTAATAACTTTCATAAAACAATTGAGTATGACTTTAAGACAAAAGAACTCTTTGTTAAAAATTGGAGTAAATATAACTGGAGCGTTTCTCCTAAGCTTGACCAACCGCTTTATAAAGCGATATGTAAAATAAAAAGTAATAAATTTCATGATGAATTGGCCAAAATTTACAATGATCGTGAAACAGTAGAAGATAGTCTATCCATACCCTATAGATACAGTAGCGATACAACTAATAGTAATAGGAATAGTAATAGCTATAGAGATAGTAATAGAAATAGCATACATAGCGATGATACCCTATCGGTATCATATAAAAGTTCTGAATTAGAAAAACGGTTTGAAGCTTTATGGAAACAATATCCAAAGAAAGTAGGAAAACCTAAAGCATTTACAGCTTATAAAAAAGCTATAAAGTCAGGTGTAACAGATGAAGTGATTAGTCAGGGGATTGAGGATTACAAAAAGTATCTTGCAGCTAATACATGGCAAAGCCCTGCGAATGGTCAGACTTGGTTTATGAATGAACGATGGAATGATGATACCAATGTTAGCATGACTCCACAAGTTCCAGAACGTCAAGAATATAAAGATATGAACTTGCCATTTTAGGAGATAAAACATGGAAAAACTTAAGAGACAACTCATTGAAGAATTCGAGACACAGCACTATTCTTTAGGTGCTTTATTCAAGAAAAAATTAATGCAAGCAGATATCTATTCCATACAAGGAAAATTGCGAAGTATGGAGATGATGCCAGCGGTTGTAAGATTTGGAGGAAAGCAATGCAAAGCATCGGAAGTGTGATTGGCAAGAATCCAAAAATAAAAGATAATTTCAAAAAACTGATAAAAAAAGTTTTAGATGATCAAGAAATAAAAGATTTTATTTCAGAAAATAATATGTCTGAAGATGAAATTTCTCGAAGTTACTCTAGGTTTTTTGAATATGTCAAAGAACGTGACAAATTTAATTCTGGTGAACAAACCCTTATGAAAGGACATAAGCCAGTTCTTGTTATGTCTGATAATTTTGCGACTGTTAGTTATCAGGAGACAGAAGAGCTTATAAGAACCAGAAAGCAGCAAAAGGATTATACAAGGCTCAATAGAGATAGCATAATCAATGATAATACAGTAAGGAAAGCTACTTTTGAAAATTTTATAGCTGAAACTGAAGAAGAAAAAGCAGCTTTAGGCTTTATGAAAAGAATTGCACAGTACTATAAAAAAGGTGGAACTGGGAATACAGTACTCAGTGGTCCAGCGGGTACTGGTAAGAGTCATTTGTCTATGGCCGTTTTAAAAGAGTGTTTAGAAAATGAAAATACAACAGTACTCTTCATAAGTTTCTCCGAAATGCTTGATCTCATGAAAGATTACTTTGGAAATAAAAGTAGTCAGTATAGTCCAGAGTACTTTAAACGGCTGATGGGTGAAGTAGATTTACTTGTTATTGATGATATAGGTGCTGAAAAAATCACGGAATATTCGCAAGATGTACTAACAAAAGTTTTAGATTCACGAACTGAGACAATTATCACTACAAACTTAGATAGTAAAGAACTTCGAAATAAATATCATGGAAGAATTTACAGCCGAATTTTTAGAGGAATTGATAATAAGGCTTTTAACTTTAAGGATATTAAAGATAAACGAGTTTCACAATTACCATTTTAGGAGCTAAGTATGATACGGATGACTGATAAAGAAAAAGAAGTTCTGCTGAATCAGTTAAAAGCAGAGAGTAAAGAAACACAGAAATTTCATAAAGAGTTTCATGAACAAATAGCAAATTTAGGAAATAAGAGGGCGAAAAATGACAATTGAAAATACAATAGTGATGATAATTTGGATTGTAGCTGCATTAGTTTATACCTGGTTAGCAATTCAAGCTGAAAAATCACGTCGCTATTATGAAAAACAGGCGCATAAAGCAACCGAAGTGTTAGAACAACTCACAAAATTATGGAGTAAATCAGCAACAACTCATAAAAAGGTGACTAAAGGCGAAATTTGCCATGAAAATACAGCAATGGCAACAGTGGACCATAAATTACTTTGTAAATCTTGTTATGAGCAGATTGAGGTAGGTGATGACTAATGACACCCGAACAATTCTGGGAGAAAATAGACAGCTATTGTAAGAAGCATGATATTTCTTTCCAAAGGCTTTGCAAGGATGTAGATATAGATGATAGCTACCTTTATAACTTAAAACGAAAGAAAAATAATTTTCCATCTATCAATAAATTCATTAGATTAAGGAAAGTCTTTACAGATGATGAAATATTTGAAGTGCTCAAGACCTCAGACAGATTAACAGAAGAACAAGATGAAATTTTCGTCTCGCTCAATATCTCAAAGGAAATGAGAATGAAAAGCAGACTTGAGCGTAAAATACGACGTGGAGAAACAACATGACGATCACTGAACAACAATTTTATGACATGCTGGCTGTCAAAGAACATATGAATTTCACAAACCGAATAAAAGAACTTGTTTTTGATAAAGATGGACGTGAAGAATTTTATACTAAAATTTTGGCTATCCATAACGATATGAGTATTGACTTTTTCAGGGACTATTTTATGACACATTCGGCTGTTTCATCAAAAGGTCAACATTATACCCCAGATGAGCTAGGAAAGCTTACAGCATTGCTTGTGGGCGGTTCTGGTGGTGCGGATTTAACCGGAGCTGGAACAGGTACCCTTATTATTCAGAAATGGCAAAATGACCGCATGAGCGCAGGTTTTTGGGATTATTACCCCAGTAACTATTGGTATCAAGCCCTAGAATTATCAGACGAAGCTATTTCTTTCTTGATTCATGCCTTTGCAATCCGTGGAATGAATGGCGTGATTATTCATGGTGATGCGTTAAAAATGGCAGCGAAGCAAGTATATTTTATTCAAAATAGTGCTGATAATCCATTAGGCTTTTCAGAAGTAAATGTTATTCCACACAGCAAAGATGCCATGGAGTTTTTGGGAATCAAGGAATGGACCGAAGAAGCCATTGAACATATTGAAAGTAAATTTCCAGATTGGATTCCACTTATAGAAGAAAAGGAAGGACAGATGAGTTTATTTGACTAAAAAAATAAAAAAAGAAAGATTATTTGTAGACTGCTATGATGAATGGATAGAAATGTATAAAGTTGATGCAGTGTCAGAAGTGACTCTAGCTAAATATAGAATATCTTCTAAATTTCTAAGACAAGTATGTCCGAAGCTGTTTCTCTCTGATTTTGACCGTATGGAATATCAGAAGATTCTAAATGAATATGCCAAGACTCACGAAAGACAGACCACAGCAGACTTTCACACACAAGTAAAAGCATGCATACGAGATTTATTCCATGACAGACAACTTGAAGTTGATCCAACTTATCGAGCAGTCATAAAAGGCAAAGCTCCATCTTTAGACAAGAAAAAGAAGTTTTTACAAGTTGAAGAATTGCAAAAGTTGTTGCATACACTTGATTTAAATAATGAGCTAGGCGTGGATTGGATGGTATTCATTATTGCCAAAACAGGAATCCGATTTGCGGAAGCCTTGGCCATTACACCAGAAGACTTTGACTGGACTGAAAATAAACTCTCCATTGATAAGACTTGGGATTATAAGTCTGGTCATGGTGGTTTTAAACCCACAAAGACAAAAGGATCAGTCAGAAAAATAACATTGGATTGGCAGACTATCGGACTACTTAAGCCAAAACTTGAAGACTTGCCACCTAATGATCCTATTTTTATTCAAAAATTGGAAAATGGGTCCTATAAAAAATACTTTAATTCGACAATCAATAATTTCATGTCGAGAAAATGTAAAGAAGCAGGCATAACAGAAATTAGTTGTCATGGATTAAGACATACACATGCATCAGTATTACTTTCTGCAGGGGTCTCAATTCACAGTATTTCAGCAAGATTAGGACATGCGGATGTTGGAGTCACTCAAGAAACATATGCCCATGTCTTGGACGAATTACAGAAAAAAGACGATCAGAAAATGATTGCGACATTAATGCAAATTGCTTAGGAGATTGAAATGACAAAAACAAAGCTGCAAATCATGCGTGAGAAGGCAGATATGAATCTTGAACAGTTAGCAATGAATGCTTTAATGATTCAAGTTGTAGAGCTTAATAGGTATTACAATTCACTAGAGAACTTTGAATGTACGGTTGCTAATACGGTGGAATTATTGGAAAAAAGCGAGATAAACGGCATGAGGAATGTAGAAAATCCTAACTGGAAATATGTTGCCCAAGCCCTCGGCTGCTCGGTAGATGAATTGGTGGAGGAGTGAAGATGAAAGCATATTATTTATCAGTTGAAGGTAGAGATGATGATGGTGGAGCAGTTGTATTCGCTAAAAACTATAAAGAAGCTTTAAATGAGTGGGATTGTGATTTAGAATATGAAAATTGGATTGATCGACGCTGTTGCAGAGTTCCTGAATTTGATGGTATGGAAAATGCTTCTCATTATGAAATGACACTAAAACAATGGCATGAAGGCTGGTGGTTTAATACTGTAGTTCAATGTCCTTGGGAAGGGGAAGCTACTGAGGCAGAATTTAAAGAATGGTATGACAAGGAGTATGCACAATGACTGAAACAGTAAAAGAACGAATTTATCTGGAAGCGTTGGAAAAAATAAATAATCTGGCGATTGATGTAGCTATGGATTATGAAGAAACTGGAGTTGATTCTGTTGATTGCGGAAAATTAATAGAAATTGTGAACAAGGCATTTTTTTCAGAAACAAATCAACAACCTATCGGAACTGAAAAACTTGAAAAGAAACTTGCCACGGCTGTTGAAGCGCTGAAAGAAATATCGAAGGAGAAAATACCTTTTAGAAATGGATGTTTTTATGGAGAGGAAACTTCAGAAGGTGCTTTAAAAGCTAAGCAAGCACTCGCAGAAATTGGAAGGGAAGATGAATAGAATATTTTAGAATATTTTGTGAATAAAAAAAGAACTACAATTTGTAGATCTTGAATTGATAGCTCTGCGGTGTGAGGAAACTAGTCCTTCTTGTCCGCTGTTGTTAATTAGCAGAATCGCTCTAATTTGATCAATGAGACTTAGAATGAAACTCAAGATAGTTGCACTACTCTCAATATTTGTCATAAGCATCACCTCTTTCTGTGTTTGGTACATGAAAAATATAACTACGGATACCATTCCCAAGAACAGGAATAAACAAACGATTCGCCACACACGGCACAACTATTAATTACTTTTATTATAGCACAAATAGTCCGTTTTAACCAAAATAAAAAAATCCTTATAAAGGCAGTGATTACAAGGGAGTACAGCTTATAAAGCCACTTCCGATTATATTATATATTTACCATAATTATAGGAGAATAAAAAAGATGAAATTTAAAGGGAAGCCAATTGATATTGAACCTTATGAAGATGGATCATGGCCAAGTTGGTTTGAAGAAATTCTTGAAGAAGATGGTTATGTCCATGGATATTATGTTGATGGATATATAGTTGGTGGTGTAGTTGATGCTACAGATGAATGGATAAATCTTTCGTTCTGGTGTCCGGTTGATAAAGATAGTGTCGAGGTAGTCAAATGAATAAAGATAATCTGAATCGAATATATAACATTGAACAAGAAATAAAGCAGATTGATAGTTTTCTTTCTAGTTATGACAAAAAGCCTAGAAAAATTAATCTAGAGTTATTTAAAAAACAGTTTAAATTTTCTTTGAGATTATGGGGATATGGATTGTTATCAGAAGCCACTATCATTATGTCAGAAGAGTTGAACGGCCAGATATTGAAAGTTGTTAAAGACTATCGAGAAAAATTGATTGCTGAACAAAATGAATTGTGGGGAACAGAATGAAATCAAGCTGGAAAAAGCAAAGGCTTGCTGAATTTTAGGTAACAAAAAAAGCTACCTAGACAGCGAAGTAGCTTTAGAGAGATGAATAATTATATTATTAGTGCTCTGTCTATACCAATTATAGCACTTACTTTTTAGAAATGTGCTTATTAAATAAAAAAAGCCCGCTGGAACGGGCTTAGGTAAATGATTTATTCTATCTAAATTATACCACAAAAGGAGAGCTTGATACATGGCAGATAAGTTAGATAGACTGATTAAAGATTATGTTACTGGTAATCTAGATAAACAAATTCAATCAAGAATAAATACAATCACATTTAAAATAAAGTATAAAAGTAAGCCGGATAACTTAGGAATCAGAACTGCTTATAAAGGTGTCTCAGAACAGGAGAGTAAACTTTTATTACAAGAGCGGATAGATAAGGAAATTGCTGAAGATACTTTATTGAATGAATTAAAGCAACATAAGAGTACTTTGGATTTGTGGTGGCCGTCAGAAGATGAGCTGGCAAAGAGGGCATTGTATATCTATTACAAGAACAAATGGACATGGAATGGAGTTGCAATAGAAATAGGCTCTGATCGTTCAACTATTCTTAGGAGGATAGATAAGCTTAAAGCAAGAGTAAGTCCGTATATTATTTGGTGAATAAAACTAATTCGAAATGTATGCGACTTTTGTGCGACAAATTTGCGACTTTTACACTAGATTTTAATGCGATAATGGTAATATAAATAATTCAACAAAACACAACAACGTTCGGATGAATAAAGAGTGCTGAAATTATTCATAAGTAACTGACATGGTCTAAGTGGTAAGACACTACACTTTTAATGTAGAGACGCGAGTTCGAATCTCGCTGTGGTTATAGCAGGTACTAACAGGATAGATATCTGACTAAGATACGAAGTAAATTTCCTTGTGTTTAATGACATGGTATTCCTGAGCCATACTGAAGCTATCATAATATTGATAGCTTTTTTGTTTAGAGAGTGAGGATAGTTATGCCAATTACTGGTAGATGTCGTGAAATACATTGCCATGCTATGGTTATTAGACCGCTTCATTATTGTAAGCAACATGCGGATAAAGAAGAAGCATACCAACAAAGTAGAATGCAATGGTCTGAACGTGATAACAAAAAGAGGTTCAAAGACTATGATCGCAAACGAAATGCTGATCCAAGTAAATCTGAACAACATGGTTTCTATCAGAAGAAGCAATGGAAAAGCTTAAGAGCAGTAGCACTAAGGCGTGATAACTTTCTCTGCCAATACTGCCTCAATTATAAGCGGATCAGAGAAGGAAGCATAGGCGATCACATAGTTCCGTATGAAGTAGAGCCAGCTAACAAGCTGAACTTGGATAACATTGCGACATGCTGCTACTCTTGTCATACTAAAAAAACAAAATGGGAACAAATATATTATGGTACAGGATATGGGAACAAATTAAAAGCTGTAATTCCTATCAGAAATATCAAAGATTTACCTGATTTTCAAAAATAATCTTGTAAAAAAAGTTAAATACCCTCCCCCTATGCTTTATTTAGGGAAACCACACACATAGGTGTTTTCTTATGATAAAGACCATTTTTAAAAATTTTCAATAAGGGGGGCTACCTTGGAAAAAGAAAGGAGAAACTTTTGGCCAAAAGAAGTTTTAATAAGGTTAATGGTGGACATTTAAGCTATCAACCACCAGACCACCTTGGGCGTACTGCAAAGCATATTTGGCGTAAAGTAGTCCTTTTTTTAGAAACACAAAAGCCTGTAGAAAGAATTGACCAAACTCTAGTAGAGATGTATTGTACGCAGTACGAAATATATAGAAATGCATATAATCATCTAAAAGAGAATGGCGAAGTACAGAAAATATTTAAACCGGTACAAGATAATATGGGGAATATTATTGACACTTCTTTTCAAGGATTCAAAAGAAATCCAATGACACAGATTTATTCTGATTCAATCAAAAATCTTACAAAAATCGGTTCTGAGTTAGGATTATCTCCAAAATCAAGGTCTGAACTAATGGAACTGAATATGCAAAAAGATGATAACGAAGATGATGGAATGGAGGCCTTCTTTGATGAAGATTGATTTAACACAAACTCATGATGTCATAGGTACTTATCATACATTGAATTATGATGATATTCGAGCAATGTATCAAGATCCAGCTACTCAATATGCTTTTGATGTTTTAGATGGTAAGTATACTACTGGATATTTAATGAAATTGGCTTGCTTTAGACATCTACAAGATTTAAAACGAATTGGTGGTGAAGATTTTCCGTTTAATTATGAAATAAAACATGTCAAAAGATTAATGAAATTCTCCAAAATGGCGCCCAATGTTGATACAATGGAACCCACTACGCTTATGGAATGGCAAAAATTTATGTTGTCATTATTAATAGGCTGGAGGAATAAAGAAGGCGGTAAACGATTTAGTCGTGCAATTATTTCTGTAGGACGTGGGCAAGGTAAAACATACATGCTGGCCATTTTAATGGCTTATTCATTTTTTGTAGAAAGTCGTGGTTTAAGTAACCAGGACTTTTTAGTTTCTTCTATTAATGCTAAACAGACAGGAAAGCTTTATGGATACCTTAAATCTATGATTAGTGTTTTGAGGACAGTAAATCCCTGGAAAAGCATTGCTGAGAAAACGGACCTAAGTTTGCAGGCAGACAAGATTATTATGAGAAATCATAATAACGTCATACGTCCAATTTCTCACGAAGCAGGACAATATGATTCCTACCACTTTACGACTGCTATTTTTGATGAAATTGGTGAAGTTAAGAGTCGTGAAAAAATTTCTAAAATTGTATCTGGGCAAGTTAAAGTTCCCAACCGTCAATTTGTTCAAATTTCTACAGCTTATCCTGACCCTACAGTTCCTTTTCATGAAGATGAGAAGATGTTGCAACAAGCAATGGAACAAGATTTTCTCAGAGACGCAGATACATATCTTTGCTTGATATGGTGTAATGATAGTCTTGATGAAACATACAAACCAGAAACGTGGGTAAAATCAAATCCATTGCTAGATTTATCCTCTGAACATGATAATCTTATGCAAGGATTACTGGATAAGCGTGATAATGATGTTCTTACGGGGGCTGTACATGATTTTCAGTGTAAAAATTTGAACATGTGGTTATCTTCTGATATTGACAGTTATTTAAATCTTGCTGATGTGGAAAAAGCAATTATCCCTGAATTTAATATCTATGGTAAACGGTGCTATGTAGGCATTGACTATTCGATGGCTTCAGATAATACTGCAATTGCCTTTATATATCCTTATCTCTCAAATAACGAACAAAATACATGGCATGTTGAGCAACATTCATTTGTACCATTTCAACAAGCAGGATCAATAGAAGCGAAAGAAAAGCAAGACGGTATCAATTATCGAGAACTTGAGAAAAAAGGTTTTTGTACAATAACAAGCCACCCTCAAGGGCTAATCAATGATGATGAAGTCTATGAATGGATTGTAAATTATGTGGAAGATAATGCACTAGATATTATCTTTTTTGGCTACGATACTATGGGTGTAACGAAAGTTATTCAAATGCTTATTAATAATACCGGCTTTAATTTACAACCTATACGCCAAAGAACAAGTGAATTAAAAGATCCTACTAAATTCTTACAAAAACTATTTGTAGAAGGTTCAATTACTAGACTTGATGATAAAATCATGGAGAAATCACTACTCAATGCAGTTTTACGTGAAGATTCTATAGGGATACAAGTAAATAAGCGTAAAGCAACGTTAAAGATTGACGTTGTAGATGCGATTATTGATGCTTTATATCAAGGCATGTATCATTTTGAAGATTATGGTATAGCCAATGATAAAAGTTGGCAGGTGGAACATATGACGCCAGAGCAAGTAAAAGAATGGGTCACAAGCCAAAAATCTGGATTATTAGATTTTGAAGAAGAAATAGATGATGATTGGGGATTTGATGAAGATTTTTAAAAATCTATTTTCATTAATTTGGAAAATATTTGATGTTTTGATGTTCATTGCTTTTGCAATAACTATTACAATAACAATGTTTATGTGGAACTTAACAGCTGGTGGGATTACTTTATCAGTTGTTTTTATATTGGCGGGTTTAGTTTCAGAATTTGTTGAGAAGAAGGGAGGTGATTAAGGATGCCACTTATTAACTTCTTTAATCAAACAAACGATCCACCAGAAAAGGGAAGTGTAAAAAATTACTTTCCTGATGGAAATGATGCTCAGATTATGGAGAGTTTGTTAGGAAATAGTAACGAATGGGTGTCTGCTCATTCTGCATTAAGAAATTCGGATTTGTTTTCTATCATTCTGCAGCTTTCAAGTGACTTAGCAATCGTTAAAATCAATGCTGATAAAAAAAGAAACCAAGGTATTATTGACAATCCAAGTACGAATGCAAGTAAGCATGGTTTTTGGCAATCTATGTTTGCCCAATTATTATTGGGAGGAGAAGCCTTTGCTTATAGATGGCGTAACCCTAATGGAGCTGATATTAAATGGGAATATCTGAGGCCTTCACAAGTTAATACATATTATTTTGAGTATGAAAATGGGATGTATTATAACATAACATTTGATGATCCTAAAATAAGTCCAATTTTACAAGCTCCACAAAGTGACTTAATTCATATAAGATTGCTATCAATAGACGGCGGTAAAACAGGTATAAGTCCACTCTATTCTTTAAGACGTGAATCCAAAATTCAAAAAGCTTCAGATAGACTCACTCTTAGCTCTCTAAATAGTTCTCTTAATGTTCCTGGAGTACTTACAGTTAAGGGGGGAGGCCTTCTTAGTGATAATGAGAAAGCTTCTCGATCTCGTTCATTTATGAGACGTTCAAGAAGTGGAGGGCCAGTTGTATTAGATGATCTTGAAGAGTTTACATCTTTAGAAATAAAATCCAATGTTGCTCAACTACTTTCTCAAACGGATTGGACCTCCAAACAATTTGCAAAGGTATATGGTCTTCCAGATAGTTATATAGGAGGACAAGGAGACCAACAATCCTCAATTCAACAGATTAGTGGAATGTATGCCAGTGCCCTAAATCGTTATCTAAGGCCAGCTATTAGTGAATTAGAGTATAAGCTCAATGATCATATTAACGTAAATATGCGCCCAGCAATTGACCCTATGGGGGACAATTACTTATCTACTATTAGCACGGCTACAAGATGGGGTGCATTGGCAGAAAATCAGGCGACATATGTGTTACAAGAAGCAGGTTATATCCCTAAGGATTTACCGGCTCCTGAAAACACCAATAAAAGAAAGGAGGTGAAAGATGACAGTAATTGAAATTAAAGGAGACATTGTCGATAGCAGTTACGGAATGATGTATGATTGGTTTGGACTTGATTATACAAGTCCATCTAAAGTTAACGATGCTTTAGCAAGTGCCCAAGATGAAGAAATTATTTTAAATATTGCTTCTAACGGTGGTGATGTATTCGCAGCTTCTGAAATTTATAGTGCTGTAAAAATGAATGGAAAACCCGTTACTGTAAACATTCAAGGTTTAGCAGCTTCAGCGGCTTCAGTAATTGCAATGGCAGGAGAAACGGTGAATATATCTCCAACGGCTCAAATAATGATTCATAAAGCTTGGTCACAACCAGCGGGCAATGCAGAAGATTTACAACATGAAGCAAACGTTTTAAATGGTGTAGATCAATCTATTGCAGCAGCCTATGAATTGAAAACAGGGATGAATCAAACAGATATTCTACAGTTAATGTCTAATGAAACTTGGCTTACTGCACAAGATGCAGTTGACAAAGGATTTGCGGATAATATTATGTTTGTGGATGCCAATAAACCTGTGTTCTCTAACTCAATTGGAAATATTCCAAGTGCTGATAAGCTTAATGAGTTCATGAATTTTATGAACTTTAAAAATCGCCATAATAAAACAAAAGCAGAACCAACTAAAGAAAACAAACAAAAAGTCAATTTACGTGATCGTAAGTTGGCTATTTTATTAGAAAAATAAAGGAGACTCAAATGGGAGTTAAATTAACTGTAAATCAATTGAACGAGGCATGGATTGCTTCAGGAGACAAAGTAACAGATCTTAATGACAAAATCAATATGTCCCTCAATGATGAAAACTTTTCTGCAGAAGAAATGGTAACTTTGAAAAATCAACGTGATAATGAAAAAGCCCGTCGGGATGCACTCAAAGAACAACTTGTAGAAGCACAAGCAGAACAAGTTATAAATTTGCGTGAAGATAAAAAAGCACCGCTGAATAAAAGTCAGAACGAACTTAAAGATAAATTCGTATCTGATTTTGTAAATATGGTTCGTAATCCTATGGCTTTTCTAAATACAGTCTCATCTAACGATGATGGCGGAAGTGACGGTAGTGATAGTGCAGCCGGTCTTACTATTCCTCAAGACATTCGCACAATGATTAATACACTTGTTCGCCAATATGATTCATTGCAACAATACGTACGTGTTGAAAATGTGACTACTGCAAGTGGTAGTCGTGTTTATGAAAAATGGACCGATGTGACACCGTTGACAGTAATGGATGCTGAAGACGGAACTATTCCAGATCTTGATAATCCACGTTTGACAATTATTAAATATTTGATTAAACGCTATGCAGGTGTTATTACAGCAACTAACACATTGCTTAAGGATACTGCTGAGAATATTCTCAATTGGCTTTCTAGCTGGATTGCTAAAAAAGTAGTAGTTACTCGTAACCAAGCAATTATTGCTGTAATGGAGTCTGTACCAACTAAACCAACAATTTCTAACTTTGATGATGTCATTACAATGATAAACACCTCTGTTGATCCAGCGATTGTTGCAACATCAACTCTTCTTACCAATCAATCTGGATTAAATAAGATTTCACTTGTTAAAACTGCAGAAGGAAAGTATCTGCTTGAGCCTGATCCAACTAAACCCAACCAGTATCTTATCAAAGGGAAACGAGTAATCGTTGTCGCAGACCGTTGGCTACCTAATGGTGGTACTGCAAGTGTCCCAACTTATCCTCTTTATTATGGTGATATGTCACAAGCAATTACTTTATTTGACCGTGAAAATATGTCATTACTCCCAACAAATATTGGTGCTGGTGCATTTGAAACAGATACAACTAAAATTCGTGTGATTGATCGTTTTGATGTTAAATCTACAGATTCAGAAGCCCTAGTAGCAGGATCATTTACTGAAATTGCTGATCAGATTGGTAATTTTACGGGTAATCAAACATCTACTACTACAACTACTCAACCAACTACAACTACTACAACTGAAGCACAGTAACGAAAGGATAGAACGATGAAATTTTTATTTGCTCAACCCGCGAAAAAGCGGTTTGTCTGGGAACTGAGAACAGCAATTAAAAGCTTAGTAGACCTTGGGGTAGAAAAGAAAGACATCGTTCTTCTTTTTGCTCAAGAAGATGATTCAGTTGTTCAAGAATTTAGTGCTTGCGATGTTCATGTTTATTTAGATGATCGATTTGATAAATCTTATATTCCAAGCATTAAGCCGTTTTTATGGTGGAAATATCTTGAAGAAGATATTGAACGTGAAAATGAGACTTACGTTTACCTTGATTCAGATACTGTTGTATTGGATCTTTCAGCTTTTAACCTTCGACCAACAAAAAGCCGCTGGTATTGCTCAGATACAGTAGGTTACTTAGGATATAGATATATTCAGAGTGTAACTCATGCAGAAGAAGTATTTGAGACAATGACTGATGCAATAAAAGTTCCTATAAAATGGATTGAGAGTATTGAAAAACAATCAGGAGGTGCACAATGGGTAATCAAAAATCCTAAGGCAGGTTATTGGCATGATGTATATGTGAACTCGATTGTACTTTATAAGGCTATTGAACCTCTTGAAACTTCTCTTCAAAAATGGACAGCTGAGATGTGGGCTCAATTATGGACAATGTATCACTATGGCATTGATCCAAAAGTAAGTGACAAGTTAGACTTTGCATGGTCTATTGATGAAGAAATTGGCAGTAAGAAAATCATTCATAATGCCGGTGTTACTGATGACTCTACTCTCTTCTTTAAAGGTAAATATCAAGATACTCCACCATTGTCTGATTTAGCACAAAATTCAGGTAAAGTATCGGATATTTATGTGTCTAAAGTTAAGGAGGCAAACTATGGTGGTAAAAGTTGAAAATCTTCTTGATCAGCTTGCTGAAGATGAAACTAGGAAAGCTCAGTTAGAATTTTATCTTAAGTCTGCAACAAGCTGGGTAAAAAACTCTATTACCTCTAAGGAAGAAGATGAAGATTTTTTTATTACAAAACAAGCAGAACCTCTTATGGATTTAGCTATATTAAGTTATGCTATGGACCTATGGACGCATCGTTCAGAGAGAATGCCAGCGACCACAGCAGTAAGACATATGATTGGTCAATTACGTGGCTTATACTCCACTTGGAAAGAGGAGCAGGATGAAGAAATTCAAACCCAATGATCTTAATCGAAAATGTAAAATTGGTACTTTCAAGACAATTAAAACATCAACTGGAGGAAGTTTTAAATCTCTTGATTTAGATATGGCTAAAGAAATATGGTTCGGATTTAAAACACGAAGTCTATCCTTACAATATCAAATTCAAGGTACGGAAATAGCAGATACATTTGAAATTGTGGTTCGTCATAATCCTATTTTTACTAAAAAAATGGGGGTTCTTATAGATGAGACACTGTATGATATTAAAAATATTTCATCAGATGACTCTGCGTCAATACAAAAATTTGACTTTCTGACTTTAAAAGAAAAAGTTACAGGGGCTTAACTATGGCTACCTTCGAAGAAGCAATGAAATTACTTGTTGATGAAGCAGAAGCTTTGAGTACAGGAATGTCTGTTGAAGACAAAGCTAAAGTAACAAAAGCTGGTGCTAAAGTTTTTAAACAAGCTCTAGATTATGAAGTTAGAAATCGTCACTACCGTCACCGTGATACTGGAGAAGACCCACATTTGGCAGATGATATTGTGATTAAAAATAAAAATATTGATGATGTTAAAGATGGTGAAAGCGTTGTAGGATGGGAAAGAAGCACTACAAAAGGAACTCATACCAAAGGATATATCGCTAATATCATAAATAATGGTAGCCGATTTCCTCAGTTTACAACTCGTTCTGGAAGAAAGTATAAAAAGCCTGGGGAAGTTGCAGTTCATGCAGATCATTTTATTGAGGAAACAAGAAATAATCCTGTTGTTAAGCAGGGAATATTAAAAGCAGAAGCAGAAGCTATGCGCAAAATTATCAATAGGAGAAACAAGAATAAGAAATGAAAAGACCAGTACAACTTGTTGAGGATATTCTTAGAAAAAGTATTTTTCCTTTTGATGATATTTTTCTTGATGCAATACCTCAAGAAGAATTGAAAAATACGAATAAAACTCAAGTACTTCTTACTGAAGCTACAAATAGTCCCAGTGAGTATGGGAACTCAATGTTTACTTCATTTGATTATGGGGTTTATGTTCAAATTTTCTATACAAATAGTCTAGATGTAAATATAGATACAACTGAAAAAGAAATAGAGTTGATGGAACACTTTATTAATAATGAATGGCTTATTTCACAATCTCAAGCTCACTATCTTGATCCAGAAACAGGACAAATGATTAAAAACTTAATAGTGCAACGCACTATGACTTTAAGAGAAGTAGCAAATAGCTAATTTGCTTTTTACTAAGAAAGGAAACAAAAATGGCAACTAAAGGTTTAAGAATGGTAACTCTAGGACTCCTCGACAAAGAAGGAGTATTAATAAAAGGAGAAGAAGGACTTTCTGAAAATGGGATTTTCCCAATTACTGATGAGATGTTGGGAACGAAAACAGCTAATATTACAAACGTATCC
Organism: uncultured Lactococcus sp.; assembly: GCF_934191625.1. Lineage (GTDB taxonomy): Bacteria > Bacillota > Bacilli > Lactobacillales > Streptococcaceae > Lactococcus. Next base: position 79,429 of record NZ_CAKPUG010000004.1, read on the forward strand.
AGTGCGCCTGCCATGATTTATGGTAATGATGGACAGGTTGATGCTGATATTGCTAAAGGTACGCCATCAGTTGCGTTTGATTTTAATGGTCTCCCTTTTGAAATCAAACAAAAAATCCTAGGTCGTACAAATGATGGTAAAGGGGGCTATACCCAAGGAGAAGCACCTAAAGTTGCTGCATTGATTCAAACAACAACTATTGGAACTGCTTCACCACAATATATTGGGTTTGCTTCAGGAAAAATGAATGAAGCTGCCCTAAATTTGCAAACTAATACAAATGCTGTAGTTCGGGTAGATGATGCTTTGACATTCACTGGATTTTCAGTAAGTCGTTGGAACGGTCAGGCTATTAAATTCTTTGATGGAGGAGATGAAAGCTTCGTAGAAGAAAATATGTTAGCCGATGTATTTAATGGATATGATTCATCTACTACAACCACCACAACAACTACTCAACCAACTACAACCACAACAACTGAAGCTCAGTAACAAAATTAAGCGAGGAAACTCGCTTTTATAATGGAATAGTAAGGTTATTGCAGGTTCGATTCCTGCCTATTCCGTAAAAAATATAATATAAGGAGTTAAATCATGAAATTATCATTACCAGAAATCCGAGAAGAAGCTTTTGAGGTAAAAACATCAATTAAAAATATTAAAAAAATGCATGCTTATCAATTGGAGTTAGCAAAGGGACAAGAAGAACTTGCTGCTGCTCAAGACGGATCTTTAGAAGAGCTGACTAAAGCGATTGCAATTGATGATATGACAGTTATTAATAATGCTGAAAAGTTTATTACGGAAATTCTTGGATTGACTACAAAAGAAATTGATAAATTAGAAGACTTTGGGCGTGGTGAGTTTATGAAATTACAGTCTAAACTGGTCCTTTCTCTTCAAGGTTATAGTGATGAACAAATTAATGAAATGTTTGAAGAGGAGGTGGATTCTGCCGAAAAAAAAGTTCAAGCATTGAAGAAAGAAAAGTCTACCACAATAACCAATTAATAGATTTACAGTTATTTGAAAAAAATATCATAGAAAATTGGCACTGGACTCTTAAACAAGTGGAAGAACAAGATTACTATGATCTGATTGACGTGTTTAATGCCAAAGAAGATAATAAATTAGCTTCCTTTGATGATTTAAAGAAGATGTTTGGGCAATAGTATCAAAAAGAAAGGCGACTGCATATGACAAGTGAAATGATTGGTTCTGTAACAACCGGTATTGATTTAAATGAAACAAAAGCAGTTGAAAGTCTCAATCGCTTAAAGTCTGCAGTTAAAGATAATACTCGTGAATGGCAGATTAATGAGGCACAAGCAAAATCTGCTGGGGATGCTGTTTCAGCAGCAAAACTAAGGTATGAGGGTTTAAGCGAATCAGTTGCAAAGCAAAAAGTCTATATTTCAAATTTATCTGAAAGCTTAAAAACAATAAATAGAGACACAGAAGCTGGCGAACGAGCTTATCAAAAATATAATAGTCAACTTACATCAGCCGAACGGTCTCTAGCTTCTATGACTGGTCAGCTCAATCGTGCTAAGTCGGCTTATGAATATCAACAAACAGGTATTGAAGAATTAAATAAATCTCTTAGTGCCAATGATAAGCTCATGAAGTCTCAAATTGATCTCTATGAGAAATCACATAATAAAATGGGCGCTGCTAAAGCCGAAGTTTCTGGTCTATCTACTTCATACGCAAGACAAACTGAAATTTATAGAGCCCAAGTCACTGAGCTAAAAAGATTGGAGACTGCTGAGGGGACAAGTTCAGAAGCACTTGTTAAGCAAAAAACAAGGGTAAATGAAGCTGGCTCAGCGTTACTAAATTATAGAAATAAACTTTTAGAAGCTAACCTAGCTGTTACTAAAATGCAACCCTTTAATCCAAATAATATCGTTGGAGAAGGGCTAAATACTGTCTATAAAACGACAGAAAAAGCTACAACAGCGATGGCTGCAGGGTATCAAAAAGTAAAAAGTGCTGCTTATCAGAGTGCATTTGGTATTGCAGCAATTGGCGCAGCGGCGGTTAAAGGTGCTCAAATGGCGTCAGAACTTCAAAACCAATACAAGACAACATTTAACTTATTGGTAACGGGTGGTGAGAAGGCTAAAGAGGCACAAGAAAACGTAAATAAAATGCAGGAAGAAGGAGCTGAGCTTTCTGTCAAGTATGGTAAGAGTCAGAAAGAAATTGCGGATGGATATCAAGAACTTGTAAAACGTGGTTATACAAGTGCACAAGCACTTTCAGCTCTACCTACTATGCTTCAGGCATCTGTTGCTTCTGGAGATGAATTCACAGACGTTGTCCATAATTCTACTGCAGCACTTGAAAGTTTCGGTAAACGATCTGATGATGTTGCAGGGATGACAAAAAACACTAAAGAAGTCGTCAATGAAATGGCTTATGCAGCCGATATGACTGCAACAGATTTCCACAGTATGGGCGTTGCTATGGAATATGTAGGGGCATCTGCTCATCAAAGTAATCTAAGCTTATCAGAAACCGCATCCGCAATTGGTGTCCTTTCAAATAATGGACTTGAAGCAGATAAAGCTGGTACAGGTCTCAGAAAAGTGATTGTTTCATTGCAATCTCCAACAAAAGCAGCCGCAGGAGCTTTAGAAGAAATTGGGATAAAAACTAAAGATTTCATTGACCAAAACGGTAATATGAAATCAATGACCGATATCTTTGGGCTTCTCAATCAACATGCAGAGAAAATGTCGTCCTTTGAAAAAGGGCAATTATTTCATGCTTTATTTGGTACTACAGGTCAACAAGCAGGAGCAATTCTTGCTGAAAATGTTGAGCAGTTAGGTGAACTTGATGATAAGGTGAAAAAATCTGCCGAAGGTCAAGGATATGTTGTTAATCTTGCAAATAAGAATATGCAATCCACTCAAAATGAATTAAAACAATTTAAAGCAGCCGGAGAGGCTGTTTTAATTATGATTGGTCAAAAATTTCTTCCTGTTATGTCTGATGCGGCAACCTCAATGGCTAAGGCATTTAACTCCAAAGAAGGAAAACAAGGACTTGAAGAAATTGCAGAATGGGTTGCTAGAATATTTCAAGGAATTGTAGACACCGTAAAATTTATTGGCACTCATAAAGATGAAGTTGTTAAATTTGGAGAGATATTTGCAGCAATATGGGCAATAAAGAAAATTGGTGATGTAATTGTATATCTTGAAAAATTAAAAAAATCATTACTTGAAATCCAAGCTATTGATGCATTATCTGGCGGATTAGGCACAGGAGGAATTGGGAAAAGTGTTGCTGCTGGAGCAGAAGGAGTAGCTTCAACTGCTGTTAAAGGAGGAGCTGCTGTAGAAGGTGAAGCAATAGCTGCATCTGGCGGATTGGCTAAAGCAACTTCTTTACTTCCTCGCCTATTAGCATTCATTGGCTCAATTGGCGGGAGCACTCTATTATCTGGAGGAATAAATGCTGGAACAGAACTGTTCAGTAAAGATTCAACTGCACAAAAAACAGGCGGAGTTGTGGGCTCTTTAGGCGGAGCCGCAGCAGGAGCCGCAATCGGCTCCCTTATTGCCCCTGGTATAGGAACAGCAATCGGTGCAGCGATTGGGGGAATGGGCGGTAAGAACTTAGGTAAGAAGCTTGGTGATTTAATTAACGATGGGTTAAAAGATTCAGCCCTTAAGAGCGAAAAGTTACCCGTAGTTAAGTTTGATCCAAAAGCACCAACAAAAGATATGAAAGACTTTTCTAAGGATTATCAATCGTTTTTAGATAGAATTAATAAATCTTCAAATGTAGATATTATTGATGAAAAGTCTCTTGAGAAAGCCAAAAAAGAAACAGCTAATGCTTATGCCAAAATGTCTAAAGACATTGATAAGTTTTACCAAAAACAAGAAAAAGATTCTAAAAAGCAAGTTGATATACTTGTGAAAAATGGTGTTCTAAGTCAGGCTCAAGCAGATAAGCTTAATAAAGGGCAAAGAGAACAGGATAATAAGCAAAAAGCTGCTCAAAAAAAGAATCTTGAAGAGATGAAGAAGAATACTGATAAATATTATGCTTCCGTTGAAAAGGAGCAGAAAAGTTATCAAAATAAATCATCGACAGCCGCAAAAAATCATGCAAATCTCATCAAAAACATAAAGTCTGGTAATACTAATGCTCTTTTAGCTATAGAAAAGAAATACGGTAAGAATTCACCTCAATATCAAAAAGAGATGAATAAAGAGATTGCTAGTGAGAATAGTAAATTTAATAAGCAACAAGAAAAACTAAAAAAAAGCCACAATAATAAAATGGAAGGGCTTGAAAAAAATTACGCTTCTGCTCAAACTAAAGCAGAAGAACAAATGAATTCTAAAATCAATACGGCGACTAAAATTGCTCAAAATAAACAGTTAGATTTACTTGAAGACCTAAAAAACAAAAAAGAAAAATTAAATAGAAGTCAACTCATCGATACAATCGAAAAAGCTGATGATGAATATAAAGCTGTAAAAGATAAAGCTCAGAAACAAAAAGATGCAGCAGTAAAAGCTGCTAATGAAAAATATAAAAAAACCGTAGCAGCGGCAGACAAAGAACGTGCAGAGAATAGTTCAATGTCTAAGGCGCAATATGATGCAGTTGTCAAAAATGCTCAAAAACAACGAGATGGAGCTATTTCTGCAGCAAAAAAACAACAAAATGAAGTTACAGATAAGGCACAAAAGACTCATGATAAAACTATCAAACTTGCCAATGATAAAGCAGATAGCAATGTAAAAGCTGCAGCTCGTGAGCAAGGAGAGACTGTAGAACAGTATACTCAAGGATTTAGTAAAAGTCGTGATTTAATTAATTCATTTATTGATGGTATAAACGGTGTACTCAACTTCTTACATAAAGGTTGGGGGAATATTGGTCATATTAGTTTGAGAGGTTTTGCTACAGGTACTCGAGGGTTAGCTCAGAATGAAACTGCGATTGTTGGTGAGGAAGGATTTGAACTTGCTCATCATCCAAGCCGTGGTATTTTTGCTGTAGGTCAAAATGGTCCAGAGATTCGGAATCTCCAAGCTGGTACCTCAATACTTCCCCATTCAATGTCAAAAGAATTTCTTGCAATGACTGCGAACTTACCAGGTCATGCTAATGGAGTTCCTGGTTTCTTATCTGATGCTCTTGCGTGGGTTAAGTCAACTTATACGGACATTACGAGTACACTATCAAAAGGTCCTAAAGGAGTAGTTGAGAGTATCTATAACAACCTTGGGTTAGATAACTTAGAAAATAGTTTTCCTCCGGTAGTTACAAGGATAGCTAAAGGATCAGCACAAACAGCAGAAGATAATTTTATTAATTATTTAAAATCATTCTTTAAAAAAGCAGAGAAAGAACAGTCTGAAGCTGGCGGGAGTCAAGGGGCTCCAGCTGGTGCAGGAGTACAGAGATGGGCAGGTTTAGTAAAAAAAGCTCTATCTGCAAATGGACTTTCAACGAGTCAGGCAATGATTGATAAAGTTCTTCGTCAAATCCAGACAGAATCTGGAGGGAATGAAAAGGCGGTACAAGGTGGTTATGTCGATGTAAATACATTATCTGGGGACTTAGCTAAAGGCTTGATGCAGACTATTTCAGCAACTTTTAATGCTTATAAATTTCCTGGTCACGGTGATATTTTTAATGGGTACGATAATTTACTTGCTGCATTAAATTATGCAAAACACCGCTACGGTCCGGATCTTTCTTTTCTAGGACAAGGACATGGTTATGAAAATGGAGGAATTATTGCTGCTCATGGTTTATATGAAATTGCTGAAGGGAATAGACCAGAAATGGTTATTCCACTTGATCCACAAAAAAAATCAAGAGCAACTCAGTTATTAAATCAAGCTACTCAAGTTATAAATGGTGGGCAAACAATTGAAGGTAACGAAACATATGGAGATTTAAAGTCAATGGTAATGTTACTCTCGCAATTGGTTCATTCCGTAGAAGATTTAAAGAAAAATCCTATACTCGCGTACGCCATGATTGATGGAAAGATAGCTTCAAAACATTTAGCGGCAAATATGGAACAGGCTATTTCGGATGTTGAGAATAAGAATAGATGGTTATGGGGGGAAAAGTAACTCATGGTATTTTCTATAAATTATAATGATTATGATATTTCTAGTATCGTCAGTGGATTTACGGCAATCAATAGAGGTATTGGAGCAACATGGAATAATGTTCTCGAGGATTCTTCTTCACACTATGGACAGAATTTCAATCATAACAATAGCTCTTCTAAGACAATTAGTGTAGAACTTAGAAAAAGTGGAACAATAAAAGATTGGGCAATTCTACGTGAAAAACTTGCAAAGGTGTTGGATGTTAATAGTCCAGCACCTTTAATATTTGGTGATGAACCCAATAAGGTATGGTATGCATTGCCAGATCAAAACCAATCACTTTCAGAAAGTATATCTGACTTTGTTGCAACAGGTACACTTACATTTATTGTCCCTTCAGGGTATGCAGAGTCTATTGATACTAAGGTGTTGAATAAGGCAAGCTCTGGTGGAGAGAATGGAATAATCAAGCAAAATGCTGATGGAAGTGTAACGGTTGAAGTTAATAATAACGGTACTCTTCCCATTTACCCTACAATCAATATTACCCCGACATCTGAAACTGGTTTTCTAGCCTTAGTTGGAGAGAATGGAGTTCTTCAGATAGGGAATCCAGATGAAGCAGATACCACCACAGCGAAAAACCAAAAGTTAGTCTGTGATATTAGATCACAGGCAGATTTTGAAGCAAACTTTGTACCCGATACGAGTTGGACAACTTCATGGCCAACGAATACGGAGGGGATTCCCTTAAATAGCACCATAGGTTGGGATAAGGATGGTATCAGAGTTAAGAATATGGCCGGCACGGATTTGTGGAACGGTGGTGTGCTTAGATATGAAGTTCCAAAGGATGATGTAGGAGAATATGTCAAGGATTGGCATGCTCAATTTAATATGATTTTCATCCAAGAAAGTCTTGTGCAATGTGGTCGACTCCAGGTTCATTTTGCGGATAGCAATAAGCAGCCACTGGCTTGTTTTGAAGTTTATAAAGGTGGGACTGGTGAGAATGCAACATTGAACTTCTGGCTTATTGGTGGCGATAGGACGTTGAAACATTTTAAAAACCATAGTTTTTCCGCTACAACTGGGAAAGCAGATAAAAACGGCTCCGCACTCTTTGGGCCTAGTCGAGGCGGACAAGCTGTTATCAAACAAGGTAATAAAATTTCTTTTTATTGGAAAGCTGCCGCAGAAACTTATCTCATGACACAAGAAACTGCTACAAGCACTAGACTTGCTTATGTGTATGTTGTTTTAGCAAAGCGTCGTAATTATCAAATGGTTAAAGATACAAGCTTACGCTCATTTAAGCTCATGAATTTAAACAATGAATATCCCGTTGATATTTTAAATAAGTATCAGCCTAACGATAAGATCACAGTGGATATGGCAAAATCTAAAATCTTTGTGAATGATATTGGTGCAACTTCTGATTTTATAACAGGATCTAATTTCTTTGCAATCCCACCAGGAAAAAGTCAAAAGTTAGAGCTTGTATGTTCTCCGTGGACAACAACCCCACCTGATATTGAAGTAACTTGGAAAGAGAGGTATTTATAATGCTTATTAGCATTCACGATCAGACATTGCAACGTGTCGGTTTTCTAAGTAATGAAAATCCACTGACTCCAGATTTTAAGAACGATAACTTCCATCGTTATTTAGCACAAGGGGCTTCAACGTTTGATTTTACTGTTAATAAACGTAAAAATGGTGTGCTCCAAGATTACGTGCAACATTTGAATGAACATGCCTATTTTAGTTTTCAATATGAGGGAGAAGACTTTCTTTTTGATTCCGTTATTGTAGAAGAAGATGATGATGAAGTTACTTTTAATTGCTTAACTCTTAATCTTGAAATGCGTAATGAGGAAGTCAAGAAATTAGAGAATTCCACTAGTCATAATATTCAATGGTATTTTGACAAGATGGGATTGATCAATTTTGCTCAAATTAAATTGGGAAAAAATGAAGTAGCAGATTACACACGAGTAATCAATTACGATTCGGAAGATACGAAGCTTTCTCGATTAATTTCTGTTATCCAAAACTTTGACGGTGAATTTGAGTTTGTGACGAAATTAAAACGTGATGGCACGCTAGATAATATTACTCTTAATATTTACAAGAAAAATGACGGAGGTGATATTCAAGGTGTTGGACAAAATAGAAATGATGTCATCTTAACTTTTGGAGAAAATGTCACAGGAGTTACAAGGAAGGTTGATAAATCACAAATCTTTAATGGACTTTATATAACAGGCAAGGACGGTCTTAATTGGAAAGATAAAGCTTGGTCCGTTAAAAATGCGGAAGGTGTAGAGGAATTTTATAAGCGAGCTGGTGAGGGTTATGCCAAAGCTCCTCTTTCTGCTCAGATGTTTCCTGCTCAAATTCAGTCAACAAAAGGGGATATATGGACCGTTAGAAGTAAAGAAACAGAGTATACCTCGCTTGAAGCAATGTGGGGCTATGCCCTTAGTGAGCTGAGAAAAAAAGCTTATCCTTTGGTTGAATATGAAGTTCAAGCAACGAGCGGAGTAACAGTATCAAGTATGGGAGATGGTACTCCTCTTCATATCGGAGATACCGTCCGAATTCAAGACATGAATTTCATGGATTCAAATGGAGATGTAGGATTATTTTTATCGGCCCGAGTTTCTGAACTTGAAATCAGCTTTACAAATCTAGCCAATAATAAAATCACATTTTCGAATTATGTGAAGTTGAAAAGCGAAGTTTCTGATGATCTCCTTGACCGTATGCAATCAATTATTAACCAGAATACACCCTATCGTTCAGAGTTGAAGAGTACTAATGGCATACAATTTAAAAATGGTGAAGGTACAAGCGATTTGTCTGCACACATTTTCAAAGGAACAGAGGCAGTTGAAACAGTCGCGGATACTTATACCTGGTTTAGAGATGGCACACCAATGGCACAAACTCAAACCATAACAGTAAATGCTGCAAGTGTACCAGAAAAAGCAGTTTATTCTTATGAAGCTAAAATAAATGGTTCAGTAGTAGGTACATCATCCGTTACAATTACCAATGTAAATGATGGCGTTCCTGGTAATGATGGTAAGACTTATTATCCTCATACGGCTTATGCACATAGTGCAGATGGGAAAGATGGCTTCACCATTGATTATCCAAATTTAAATCTTGAAAAGCATACTGCCCAATTGATTGGAACGGACAATAAACTTATTTGGGGTTCATTTGCAGCGAACACAAAAACGATAGCTTATGAAGCTGTGTCTATTTTGGGCGCTTCTAATATAAAAACAGCTATCCATTTCACACAAGTAACCACAGGACAATCGGGATGGCGGGGGCCTAACGGAAAGAATGGTGGATCCTTTTCAGTAAAAGAAGGAGATAAATATACCATATCCGCTTATATCAAGAATAATGGTTCTACTCCATTAGAGGTAAATCTTACATTAGGTATGTCTATCAGTGAAGACCAAGCTAGTCCATCAACACCTGCTCATTATGTAACAGTTCCTGCAAATAGTGATTATCACTTATATTCAGTAACGTTTACTATACCTGAAGGGAAAAAATGGGCATGGTCTTACTGTTATACCAGACAAGGAACTACTAGTGCTGATTGGGGTATGGCTGGTTATAAAGTTGAAAAGAGTTCCTCGCAAACTTATTGGATGCCACACGAAAGTGAGGTAAGTCCAGAAGATTGGCCGACATATATTGGTGCATATAGCGATACCAGCCCTACTGCAAGTACTGACCCAAGTAACTATTCATGGGCTCTATTCAAAGGCAGTGATGGACAAAAAGGAGACAATGGAGATCCAGGGAAAGTTGTACAGCAAGATACAGAGCCTTCGGAGCGCTTCAAAGATATGCTTTGGCAATATACAGGAACTGAACCACTTAATGTAGAAGGAATTACTGCACAGCCCAATATGACTTATGTTTGGAATGGCACAGCATGGCAAATATGGTTTTTGAATCCTGCAAATCTTCAAGCAGTAAATGCTTGGATTACAAATGCCATGATTGCAAATGCGGCTATTGATTTTGTCAAAATTAACTCCGCAACGATTGAGAATCTTTCTGCAGTGAATTCAATTTTGGGTGATGTAAAAGCTGGGAAAATCACAAATGAATTTGAATATGATTCTTCAGTAGGGAAAACTGAAGGGACACTTGTTATAGATGAAATTGGTTTAAAAATGGATTATGTAGAAAATGGTGATGAAACCAAGCCGGGTTCGTTGCAAGTTTCTCCATCAGGAATGACAGTTTCTAGATATAACACTGAAGGCGTTCGTGAAACAGCTTCTTATACACAAAAAGGAATGGTTATGAGTACCGATGTTCTTCCTATGAAGTTAGCATGGGAAGGCATTACAGCCACAGTTAACTATGAACGCTCCTTTGATGTTGTTTATATCACTGGAAGAGGTAACTGGGGGAAATTTGAAGCTGGTAAAGAGAGGTCCTTTACTGGTTTGCCTGAAAGTGTTTGGCCTCAATACGAAATTGCAAGTGGCGCAAGCTCAATGGGTGGGGCGCAAAATATGGCAGCCAAAATAACAACAGATGGACGAATAGGTATCACTAGTAGCGTGTCTAAGGACAATTGTTATGCAGGATTCTCTATTACTTATCGAGCTAGACCTAACCTGTCTTAAAACAGTTCATGATTTAAAAATAAATAAGGGAGAAAATATGAAGGTATTAAAAAGGAACACTTTCAGATATATAGGTAGTACTGATGATGGAAGTGGGACAACAAGTGAAATGGCAGCAGTCATTGATGAAAATGGCTCATTTAAATTGGAAATAAGCCTTTTAAATTCAGAGCGATTTTTTAGCAATGAAACCCAACATGAAGAAGTCATAGACTTCATGAGACAGGTTTTGGATAAGTCTAAGACTTTATCTACAAAACCTGTAGAACCAGACAGTCCAGCTGTACCCATTGTAGAAGAGTAGTTAAAGAAATTAAATATGAAAGGAAAAAATAAATGCATGTATTTTTAGGATTTACATTAGCAGAGTGGGTAGCAGCAGGAAGTTTGTTTACTTTCGTTTTTGGTGGGTGTGCATCATTGATACGTTATTTTAGAAAGAGTATTTCTGATCCAATGACACTAGCTATTGATGAATTGCGTGAAGATTTAAAGGAGTCGCGTGAGCAGCGGAAAGAAAATGAAGGTAAATTGTTTGGAATTGCGGATGACCACACGAAACAACTTTATAACCATGAAGGTCGATTAAATACACTTGAAACAATTACAAGTTCCAGTGTTATGCGTATTGATCGAGCAGAAAAAGAAATACAAGGAGAATAATCTATGTTTACAAAAACATTTTTAAAAGACACACTGGAACGTGCTGTAAAAACATTTGCACAATCAATGGTGGCAGTAATGACTGCAGGGGCTACTGGAGTACTCGATGTAGATTGGGTAAATGCTTTCAGTGTATCATTGCTAGCAACGCTTGTTTCAGTGCTTACATCTATTGGAAGTGGAACAGTTGGTGATCAGTCAGCAAGTGCCATTAATCTGAACAAGGAGGACTAAATGTCTTACAATATCAAACAACAAATTCGAACAGATACACCCCAAGTTGGTTGTGTACCATATCGACAAATACATGCTCATTCTACAGGTAATACTGGAAGTACTGCACAAAATGAAGCGGACTATATGAGCCGTAAGGACCTCAACACTGGATTTTATACTCATGTGGTGGGAAATGGTCAAGTTATCCAAGTTGCCCCAGTAAATCGTGGAGCATGTGACGTGGGCGGTGGTTATAACTATGAAACTTATGCAGCAGTGGAACTGATTGAAAGCCACGGTTCAAAAGAGGAATTCATGAGAGATTATAAAATCTACTGTGAGCTTCTTTATGATTTGGCCGAGCAAGCAGGAATTCCAACCACACTTGATACAGGAGATTTAGCAGGTATCAAAACACATAATTACTGCACCAATAACCAACCGAACAACGGTTCAGACCACGTAGATCCGATTCCTTATTTAACGAAATGGGGAATCACACAATTGCAATTTACGAATGATATTGCGAATTGCAAAGGAAATTCATCATCTAGTGGTGATACAAATAATGGAAGTTCAGAGCAAAAGAATTATTCTCAGGAGGAAGACGAAATGATTAAATTTACAGTAAGAAAAGACAATCAAGCAGGAGGTACAGTAGGTTATCTCTACAACGGGGCATTTGTAGTAGGTGGTGCATCTGGTAAGTACAACACTATTTATCAAAAGCTAAAAATGATGGAGAAAGATGGCTTGATTAAACCTATCAAAGCCGAAATTTCTACGGCTGAATATCAAGCGTTATGTGCAGTATATCCTTCACATAAAAATAAAAAATAAAAAGAATGTCTAATCGATTGATCAAGAATGCAAAAAAACCTCCATTTATTGCGAAGGTTTTTTGATGGGAGTGAATTTCTAATGGAAAATATACTAGAAGAGATATTATCATTGCCTGAAATAAAATTGTTAGTAAATCATTGGCTAACATGGACGATGTTGTTGTTGGCCCTAATAGGTGTTTCTATTTACTTGAAAAAGAAATCAGATTAATGTTTTGGCTATAAATTGTCTCCCTAGAGGAGAGAGTTTATAGCCCATTTTTTGTTTTCCTATTCCTCCTCCGAATGTAAGAGATGAAATGTTGGATTGGAGTATACCTAAGTCGGCTAAGATATTAAGACTCCCGTCTACAAGTTCTTGCGAAAAGCCTTCTACAGTTATGCCACCCTTAAAATCATCTGACGGATTAAAGAACGAAATAAGTGAAATTTGAAGGGGGGTTAGACGGTTCAATACTTCAAGAAAATATTCTTCTTCATTCCATGACGTTTGATTTATGCTTAAAATAGAATTTTTGTATAGATTTTTATAGAGATTTATTTTAAATTGAGACCTTGCTTTCTCCACCTCTTCATTAATTGTTTCAAAGATGCCAATTAGTTGGTCTCTGTTAATCTCTTTATCGGATATTTTTTCAATCTGACTATTTATTTGTTTAAGGTCCTCATTTAATGAGGTATAAAAGGCTTCGATTCTTTTGAACCGTTTCTCGTTTTGTCTACCGAAATACATTGTTTGTACAGGACCGCCAACTATAGGAATAGCTCCTATTCCTGCTTCAATTGCTAATTCTAAATATTCTTTTGGTGTCAATTTTTGTTCATCCATGAGTTCTCCTTTTCTTATAACAGTCTATAATATTTTAATTAAATAGTCTAATTTCGCTCGGTCGATTGACTGGGCATTTTGTTTTCTCTAGAGATTGAACAGTGATATAATACAATTATCAAAAGAAGAGGCTTGCTTCTGATTTTGTTTTTCTTAACTCCTGGTCTTATGGCTGGGAATTTTTTGTTATAATAAAAATATAAAATTTATTTTTATAAGGAGAATTGATGAAAGAAACTATTATTGGCATTATTGACAAGCTGAATATCCAGATAATACTTTTAGCAATTTGGTTTGTTTCAATATTGGGCGTATTTATTCCTAAGGAATTGATTGAATACTTAGGGCTATTGCGGATAAAAAATCAATATCAGTGGATAATTTCACTAATTTTTTTAATTTTATGTGCTTACTACCTTGCCTTACTGCTATGGATGGCAAAAGCGAAGTTATTTACAAGGGTGAAAAATAGAAGATTAAAAAAATATTTTCCTAAAGTATTAAAAGAGTTAAGTGTTGCTGAGCAGAGGGTATTGCTTTATTTTTATGAAAAAAACGAACAAAAGTTTGGATTAGAAGCAAAACTTAATATTCAAAGTGCTGCAGTTAATGTTCTCTCTTCTAAGATGATTATCAGCAGAGGTGCATCTATGGGAAGCTTATATGAAGGGGTCAGCTATTATATACAACCTGGTGCACTTGATGAACTGAATAGAATGTTAGTTAATGGAGAAATAAAAATAGACGGCGAAAGCTACGAATGGATTACATACGAGAAATAAGTTAAAATCGTGTATAATACATGCTATAATAAGTATCTGTTCATAATAGGTAAATCTCTATGACAATAGGGATTTTTCTGTTATACTCTAAGTACATAATTTCAATTTATCCCTACACTCTGTGGGGATTTTTATATAATAAAAAGAGCTATTTAAGGCTCTTTTCTTTTTACCACTCTTCATCGTAAGACTCTCGGTATCTTTTGTCAATAGAATCTTCAACGAGTTGTTCTTCAGTATATTTCTTTAGAGCTTCAGTTAGCTCCCCAGTAGCAAATGCACTCCACTTCATCATCCCTCTATCATGGTAATTACGAATAGATTCGTAGGGGCTATAAGAACGATCAACCATAAATCACTCCTTTAATATAATATTGATTTATTCAATATTATATATGAAAAGAAGTACAATTGCAATGTAAAAAAATTGATAAATTCAATTAAAACATTTTTAGTTTTTCATATTTTATAATTGACATAGTGGGGATACTATGTTATAATTAATACATAAAGTTAAGGAAGGAGGATATATGAAGTACAAACACAACAAAAAAGAGCCTTGGTCAAGAGACCAAAAGCTCGTAGTTGTAGCGATTGTGACACCAATCGTAACATGGCTACTTGATAAAATAATCAAGTAACTCCAATAAGTAGGCGAGGGGCTAAGCCCAACGCTTACTTTCTAGTACTATCATATCAAAAATAACATGAAAAATAAACAGAAACAACCATGGAGCAGTTTTCAAAAAACTTTAGTAGCAATTATAATAATAGAAACATTGATTTTAGTATATGTGCTATTAAGCAAACTAGGAGTTTTTTAATATGGAAAAAGAAACTAAAAAAAGAAAAGCAGTATATAACCCTGAAGCAGATAAGAAATGGGCTGAAAAAAATAAGGAGCATAAGAGTTACCTTAAGTATCGTTCGACTGCTCGTAGTTTTATAAAAAATAAAGCAACGTCAGAAGACTTAGAAGAACTGAAGATACTCATTAAAGAGCGGGAGAGTATGTTATAATAAGTATTTGTTCTTAATAGGTAAGTCCCTGCTTCGGTGGGAATTTTTTGATACAAAAAAGCTGTATATATTTATACAGCACCTTGCCTGATAAAAATTTGTTACGTTTTTAACTACGTTCGAAAATATCTTGATTTGAATTGATTTGATGTTATTTTTTTAAAATGCTTATTTGTTGCCCCTAAACATTTACATTTGACTTAATTAGTATGGTATGGGAAAATATTTAATTATACTAAAATAGATGCCACTTAAATAGTTTAAGTGGCATCTATTTTAGTATAATTTTAATTGACTTTTTTATTTTTTTGAATATAATGGTAGTTAGCATACAATTAGATTTTTGATTTGTGTTTCGCAAATCTTGACAACAATGGTAGATATGCCAGCAGTTCATGCGCCTAGAAGGTCCCATTGGATATGTTCAATGTTCCCTTTGATCGCTTCGCATAATGGTATTTGTATGCCTTTTTTTTATTATTTTATTTTGGGAGTTATTATGAACTATATTGAAGCAAGAAAATCTGTGTCCAAAAGATTGAATATACCTGATAAACTACTTACATATATTTTTCATAAAAGAATAGAATATTTTTACAAAGAAATACAAATACCACACAAGTCAGGAAAAATTAGAAAAATAAATGCTCCTAACGATAAATTGAAATCTGTACAAAAAGAAATTTTAAAATGGTTTATTGAATTTTTTGAAAGTGAAGGACTTAGCACACCTTTTTCACATGGTTTTGAGAAAAATAAATCTATAATTACCAATGCCAAAATACATGTTAACAAGAAGTATGTAATAAATTTAGATTTAGAAAATTTTTTTAATAGTTTTCATTTCGGGCGTGTCAGGGGATATTTAAGTAAAAATTTTAATATTTCTATTGAAGAGGCCACTGTTATAACTAATTTAATTTGTTATAACGGAGTATTACCCCAAGGCGCACCGACATCCCCTATTGTTGCAAATATGATTTGTCATTATATGGATTTTAAAATACTCAAAATTGCTAAAAAGTATAAATTAAATTATACAAGATATGCTGATGATTTAACATTTTCTACAAATGATAAAAAAATGGAATCAGATTTTGATAACTTTATAAGTGATATAGAAAAAATAGTTAATGCTTCAGGTTTTAAAATAAATGAAAAAAAGACACGCATTCAATTTAGGACCAATATTCAAAAAGTAACCGGCTTAGTTGTAAATGAAAAAATTAATGTAAGTAATCAGTATTATAAGATAACTAGAGCTATGGCAAATAGTCTATATAAAACAGGTAAATATAATATTGATGGAAAATATGGCACAATTAATCAATTAGAAGGACGATTTTGTTTTATCGACCAATTGAATTTTGAAAATAATAAGAAAAAAGGAAATAAGTCAGTGAAACATAGTGTTATAAATAACGCTAATACTAATCGTCGAGAAAAAGCTTATCAAGAATTTCTTTTTTATAAATATTTTTATGCAAATGATAAACCAGTCATACTTACAGAGGGGAAAACAGACATATTATATTTAGAAGCTGCTTTAAAAAATATGTATAAGGACTTCCCATTACTTATAGAGAAGATAAACAATCAATTTATATTCAAAGTTCAATTTTTAAAGAGAAGTAGGAAACTGGGCTACTTTTTAGGTTACACTGAGGGTGCGAGTGGCTTAGATAATATTTTCAAACTATATTTCGATAAAAAATTAAATTATTTTGCTAAGCTTGAAAAGAAGAGGATAATTGGTAATCAAAAGCCAGTTTTTCTTTTATATGATAATGAGACAATAAACGAGAGACCCTTGAGAAAGTTTCTTAATACTATTAAGATTAACGAAAGTGATAAAAAAATATTTACAGAGAATAATTACCATCATATTGATAAAAATCTCTTCTTACTTACAAATCAATTAATTGATGATAAGCAGGAGATGGAAATAGAAGATCTCTTCGATGATGCAACATTGAAAACGGAAATAGGTGAAAAAACTTTTGACAGGAATGACAAGTCTGATACATCAAAAACATTCGGCAAAGCGAGGTTTGCTAAATATGTATTGAAGAATTATAATAATATAAATTTTGAAAACTTTAAACCTATGCTGCAAAATATTAGTAATATTATTGAAAATAAAATATGATGAATTTATTTTCCTGTATTTATAGGATTAATTGAGTGTTTGACATAACTTATAACAATCTAAAAAATTATGTATAGGTTTTTTTGGGGGGATAACCATAAATAACAGTACCAAAAGCAGACCTAATATTATTTATTTATATTATTATAAACGTTTTAACAACTCCCCTCGCCTCCATTGACCAGTTTATATAGATTCTTATAGACTAGAAAATCGCTCTATTGAGCGGTTTTTTCTTTTTTTGATATGATGAAGTTCTGTGAAATTTGGTATCAATGAGACCCTAAATGAGACCCTAAATAAAAAATGCAGTTAGTTTAAAACTGCTCTTTTTAAAAATCAATATAATTTGAAAATCTTTCTCCAATATCATCCACAGCTTTTTCAGTTATGTGAGTATATACATTCATTGTTGTATTTAAATCAGAATGCCCAAGCCGTTGTTGTGCTTGTTTTAATGTCATACCGGCATCGAAAATCAAACTTGCATGAGTATGTCTAAATCCGTGAATTTTAATCGGTTCGAACTTAGTAGCGCCTTGTTTCAAGTAACGGAGTTCTAATTTATACAGGGCAAACACTTAACTATTAAAATAAAATTACCCTAACCAGAATGGTTAGAGTTTTTTTTTCTTACAAAAATGTAAGATGCGGTAGAATAAAAAGGGATTAGAATAGACTTTGTAAAATAAAATGAAAAAGGTATTAAAATGAATAAAGTATTAATGGGTATAGTGGCTGTAGTGTTAATAGTAATTGGAGGTGGTTATGCTTGGTATAATTCAGAATATGGTGGAACAGAGTATTACGTTCAAATACATGAAGATGGAAAAATAGAAAAACTAAAAGCAGATAATGGGGATACAATAACTCGATATAATTATTCAATTACGGGTTATGACTCAAAAGGTAATTCTCAGACATTAAAAATGGGAGAATCACATAATTTGAAACATGATGCTTATTTGGAGGTATTGAATAATAAGAAAAAAGGTGTTATCAAATGGAAAGAAGTTCAGGAGAAAGATGTACCAGAAAAAGCTATTGAAAAAATTGAGCAAAAATAAAAAAATTCTTGGGCGATTGATTAGGATTTTTAAAATAAATTCACAGATGATTACATATACCTAGAATGTTTTGCTACACTTAATATACAAACCAATTACACCACTCACTCTCTTTTCATGAGAGTGAGTGCTTTTTTATAAAAAAAGAGCTTATAAAGCTCTTCAGTATGTTAAATTTGTCATTCCTTATCATAAGAGTCACGATTACGCTTATCTATGGAATCTTTGATAAGTTGTGCCTTAGTAAATTTCTTTTGAGCTTCAACAAGCACGCCAGTAGTGAAGGCAACCCACTTTATTATCCCTGTATCGTGGTAATTGCGGATGTATCCATAAGAGGTGTAAGAACGATCGACCATAAATCACTCCTTTACAAAAACATTGATTTATTCATTGTTATACATAAAACTACTTAAAACACAATCCCTCGCCTCCACTGGTCAGTTTATATAGTTTCTTTTAATATATTTTCCTACACTTTACCACATAGAGATAACTAAATTGATAATTCAAAATAAAAAACTAGCCTGTTTTAGCTAGTTAAAAATCAATCTGTCTGGAGAAGTTATTCCAATATTATCTTTAGGATATTCAGTTATATAAGGAGAAGCGTTTTTTTTGAACTCCCACTAGCTTATAATACTCAAAATTGAATTGCTCCTTAAAATAGTGCTAATACGGCTTTGGTCCTCCAGCCCTAGGTGGGGGATATTTATTATTTTAGATGGCGCTTGATCACTGTGGATATGATAGCACCATTGATATAACTGGTGGTAGCTACTCCCAGCATTATAAGAAATATAGCCATTATTTTTGTTAAAGGATGGCTCGGTGATACATCCCCGTACCCTACTGTTGTAATTGTCACGACAACCCAGTAAATAGCATCCAAATCGGATACATGCTCAATTTCTCTAAAAACATACACGTTTGCAAGAAGGTAAATAGAAAAATAAACTAATAACTCTTTAAAAGTTTCTATTTTAAATAAATCTGAAAGAGTAAAATCATTAGAGACTTTTATTGTTCGAGTTAATTTGAATAAACGCGAAACTCTCACCAATCGTAACAATCTAAAAGTTTTGAAAATGCTTAAAAACTGTATTGGGATGCATGATAAAATATCTGCTGTGTGTTGTTTCAAATAGTTTGGAATATTTTTGTGCGTAGAAGTTTTTATAAATATGAGAGTAGAAATGATTAAATCAATAACGAATAAGCCATTTATTAAAAGATCTAACCGATTTGAAATAGGAGCAAAAAGTGAAATAACAGCAATTACGACGATAAATAAAGTGTATAAATCATTATTGTAGAGTTTGTGTAATATTTTAATCATTTATAGTCCCCCAAAAAAGAAATATAGTTTTCCGATAAACGTTATTATAAATAGGTTTCTGAACTTTTTTTGCAAAATATATTTTCTTTATTCCAAAAGTTGAAATATAGAATACTGTGTTTTTCTTTTTCGGAGATATGAACCATAACGCTTGTTTTTACATTGAACTTTCTCATTACAAATTTCGTAATCCTTTCTTTTCTAACCCTAAATGTCTTAGAAAACATTCTTGGACCAAAATAGGACATCTTCTTTTAATACCACGCAATGTTGTCATAGTCATCTACATATGGTCTTAGATTATCAAGAAAAATTAGGTTCTGCTATTCCAACTCTTGAGTTTGTTCCTCTATTTGTCTTTGGGTGAACTGAAGTACGCTTTCTTGACGAGGAACAGTAAGGCACTTCATATTGTTTACTGCTTTTTGGATAACAGAGGACTCTCCTTGCTCATGGTCTCTAGGAACATCATAACCCATAAGCCAAGCTTCACTAACATGAAGTGTTTTAGACAGGAGTATTAATCTTAAATTATCAGGAGTAGATTTTCCGTTCACATATTGAGAAAGGTAATTTTTAGGCATTTTTATATTAAGTTCTTTTTTATATATTTCAGCCATTTTCATAATGTCAACTTGTTTCAAACCACGTTCTGACATTATTTCTTTTAATCTTAGCTGAGTATTTGAGCTTTTATTCATTTTTATACCTTTATTTTAATATTTGACAAAATTATAAAATAAATTAAAATAGAAGTCAAAAATATGAACTTTTTAGTTAAAAAATTCACTATTCTAATTAAAATAGATAGTATAGTTAAGCGAGTATCAGAGAAATATTGCCTTAATAACATATCGATTGTCGTTTGTATACTATATTTAATGGATAGTAAGTCACATTCATTATTAGCCGTTTAATTTTTTATTAAAAATAAGATTAGAAGAGGTATGGTTTTGAAATTAAAAAATAGATAGCGATTTTAATTTATTTGTTTTTATAATATAATGAGAGTAAGGAGGAAATTTATGAAAAAATTAGCATTACTATCTGCTTTGGTTCTGTCTTCTTTTACACTCGCAGCTTGTTCATCAAATAAACCAAAAGAAGACAAGAAGTCTGAACCAAAAGTTGAAGAAACAAGTAAAGAATTAACAAAAGATAAGGATGAATCACTTTCGAGTGAAAAAACGTCTGCATCCAGTACTGTTGCTAAAAATTGGGAAGAATTATCATTAAATCAGAAAATATCTCTTTTAATACAAAAGGCAAGTAAAGAATTTAACTTTACTTCTTCGACAGAAGAGGAGATAGAACAGCAAAATTTATCTCATGAATGGGCAATGGATGGAACGATAGAGAACGGCTCGATCCTTATTCCGGAAGCTGTTAGTAATGACCCATATCGAATTTCTACTCAAGGAAATATAATAACTATTGAAGCCGGGAATGGTATGGTTCAGAAGAAACAATTTACTAAAGAAGAGCTTTTTAAAGAATTTTTCAATAATGAACAAGCGCAGCAAGCCACTAATAATTTAGCATCGAAGATCATCTCGGTAGAGCGATTAAATGAAATTATTAAAGAAAAGTTTCATTTGGATACACCCCCGAGTTCAGCCCCTTTACAAGATTTAGATACTGATGCCATTTTAAATAGTGATTTTTCTACGCTGAAGGGATCTTGGAAAAATGGTAAAGGTGATGTGTTAGTAATTAATTCTGATAAAAGTGCTACATTAAATGGGGAGCCCTATATTATAGATATTCCAAAAATTGATCAAAACTACGAACCATATTTATCTCTACGTGCTGAGAGCACAGGAGCTGTTGCAGGAGCAGCAATAGGAATGTATAAAATTGGTGAACAAAATAAATTTGGTGATCAGTCAGATACTTCAAAACCAAGACTAGTAATAACACAAAATAGTGCAAACTTTCCTGCAGATATGTATCTTTACAGAGATTAATTTAAATATTACTATACTTGAAGCCAACGTGTGTACAATAACCTGCTCCTGTCATTTAGGAAAGCCGCTTGATAAAGCGGTTTTTTTATACAAAAAAGCACCTATTTTATACAGGCGCTGTTACTTATGCTATCGCTTCTAAATTATACACGGCTTCTTCAATGGTGTTCCCAATACTACTTAATGAAGTTGTAGCGTCCACCATAGAAGCTTTAAATAAATTTGTTGAAGTATCGAGAGATACTGTGTATTTGAAGTTTTTAGTGTTATTAGTGAATGTCATATGCATTCTCCTTTCTTTTTTCTCTTCGAAAGGACACTATAACGAATATAACGAAATTCTATTCTTATTGTAGCACAATTAACTTGAAACAGAAACTCAGATTACTTAAAGATTTGTTAAAATTCCACTGCTATCCTTTGATATTAGGTAGTAAAGGCAAGCGGCAATGGACCATGCCCAAATAATATGTCCAAAAAATTCTGAGAAGTGTTCAGTAAAAGGCTGTTTCCATGGTGCAGGGATGGTTTTCGTAATAGGTAATAAGACAATATGCCAAACGAACCAGATAATGATTCCATAGGCAACCCCTTGCCAAAGGGCAATGACGGGCCAGTATTGTGCAATGAAAATAAATAATGTAGCAAAAAATATGGAAAAACTAAAGTGCAAAATTAAAGAGAACCAGTACACTTTTTGATCACGGGAATATAAAACATAAGCATGAGTAAGTGAAGATGGCACACCAAATTGTTCTAGCAGACGTTGGGGGGGATTAGTGGCATTTCGTTCAGAAGTTCTAGGTGGTAGTATTGCTTCCCAACCAATCTTAACCATTCCAGAAATCATACCTGAAATAAATCCATACCAGATACTTTGAAAAATTATTTCCTGAAGAGAAGTGTTAGGGATAGTTAATGAAAACATAGAATGACTCCTTTTAATATAATTTATATTTTAACAAAAAAAATTGTAAGCCTATGTGTTAGAACTCTTAAAATAAAACTCCTGTGTAGCAGGAGTTTATCTATTTATACAATAAAGAGTAAGCGAGGCTGTTATCCTCTTTGCGAATATTAGTTTCCCATTAGCTATTTAATGAGCTTTTTGAATCTTGAGTTTCAAATTTTGAATGATACCCATAAGCTGCTAAGATAACAAATACAGGCAAGGCTTGAATAAGATAGCGACTCCTTCCACCTTCAAATAAAAGCAAGAAGGCCATAAGACCAATCATAGATAAGAGTAACCACATAACTTTAAAATCATATCTTGCTTTTAAAGTTGAAAGTAAAATCCCCAATATCATAATAATATAGATGATTTGCGCAAAGAATCTAAAGAAAAAAGTGTTTTTTCCATTGGCGTAACCTTTACCATTGCTATCAGTATAAATAAAGCTTCTTAAAAATTTCCCGAAATTTGAATGAATAAAAGGTGAAAGTTTTTCGCTCGGATTAATATTGTTTGTGACAAGGAAACCAGTTTTACCTCCACCATCAGCGCCCCAGGCATAGGTGCCATCACGGACAGTTTTACAATATTTCACATATAGGAACTTAACATACCCTAAAGTTCCTAATTTCTTTAGTCTTTGTTTGAAGACATCAATATTCACTTTTTTCTTTTCTTTAGCAGTTTTTGCTGATCTAGTAAGCCTAACGTCTGGTACATTATACATACCATTTTTTGAGATGCCTAACATTAAAAAATGAGTCATAGGAAATGCTTTATTCTTATCAAACTGAATATAAGTTTGATTATTTTTATAAAGTGTAAAAGGTATTGCAAACACTAATACACCAATAAAAAAGACTATAAAAGAGATAAGCAGTGGTTTAAGTTTTCTTTGTTTAACAATATAAATTAAAAAATAGGCTATCACAAAGATAATCGCAGAGGGCTTTAGATAGTAAGCTATGGAGCTGAAAAAACCAGCAGAAAGTAAGGACATTATCCTGTATTTGGGAGCAATACCGCTTTGGTTGTATCTACTTAAAAAGAATATTCCTAAACTTACAAAAGGTAAAACAAATGTGTCACTGTAGGTGTTTAGAAACCAAGGACTAAACCCAATGGACGACATGAAAAGTAAGATACTGTATTTAGCTGTTTGTTTATTAAAGAGATTCTTTGCTGTGAAATATGATATTGCTATAGAAAAATCTATAGCTATCATATTTAAAACTTGTAAAAAAGTTAGACTATGAACAATTTTCATAAACAAGAAAAGGAGAAGATTATTAGGATAGTTCTGCAGATAGATCCACTTTTGAGAATTTATATCTCCCATAGCAGCATGATACACCCCATAAACATCATACCCTGAAAGCCCTGATGCAAATAAAAGGATAACTACTTGAAATAATAACATCACCCCAAATAAAGCCTTGATATTGTTTTCTAAAAATTTAAAAACAGTTGATAGCCAAACTTTTAATTTATTGCGGTTTAGATAGGACACAGTTAGTGCTATTACACTCAACAAGAAGATAGAAGCTCCATTTTTTGAGTAAATTTTTTCTAAAGAAAAATTTTCGGAACGAACAGCACTGAAGAGCCAAAAAGAGCTAAATAGGAAAGCTACTACAAATAGTAGCTCGTATAGAATGTTTTTTTTAGTTAGTGTGTTTTTTGTATTCTTTACCAAAAATGTTTACTCCCATTAATAGAATTACCCTTGACTTAGACTGTATTTAAAAACGTAAGTTATGTTTTCTGTCTATTTAATTTTAGGGTTTTATACCTGTATTATAGATAAAAAACACTTCTTTTGCAATTTTTTATTTTATATGGTTAAGTTGGCTATTTTTTGCCATTTGTAAATAATAATTATAGGTTTCTAAAGTAAATAATATATGTTATGCAGCCTACTTCGTACTTCCAAAACATATGTTAAGTAAATAGTGAATACCCAAACTTAGAGCTGCCTTAAGTTTTATTATTACAATAATGTAAGGGCATTATAGACCAAGTAGGAGTAAAATAATGCTAGCAACTTAAAGTTGTCATTTGAATAGAAAAGTAAAAGAGTTTTAGAAAAAATAGGTGAGGTATTCAATATGAAAAAAGTATTAGTAGGATTCATGGCGTTCGTAGTGATTATTATCGGTGGAGGTTATGCCTGGTATAACTCAGCTTATGGCGGCGAGAGCTATTATGTCCATATTCAAGAAGATGGTGAGGCTAAAAAAGAAAAAGATGATTCGGGTCAAGAATTCACCAGATACTATTATAGACTGACCGGTTATGATGAAAAAGGCGAAGCTAAAGAATTAGAGTTCACTGGAAGTCATAATCTTAGACATGATGCTTATTTAAGAGTAGTTTACAACAATAAGAAAGGCGTAACTAGCTGGGAGGAAGTACAGAAACAGGATATTCCTCAAAATGTACTGAAAAAAATTTAGGAAAGAGTATTGATTATTAAAAAACTACGTTATAAAAACGTAGATTTTTTAATTTATAATGCAGAAACAGTTGAGTGATTGATTATTGGGCTTTAGGATACGTATCTGTTGTAGCATCATATGTGACTAGATAAATGGTACCATCAGGTAAAACTTTGTATAATCCAACGGTACCACTCCCGCCATTTTCTCGTGTTTCTTTTGAAAAAACTTGGATTACAAAAGAATCTTGTGTTTTAATAGCGTCAAAATAATAATCATCTGGATTGAAAAGATAGGCTTTAAAATAATTAAGTACAGTATCTTTAGTAAAATTGTTATTGTCAAGTTGGGCTGCTAAAGTGAAGCTAGAAGCAGTACCACTATTATCTGTAATTCGAATTGTTTCAATTTTATCTGCTGTTGCATTAAAGAAAATTTCAATTTGTCCTTGATTAAAAGAATAAACTTGGCTAAAAGGTTGGCTTTTGCTCTTAGATTTAAAAGTACTATCGTTGACAATTACAGAACCGATGTCTTTACCTGTATGAGAAAAGTATTCAATATGATCTTTTGTGATTATTAGAACATCGTTGTTGCTGTTTTTGTAAAGCCCAGGAAAGTTTGAGTAATCTCCTTTGGCAAACTGTTCTAAGGATATAGGATAACTTTTTCGCTCTTCGCTTGATTCTGCATTCTCCTGAGAAGAATTAGCGACGGAAGAGGAGGAAGTTTGATTACTTGATTGTTTTTCTTGTGCAAAATTGGCAGTGTCATCTTTTTGTTCAGCTCCACAACCCACAAGTAAAAGTAGCGGAATAAATCCTAATATAATTTTTTTCATAAATTAATCTCCTGTTTACAGTATATCATAGAAAAAAAGTGTGCGCTTACTTTTGCTGTGTGGAAGAAAATTACTAGAATAAAGATAAAAAAACACGATACATCCAACCTATAATTCAAAATTTTCTCTATTAAATTAAAACAACATTTCATTTTGTTTTAACAGTGGACGATGATACAATGGAAAGGTTATTATTTTTTAGAAGGAGAAAATATGGAAAGTAAGAGATATAAAGAATTGAAAATCGCTGAAAAAGGCGCGTGGATTAGTATTTCAGCTTATATTATTTTAGCTTTTACAAAGATATCTATTGGATTATTTGCTAATTCAGAAGCACTGCGTGCAGATGGCTTGAATAACTTTACAGATGTGATTGCCTCAGTTTCCGTACTTGTAGGCCTGAATCTTGCTCGAAAGCCAAAGGATGCTGATCATCGTTATGGGCATTGGAAATTTGAGAATATTGCAAGCATGATTACTTCTTTTATCATGCTTATGGTAGGGCTTGAAGTATTATATTCTTCTTTTGAAAAGATTATCAATAAATCTTTTACGCCACCAAATCCTTTATCGGCGTTAGTCGGTATCGGTTCTGCTTTAATCATGATAGCTGTGTACATTTATAACAGCAGGTTAGCAAAAAAAGTTAATTCCCAAGCCT
This sequence comes from uncultured Lactococcus sp., assembly GCF_934191625.1. Taxonomy (GTDB): domain Bacteria; phylum Bacillota; class Bacilli; order Lactobacillales; family Streptococcaceae; genus Lactococcus. Next base: position 105,975 of record NZ_CAKPUG010000004.1, read on the forward strand.
TGATGGCAGCAGCAAAGGATAATTTAAGTGATGCTTATACCTCTATTGGAGCAGCTATAGCAATTGCAGCCTCTTATCTTCACTTTTATATTTTAGATACGGTGGCGGCCTTTATTATTGGTATTATTATTATTAAAACGGCCATTGATATTTTCAGAGAAAGCAGTTTTACTTTATCTGATGGTTTTCCTGAAGAAGATTTGAAAAAGTACAAGAAACTTATTTTAGAAATTCCTGGTGTGAAAGGTGTCCCTTTTCTTAGAGGGAGGACTTACGGAGCCAACATTTTTCTAGACATTGTTATCTATGTGGATGCTCAACTTTCGGTTGCGGAAAGCCACTTGATTACAGAAGAAGTTGAGAAGCAGCTATCCGATAAATTTGAGGTTTTTGACATTGATGTACACGTGGAACCTTTTCCCAAATAAAAAGTACCGGTAAATTAACCGATACTTTTTTTCTTACATGATAGGTAAGAGTGAAGTTAACATCATCATTCCGAAAGAAATAATGATAAAAAGTGCAATTGCTACTTTTATAATTGAGGTAAATAAAATTTTAACCATTCCTTAATTCTATCAAAAAGAAAGAAAATAGGCAAAAGAAGCTTAGAACTTTTTAAGCAATGAAGGCCAGCATTTTTGTTCCTATATAAATAAGAAGAAAGAGGCAAACTGCTAAGATAAGCAGGGCTTGAATAAATGCTTTAAAATAAATTTTTATCATAGATGAATTTTAACAAAAATGGCAATGAGAAGCAAAACTTCTGTGATTAAAGTTCATATTATGAACTCGCAAAAATATAGTTTCTCATCAACTTTATTAAATCGAAAAAGACCTTGATATTTCAAGATCTTTTTAGTTAGGGAAGAAAAGGTTCGGTGGGTAAAGTATCATTATCAATATCGACAACAGGATAATTTTCTTGATAGACTTGGTCAAATGCGCCAAAATAACTCATCTGCCGTTTAGAGAAATCAACCTCATATCGAATCACCCCCGCCTTCCAAAGTGAAAATAAAAATTCGGAAAAGGAAATTTTACCCTCTTGGTTTGCACGAATATTTTGAACCAGGGCAATTTGATCAAAATCTGGGCAAGGACCTACGCGTCCGATTAAAGGATTTCCTGGGTTTACGAGTGACCCAGATTCCGAGAAGTAGAAACTGTCTCCAGAAGGGAGGTACCATATATTTTTTATTATTCCTTCTTGCCTTAAGCATTCGGCCAAATATGGGAAACCCTTAGATTTAGTACCTACATGGTGTGCTTTGAGCATCGCTCTTTGAATATTTTTTGAAATCATGTGTATAATCTCTTTTCTATTCAGATATCTATGATGCCATTTAAACATATTTTAGGTAAGAAGTAAATTTTTAGGAAATAAAATCACAAAAATCAGTATTTAAAGTACAAAAAAAGGCATCTACTTAAACGTGTGAAGTAGATACCATCACGAGGAATGTTCATCCATTGCTATGAGCTCCTTATGCTAATTCTTCCAAGTTGTGCATTGCTTCTTCGATGGTACGACCAAGCGCATAAACAGCTGGATCATTAGCCAAAAATACTTTAAAAATGTCTTTTGAAGTATCTAAAGATACTGTATACTTGAAATTTTTGTTTTTGTTAGTGAATGTCATAATGCATTCTCCTTTCTCTATATTGTTGACGAAAGGACACTATAACGTACATAACGAAATTCCATAATCATTGTAACACAAAGTTTTGAAAAGTACAAAAAAGCTACTTAGAAGAGAGTTCTTTAGTAACCATTATAACTTTTTACCGAAACATTTGAATTGTCGAAGTAAAAAAGAGATAATAGATTTAGAAAAGAAGAAGCGGAGGTACGAATGATGGAAAAACAATATCACAATATTTTAGTCGCACTAGATGGTTCAGAGCAGTCTTATAATGCAGTACACGAAGCAATTACTTTGGCAAAGAGCAACAATGCAAAACTTCATGTTTTGACCGTTAAGGATATGGAACACCGTTACGGTATGACAGGTTTTGGTATTGTGGAAAATCCTGAAATTGATATGATGGCGCAAGATATTTTGAAGAAAGCGGCCGAGATTATTGGTGACGAAGTGCCTTATGACAGTTATGAAATTGTTGGTGCACCCAAACATATGATTGTCCAATTTTCAGGAGACAAGAAGATGGATTTAATTGTTATGGGTGCAACTGGAGCGGGGATGATTAATAAACTCATGTTGGGTTCAACCACACAGTTCGTTGTAAACCATGCTCCTTGTAATGTCTTGGTTGTGAAATAGGTACAAAAAGTAGTTTGGCATTATCTCGCATGCAAGCTTTAATTTTTAGTACTATTTAAGAAAGTGGCGATATAATACCAGTATTCCAGTAAGATGTTATCTTATCACTTCAATGCGCTCACTATTGTGGGTGTATTTTTTTACTTGGTTTTGAATAGAGACGGTTTTTAGGGAAATGATTTCGTTTTTAGGGAAAGAAAATGTACAATAGAAGTAGAGATAAACATAAAAGGAGGAATGATTATGACTGACTATTATAAAAATATTTTGGTTCCTGTGGACGGTTCTGAGCAATCTTACAAAGCGGTAGATGAAGCGATACGTATTGCCCGTCTCAATCATGCAAAACTACATGTTCTTACAGTAAAAGACATTAATAAATATTATGGTGCTGTGCATAAAGGCATTGTAGAAACACCAGGATTGGATCAACTTGCGCAAGATATTTTAGCGAACTGTAAAGATATTATCCGTGAACAAGTTGAATATGAAACTTACGAAATCGCAGGGAAACCGAAACTAAGAATTGTTAATTTTGCGGAAGAAGAAGATAAAAATATTGACTTAATCGTGATTGGAGCAACCGGAACAGATATGTTTGACCGCCTTTTAGTAGGCTCAACAACAAATTATGTCATTAATCACGCACCTTGTAATGTTATTGTGGTTAAAAAATAGTCTCCTTTGTTTGATTTGAGAAAAGTCCTCGCATTGCGAGGACTTTTTGAATAACTGCTCAACAAAAGAAAAGATAAAAAAGATTCTTTGTTAATTACAAAACAAAAGAATTTGACTTTTTAATATATTATGTTTCAATAGTAGAGGGCTTTATAATTAAGCTTATGTAAAATAAGAGGAGTGAAACAGATGGTTGAAAAGATGCTGAATTGGGTGGCAAGTTTGCCGCTCTGGCAAGCCACCTTGTTCTTGTTTATTGTTGTTTTCTTTAGGGCACAGATGACCTTTGGTCTAGGAAAACTCATTCATATGGGAATATTGAAGACAAAATGGGGGAAAAAGGCAGAGAAATCCGAAGAAAATCGAGCAGGAATGCTTGCTCTTCAAAAATATGGATGGCCCGTTATACCTTTGAGTTTCTTGACAGTAGGTTTTCAAACTGTGGTGCAGCTTGCTGCTGGTATGTTAGATTGGAAATGGAGCAAGTATACACTGGTAGCTCTTCCGGGCTATTTAGCCTGGGGCTTTGTCTATGCTGCAGGAGGACTAACCTTATTCCGCTCGATTGCTAACGGCTCAATTGGCTTATTGATTCTTTTTGTTATTATCGTGTTGTTACTTTGGAGTGTTGGGACATTTTTAGTGAAAAAACTTAAGCCCAATGCATAACACAAGGAACTTGTTCATATTTTATTTTTTTATTTAAATATGAATTCAATATAAAAACACAACCTTGGTTGTGTTTATTTTTGTTTAAAATTAAAAATTTGTGTTTTGTCAGCTTTATATTCTGTTAAAGCATGTGCAGCATCTCGTTTTTCTTCAATCATGCTGACATATTTGGCAGGAGCTTGGAACTTGTTGAAAGCTTCTTTATCAAGAACGAGAGTTTTTTTCGTCATGCTTGATTCCCCTAAGACAACATATTCCGTTGTAGCAGCAGCAAAACTTTGTCCTTTTTCGTCTTTGATAGTTTTTACTTGTGTATCAGCTGTCCATAAAGTAGGAGTTTTTGGAAGTGAAGTAATATGTTTGAAATTGAATTCGTCCCCTTTTTTGCTGACTGCGTTAACAGCTTTTGCCTGAATCAATTTCTCAGCAGATGCAGCATCTAATACTAAAGTGTCCGTTTCAGTGACATATTTTCCTTCAACAGTGATGTTATTTTTTATATAAGTTTGGTTGTCTTTCAAGCTGTGATCAAGTTCTTTTTTGTCTGAACTATAAAGTATGATGCCGTGAACTGGCTGGTGGAATAAAGAGATAACTTTACTAACGGCAAAGTAGCCTCCTGCAATAAACAAGATAAGTGCTGGAATAATCCAAAGTTTCTTTGTCAATGTATTGTTGTCCTTTTCTAAATTTTTTTTATTTCTTTATTTATTTTATCAAGGAATTATGACTTAAAAACTTACTCTTCTGTAAGATAAAAAAGCACTTGTGTGCTTTTTATTTTTGAATAAGATTCTCAATAAGCATTGAGCTTTCTTCAATCGAACGTTTACTTACATCAATTGTCTCTATGCCCAATTGCTCAAAAAGTGTTTCTGCATATGCCAACTCTTCAAGAATACGCGTTTCATCAGAATACATGGATTTTGTTCTAAGTCCAAGCGTTTGTTCCCGATAGCTTCGTATATTACTTAAACTTTCAGAAGTACTGGTTAAGCCAATAATCTTATGTGGATCCACTTTATAAAGTTCTTTAGCCACTTCGACCTCTGGAATAATCGGGAGATTTGCTACCTTGTAACCTTTGTTGGCTAAGTACATACTCAGTGGCGTTTTCGAAGTTCGAGAGACACCAAGAAGCACAATATCAGCATTTAAAAATCCTTTAGGATCCTTGCCATCGTCATATTTCACCGCAAATTCGATAGCAGCAACACGATTAAAATAGGCTTGATTTAATCGATGTACACTGCCAGACTCTTGTGTAGGCTGCTCACCTGAGCGTTCTTCAATCAGTTGCATGAGTGGCGACATAAAGTCGACATAGGCCAAATCATGTGTATCTGAAAATTTTTGGACACAATCTACTAAAGACTTATCAACGAGAGTGATAGCGACAAGTGCATTTTCTTTCTTGGCATCATTCAAAATTTCTAATAGTGAATCTTTATCATTGGTAAAAGGATAAAGTTGAACATCTGATAAATCAACAGTTGGAAATTGTGCCACAACAGCAGAAATAATTTTTTTGGCTGTTTCACCGACAGAGTCAGTAATGAGATAAATTTTTATATTTTGCATTTTGCCCCCTTTAATCTTCACCTTGTATTTCATTTCCTGTTTGGATGAAAGCTTTCATGATGTGTTTGATAGATATTTTACCAATTATCTTTTTCGAATCTGCTTTTTCAAGTACAGGCAAACTATCAACTTCGTAGCGAGAAAGAATATTTCCAGCTTCAAGTAAAGTTTTATCGGCGGTTATGGTATGTATATTGGGCATACGTGTCATTATCACGGCAACAGGAGTTTTCTCCAGATTATTGCCACTAATAGCGAAGCGGAGAAGATCTTTTCGAGAAAGAAGCCCAGCTAAATCGCCATTTTCATTTTTGACATAAATACTGCCAATATCATAGAGAAAAAGACTTGTAGCAGCGTCGTAAACAGACATATCTTGCTCCACAATCAGGGGTGAAGTCATAAAGTCGGCTACTTTTTTTGAATAGCAACTTTCAATATAAAGAGGTTGCATTTTTTGCCCTGTATAAAAATAGCCAACTTTTGGCTTGGCATCAAGTAACCCTGTCATGGTAAGGATAGACAAGTCGTTCCTTAAAGTTGCACGGCTTAAACCTAAAGTTTGTGCAATTTTTTCACCACTGATAGGCTGTTCCGCTTTTACAATATTAATTATTTCAGTTTGTCTAGTTGTTAGTTTCAAGTGTCACTCCTTAATAAATAGGACATACTATATATTATATGTGTTTTATCCTTTTAAATCAATTAATAAAAAGGAAAGTTGCTATATATAATATAAATAGACCAAAAAAGAATGCGATTACAAAAAACTTGACAACGAATGTGTCATACTATATAATGTGTTTATTCACCAAATAGTATGTCACATATAAAGGAGACGCGAATGTCACGAGCAAAAAAACGTGTTTATAACTTTACAGAAGGTTCAAAAGAACAAAAAGATCTCTTGGGAGGAAAGGGAGCAAATCTCGCAGAGATGACAGGAATTGGTTTACCAGTACCCAAAGGCTTTACCATTACTACAGAAGCTTGCTTAGAATATCTGGATTCGAAAAAATTATTGCCTGAGCTAGTTAAGGAAATAGAAGAACATATTGCTAAGCTAGAAAAAGAAACTGGAAAACAATTTGCAGATGAGGAAAATCCGCTTTTAGTTTCGGTCAGGAGTGGCTCAAAATTTTCAATGCCGGGCATGATGGACACTATTTTGAATTTAGGTTTAAACAATCAAAGTGTTGAAATCTTTGCACGTAAGACTGGAAATCCTGTGTTTGCTTATGATTGCTATCGCCGTTTAATTCAAATGTTTGGCGATGTGGTTAAAGGTGTAGATAAAAGTATTTTTGAAAATGCACTAACACAATATAAATCAGCCTATGGTTACAGCTCTGATATTGAGATGAAAGCGGAAGATTGGAAGGATATTATTCAACAATTTAGCACAATCTATCTGAAAGAAGTTGGTGAAAATTTCCCCCAAGATCCTACTAAACAACTTTATGCAGCTGTAGAAGCGGTGTTTACTTCTTGGAACAATCCGCGTGCTGTAACTTACCGTCGTATTCATGAAATTTCTGATAAACTTGGAACAGCTGTTAATATTCAAGAAATGGTTTTTGGTAATACTGGAGGGGATAGCGGTACGGGTGTTGCTTTTACACGCAATCCATCAACGGGCGAAGCAGGAGTTTTTGGCGAATTTTTACTGAATGCTCAAGGAGAAGATGTTGTAGCAGGCATTCGGACACCACGACCAATACAGGAGCTCAAAAAAGATCAACCAGCAATTTACCTACAATTTGAGAAAATCTGCCATCAGTTGGAAGCTCATTATCAAGATATGCAAGATATTGAGTTTACTATCGAAGAAGGAAAACTCTTCATTCTTCAAACACGTAACGGGAAACGAACAGCAAAAGCTGCCTTTAAAATTGCAACGCAAATGGCAGAAGAGGGTGTCATAAGTAAGGAGGAGAGCCTGAAACGCTTAACACCTTCAATGATTACTCAGTTGCTTCATCCTGTGTTTGATGAACAAATATTAGCGGAAAGACAAGCTATAACAAAGGGGTTACCTGCAAGTCCTGGTGCTGCCTCTGGAAGAGTATATTTCCATGCAGAAGATGCACAAAGAGCCCACGCAGCTGGGCAAAAAGTTATCCTTCTTAGAACAGAAACTTCACCAGAGGACATTGAAGGGATGATTGTGAGTGAGGCTATTGTTACCTCACGTGGAGGAATGACATCTCATGCCGCCGTTGTAGCACGAGGTATGGGAGTATGCTGTGTAGTTGGATGTGAACAATTAACAATAAATGAAAAATCCAAGCAAGCCTACTATGGTGCATGTATTATAAACGAAGGTGATTTGCTATCGGTAGATGGTACAACAGGAAACATTTACCCGGGAGAAATCAAACTGGATAAGGCACAGGATTTAGATCTTTTAGTAAAAGTGCTTAGATGGGCCTCTCACGTAGGTAACATGCAGGTAAGAGCAAATGCTGAAACTGTTGAAGATATTAAAACGGCGTTAGATTTTGGTGCAAGCGGTATCGGCTTGGCGCGTACAGAACATATGTTCTTTGGAAAAGAACGAATTTTGGCAATGCGGAAAATGTTCCTCTCAGAAGATCAACTACAGCGCAAGCAATCACTTGAAATGCTTAAAGCATTTCAGAAAAAAGATTTTACTGAAATTTTGAGTTTAACCGAAGGCATACCTTGTACGATTCGTCTTCTAGATCCGCCCTTGCACGAATTTATGCCAAAATCTAAGGAAGAATATGAGCAAGTGGCAGAAGCTTGTGGGCAAACGGTTGACTTTATCATGCAAAGAGGAAAAGAGCTTGAAGAGTTTAATCCAATGTTGGGACATCGTGGTTGTCGTTTAGCCATCACCTATCCCGAAATATATGAAATGCAGGTTGAAGCAATAATGGAAGCTGCTTTGGACATTGCTAAAACAGGAAAGCAAGTCAAACCAGAGATTATGATTCCTTTAGTTGCTGAAGAAAAAGAGTTATCTTATATTAAAAAAATGTTGGAAGACAAAATCCGAGATGTTTTTGAGAAACATCAGATGAAAATTGCATATAAAATCGGGGCCATGCTTGAAATTCCAAGGGCCTGCTTGACGGCAGATCAGCTTGCGTCTTCCGCACAGTTCTTTAGTTTTGGTACTAATGACCTGACACAGCTGACTTATGGCTTTTCTCGTGATGATTCTGTCAAATTTTTGTCAGACTATATTGAGAAAGGCATTTTAAAAGATGATCCCTTCCAACATTTGGATCAAAAAGGCGTGGGCAGTTTGATGAAAATGGCAATAGAGCTAGTTAAGCCGCAACATAAGGACATCAGTTTTGGCGTATGTGGCGAAGTAGGAGGTGATCCAGACTCCGTTGCCTTCCTTCAAAAAATCGGTTTGGATTATGTATCATGCTCACCATACCGTGTGCCAGCAGTCCTTCTGACGGTTGCACAGATGAGTATCAAGTAAGAGGATGTAAAAAACCTTCGATAATTAACGAAGGTTTTTTCTTATTTTAAATCTCCCCAAAGGTTGAGCATCACGGTCCCAATAATGAGGACGAGAATGGCTGAACATTGGAGGAATAGGCTAAGTTGAGAGGTTTCGTGATTGGATATCAAAAGACGAACGATAGAAGCAACTGCAATGTAGATATATTTCTTGATAGTTGGGTGATCATTATCGGAAAGATAGTGGATAATGAGTTCTAAGAATTCTAAGAAGAGGAAAAAGGTTAGGATCCGGTCAATGATATCGTAAAAACTGTAATCAATAAATCCAGTAGTGAATGATGAGAGCAGTACCCAAATCTCTTTAAACATAAGGAAAGCAATAACCAACCCGAGTAAGCTTAAACAGACTTTTATGATGATATTAAAAGTTTTCGATAAAAAATTAAATTGAATCAAATGAGAACCTCCATGATTTGTCGTGTAATTTTATAATTCTAGTATAGCATAGGAACAACGGCTTTGAGGAGGAATTAGACTTGGAAAAATGAATTGAATATTTGAAAATAAGAAAAGTATTATTAAAAATGCTGGCTTTATTATTACGGGATTCAAATGTATGAATTGTACATAATGATATTCCAGAGTTTCTAAATTGTTTTTTACCTTAGGCTATGGGATAATTAGTGTACAAAAAGAAGGCGCGTTTTATAGCAAGTCGTCATCTATTTACTTTATAGAAAAGAGGAAATAATATGATTAATCTGTGCAACATGCTTTATGTCTCGGATGTCCCAAAGCACGCAGAATTTTGGGCAAAAATTGGTTTGAAAGAACTTCGTCGCCAAGGTTCAGGACTACAAGAAACAGTAATTTTCGCTGTAGATGCGGCTGCCCCAAGCGCACGTATTCAATTATGGAATCTTGATTTTATCCGTCAAAACTCACCAGAAGTGGCAGATATGAAAGGCTCAATGCTTTTTACTGTAGAAAACCTAGAAGAGTGGCACATACGTATTGCTGAAGTAACAGATACAGCAAGTGAAATTAATGATTTCCAAGGGATGAGGAACTTTAACTTCCAAGATCCTGATGGAAATTATTATGCCTTTGCGCAGTCTGAGTTACCCGAATGATTATTATAAAAAAATCCCTAAGCAAAGGGATTTTTTTGTGTAATTATTTGAGAAAAGGACAAATGTCCTTTTCTCGATAAACATAAATTGATACAATCGACATATAAAGCGCTATCATAAAAAGAACTTAAGATTTAAGGGGTGTTATCCATCAATCATAAAGCTGTAGAAATCCTATTTTCTGGTTTTTCAATGCGAATGATTCACGACTCATATCTTTTGTTCATCTTAAAGTCTAGAGGAGGCTTTCACAATGAAAAGAGGAATTAAATACGATTTCACTCTTATTGCATTATTGCTCATTCCTGTCGGCGTTTCCATCAATGTGGTAGGTTACCAATTATCGACTATCTTAAAACTACCTGTTTTTATCGATATGATTGGTACTCTAATGGTATCAATCATTGCAGGACCGTGGGTTGGAGCTTTAACAGGATTTTTAGGGAATGCTGTTAGCGGAATGCTAAATCCTATTTCCATCGCTTATGGCATGGTTGCCTTAGCTGTTGGTTTGATTTCAGGATTTTTATCAAAATGGAAATTTTATAAAAATCCTATAGGAATTATTTTTGCTATCGCTATTTTAACAGTTGTTTCTGCTACTTCGGCAGCGGTGGTTACAGTATTTATGTTTGGCGGTATTACAGGTGCTGGAACAGATCTTTTAACAGCAGCATTTTTAACGACAGGGCGTGCGCTTTGGGATTCTGTTATTACGACAAACATTATCACAGGTGGGATTAATACAATTATTAACTTTACAATCGGCTTTTTAATTGTAAAAAAGATTCCAGACAGATTTTTGGTGAAGTTAAATTATGGTGCACCTTATGTGCGTAAGGGAGAAAAAAATTATGAATAAACTCTATCCTTCTACAAAATTTGCGTTTGTTACTTTAGTTATCATTATTTCCATGTTTGCTCCGGGCTACTATCTCCAATATGGTCTCTTCCTTTTCATCTTGTTTCTTTCTATTCTTTCGGGAAAACTTCTCCCTTTTCTTTCAATTTTCTTTAAATCTATCTTTTGGGTTTTGGCTTTTATTTTCGTTTTCCAAGTGTTGATTATCAGAAATCTGGATTCACAAAGTTTATGGTGGATATTTGCTTACTCACAGATGGGTTTGGAAAGCAGCTTGTTAATGACCTCTAAGATTGCGGCTATCAGTAGTGCAATTATATTATTCTTTCAAGTCACAGAAGTCAAAGATATTAATCATGTGATGGAGAAGTCTGGGGTACCTAAAAAAGTTACTTTTGTCATTGCCTCAACCATACAGCTGATTCCACAGATGTCCATCCTGTCAAAAACTATTTCAGATGCACAACGCTCGCGTGGTATTGAAACTGAAGGAAGCCTCATGGTAAGAATAAAATCTTTTTTCCCGATGATTGCGCCGCTCGTACTTTCTTCAATCCAGCAAACTGAAGAACGAGTGTTAACATTGGAGTCACGTGCTTTTTCATCGAAATGTAAGAAAACATCCTTTTATAAACTGGATAAAACAAAGATTGATTATATACTTATATTTATTTTTGTAGCTATTCTCATTGGATTCATTATTTGGAGGAACATATAAAATGAATATTCTATCCTTAAAAAATATAAATTATACTTACCCTTTAGAAAAGCAACCCACGATTCAAGATTTTTCCTTTGAGTTTCAAGCAGGTAAAGTTTATGGCTTGGTTGGTGCAAATGATTCAGGAAAAACAACATTGTGTAATATTATTCGTGGCTTTATTCCCTCTTTTTATCGTGGAGAATTAAATGGAGAAGTGCGTTTGAAAGAGAAGGAGCTTCATACTTATGATGATGGAGAACTTGCTTCAAGTATTGGCTACTCTTTTCAGAATCCCTTTACACAAATTTCTGGAGTCAAGGAAAGAGTGGATGAAGAAATTGCCTATGGTATGGAAAATTTGGGTGTTCCAAGAGAAGCCATGCTGGAAAAAGTAGAAGGATTGCTTAAACTTTTTAAACTTGAACAACTCCGAGACAAGAATCCCTTTGAGTTATCAGGGGGGCAGAAACAGCGTGTAGCCTTAGCATCTATTGTAGGGCTTGATCCCGAGATTATCATTTTAGATGAGCCGACTTCTCAGCTTGACCCACAAAGTACGGAAGATATTTTTGAAATTATTAGCTTCTTAAAGCAGCAAGGGAAAACCATCATTTTAGTGGAACATAAAGCTGACTTATTAGCTGAATATTGTGATGATATTCTTGTGATGAGTCAAGGGAGGCTAGTTTTATCAGGTGATTTAAAAAGTGTGTTTTCAAATGAAAAAGTTTTAGAATTTGGTGGGCAGTTACCGCAAGTCGCTCTCTTTTTCTTAGCAGCAGTAAAAAGTAAAAGAATGCCTAAGCAAGATACGCTTCCTTTGAATCTCGAAGAAGCTTATCAAAAATTGAGAAAGGAAGGCCAGTGAGATGTCTTATTTAGAGTTAAAAAATGTATCTTACAGCTATCCAAATGGATTTGAAGCGATTAAAAATGTTGACTTAAGCTTTGAACGTGGAGAATCTGTTGCAATTATTGGGCAAAATGGTGCAGGAAAAACGACAACAGTTAAACTTATGAATGGTCTTTTGAAGCCGACTCAAGGTCAAGTCTATATTGATGGAAAATCGACGCAAAATATGACAACCGCACAAGTTTCAAAATTTGTTGGCTATGTCTTTCAGAATCCTGACGAGCAAATCTTTCAAGAAACAATTTATAAAGAAATTGCTTATGGTTTACTTTACCAAAAGTTAGCGCCCGATGTGGTGAAAGAACGTGTTCTTGCAGCAGCAAAACTCTGTCAGTTGGAGAGTGTACTGGAGGAACATCCTTATAATTTACCCTATTCAAAACGAAAATTTGTTACGATTGCATCTATTATTGCACTTGATACAGAAATTATTATTTTAGATGAACCAACGGCAGGTCAAGACCGTCTTTCTACTGGTTTACTAGGTGAGATTATTCAGTATCTCCAAAGTCAGAACAAAACAGTCATCACCATAACACATGATATGGAATTTGTGGTTCAGCAGTTTACGCGCGTGATTGTTTTTGCCGATAAAATGAAACGGAAAGACAGTACGCCAGCAACAGTTTTTCAGGATAAAGCTTTACTCAATCTAGCTAGCCTGAAAGAACCTTACATACTTCAGTTGGCGAAAATGCTAGGACATGAGGGTGTCTTAACTATTGAAGAATTATTGATGAAGGAATTCAAATGAGAAAAATATTAATTGACTGTGATCCTGGACATGATGATGCCTTGGCTATCTTATGTGCTCTAGCCAATAAAGAAAAGTTAGAAATATTAGGAGTAACAACGGTTGGTGGCAATCAAACGCTTGAAAAAGTTACAGCAAATGCTCAAAATATTTTAGCTTTTGCTCAAGCAGAAGTTCCTCTTGTCAAAGGGCAAAGTCAACCACTTGTAAAAACCTTTGAACCGAGTGATGAGGCCCATGGAAAGTCAGGAATGGATGGTCCTTACTTTGAAAACTTAGTTTATCCGATTACTGATGAGAATGCGGTCCTGTTTATGGCAGAGAAAATTCAAGCCAGTAAAGAAAAAGTGACACTGGTTGCTTTAGGGCCGTTGACGAATATTGCTTTACTACTTAAAACCTTTCCAGAAATCCATAATCAAATCGAAGCGATTAGTTTAATGGGTGGAGGGATTAGGAACGGTAATGTCACATCGCTTGCTGAATTTAATATTTATGTCGATCCAGAGGCAGCACATATTGTTTATCATTCAGGGCTTCCTATCATCATGTCGGGCTTAGATGTGACTGAACAGGCAGAAATCAAAGTAGAGGAGATTGAACTACTTCAAAATAAGGGGAAATTTAGCCATTTGGCTTATGAACTCCTAAGTTTTTATAACAAATCTGGACGACAGTTTGGCTTTGTGAACAGTCCAATTCATGATTTGTGTGCTGTAGCTTATCTGCTTAAAGCAGAGATTTTTGCAGGTCATCATTATTTTGTCGATGTCAATACAAGTGAAGGTATTGGTCGAGGTCAAACCTTTGCAGATAAACGTTTAGTATCGCCTCACAAAGCCAATGTCTTAGTTTTAGAAAATGTCGAGCGAAAGCATTTTGTAGAACTGCTCCTGTCTGCTTTAGAAAGGTTAGATAGCGAAGTCATATGAAAAAGATAACTGTTTTAGGTTCCTGTGCTGTGGATTTAGTCGTGAGTAGTCCCAAACGCCCTTCTGTGGGAGAAACAATCATTGGCGATTATTTTGAGATGTTTGCGGGAGGAAAAGGAGCAAATCAAGCAGTCGCAGCAGCCAGATTAGGTGCAGATGTCACTTTTTTAGGGTGTGTTGGCCAAGACGACTTTGGTGATTTCATTCTGGATAATTTTAAGAAGAATAACGTAAATACTACTCACGTAAAAAAGATAAATGGTGTCTCAAGTGGGGTTGCGCACATTGTCTTATCTGAGGGAGATAACAGTATTATTGTTATTAAAGGTGCCAATGACCATGTCACTAGAGAGTATGTTCAAGAAAATATAGAAGTGATTGAAGAAGCAGATATAGTTCTGGTTCAGCAAGAGATAGCAGAAGAGGCTGTTTTAGCACTGGCGGAAATTTGTAGAGAAAGTGGAGTTCCATTTATTTTAAACCCAGCACCTGCAAGAGCATTGCCCAAAGAAATACATGAAGCAGCAATGCTCATTACACCGAATGAACATGAAGTGAAAGCCATCTTCCCATCAACAGATACATCAGAAGTTCTAAGAAACTATTCAGGAAAACTTTTGATAACTGAAGGTATAAAAGGAGCGCGTTATCATGATGGAATTCAGGAATGCATTATTCCAGCTTATCAGGTGCAAGCGGTAGATACTACAGGAGCTGGAGACACATTTAATGGTGCATTGGCAGTGGCTCTAGCTGATGGAAAAGAACTTGTATCCAGTATTGATTTTGCAAACAGAGTAGCCTCCATTTCAGTAATTGAATTAGGGGCCCAAGCAGGTATGCCTTACTTGGAAAACTTATAATACTAAAAATAAAGGGCTGTAGTATTACTACAGCCCTTTATTTTTTGATCTCCTCTTGCATGCGCTCAACCTGTTGGTTATTAAAGTAAATTTTTTTCTTGATAACATTAATTTCATTATTGACTTTGAGCTTTTGTATAGCTCTCCCTACCGTTCTTGTACTCACACCTATTTGGCTAGCAATATCGGCATAACTGGTTTCAACTTGGTAGTGATTTTGTTTTGTTTCAAAACTTTTTTGATTGAAATAATCAATAAAAAATAATCGAAGACGATCAATTCCCTGATAATAGTAGTTAATGCCTTCTTTTTTAGAACTTTGGTAGAGGTCAATTGCCAATAAAAAGCTTGATTTTCGTAAAAGTGTCAGATTGTTCATCAAAAGCTCATAAATAATTGCAGAATCAACACGAACAAGATGAACCTCGGTAATACATCTGATGCTTGCAACATACATCTCTTTACGGCTCAAAATTTCCAAGAGACCAATATTTCCATTGGTTTTATCAACTCTAAAATAGTTGTATTCATTACCATCCTCAAAAGAGCGTTGACCAACAGCTAGGCCATTAATAATAAAATAGATTGCATCGGGGAAATCACCTTTTTCGATAATAGTACTACCAGCTTCAAAGACCATAGGACATCCGTGTTCTTTGATAAGCTCTTTCACATCAGAGTAATTCAGAGGTTCTCTGACTTCATATTTTTTCCAAACATTTTTTAAATTCAAGAGAGTACTCCTTGATTACGTGTAGTAAGGGTTTTGATAAAGCAACTTCTTTATTTTATTATATCGAATTTGCTTTGCTTGATAAAATACTTTTCCAATATATGAGAAGGTTAATCCGCATGCTCTGATTGTACTGATTTATTCTTTTCCTTTAATTCCTCTTTCTCACGCAGCTTCCGCTGTGCTTCAGTAAGTTCTCCAGTGGCAAAAGCACCCCATTTCATCATGCCTCTGTCATGGTAGTTACGGATGGATTCATAAGGGCTATATGAGCGATCAACTGTCATTTTTTTCTCCTCCTGCGGCTGCATGGCCGCCAATCATTTTGCTTCTTTCTAAAACTCTAGAGCCAGCTGTCAAAACGCTGGCTTTTTGAATAGCTGTAAAGTCAAATTTATCACGTATTTCATCGATGGCATTTTGTAGAGCTTCCTGTTTTTGATGAGTGATGGTCTTAGATTCATTAGGGAGCATTGTTTCAAAAAGATTAAGTTGCTTGATATTTTCGCTCGATAAATCAAAACCGCCGATACCGATTTCTCTTACAATTTCACCATGATATTTTTCTCTAAAGAGGCGCAAAAACTCGGCTTGAATTTCCGATGTACTTTGAGTGGGTTCAATTTTACTAGCTATTTTGATCGAAGAAGCATACTCTTTGTAGGAAGGTTTGACATAGAGCGAGAGCCCGCCCGCGAGTTTTTTGCCTTTTCGGAGGCGAATTGCAAGATGCTCAGCCATTTCCTTAATCACCAGCTCAATTTCATATTGCTGTACATAGTCGCGTGGCAAAATCTGACTGTTGCTGTAACTTTCTGATTTTTTATGGTGCTTTTCGCGGACATTGGTTTCATCAACACCATGTGCATGAAAAAATTGTTGTAGACCAACGATTCCCATTTTTCGTTTAATTCGATCAGGGTTCGCATGGGCTAGATCCTTGATAGAATAAATACCTAAATTATTGAATCTTTTCTCTGTCCGTCTCCCGATTCCCCAAAAATCAGTCATCTTTTGAAGTGTCCAAAGCTTCTCAGGGACGTCCTCATAGCGAATGAGCGCCCGCATAGTTGCACTGTGCTTGGCATAATTGTCCATCGCCAACTTGGCCAGCAAAGGGTTATCTCCCATTCCAACGGTTACAAACAGTCCCATTTGTTCAAGAACTTTTTGCTGTAAATCTTGGGCTAACATATCCATTTGTTCATATTTATCTTTGACCTCAGGATAGAAAAGATTCAAGGATTCTGTAACATCAAGGAAGGACTCGTCA
The DNA here is from genome assembly GCF_934191625.1 of uncultured Lactococcus sp. GTDB lineage: Bacteria > Bacillota > Bacilli > Lactobacillales > Streptococcaceae > Lactococcus. The sequence continues at coordinate 122,804 of NZ_CAKPUG010000004.1, forward strand.
ATAGAATAAGAGTGAATTTCTTCAGAAGAAGTATAGTTGGTCAAAAGCTGCTGCATCTCGATATTCTTATCAATATAAAGAGCCATCTGTGGGGGAACAATATGTGTGCGTCTAGCCCAACTTTCGATAAAAGCGACATATTGCAAGGGAGGTTCCGTGCGTTGCCCATAAATGTTAGTATGTTTGGCATACCAACGCCGGTAATTGAATCTCCGGTTTTCCAGTAAAAAAGGTAAATCAGCAGCACGACTGACGTTAGATTTTCCAAAAACCTCTTTAAATTTTGGACTTGAAGCTAAGATTAGACCATAGGAATGATCTGAGCGGCTCATGACACAAAGAGAAGTCTCCAAAGGATGAAGCCCTCTCTCCACACATTCGATTGAGGCATAATTCGATTTTACATCTTCAAAAAAAATTGCACGCCGTGGTTCATGCGTATAGTCAATAAACATATTATACCTCTTTTAACAAATATTGATTTATTCAATATTATATACCTAAAAAAGAAAGAAAACAAAGAAAAATAATTGTTGATTCAATATTTATTCTTTATGTAATCTAAATGATGCTTTATAAAAAAATGTAACACAAAAAACATGGGTGTCTCAAATTATTAGTAAAAATAGAAAAGGGGATGCTATAATATAAGTAATGAAATTGTAACATAAGGAGGAGTTATGAAAGTTTTACTCAATCAAAAAAAGCCCCTATACTGGAATAAGGTAAAGAAAGCTTCAGTGGTTGGTATGACCACTTTGCTGGTTGTCGCTAAAGGAACAGCGCCTGCCGTTGCCCATACTGTGCGCGCTCGCTTCTGTGGTTCAGAGCTTGCTATTGGGCAAATCCATGAAGTACCAGAACAAGATGTATTGATGGATCACTTTGTCGGGCAGGAAGACGGAACGCAAACTCCAATGACTTCTGAGAAGTACGAGAACAAGATTGTAACAGAAGAAGGTTATATACCGATTGTGCCATTAGCGGAAACTCAGGAAGACGCACCGGCACGCCTCAAAGGTCCGCTACAAAATCCTGCTTACTATATGAAAGAAACAGTTGAACATTTTACAGAAAGACCTTGGAATATCGTGACAAAGACCACACTTGCTACAGGTGTATTGTTGGCAGTAACCAGTGGAATTGTCTTGAAAAACATTTTGAAGAAATAAAAAAGAAGAACTACTTCTAAAGTGGTTCTTCTTTGTATAAATAAAGTTTTCTCTAAATTAAAAAGTATAATTATTGGCAAGACGAAATGACATAGAGTACAATTATTAGTAGAGGTTAAATTAATAATGCAAATGAATTAAAAATTAGGAGGGATTTCATGGAAAAAGAAGAAAAAGTTAAAATTTTACAAGATTTGATAAAAATTAAATCGATTAACGGAAATGAAGAAGAAGTCGCTGTTTATTTACAAAACTTATTGAAAAATCATGGAATTGACTCCAAATTAATTCAATATGCCGAAGGGCGCAGCAGTTTAGTAGCCGAAATTAAGAGTGGCTCAAGTAGACGAGTTTTGGGGCTGACAGGTCACATGGATGTTGTCGACGTTGGTAATGAATCCCTTTGGACTTATCCGCCATTTTCCGCAACTATTGACGGTGATAAATTATATGGGCGCGGTTCAACAGATATGAAATCAGGTCTTGCAGCCATCACGATTGCAATGATTGAATTAAAAGAAGCTGAGACAAAATTTGATGGAATCATCCGTTTACTGGCTACGGTAGGAGAGGAAGTTGGTGAACTTGGTGGACGTCAGCTTACAGAACTCGGTTATGCGGATGATTTAACCGGTTTAATTATTGCTGAGCCGACCAATTATAACTTGGTCTACACGCATATGGGATCGATTAACTATTCTGTAGTTTCAGCAGGTAAAGCTGCGCATAGTTCACAACCTCAAGAAGGTTTTAATGCAATTAATCATTTAAACGAATTTATTACTGCCATCAATGCTGAAATGGATAAAATTGCTGAAGAATACCCTGATGCAGAATTGGGAACGACTATCCATAATGTGACTGTTATCCGAGGTGGTGATCAGGTGAATGCCATTCCGGGAGAAGCCAGTCTTGAAGGAAATATCCGAAGTGTGCCCACCTATGCCAACGATAAGATTAAAGCCAAACTTCAAGAAGTAGTTGATAAAGTGAACGAAGATAGTGATTATAAACTTACATTAACGATTGACGAAGATAAAGTGGCAGTGCAGTCCGATAAGGATTCAATTTTAATCCAAACTATTCAAAGTGAGTTTGAGACACCTCTACCAGTTATTGGCATCGCAGGAACTACTGATGCTGCTGAGTTTGTGCAAGCAAAAAATAAATTTGACTTTGTCGTCTTTGGTCCAGGAGTAAGTAACCTCCCTCATCAAGTTAATGAGTATGTTGAAATTTCAAATTACTTAGACATGATTGATACATACCAGAATATTGCTAAAAAATATCTAGATTAAAATAATTTAGAGTGGAGAAAATCAAGCAGTTGCTTGGTTTTTTTGTATGTAAATGAGTAATTGATGCAGAACGACATTATCAATATAAGAATAAACTTTGTGAAGAAAATATCATTTCGTTTTGAAACATAAAAGAAACAATGTAAAATATAAGTTGTAAACGCTTATAAAATATAAACAAAAAGAAAGTTGGAAAAAATGAAAATTGCAATTGCAGGTGCTGGTGCTATGGGAAGCCGTTTTGGCTATATGCTTTCTCGGTCTGGACAAGATGTTATCTTGATTGATCCATGGAAAGACCACGTGGAAGCTGTTCAAGAAAGTGGATTACAGATTAACATGAACGGGGAACATCTTGTTTCAAAAATTCCTATGTATCTGCCTTCAGAGGTAGTAGATAAGAATTTGGAAGTTGACTTAATTATTTTGTTCACGAAAGCCATGCAGTTGGACACAATGCTGCAGTCTATCCAGTCTGTAATATCTGCTAATACCAAAGTTCTATGTCTCCTTAATGGTATTGGGCATGAAGATATTGTCGAAAAGTATGTTGCTAAAGAAAATATTCTCCTTGGAAATACTATGTGGACCGCAGGTATGGAAGGACCAGGCAAAATCAAATTATTTGGTCAAGGCACTGTCGATTTACAAAATATTCATCCTGCTGGAAGAGAGGGCGCAGAAGAAGTCGTTACTGTCTTAAATAAAGCAGGGCTAAATGCAACATATTCTGAAAATGTCCTCTACTCTATTTATAAAAAAGCTTGTGTTAACGGGACATTGAATGGTCTGTGTACAATCTTAGATGTGAATATTGCAGGATTCGGAAGTACAACGCATGCAGATACAATCATCCGTACAATTGTTACAGAATTTGTCACCATTGCAGCAGCAGAAGGTGTAGAATTGGATGCTGAGGATGCCATTGCACAGATTCAAGGCACATTTGATCCAGATGGAGTGGGATTACACTTTCCATCAATGTACCAAGATCTAATGATTAATCATCGTTTAACAGAGATTGACTATATCAATGGAGCTATCGTGAAAAAAGGACAAAAATATGGTATTGAAACTCCTTATTGCGCCTTTTTGACACAGCTTGTACACTGTAAAGAAGAGATTCTTGATGCCAAATGAGTGAAAAGGGAAAAACAGTGAATACACAAACACAAACAGAAAAACCAATCCTTAGTTTTATAAATAAAGTTCTAAATGGCACAGCTATTGGTATAATAGTAGGGTTAATTCCCAATGCGGTATTGGCTGCTCTGCTAGGAGTTTTAGGAGAAGCACCACTTTTAGTGACTCTAGGTCAAGTTATCGTTATATTTCAAATGGTAACACCTTTGCTCATTGGAGCATTGATAGCTTTACAGTTTGAATTAAATCCCATGCAGATGGCTGTAGTGGCTGGTGCTGCTTTCGTGGGTTCTGGTGTCGTAAAGTTTAATCCAACATTAGAGAGTTATGTCGGCGCAGGTACAGGAGATATTGTGAATACCATGATTACTGCAGCCATTGCAGTCATAATGGTTAAATTATTAAGTCACCGCTTTGGCTCCGTAGGAATTGTCCTCAATCCCATTGTAATTGGCGCTGGTGGTGGCTTTATTGGTTTGCTTTTCTTACCATATGTTGTGCAGATTACAACAGCCATTGGCGCAGGGATCAATGCCTTCACTACATTACAACCAATTTTAATGAGCATACTGATTGCTTGCTCCTTTGCCTTTCTAATTATTTCTCCTTTATCGACAGTGGCTATTGGTATGGCTATTCAGCTTAGTGGTGTTTCAGCAGGAGCAGCAGCAATGGGCGTTGCGGCAACGACTTTAGTCTTGGTTGTTAATTCTTGGAGAGTTAATAAATCTGGAGTTACAGTTGCTATTGCATTGGGTGCCATGAAGATGATGATGCCAAATCTTTTTAGACATCCGATAATCATGTTGCCTTGCTTATTTACAGCCGTTATTTCGGCAATTCCTGTGGCTTTGCTCAGTATATCCGGTGTCCCCACTTCAGCCGGATTTGGTTTAGTTGGCTTGGTTGGACCACTGGCTTCACTAAAAGCAGGGCTATCTCTACCGTTTGCTTTTATTGCTTGGTTTGTTGTTCCTATCGTGTCGGCAATTCTCGCACAGCTTCTCTTTGAGAAGATAATGAAGCTTTATGATAGAGAAGAGGTTTTTGGTTTTAAACAGTAATATATTCCATAAAGCAATACATAAAGAAAAAGTCCTCCAAAGTAGAGGACTTTTTATCAATTAAAAGCAAGAAATCTTTTTCAAATTTAAAGTAATTTTTATATAATATATAGGTAACATTTGTAACTTTTGTTGTGTAAATACTCAAAGTGAGAAAGAGATGGGAGGTATAAATATGTTAAGTTTTGAAGATAGATCTAGAAATGAAGCCTATAGGTTAACTTTTAATGAAGAGGAATTGGTAGAGTATATAAAGAATAATAAGCATGAGGTTTCGCAAATAAAGATTATCACCCTTGCTGAAATTATGAGCGTTGCCCCAAATACGGTTACTCGATTTTGTTATAAGTTAGGTTATGAAAGTTTTGCGGAGCTGAAACTTCTTCTGAATTACGAAACACGTGTAAATTCTTATGAAGACTATCAACAAATAATAAATAAGAACTTTGAACTTATTGATAAGGAAAGGGAATTAAAAGCAGCAAATATAATGTCTAAAGCACAAGGGGTAAATTTTTATGCAAAAGATCAAACGGGTTTAATTTTGAAAGGAAGTGTTCAAAACTTTTTTGCTAAAGACAATAAATTTCAGTTTTTTGAGTATGAGAGTGACATCATTAGAAGAATAAAATCTACAATAAATGAAACATTTTTCTTAGTTTCTCTTACCGGAGAGAGTCGAAGTGTTGTAGATATTGCTAAGTATGCCAAAGCAAAGGGACATAAGGTAATTACTCTAACCAATCTCTCAGACAATACCTTATCAAAATTATCGGATGTTTCTTTATATTGCTATACCGAAGTCAAACACGTTAATGATTATAATGTGACAGATAAAACACCATTAATGATTATTATGTATTCTTTATATTTAACTTTTTGTAAAATATAAAACACTTAACATCTATTTTTTTATGACCTTGTTTTTTTTTACCATTTTACAAAAAAAGGCTTTTCTAGATGCTATACTACCAATATAAGAAATCGCTTACAAACAAATTTGTAAAATATTTAACGGGTTACTGAACGATATGAATAAAAATTACTAGAAAAATTATCAAATGCTGATGCAGTTGCTTCAAATGAATTTGAAGTAAGAAATATCATTAAAAGAGAACTATCTGTTTATCAAGAAGGCTTTGAAACGGATGGGTTAGGCAGTTTAATTGTTAGGAAGAAGAGCAAAATTAAAGATGCTCCTACAATAATGTTTGCTGCTCATATGGATGAAGTTGGTTTCTTAGTACGTAATATTTCAGATATTGGTTTCTTGATATTGACACCACTTGGTGGCGTATTAGACAAAGCGAAAGAAAATCAAATTGTCAGAGTAACAAATGAAGAAGGTCAAAAGTTTGAAGGCTTGCTTAATGTCACCAAAAATAGCAAAGGCGAGATTGAGCAAATGTATGTTGATCTTGGTTTGGAGACTAGGGCTGAGGTTGAGACTAGGGGTATTGATATCGGAGATATGGTTTGTTTTGCCTCTACTTTCAAGAGCTTAGTGGCGGATGATACTTTTGCTGGAAAAGCGATGGATGACCGTGTCGGCTGTTTCGCCTTGATTGAAGCAATGAAAGCTTTGTCTACGTTAGACATAGCAGTTAATATTGTTGCAGCTTTTACTTCCAGTGAAGAAGTAGGTACGAGAGGCGGTAAAACTTCATCAACACGTATTAAACCTGATTTGTTTTTTGCGGTTGATGTGGCCAATCATCCCGAGCTAGATCGGTCTTATTTAAACAGTCGAAAGCTGGGACAAGGGCCGATGATTGTTCATTACGATAAGACAATGGTACCTAATCGTCAACTTTTGAAAGAAGTCAAGGGCATCTTTGAATCACACCGTATTCCTTATCAAAAAGATATGTTGAAAGGTGGAGGAACAGATGCAGCTTTAGCTCATTTAGAAAAAAGTGGCACCCCAGCAATGGTTATAGGAATTCCCTTACGTTATTGTCACGGACCATATTCTTTTGTGAATATGAATGATGCAAAGCATGCCTCACTTGCAATCGAGCAGATTGCAAAAAACTTTAATTCGGATTTAATAAATCAAATATATAAATTTTAAGGAGTTATTATGACAGAGTTTGAACAAATGATTTTCGGTATCATTTCCTCAGCTGGTGACAGCCGTGCAAAAGCTTTTGAAGCGATGAAAGAGATTAGAAGAGGGAATTATGACCAGGCAAGAAATATGTTGGAGGCTTCAAGAGAAGCGGATACGGAAGCACATAATATCCAAACAAAACTTATTCAGCAAGAAATTACTGAAGAGAATAAACCAGAACTAACTTTGCTTATGGTGCATGCCCAAGATCACTATATGACTTCGCAGCTTGCGCGTGATATGGTTGAAGAATTAGTTAATATTTTTGAAGCAAAAGAAAAAGGAGAATAAAAATGAAAATTATTTTATGTTGTGCAGGTGGTTTTTCAACTACAATGTTGATGGAGAATATGAAATCAACAGTCAAAATGAGTGAGAAATTAGATGAAGCTGATTTTTCATTCAAGGCTATCCCAGTAGATCAGCTTTCACAAGAAATTGATAATTTTGATGCAGTTGTAGTGGGTCCGCAAATTGCCCACAAGGTAGAGTATATAGAATCTTTAACTGAACCACGTAATATGCCTTATACAGTTATTGACAAAGATACTTATGGAAAAATGGATGGTGCAACGGCCTTGAAACAAATCCTAATTGCTAAAAGAAAAAAAGATCTAAATCTATGAGGGGAATGGTGAGGAGAAAATTTTATGTTTGATAAATTTGAAAGATGGATGAAAAAATACATCACACCAATAGCCAACAAAATGGATAATCAAATCCATTTGAGTGCAGTCAAAAAAGCAATGGTTGCAATGACACCTCTACTCATCATTGGATCCTTCAGCTTGATTCCAGATGCTCTTCCAGGTATGATTGGAGAAAACAATCCTGTATCTGTTTGGGTCGCTAGTAATTCACCGATCATCACACTTCCCTACACAGTCGGTATGGGAATGATGAGTTTGTATGTTGCAGTTATCATTGCATATCACTTAGCTAAATCTAGAAAACTTGATGTTCCCGGTTCCGTGTCTATGGCATTGGTCAGCTTCTTACTTTTGTCTGTGGAGTTTGATCCAGAAGGTATTCTCTTGACAACTTTCTTTGGAACAAAAGGTTTATTTGTAGCGATGTTTGCTTCAATTGTGGCTGTTGAACTTTATAATTGGTGTAAAAAACGTAATTTTACTATTAAATTGCCTGATTCAGTACCCGATTTTGTATCAAGCTCATTTGAGATGATTCCGGTTTCTGTTATCGTTATTGGTTTCTTCGTTATACTTCGTGTTGTTAGTGTTGAGATATTTAATGTTATGCCACCGATGGTATTTACCAACTTACTGGCACCATTGGTTGGGTCCATGGATACACCACTTGCTCATACTTTCTTGAAGTTCTTGCATACTTTGTTGTTCTTCTTTGGTATTCACCCAAGCGTACTATCACCAGTCACAAGCCCAATCTCAACACAGTTCTTAGCTGAAAACATTGAAGCTTATGCAGCTGGACGTGAAGTAATTCACTTCTTTACAGGGGGTATGGAATCAGCCTTTGGTAACTTCACTGGTACAGGTATTACATTTGGTTTGGTATTCTGGTTTATGTTCTCAAAAGCGATGGCTCAAAGAAAAATTGGCCGTATCGCAATGTTGCCAGCTTTATTTGGAATCAATGAACCGATCCTTTTCGGTGCACCAATCGTCTTGAATCCAATCTTCTTCATCCCATTTGTTATTGGTGGCCCAATTCTAGGTTCTTTCGGAGCATGGGCAATGAATCTCGGCTTACTTAATAAATCAGTCTTTACCCCTCCATATGTAGGTGTATTCTTGGAAGGATATCTTGCCACTTTCGACTGGCGTTCTCTTATTGTCAATGCTTTGCAAATGATTGGTTCAATCTTAATTTGGTATCCATTCTTCAAACTTTATGAAAAACGTGAACTTGAAAAAGAAAACCAAGCAGAAGTATCAGCAATTAGTGCTGATGATGCAGCTTTGCTTGATGATATGGAATTAGACTTTTAAAAGTAATAAAAGAGGAAGAGAGCACTCTTTCTCTTATTATTATCTCAAATAAAGGGAGAATTATGGTTAAGCAGCTTCACAAACTACATGCATTACTCGAAGACAATAAAATAGATGCAGTACTTATTAACGAGAAAGTAACTAAACGCTATCTTGATACTCTTGAAGGCTCAGGCTGTCATATACTGGTCACGAAAAAAGAAAGTTTTCTAATTTTAGATGGTCGTTATATAGCAGAAGCCCAAGAACGTGAGAAAGATCTTCAGATTATCTTGTGGAACCCACAAGATGAGGGAAGTAGTTATCTTACGTGGGTTCTTCAGTATATGAAACAAAATCAGTTAAACAGTATTGGTGTAGAGCCTAGTGTTTCCATTCAAAATTATCGTAATCTTGAAACGGCACTAAATATTCATATTTTATCCGACGATTTTGAGCGTTTGAGGATGATTAAGTCTGAAAAGGAAATTCAGCGTTTAAAAAAAGCTATACATCTTACAGATACAATCTATAGTAAGGTACTCGATGAGCTTACTCTTGGAATGAGTGACTATGAAATTTCGGCCAAGTTGCAATATTATGCGATTGCCGCAGGCGCCGAAAAGATGTCCTTTGATACTATAATCAACCTTGGTGAACGTACCGCTTATCCTCATGGACGGCCAGTTGGACGCCGAATTTCACCAAAAGAAATGATTATGATTGACTTTGGATTTCAATTTGACGGATTTCAATCAGATATGACAAGAATGGTGTCTTTTGGGGAACCGAGTTCTCAGATGCGAGAAATCTACGAGATCGTTTTAGAAGCAAATATTGCAGGAATCCAAGCTATGAAACCTGGGATTTTAGCTTGTGAGGCAGATGCAGCAGCACGTTCAGTTATTGAAAAAGCAGGCTATGGGCAGTACTTCACGCATGGTTTGGGACACGGTATTGGTATGGATAATGCAACTGAGCTCCCTAAAGTCCATGCGAAGAGTAATATGACCTTAGAAGAAGGCATGGTTATGTCTTGTGAACCTGGAATTTATATTCCAGGAGTTGGTGGCGTGCGCATTGAAGACAATATTTGGATTCATGACGGCAAAGGTGTACAGCTCAATCAAACATCTAAAGAACTGAAAATACTATAAAAAGGAAAAAAAATGAAAATAGGAGTTTTGAAAGACCTAAAACAAGGTGAAGAACGTGTCGGTATGACACCAGAAAATGTCAAAATTTTGACCGGTTCAGGGCATGAAGTTTTGGTGGAAAAAGGCGCAGGTATCGGTGCGGGCTTCGCAGAGGAAGATTATATTACTGCAGGGGCGCAAATAGTAACTGTCGAAGAAGCATGGGATGCAGAGTTGATTGTTCGTGTCAAAGAGCCTATCGAGAGTGAATTTAAACACATGAAGCCGGGCCAAATCATCTGGGGCTTCCTTCACTTGGCAACTAATAAAGCAACCGTTGAGAAGATGATGGAGCTTGGTATTACATCATTTTCAGCTGAAAATATCCGTAAGAATGGCGCCTTTCCCTTGCTGAAACCTTTGAGTGCTATCGCCGGTCGTCGTGCGGTCAATATGGGGCAGTACTATCTTGAAAAACAGCACGGTGGATCAGGCATCTTGTTGCCAGGTATTCCAGAAGCTGAGATCTCTGCAGGACAAGTGGTCATCTTTGGGGGCGGAACAGCAGCTGAAAATGCAGCAGACATCGCAGTATCTATGGGCTGCCCTGTGACTATCTTAGAACTTAACGATAAACGTAGCGAGCAGTTACAAAAACTTTATGCAGGAAAAAATGTTACCATCCTCAAATCAACAACGGAAGCTCTGGCAGAAAATATTCGCAAAGCGGATCTCTTCATTTCAACTATTCTTATTCCGGGAGCGAAGCCACCAAAGTTAGTCAAAGAATACATGGTTAAAAGCATGAAGAAAGGCTCGGTCATTGTTGATATTGCAATCGATCAAGGGGGGACAGTAGAAACGATTGATCGTGTGACGACGCATGAATCCCCTGTCTTTCTTAAACATGATGTGGTCCACTATGCGGTTCCAAATATGCCGGGTGCTGTACCACAAACAGCAACTCTAGCTATGTCTAAGGGAAATATAGAATACTTGAAACAAATTGCGGATAAGGGATTGGATGAAGCTTTACGTTCAAGTGGGACATTAGTTTCAGGAATGAGTATCTACAAAGGAAAGATTGTTTCCCAGCCTTTAGCTGATTCGATTGATCTGCCTTATATCATTGTTGAGGCAGAGGATTTTAAATAGAAATGAGAAAAAATGACGTATAACTTTGATGAGGTTGTGAATCGAAAAAATACCTATTCTACCCAGTGGGATTATATCCAAGATAGATTTGGTGCGTGTGACTTATTGCCTTTCTCAATATCAGATACGGACTTTAAAATACCTGAAAAAGTTCAAGAAGAAATTAAGGCTTTTAATGAGTTAGGCGTTTATGGCTATACACGATGGAATCATGATGATTTTAAAAAGTCTATTTCAAATCATTTTAAATATCGGACGGAACTAGAAATAGATAGTGACGCTATCGTTTATAGCCCATCTGTCATGTATACAATCTCCATTTTACTGCGTGAGTTGTCACAGGATAACAAAAAAGTATTGACATTTAGCCCAATGTATGACTCTTTTTATCAAGTTGTTGAAGAAAATGACTTAGGTTTGATTGAAAGTAAACTTATTAATAATAAAGGGCATTTTGAGATTAACTTTACTGATTTCGAAGAAAAGATTAAGACTGTGGATACATTGTTACTCTGCTCACCTCATAATCCAACTGGACGTTTATGGACTTTCGAAGAACTTGAAAAAATGGTGGCTCTTTGTAAAAAGTATAATGTTGTCCTTATTTCTGATGAAATTCATATGGATATGAATCTTACTCATCGAAAACATATTCCAATATTGAAGTTTGTTTCTCAGTATTCCCGCCTTTATCTGGTCTCTAGTGCTAGTAAAACATTTAACACACCTGGTTTAATTGGTTCTTATGCGATTTTACCTGATGTACAAGTTAGAGAAAGATTTATAGCAATACAGAAAACACGTGACTTCTTGAATTCAGCAAGTACTTTGGGTATAATCGCAACGATGACAGCTTATAATGAATGTCAAGATTATATTGATGAACTTTGTCTATATATAGATAAGAATCTCTCCTATGTGGAGGAGTTTATCAAGAAGTATATCCCTGAACTTCATTATAAAAAGTCAGAAGCGACTTATCTTGCTTGGATAGATTGCAGTGAAATGCCTTATACTATGAAAGAATTGCAAGAAATTCTTGTAAAAGAATGTAAAGTCGGAATTATGAATGGCAAAGTTTATGGCGATGAAAATTATATACGGATGAATTGTGGTGCTTCCTTAAGTAAAGTAAAAGAAGGTATGAAACGATTGCTACAAGCTTTTGAGATATTGAGAGAACAAAAGGGCTAAGTATGGAAGAGAATACTGTCAAGAGAAAAGTTGAGACATCAGATATTGTTGTACCGAGAGTTCTAGCATGGTTGTTTGATTGGGGAATTGGAGGTATACTTACAAGCCTTCCTGCCATTATCATTTATAGTCAGTTTGCTAAAGATAGCAATTTATTTACGAGTTTATATGATTTTAGGACAATTGGCTTTAGTACTGCTGCTACGATTGCTCTGGGGAGTTTATGCATCAGCATTGGTATCTTCTACTATGTTATTATCCCCTGGAAAATATATCCCGCACAAACGGTAGGAAAAAAACTTTTAAAACTCAAAATAGAGAAAAGTAATCAACAAGAACTAACTTTTAAAGATTATTTTCTCCGTCAATTTATTTTTATTATACTCATTCAAGGATCTGCGACTATTGTAAGTCGCTATTTTACCCAGATTTTCACTTTAATGAGTCATTTTTACATTGATGGATATGTTGCCACAGCTGGCTTTCTTATTACAACCTTTTCAGCAACACTAGCTTTCGGTACACCCTCAAAGTTGGCTTTACATGACCGAGTGTTAAAAACATTAGTAACAAAAATTTGAGTGGATGTAAATTTGTGCTTTAAATGAATTAATTTTTAAAAGTTACTAGGGAAAATACAAATAATATTATTACTAAAGTATGTAACAATATTTTTAATACTAACTTACACAATTGAACAGTAAATAAAGCAAAAGAGCTACTATGGAGATAGAGCTCTTTTTGTATACCCATCCTATTTTATATTACTTTATGTTACAATTTAAATATGAAAAAAATATTTATTGGTGGTCTATTGGGAGTAATTCTTGTTAGCGCAGCTATCATTGCTTATCTCTTTTTAGGGCCAGCTACAACAGATGTTCGGGGTAAATGGGTGAGCTTTGGGGAAAATAAACTCCGTATTTCTGCCAGCTCATTGCGGGGAGATTTGGTGCAAGCTACTCCTTTTACCAAGCAGGAAATGGTAATTCGATCAGATAAAAGTGTGAAAATTAACCCGATTACGCACACGATTACAGAGAAAGCTGGAGATTTCTCAGTCACACGCAAGTTTCGTATGGAAGAGAATAATGAGGTCTTAAAAATACGTACTAAACTTGGTGACAAGGAAATCTGGGAAACATATTATTGGCCGGGAACTAAAGCTTATCAGGAAAAAGAAGAAGCTTTGGTTAAAGAAAGAGTAGAGAACGTCAAAAACAGCACAAAAATTAACGAAGCATGGAAGAAGCATATAGAGGTGTTGAATAACGAATTATTTGCAGCACTTGATGATACAACATGGCAAGGCTACGATATGACCAATGCTATTCATATGAAGCCTAATGCAGAAGTCACAGTTCATCTTCAGACTGAACCTTCGAAGGTTACAGAACATGGCCATTTTGAAGCCCAAGCTTCGGTAGATTTTCAAATGATTGGTTTCGAAACTGGAAAAATCTATGAACCTGATGTGAAAGGGCAAGGTTTTGGGGCTTACGATATGCTAGGTGAAGGGGCATTGAGTACACTCTTTACAGATAGTCCCTTAAAAAATATTGATACAGAAAAGGTCTTAAACCGTATTCCTCAAATTTCTTGGATGGATATTTTTGCAAAACAAAATGCAATTAAATTCCGCTATGGTATCTCCAATACCCTCATTACTCAACAACTCGTCATTAAGAAAGATAATATTGATTTTAGTCAAGATAAGCTGCAGATTAATGCCATACGTATGGAAACATATCTCAACGATGTAGACGGAGACGCATCAAGTAAACAGGATATGATTGCGGATCCTTTGGAGAGAATATAAAAAAGGTAAAAGCGATAAAGAAATATTAAACTAAACAGTTCCATATTAGAAAAAATAAATATTTTAATTGCTAGGCTAAACTTATTGAAATTGTTAGACCTTTGGAGTATTATTTAAGTAATATTAAATGAGGGATTGATAGCATGGGGGAGAAAACCGAACGGTTATTTTGCTTTTACTATGGAAATATCTCAATGTGAAAGATCAAGGTAATTATGGCAAATAAAGATTTTTTAGATATTATAAGTAAGGACACAATTGAGACGGCCAAAAAGCTTCTCGGGATGAAACTTGTATGGAAAAAAGGTGGTGAGTCACAGATACTTGGAAATATCGTAGAAACAGAAGCTTATCTTGGTACAATGGATAGTGCATGTCATAGTTTTATGGGTAAACGAACACCTCGTAATGAATCCATGTATCTCTCCGCTGGTCACTGGTATGTATATCAAATTCATGGACACTTTATGTTAAATTTAGTAACTAAGGACGAAGATATCCCTGAAGCTGTTTTAATTCGTGCAGTTCAAGCAGTTTCTCCAGAACATGATGGCAGTGGTCCTGGAAAGCTTACAAAATCATTTGGCATAACGAAAGAGATAGACGGAGAGTATTTTGCTGACTCACGTTTGACATTAGAAGTAGACAAAGCACCCAAAGAAATTGCCAGTCGAAAGAGGATTGGAATAACATGTATGGATGAATGGCGAGATGAACCTTTAGGATTTTATGTAAAAGGAAATTCACAAGTTTCCCGTATCAGGAAAAAAGAAATATTAGGCGACGACTCAAAGACGTGGACGAAGTAATCAATTTGTGTAAATAAGAAAAAGAAGCCCTTATAAAATAAGTGGTTTTTTTGTTTTTTCATAAAGAAAAAAGGAAGTATAGCTTCAGATAGGGTGTGAATCGCTCAGCAAAAGATATTTCATGTGGGTAAGTAGTAAAAGAAATTAGAAATCGAGGTGAGTCAGGTAAAAGGAGGCTCATTTTTTTTAGAAACCGTATTATGAGAGAGAATACTGTGTGAATTTGATTAATGAATAGGTCACGATTTTCTTATTCTTTCTCTTATATATATAGGAAGATAACCTGTTCATGCACTTATAATATACTTCATACATATTAAAATTCCAGACAAAAAATTTGAATGCGCTTTCTTACTATGTTAAATTATTATTATAAGTGTATGTTTTCACATACTAGAAAAGAG
>NZ_CAKPUG010000005.1 GCF_934191625.1 uncultured Lactococcus sp.
TTATAACTTTAAAGAAGTGCAAGGTAACCCTACGGGAAGCTTCACAGAAGATGCGCAAACAATTACTTATATCTATAGTAAGATTCCAGTAAAAGTAGGAACGGTTACTGTTGAGTATATTGATGAATCAGGGAATAAACTTGCAGATGATGTGACCCTAAGTGGTAATATTGGAGCAACTTATACATCGGAGCAAAAAGAATTTGAAGGTTATAACTTTAAAGAAGTGCAAGGTAACCCTACGGGAAGCTTCACAGAAGATGCGCAAACAATTACTTATATCTATAATAAGATTCCAGTAAAAGGTGAAACCGTCACTATCAAGTATACTGATGATGAAGGTAAAAATATAGTAGAAGACACAATACTTACAGGTAACGTTGGTGAGGAGTATGTTACAGTTCCTAAAAAAATCTCAGGCTATAGTATAAAGGGAGTTCAAGGAAATCCAAAAGGTTTTTTTACCACGACTAAACAAGAAGTAAAATATCTGTATGTTAAAAGTCAATCACAAGAGGCTCAGCTTCCTGCGACAGGAGAAGATAATGGGAAATTTTTAGCACTCATCGGTGTTATTCTCTTATTTTTAATAGGAGGAGTTGTCTTCTTTGTGAAGAAAATTAATAAATACAAATAAATTATGCTCCGTTTTTTATGTAAAAAATATAAAATAAATTAAAAACATTAAAAAAATCAAATATATGCTATAATAATTTTTAATAAATTATAAATAAGGAGAATTTTAGGATGGATGCATATATTTTTGATTTTGACGGAACATTAGCAAACTCAGGAAGTACGGGAATATTGGCCACCCAAGCTGCTTTTCAACAATTTAATTTAGAGATTCCTTCAGATGAGAGAATTAACTATTATACAGGGATTCCTATTGAAGAATCATTTAAAAAGATGAGTGTAAATCATGAGTTTAAGGCCAATGAATTTGAAGAGCTTCTCGCTTCTTTTCGCAGCTACTATAAAAAGTATGAGCAAGAAAATCTCACGCTTTTTCCTAAAATAAAAGAGGTGCTCCAAACCTTAGATGACTTGGGAAAGAAGCTGTATGTTGTATCCAGCAAGCATTCAACCGCTTTAAAAAGAAATCTAGAATTTCTGAATATCGACTCATATTTCGAAGGAGTTATTGGTTCAGACCAAGTAAAAAAATATAAACCAGCTCCTGACGGTGTCCTTTATATATTGGATCAATATGATTTAACCGCGGGGCATACAGTAATGATTGGAGATGCTATTTTCGATTTGCAAATGGGGAAAGCTGCTGGTATACAGACCTGTGCTGTGACATGGGGAGCACACAGTAAGAAAGAGCTCGCTGCACAGCAGCCTGACTTCTTAGTTGACCATGTAGAAGAACTACTGAATTTTTAGGCGAATACATATTGGATAAAACTTTTAGTTTTTAACTTTAGGGGAATAAGTTTTATGATTTACAAAAAATATGGAGCAGTCTTTAAAAGATTACGTCTTCAACATGGTCTTTCTTTGCGTGATTTTCAGAGGATCGGCTTATCAAAATCAACCTTATCTTCCTTTGAAACCGGAAAATCTTTAATTTCATTTGATAAGTTGGATCTTGCCTTGCAAGAAATGCATACAACGTTTAGAGCCTATATGCTGATGCTCAACAATGATGAGGAAGATGATTGGTTGAATCAATTCAAGAAAATAGAGTTAGCCTATTTTAATAAGAATTTTACTTTGCTGGAGCAGATTTATTTAGAGAATATTAAATATGATTTAGAAGAAAATAAAGTTATAGCACTTTCGGCAAAAGCATGTTATAGTCCATTATCTCCAGATGATGTTTCTTACATTGAAAGCAAATTAAAAAGTTATCATATTTGGCATAGCTATGAATTGTATATTTTGGTGGATACTTTAGATGAAATTGACCCTTTATTATTACAAGATATTGTCAAAAAAATATTAGCTCAAAACCTGTATTATTTGAAAGAAGTAACAGAGTTTAGAAATTTACTTATTCGTGTTGTCATTCGTACTATACTTGCGTTGATACGTGAAGGGTATAAGGAGCTTTCAGAAGGTTTTATAAAAGAAATTGAGGGATTAACGCTCGTCTCTGATACCTTTATCCGTATAGCTGCTCTTTTTGTAAAAGGATGTTGGATTTATGCATTCGAGAACCAGATTACAGGTAAAAAAATTATTACACGTACCTTAAAAATATTATCTGAAATAGGGGCCTCAGAACTTAGAGAGGTCTTTCAAAAAGATTTTGAAAGAATAAGCTATAAGTTACGGCCATGAGTGATACAGAGAAACAGCTATAATGTCCTTTACTATTTGAAGAGTATATAAGTTGAGGAAAAGAATTGCATTAGAGGAAAGCAAAAGAAGAGCCGATATGATAAAATTAACGTATACTAAATTTGAATAGAAATGGAGATATTAACGTGGCTCTAAAAATAAATAACGTGACAGGAGGCTACTTTGGTCATCCGGTACTTGAAGATGTAAGCTTTGAGATAGCGGATGGTGAATTGGTTGGACTCATTGGTCTCAATGGTGCGGGTAAATCAACAACTATTCAGGAAATAATGGGTTTACTCACCCCCTACTCGGGTCAAATCGAATTGGATGGCATTACACTCCAAGAAGATCTTGAAGGATATCGTAAGAAGATTGGCTTTATCCCAGAAACACCAAGTCTTTATGAAGAGTTAACCCTTCGTGAACATATAGAGCTTACAGCTTTAGCCTATGGAGTACCTGTAGAAGAAGCTATGCCCCGAGCAGAAGAACTCTTGAAGACCTTTCGTTTGGAAGATAAGTTGGACTGGTTCCCGGTTAATTTTTCTAAGGGGATGAAACAAAAGGTAATGATTATTTGTGCCTTTTTGACAGACCCAAGCCTTTATATTATTGATGAGCCCTTTCTCGGTTTAGACCCCTTAGCGATTCAAGATTTAATCACGCTTATGCTTTCCATGCGTGATGCTGGGGCTTCGATTTTGATGAGTACGCATATTCTCTCAACAGCAGAGAAATTCTGTGATAAATTTGTTATTCTTCATGAAGGTAAGGTATTAATCGCGGGAACAATGGAAGATTTACGTGCAAAATTTGGCAAGGAAGAAGCCAGCCTTGATGAAATCTATTTAGAATTGACGAAAGGTGTAAATGCTCATGAATAGCTTATTTGAAGAACGCCGCAAAGTGTACTATCGGCAAAATCTCAAATACTTGCGTTATGTGTTTAATGATCATTTTGTTCTCTTTTTGATGATTTTATTGGGCGCTTTAGCCGTACAATATGCTCAATTTTTACAAGTTCACAGTTTAAATACTGCTGGAAAAGTGGGATTTGTCCTCTTGATCACAATACTAAGCCAGATTTTTGGAAGATTGGCCAGCTTTGTGGAACCTGCAGATAAGGTGTTTCTCTTACCCCAAGAGAAAGCAGTGCGCAAACATTTAATTCTGTCTTGCTTGCGTTCTCTTATCTTCCCTGCGCTTATTAGCCTTGTTTTAGTTGGAATTGTGGCGCCTCTTTTAAACTGGCCTTTCCTCTATCTTTTGCTGTGGTTTATTCTTTTAGTATTGTTAAAAGCAGCTGGTTTAGGCCTTCGCTTACGTCAACTCATGCCTAATGGAATTATTTCTTGGGAGAGACTTATTGCCTATGAAGAAAACCGTAAAACGAATACGTTACGCTTTTTTGCCCTCTTTACTAATGTCAAAGGTCTAAAAACACAAAGTCGACGTCGTAAATATTTAGACTTTCTCTTACCTAAAACTTTGCGCACATATGAATATCTCTTTAGCCGTGCCTTTTTACGTTCAGGAGATTATCTCTCCTTGACACTCCGTTTAATTGCTCTGAGTGTACTTTCTTTGATTTTTATTGGCAATCCGATTCTTGCTGTTATTTTGGCCTCAGTCTTTAACTACTTGTTACTGTTTCAACTTTTTGCCTTACAAGATTCTTTCGATTACCAAGTTTTGACACGAATTTACCCTCTACGTCACTCTTCAAAATTTGCAGCACTTGAGGATGTCCTCTCGCGTATTATGATTTTTGTGACCGTTGTAGAAGTTATTTTTGGCTTAATATTTCTTCAAGCACGTCTTTATCTGATTGTACTTTTATTGGTGAACTTCCTTTTAGTGAAATTTTATATAAAAGTGCGCTTAAGAGGTAAATAAAAAACAGCTTTAGCTGTTTTTTATTTTGTAATTATCTTTGTTCCATGGACAAAGTTTGTTCCAGTTAAGCTCGCGTATTCTTCAAAATTATCAACGGTTACTCCGCCTCCAATAATAATAGCAATTCTTCCGTTCGCATATTTAACAAGTTTTTCAATTTTTTCGGTGTTAAGTGGCTTATCAAGGCTATCACCGTGCATCAGGATTTTTTCTACACCAGCTTCGACTAAAGTGTCGATAGCTGCATGCTGGTCTACGATTTCATCAAAGGCCATGTGGAAGGTTACAGGAAGTCCTTGAGAGGCAACCATGAGTGTTTCAAGTGCTTCAATATCAATTTTATTATCTTCTGTTAGAGCACCTAAAACGAGGTTTTGTGCACCAGCCTCAATAGCTTTGAGAATATCATTTTCCATAATTTTTAATTCATAAGAATTATAGACAAAATTTCCTCCGCGTGGGCGGATAATCACAGCTAAAGTTGTCTTTTGGTCTCCTATAAATTCAGCAGCTTGCTGAATAACTCCATAGCTTGGAGTTGTTCCACCAACAGCGAGGTTATCACAAAGCTCGATACGTTCTACACCTGCAGCAATTGCTTGAGGAATTTCAGTAAAATTTTCAACACAAAGTTCACGAATAATCATTGGCTTCTTTATTTCCTTTTCTGACTTTTTCTTTATTATAACAAAAAAAGTAGCTTTACTGTTTTAACTCATCGTTAAGAGGTTTTATATGAAACAGGCTATGCATGTTGATATAAATTATTATATAAATGGAAAAAAGGGTTACTAAAAATTAACAGCTGCAAAAAAGGTTTACTTGGGTACTTTTGACTTCGTCTTTCTGCCTGATTACTTTGAGTCAGAGAATTTGTAGGCAACTTGGCAAAATTAAAGTTACGCACGAAATGCTATAATAGACCTATGTTAAAAAAAATTGAAAAAGCTTATGTATTTTTAGAAAAAAATCTAGAGAGTTTAAGTTGTCCTTTATGCCACACTCCTTTTTCTTTAGAGCCTTACGCGCTACATTGTAAGAACAATCACACCTTCAATTTGAATAAAAAAGGTTATGTTAACTTTCTACAAACAAAAGCTGACACAGAACACTATACAAAGAAGATGTTTGAACCAAGACGCCGCTTAATTGCAGCTGGAATGTACACCCCCGTACTTAAAGAGATTGAGACTTTGTTATTACCTGGTAATCTACTTGATGTAGGTACAGGAGAGGGTAAGTTTTTGGAGTTGTTATCTTATTCAGGAAACAAGTTTGGTTTTGATATTGCCAAAGATGGTATTGAAATGGCTACGGATTTGCCTTTTTCAGCTTTTTTAAGTTTAGCAGATTTAACAAGACTACCATTTGCAGATACTTCTGTTGCGAGTATCTTAAATATTTTTACGCCCTCAAACTATAGGGAGTTTAACCGAGTGTTACAGGCAGAGGGAAATATCATCAAGATAGTACCTGATCGATATTATCTTCAAGAACTACGTGAAGTATATGGCTTTCCCGTTAACTATGACAATACAGAGGTTATTCAACGTTTTAAACAGGAATATCCTAATGCGTTGCAAAAAGAGCTTCATTATAGCTTTGAGATTGATGAAGAACTTCGCTTAGATTTTCTCGAAATGAGTCCTTTAGAATGGGCAGTATCTTCGGAGATAAAAGCAGCAGCTAGAAAAAATCCTCCGACTAAAGCAACTATACACGTGCAAATGTTAATAGGGCAAAAATAAAAAACCTCAAGAAGAGGTTTTTTCTGTTAGAAAAAATTTTTAATTATTTCATGAGTAGTTGGGCAATCTTTTTAATTCCTTTTTTGCAAGCAAGGAAGACGATAAAGCCAACGACAAGAGCAGCTGGAACAGCTACTAAACTGCTTGTCATTGTAATAAAGATATAGACCATCATTGCCATGATGACTGAAAAGCTTGCGACATTTAGAAAGAAAGTCAGCTCATGGACACGTTTTGTAAGATGGCTTTCTTGTTCATGCAGCTCATCATATGAATAGTACTCTTGCTTCTCATAGAAATCGTTTAAATTTTTTAATTCCATAGTTTTTTCCTAAGTTTCCCTGATAATTAAGCTCTACACTACATCATAACAAATTATGTAAATGTTTGCAATACGAACACATGACTTATATTACTTTTTTGTTAATCGGAAAATAAAATAAAATGAAAATATGGGATGTCAAGAGTGATAAATAGTGATATAATTTAGTCTATGATTAAAATTACTACTACCGCAGAAAGTGTGGAGCAAGCCAAAGCTTTACTCGCTGCTGGAACTGACAACCTTTATATTGGTGAAGCTGAGTTTGGGTTACGCTTACCCACAGCGCTTAACTATGATGAAATTCGTGAGATTACTGCTCTTGCACATGAAGCAGGAAAAACTGTAACTGTTGCTGTAAATGCACTGATGCACGTTGATATGATGGCTAAAATCAAACCCTTCTTAGACTTCTTACAAGACATTAAAGTCGATCATATTGCTGTAGGAGATGCAGGGGTTATCTTCGTACTCCAAAGGGATAAATATGAGCTTCCTTTTATTTATGATGCTTCTACCATGGTAACTTCAAGCCGCCAAATCAACTTTTGGGCAGGGCAAGGAGCCATTGAAGCTGTATTGGCACGTGAGCTTCCTAAACCTGAACTTGAAGCCATGACGGGAAACTTAGATGTACCCGCCGAGGTATTGGTCTATGGAGCAACTGTCATCCATCAAAGTAAGCGTCCTTTAGTGCAAAATTATTACAATTTTATTAAGACAGAAGAGACAGGAAAAGATCGCGAACGTAATCTTTTTGTTTCCGAACCGAAAAGAGAAAACACACACTACAGTATCTTTGAAGATAATCATGGTACACATATTTTTGCTAACGATGATCTCAATATGATGAGTGAGCTCTCGGATTTGGTAAATATGGGCTTTGACCATTGGAAATTGGACGGGATTTTTACTCGTGGTACGGACTTTGTTGCCGTTACGAAGTTGTTTGTTGAAGCGAAAAAAGCTATCGAGGCAGGTAGCTTTACTGCAGACAAGGCCTTTCAGCTTGAAGAAGAAGTCCGTAAACTACATCCAGCGGGACGTACATTATCACATGGTTTTTATGATATAGACCCAGATAAAATCAAATAATAAAAGTTTTCTCTTTGAAAAAAGCCTGACTTAGATAATCTTGGTTATTTTTTTGAAAGAGTATTTTAAAAATCATAGTTTATTCTGAACGAAGTTTTGGTCGGCAGACCTTATCAAAAATCTTATCTTGAAAATAGGAGAAAAAATGCAAGAAAATTATACAAGACCTGAGGTACTTTCACCTGCAGGCACACTGGAAAAACTCAAAGTAGCGATTGATTATGGCGCAGATGCTGTATATATTGGTGGACAAGCCTATGGTCTGCGCTCACGCGCAGGTAACTTTACCTTTGATGAGATGCGTGAAGGCGTAGAGTATGCTTCAGCCCATAATGCTAAAGTATATGTTGCGGCAAATATGGTCACCCACGAAGGTAATGAAGCAGGCGCGGGTGAATGGTTCCGAACACTTCGTGATTTAGGAATTTCTGCAGTCATCGTTTCGGATCCTGCATTGATAGCAATTTGTGCAGCCGAAGCACCTGGATTACCGATTCATCTCTCTACGCAGTCTTCTGCGACGAATTACGAAACCTTAGAATTTTGGCAAAGCTTAGGTTTGGAACGTGTTGTTTTAGCTCGTGAAGTTTCAATGGAAGAGTTAGCGGAAATCCGTAAACACACATCTGTAGAAATTGAAGCTTTTGTTCACGGAGCTATGTGTATTTCTTATAGTGGACGCTGTGTTCTATCAAACTATATGAGTATGCGTGATGCCAATCGTGGTGGTTGTTCACAATCTTGTCGTTGGAAATATGACCTTTATGATATGCCCTTTGGTAGTGAGCGTAAATCAATCAAAGGTGAAGTTCCTGAAGAGTTTTCAATGTCTGCTGTGGACATGAGCATGATTGAGCATATTCCTGATATGATCAAAAATGGTGTAAATTCTTTAAAAATCGAGGGACGTATGAAATCTATTCACTACGTTTCGACAGTTTCGAATGTTTACAAAGCAGCTATCGATGCTTACTTAGAAAGTCCTGAAAAGTTTGAAGCAATCAAGCCTGATTTGGTCGATGAACTTTGGAAAGTTGCGCAACGTGAGTTGGATACAGGCTTCTATTATGGTATTCCTGATGAAAATAAACAACTTTTTGGTGCACGTCGTAAAATTCCAGAATACAAATTTATTGGCGAAGTGGTTGCATACGATGAAGAAAGTAAGGTTGCAACAATTCGTCAACGTAACGTCATCACAGAAGGTGACACTATTGAATTTTATGGGCCAGGTTTCCGTCATTCCGAAACAACAATTAAAAATTTACGTTTGGCAGAAACGGGAGAATCCATCGATCGTGCACCAAACCCAATGACTCTTTTACATATTGATGTGGAAACACCTGTACAACCTGGGGACATGATACGTAAATCAGGTGCAGGACTAATTAATCTTTACGATAAATCTGGTGCGGCTAAAACAGTACGTGCTTAAAAAGACCAAAGAGAGGAGTGCAATGACAGAAAAGACAAGACTAGGCGTTTATTTTGGTACTTTTGCTCCTTTTCATAAGGGTCACCAACAGCAAATCTACAAGTGTGCTGCACTTAATGATCAAGTTCTCTTGGTTGTATCAGGTTATTCTCATGATCGAGGTGATAAGATAGGTCTTCCTTTAGCTCAGCGTTATCAATATTTACAGGAAGCTTTTGTCGATGAAGCAGCTATTGATGTTGCAATGTTAGATGAAACGGATTTGCCACCTATGCCGCAAGGATGGGATGCATGGTTTACACGTTTGTTTGCCTTATTAAAAAAATACCATAGCCAGGAAATTACCTTTTATGTGGGAGAGCCGGAATATGTAACTGAGCTAAGGGCGCGTTTTCCGAAAGATTCGCATATCTATAAGGTAGAAATGGCTGATAGACAAGACATTAAGATATCCGCAACAGAGATACGTGAAAATCCACTGTTACACTGGAACGAGATAAATCCCGTCTTTCGTAGACATTTCACTAAAATTGTTGGCATAATCGGTGGCAGACAAAGTGGAAAATCAACCTTAGCCAGACGTTTAGCTCGTTCTTTTAACAACGCTCCTTTTGCAAAGGACATTGAACAAGCTCTCTCTTCTGCCGGTAATCAAGGTATAATTTTTATTGACAATACCTTATCCCCAGATATGGATCTGGTGCTTTTAATTCCATCTGACAATGACAAGGCGCTTTTAAGGGAGGTAGCAGAGCAAGGACTTACTGAAAAAGTCGTCCATTTAGATGATGAGGAAACGGAGCGTGACGTGCACGCTTATCTCGGACGCTATTATCATGCTATTGATGCAATTAGGCAGTATACAGGGATTCAAATTGACCGTTTAAAATATTAGGAGAGGAAACATGGTTAACCAAAAGTTATCAAGTGCCGAAGCCTATACATGGCAAGTTATTCAGGAGCATTATGATGAAATTCCCCAACTTTCTATTACAGATTTGGCAGAATTAGCTCATTGCTCTTTGTCGACGATTAATCGCACAGTGAGGAAAAAAGGCTTTTCGGGCTATGCCGAATTTCGTTATTCGATAAAAGAAAAGCCCCTTCCCAATATTAATGGGTTTTCAAATGAAGTTTTGGCCGCAATTGGTAAAAATGAAGAAGAACTTTTACGTACGATTCATAATATTTCGGCTCCTGCTATCGAACAGGCTGTGCACGCTATTGATCAAGCAGATGAAATAATACTCTTTGCACGTGGATTATCTACTCATGCTGCTGTCGAGATGATGAAGAAGCTCCAACTTTTCCACAAGCCAGTAACTCTTCATGACGACTATAAATATATGACTTATTATGCAAGTTTTGTCAAAGAGAACAGCTTAATCATCAATCTATCCTTGAGTGGTGAAACTTTAGAACTGATTGAAGCAACCGAAGTGGCAAAAACCCACGGTGCAAAAATTTTGACTTTGACTGTAACAGAGCAAAGTCCGTTAGTACGTCTTGCAGATGTCTCCTTAATTGGCTATAAAAGCTCTTTAGAAGTTAACTACTTTGATCTTGATGTCCATAGTCGACTGCCCTTATATATTTTAGTACGTGTCCTCTTTGATGCTTACTCTATTTATAAAAAACAATGAAAAACAAAACATAAGCAAAGCCAAGGAGCTTTGCTTTTATTATCGTTCTTTTTGCTTTAGCAAATTAGAACGATAATACGCAGGGAGCGAAGCGAGTTGTGAACAATATAAAGTTCTTTTTGCTTTAGCAAATTAGAACGATAATACGCAGGGAGCGGAGCGAGTTGTGAACAACAACTTACATGCTTAGCTTTTGTAAGCGGTGTTTTAGGAAGTATTTCCTGCCTTCTTTACCCAATGGGAAACTTTTCCAAATAAGAAAATGCTATCATATTAATGTAAGCGATTTCTGTGTAAGGGAATCGAAAAAGGAGGTTCCCGATGGAGGGAGGAAAAATGAAACAAAGAATTTCGTATGCTTTAGGTGCCTTGGGTCATGATACTTATTATGCAGCGATTAGCGTATTCTTTATTGCTTTTGTTACGAGTCAAATGTTTGCAGGTAGCAAACATGAAGATGCCATGATTGCCCTTGTGACGTCACTTGTTGTCATTATTCGATTGGTAGAAATTGTTTTTGATCCCATTATTGGGAGTATTATTGACAACACACGCACGCGCTGGGGAAAATTTAAACCTTGGCTGGTAGCTGGTGGTCTGGTTTCTTCAGTAATGATTATTTTGATGTTCTCGGACTTCTTTGGTTTAGCCAAAAGTTCAAATACGACATTATTCATTATTATTTTCATCATTTCTTTTGTCATTCTGGATGCTTTTTATTCCTTCAAAGACATTGCCTTTTGGTCAATGATTCCTGCACTTTCTGAAAAGAATGAAGAACGTGAGTCTCTCGGAACATTTGCCCGTTTTGGTTCAGCTATTGGTGCCCAAGGAACTACTATTTTGGTTATCCCGATTACCTATGGGTTCACTCAACTCATGACGGGCCACCATGCTCAAGGAGCATCAGGCTGGTTTGCTTTTGGAGTGATTGCTGCGATTGTTTCGGGTGGTACGGCGCTAATCACAGCGTGGGGTACTCAAGAAAAAGACTCTGTTATCCGTCAACAAGCACAAAAAACAACAACTATTGATGTGTTTAAAGCTTTATTGAAAAATGATCAGCTAATGTGGTTGTCTTTGTCTTATATCTTATTTGCTTTAGCTTATGTCGCAACAACAGCAACTTTGATTTTGATGTTTACCTTTGTTTTAGGTCAGGCTGCACTGTATTCCATTACAGGTATTGTCGGTTTTATTGGCTCTATTGTCTTGGTTCCGCTTTTCCCTGTCTTAGCGAAGAAATTTGGACGTCGTAAAGTTTTAACAGGGGCAATTATCTCTATGCTTATTGGTTATGCTTTCTTCATCTTTGGAAGTTCAGTACCATTGACAATTCTTGGGCTTATCTTTCTGACCACACCTTATCAACTAGTATTCTTATCGGTGTTGATGACAATCACAGACTCTGTCGAATATGGACAATGGAAAAATGGAGTACGTAACGAAGCAGTTACTTTGGCAATGCGTCCTTTACTTGATAAAATTGCAGGAGCTTTCTCAAATGGGATCTTCGGATTTGTGGCAATTGCAGCAGGCATGACTGGCTCAACTTATGATCCAAATAAAGTTTACGGTGTAACAACATTTAAGCTTTATGCTTTTGCTCTTCCAGCCGTTCTAATGGTTATCTCACTCGCTATTTACCTTCTTAAGGTAAAATTAACAGAGAAACGTCATAAAGAAATTGTTGCTGAACTGGAAAATACATTAAAATAAAAAGAAGGACTAGCGGAGACGCTAGCTCTCCTTATTTAAAGGCAGGAGAAATATGGAAATAACTACAAAAGATTTTGGCTTAGGTGCACATTTAATTTGTTTAACAAATAAGGCGGGAGATACTCTCTCATTGAGCAATTATGGTGCCCGAATTGTAGATTGGACAGTCAATGGTAAGAAAATTGTTTTGGGCTTTGATTCTACACAAGAGTATATAGAAAAAGATAATTATCCTGGTGCCACTATTGGTCGAACAGCTGGTCGTATTAAAGGAGGACAAGTTGAGATAGCGGGTAAAAGCGTGCAATTGCAGCAAAATGAAGCTGCACAAACCTTACATGGAGGACAAGATTCTTTTGAAAGTAAGCTCTGGCAGTTTGAAGTCTTTCAGGAAGCAGAACAAGCAAAAGTTCAATTTTACTTGACATCAAATGATGGTGAAAATGGGTATCCGGGTAAAATGCAGATTACGGTGACCCACAGTTTTGATGAAAATGGAGCTTGGTCCATTGAATATGAGGCTGTTTCAGATAAAGATACGGTATTTAACCCGACAGGTCATGTTTATTTTAATTTGACGGGGGATGTAGGACAAAGTATAGATAATCATTCATTACGCTTAGCTGCCTCACGCTTTGTTCCTTTGTTGGACAAGAGTGAAGTAGTACGTGGTGATATTGTTGATTTGAGAGACACAGATTTGGACTTACGCTCAGGAAAAAAACTCTCGGAAGTCTTTCAAAGTTCTCTGGATCAGGTTGTCTTGGTTGATGGTCTTGATCATCCTTTCCTTTTAGATGAACCAAGTATAGAGCAAGAGCAAGCCTGTCTAAGCTTTGAGGACTTAAGTATCTCAGTTTATACTGATCGTCCAAGTATTGTCATTTTTACAGCAAATTTTGGCGCATCTGGTGCAGTATATCAAGGAAAAAAAGAAGTCAATCATGGGGCAATAACTTTTGAAACCCAAGTTGCACCGGGCAGTCAACAAATACCAGAGTTGGGCGATATCGCACTCAAAGCAGGCGAGAAATACTATTCAAAAACAATTTATAAACTCCATAAAGAAGAGAAAAAATGAGGAACAGAAAATGACATCAATCGTAGAAAATAGTAAAGTTTTAACAGCATTAACAAACAGTTTTGAAAAAGTCTTTGGAAGTATAGAAAATGTGGAATACTTCTTTTCACCGGGTCGTATTAACTTGATTGGTGAGCATACCGACTATAATGGTGGCTATGTTTTTCCAGCCTCAATTACAATTGGAACAACAGGTCTGGCACGTTTACGTGAAGATACAAAAATCCGACTTTTTTCACAAAACTTTCCGGAAGCAGGACTTATCGAATTTGATTTAACAGAGGTCAAGGAAAAAGATGATGACAGTTGGTCAAACTATGTTAAAGGTATGATTGTAATGCTGCAAGACGCAGGCTATACAATTGATAAAGGTTTTGAACTGCTTATCAATGGCGAAATTCCTACAGCTTCAGGTTTATCATCTTCAGCTTCTTTAGAACTTTTAGTCGGTGTAGTTTTAGATGACCTATTTAATTTACAAGTCCCTCGTTTAGAGCTTGTACAACTCGGTCAAAAAACGGAAAATGAATTCATTGGTGTCAACTCTGGTATTTTGGATCAGTTTGCGATTGGTTTTGGTGAAGTGAAAAAAGCTATTTTATTGGATTGTAATACACTTAAATACGAAATGGTGCCGGTAGAATTACGTGATTATGATATTGTCATTATGAACACAAACAAACCGCGTGCTTTAACAGAGTCAAAATATAATGAACGTTTTGCTGAAACACGTGAAGCCTTAAGACGTATGCAAAGTAAATTAGCTATTGAATCACTGGGAGAACTTTCTAATGAGGAATTTGATGCCAATACAGACTTGATTGGTGATGAAACCTTGATTAAACGTGCGCGTCATGCCGTATATGAAAACAACCGTACAAAAATTGCACAAAAAGCTTTTGTTGCGGGTAATTTGACCAAGTTTGGTGAATTACTTAATGCTTCACACGCTTCTCTTAAAGACGACTACGAAGTGACTGGGATTG
Organism: uncultured Lactococcus sp.; assembly: GCF_934191625.1. GTDB lineage: Bacteria > Bacillota > Bacilli > Lactobacillales > Streptococcaceae > Lactococcus. The sequence goes on from NZ_CAKPUG010000005.1 coordinate 14,218, forward strand.
AGCTTGATACACTGGCTGAAACCGCACAAAAACAGGCAGGTGTCTTAGGCGCACGTATGACAGGCGCAGGCTTTGGCGGTTGTGCAATTGCTTTAGTTGCTCATGATAAAGTCGCAGATTTTGAAAAAGCAGTTGGGGCGGAATATGAAAAAGTAGTTGGCTATCCAGCAAGCTTTTATGTCGCTCAAATTGGCTCAGGTTCAACAAAACTGGATGTGGAGTAGGAAAAGTAAAAATGGAAAAATATCAAGCTATTCAAGAATTTATAAATTTAGCAGTAAAAAATCATCGAATTGAAGCGCTTGATAAAATATATTGGCGTAATCAATTGCTCCATTTCTTGGGCATGAATGATTGGGAAGAGCCACGAGTTATTGAAGAACATAGAGCGCTAATTTTAATGGATCAGCTCATGCTCCTTGCGCGAGAAAATCAAGCTTTCCTGCCAGAAGAAGAAGAATTTTATGAAGCAGCTCTAATGGACTTTATTAGCCCAACACCAAGCCAAATTAATCGTGAGTTCTGGAAAAATTATCAAGAGAATCCTCAAAAAGCAACGGATTATTTTTATGGACTAACTCAAGAAATTAATCAGGTCAAGACGAGAGATATCGCAAAAAATATTGCCTTTAATCATCATTCAAAATATGGCAATTTAGAAATCACGATTAATCTCTCTAAGCCCGAGAAAGATCCAAAGGCTATCGCTGCAGCAAAACTAGTTAAAGACTCTAGTTATCCATCTTGTGCACTCTGTGTTGAAAATGAAGGGCTTTACGGGGGAGGAAATAAAGCAGCACGAAGCAATCATCGCCTCATTCGCTTGAAACTCAATGATGAAGATTGGGGCTTTCAGTATTCGCCTTATGCTTACTACAATGAACACTCCATTGTGCTGAATAATTTGCATAAGCCAATGAAAATTAATCGTCGAACTTTTAGTAATCTCTTGGACTTTTTGGATTTGTTCCCTCACTATATGATAGGGTCCAATGCTGATTTACCAATTGTTGGGGGCTCTATTTTAACCCATGATCACTATCAAGCAGGACGTCATGAATTTCCGATGGCTAAAGCTAATTTGCGGGAACAAGTAGCCTTTAAAGCTTTTCCAGAAGTAGCTGTGGGTATTGTGAATTGGCCTATGAGTGTGCTGCGTTTGTCTTCTGAGGACAAAGGGCAGCTTTTAACACTTGCAGACTACATTTTGAAGAAATGGCAACAGTATTCGGATACAAGCATTGATGTCATTGCTCATTCTGCTGATGGTACACCACATCATACAGTTACCCCAATTGCTCGTAAACGTGGGAATGCTTATGAAATGGATTTGGTCTTACGGGATAACAATGTCAGTGAAACTTATCCTGATGGAATTTTTCATCCCCATGCGGACTTGCATCACATCAAAAAAGAAAATATTGGCTTGATTGAGGTTATGGGACTAGCTGTTTTACCTCCACGATTGAAAGATGAATTGCTCGAAGTGGAAAATTATCTCTTAGGAAAGCCGAATCATATGAAGGTTATGCACTTAGCTTGGGCACAGAAATTAGAAAAACAAGCAAATTTTACTGAGGAAAATGTCACGGAGCGTGTGCGTGAAGCAGTGGGAGCGGTGTTTACAAGGGTCTTACAAGATGCAGGAGTATTTAAAGATGATAAAGCGGGACATGCTGGATTTAAGCGCTTCATTGATTTTATAAATGAATAAGGTTATACTTGTAAGTAATTGATTAATAGTATTGAAAGAACTTTGTATATCAAAGTAATGGAGGTTAAATAAATGACAGTCTTAGTACTTGGAGGCGCAGGTTATGTAGGAAGTCATGCTGTTGATATTTTAGTAGCACGTGGTTATGATGTGGCTGTTGTAGACAACCTTGTGACGGGACATCGTGAAGCAGTTCCAGCAGATGTACGCTTCTATGAAGGAGATGTACGTGATCAGGCTTTTTTGGCTGATGTTTTTACAAAAGAAAAAAATATTGAAGGCTTAATGCACTTTTGTGCCTATTCATTGGTTGGTGAATCAATGCAAAAACCCTTGATGTATTTCAATAATAACGTTGGTGGGGCACAAGTTATTCTTGAAACCATGGAGAAATTTGATATTAAGCATATTGTATTTTCAAGTACGGCTGCAACTTTTGGTATACCAGAAGAAAGCCCTATTTCTGAAAAAACCCCACAAAAACCTATAAATCCTTATGGTGAAAGTAAACTCATCATGGAAAAAATGATGAAATGGCAATCAGAGGCAACAGATATGACTTATGTAGCCTTGCGTTATTTTAACGTCGCAGGTGCTAAACATGACGGTAGCATTGGTGAAGCCCATAAAAATGAGACGCATTTGATCCCCCTTATTTTACAAACAGCCTTAGGACAACGCGACCATATCACAATCTATGGAGACGACTATAATACACCTGATGGTACTTGTGTGCGTGACTATATTGACATGGAAGATTTGATTGAAGCACATATCAAGGCTTTAGAATATCTCAAAGCTGGTGGTGCTTCTGATCAGTTTAATCTTGGCTCTTCTAAAGGATATTCTAATCTGGAAGTTTTGGAAACAGCACGACGAGTTACCGGTAAAAAAATTCCATCACAAATGGGAGAACGACGTCCTGGCGACCCAGATATGCTGGTAGCAGACTCGACGAAAGCGGGAGAGATCTTGGATTGGCACGTGAAAAATAATTTAGAATATATTATCGAAAACGCATGGAAATGGCACAGTTCTCATCCAAGAGGCTACTAACACAAAAGAATAAGCAATCTTTTAAATAAGATTGCTTTTGTTTGTTTTTATAAGAAAACGCTTAAAATGTAAAAATATAAATAAAATAAGATTAAAAGGAGATAAAAGTTGCATGAAAATACAAAAGATGTTATATTAAGGAAATATTTAATATAAATAAAAATGGAATTATAGGAAAAACAAATGGAAAATAAAAAAGGAATGGGGCTTATTGCTCTTGTTTCTATCGTTGTCTCTAGCGCGATAGGTGGCGGGGTTTTTAACCTCTCTAATGACTTGGCCAATGGAGCTGCGGCTGGCGGCGTAATGGTAGCATGGCTTTTCGTAGGATTAGGAATCTTAGCCCTTGTATTGAGTTTAAACTCTTTGATCATAGATAAGCCGCAACTTTCGGGAGTTTCTGACTATGCTCGGGAAGGATTTGGTGATCTCGTAGGTTTTCTCTCGGGCTGGGGTTACTGGATGTCCACATGGTTAGGTAATATTGCATTTGCAGTGCTCATGATGACATCCATGGATTACTTTTTCCCTGGTAAGTTTGCTACTGACAGTGGGAGCTTGACTGTATTTGCAGTTGTAGCAGTTTCAATTCTTTCCTGGCTTTTAGCGTTGATGGTAAGTAAAGGTGTCGAATCTGCTGCAATAGTGAATGCAGTCGTCCTCGTCTGTAAGTTAATACCAATCGTTGTCTTTATGATTGTGGGGATAGTGATGTTTAAGTCAGAAGTCTTCACAGCAGGATTTTGGAATAATGTTACAGAAAACGCTCAAGGAGTAGTACAAGCACAGAGTCCCATGACCTCAAGTGCATTATTAGAGCAGGTTAAAAGCTCTCTTATGGTTATGATTTGGGTTTTCGTCGGCATCGAAGGTGCTGCAATGATGGGAGATCGTGCCAAGAAAAAATCTGATGCAGGGCGCGCAACAATCATTGGTCTTGTTGTTTTACTTTTTATCTATATCTTGCTCTCACTCCTACCTTTTGGCTACTATAATCAAGCAGAATTAGCTGCTATGAAAACACCAGGCATGGTCTATATGCTAAAAGATATGCTTGGTAGTTTTGGTGGCGCGTTGATGGCGAGTGGGCTTGTTATTTCCGTTTTGGGAGCTTGGATATCATGGACGATGCTTCCAGTAGAATCAACGACTCAACTGGCCAATCAAAAACTACTTCCAGAATGGTTTGGACGTTTAAATAAGTATAATGCTCCTGCAAACTCACTTTGGCTTACCCAAATATTTGTCCAGATTTTCATTATTGTCACCTTTTATGTAGCAAATGCTTATAATGTGATGGTATATCTTTGTACAGCATGTATTATGATTTGTTATGCTTTAGTTGGTGCGTATATGATGAAACATGGATTTGAGGGGAAAAATACAAAAAATGTAGTCATTGGTTTTATCGCCCTTATTTTCCAAATTTTGGCATTGTGGCTTTCAGGTTGGCAATATGTTTGGATGGCCGCTATCCTTTATGCAATTGGCTTTATTTTCTATTATTTAGCGAAGAAAGAAAACGGGAAGAAGCTTTCTCGGGTAGAAATTATAGTTCTTCTTGTGATTGTCGCTCTGTCTATTTTTGCAGCATTTGGTTTGATTAGTAATCACTATGGTCTAAGAGAGTTGCTTGGCTTATAAATGATATAAAAAATTCGGAATTAATGTTCCGAATTTTTTTGTTCTAATTGTGAGTAATGACTATTTTTTATATGGACCAAAATGCGTAGATCTTCTTCGAGTTTATCTTTTTGTTGGCGTAATTCACGTTCCTGTTCCACAAGGAGAGAAATACGCTTTAATAATGTTGCGTCACCTTCCTCAGCTAGAGCTTTAAATTTAATGAGATTATTCTCCGTTAGTGGTGGGTCTTTCTTGTCCATTTGTTTCAATTTCTCCTTGCTTTACATTGAAAATACTTAAGTTTTCTGGCAGGTTTTTGAGGTGGTCAAGCGTTGTCGTGGTGATAAAGGTTTGTGTTTTTCCGAGAGTTGTTTTTAAAAGATCCAACTGACGACTATTATCGAGCTCACTCATCACATCATCAAGTAAAAGAATAGGATATTCTCCAGTTTCTTCAAAAATCAAATCAATCTCGGCAAGTTTGATAGACAAGGCAACGGTTCTTTGTTGCCCTTGACTGCCAAAGTCCGCAACATTGATACCATTGACAAAAAAAGTTAAATCATCTCGGTGAGGACCTACAGAGGTCTGATGGCGAAAAATGTCCTTATCACGGACTGCTTTTAAATCGTCCAGGAGCGCTGTCGAACTTACTTTGTAATTAATCTGCAACTTCTCAATTCCATGCGTGAGTTGGGCATGAATCTTTTGGGCGAGATATTCTAGTTTATTAATAAAGCTCTTGCGTTCAGTACTGATCTTCTGACCATGTTCTGCCAACTGACTGTCTAGCACATCTAAAAAAGTAGTATCAATCTGTTTGCGTTCCATCTTAAGGTAAGCATTGCGCTCCTTTAAAGCACGATTATAGCGAACTGAATCATAAAGATAAACGGGGCGTATTTGCCCAATCTCCATGTCAAGAAAGCGACGACGAATGCTTGGGGCACCTTTTATAAGTTCTAAATCTTCAGGTGCAAACATAATGAGGTTAAGTTGCCCGATATAGTCTGCTAATCGATTTTCTTTAAGATGATTGACGTGAGCTGTACGTCCTTTAGGTGTCAAAGCAACTTCGAGAGGGACATTACTGTGTCCTTTTTCGACAGTACCAGAAACTTTCATTTCCTTCGAATCCCATCGAATCAGTTCCCGATCATGATGCGTGCGATGGCTACGTGTCAGAGCAAGAAAATAGATGCTTTCTAAAATATTAGTTTTACCCTGAGCATTCTGACCCAAAAAAATATTGAGATTGGGATGGAATTCCAGAGAAAGGTCAGCATAATTTCGAAAATTATAGAGCTGGATATTGTTAAGTTTCATGCTTATTTAGCACCAGGGAATCTTGGTTTGGTCGCTTTTTGGGGCTTTTGAGTTTTGACCTGAGCGTTCATTCTTTTTACAAGGGCTTTGACGCGTTCTTCTTCGGTTTTCTCTTCTTCGCGTTTAACCCTTTCTTCTGCAGAAGCTTGGACAAATGTGATGATCAGTCCAAATTCTGGAATTTCTAAAATATCTCCTGCACGGAGTTTTTTTCCACGACGATTTTCAGGCTCTTTGTTTAAGAAAATATTTCCCGCATTTTCAGCGAGAAAAAGCTTAGCTTGTCCTCCAGTATTGACAATTGCCAATTCTTTAATGACTTGTCCTAAGGTAATGTATTCTTCAAATAAAATGTAATTTTGCATAACTCTATTTTAGCATAAAGAGTCTCAAAAATAGTGGAAAATTTGCTATAATAGAGATATTACAGCCCCTGCTCTTTTTAGGCTTAAAAGAACCACTTTTAAACTTAAAAAGAGGAGTAGACAAGGGATATCTATGAAACTAGCTAGCGGAGTAAATCTCCATGTTATAAAAGAAACAAAATTCAAAACAATACGTCTCATGGTGCGCTTTCGTGAAGAACTTTCAAGAGAAAATATTGCTAAGCGTGTAATCATCTCTAACTTATGGGAAACGACAAATGCGGCATATCCAACAGCCCAAGCATTTTCAAGTCGCTTGTCAGAACTTTATGGGACATCTTTTTCAACTGCAGTGAACAAAAAAGGTTGTCAACATTTGTTGAGCATTCATATGAACCTTGTTAATCCAAAGTTTGTTGATGTGGACACTTTGACAGGTGCCGTTGATTTTCTGCACAAAGCGCTCTTTAGACCAGATAATAATATTGAAGTCTTTCAGCGTGAAAAGACAAATCTCATCAACTATCTTAAAGCCATGAACGAAGATCGCTCTTATTATGCCAGTCGACAGTTGGCTACTCTTTTCTTTACGGATTCAAAACAATCTCTCCCGGGTGTAGCAACTGTGGAACTTTTGCAGGCAGAAACAGCAGCTGCTGTTTTTAATTATTACTCCGAAATGCTTAATCACAATCTGATTGATATCTTTGTTCTAGGGGATGTGGAAGAAGCAGAGGTTGAACGCTTATTTCAAAGTTTTGACTTTAAAGATCGCCAAGGTCACGCTGATATTTTTTATAAACAAGAGCTCAAGGATTACCAGGAAAAGATTGAAGCTAAAGAGGTGCAACAATCAATTTTACAAATGGCCTTTGCACAACCGACGACTTATGGCAGCAAGGACTACATGACTTTACAAGTGCTAAACGGCCTTTTTGGTGGTTTTGCACATTCGAAACTATTTATGAATGTGCGTGAAAAGGCCAGCTTGGCTTACTATGCAAGTTCGGCTTTTGATAGTTTTACGGGCTTGCTAAGAGTCAATGCAGGAATTGATGCAGGTAATTATCAACAAGCACGTGATCTGATTTTAGAACAACTTCAAGCGATGAAATCTGGAGATTTTTCCATACAAGAAATTGAACAAACTAAAACAATGCTGAAAAATTCTTACTTCATGTCGCTTGATTCTTCTTCAAACCTCATCGAACAAGCCTTTATTCATGAGATTTTACCTGAACTTTATGTTGATGAAGCAACTTTTTTGAAAACCTTAGAAGCTGTGAGCAAGGAAGATATTATGCGCTTAGCAGAAAGTTTAAAATTACAGGCTCAATACTTCATGAAAGGAGAAGTTTATGCAGAAGAAGAGTTATGAAAAAACGGGAGAAATCTTATATACTGATGTCTTAGCCAATGGCTTAACTGTGTATTACTTACCAAAGCCTGATTACAATCGTACGTACGGTCTTTTCACGACAAACTTTGGGTCATTAGATACATCTTTTATCCCTATGGGAAGTCAGGAGATGAAGTCGTTTCCGGAAGGCATAGCTCATTTTTTGGAGCATAAACTGTTCGAGAAAAAAGAGGGAGATGTAATGTATAAGTTTGGTGCCTATGGGGCGCAAACCAATGCTTTTACCAGTTTTTCGAGAACTTCTTACCTCTTTTCAACACGTGAAAACATCTATGATTGTGTGGCTTTATTGCTTAATTTTGTGCAAGAGCCTTACTTTACAGAAGAAAATGTTGCTAAAGAGCAAGGTATTATTCAACAAGAAATCCAAATGTATCAAGATGATAGTGACTGGCGTCTGTTTGCTGGCCTTTTAGCTTCGCTTTATCCTGATTCACCATTGGCAGAAGACATTGCTGGTACTCCCCGTTCTATCAAGGAGATTACAGCAGCAGATTTGTACACCAACTATGAGACTTTTTATCATCCTTCAAACATGAACCTCTTTTTAACAGGTCCTTTTGACGTGGAACAAATGGCTGAATTTGTAAATAATAATCAAGATAAGAAATCTTTTGTTAAAGCTGAGTTCATCCAGAGAAAAACTGTAGAAGCTAGTCAGCCACTTTTAGGAGAAACTCTTGCATTCGAAGTTGCAATGCCTAAGTTGGCTCTTGGTTTTCGAGGAGAGGATACTTTACCATCTGAAGCTCGCGAATTGTTAGAATACAAGCTATCTAATCAGTTGCTTCTTGATATGCTTTTTGGAAAGACGAGTCATCGCTATGAGGAGATGTATAATGCAGGTTTAGTAGACGATTCATTTGGTTATGGCTTTGATATGGATAAAAGTTTTCACTTTGCGAATATTACCGTGGATACGGAAAAACCAGAGCAAGTAAGTAAAATTTTGCAGGAAGCCCTAAAAAGTTATAAAATAGATAAGGATTTTGAAAAAGAAAATCTAGAAATGCTGAAACGTGAAACATTGGGAGATTATTATAAATCCCTAAACTCTTTAGAATACATCGCTAATCAATTTTCATCAAATATTTATGGCGACATTAACTTTTTTGATCTGCCTGAAATTTTATCAGAGTTAACTCTTGAAAAAGTCAATAAACATGCTGAAAGATTTGTAGAGAATATGCAAACTGTAGATTTTATCATCTACCCTAAATAATACGAACAGTTATGAATAAGTCCATGCATTTCATAAATCTGAGAGGAGGACATGGTGGCAATTAAAACAATAGGCGAAGTCCTCAAAGACAAGAGGACGGAACTTGGCCTTGGGCTAAGTGAAGCCGAAAGACTTACAAATATACCGAAATTATATATTATTGCATTAGAAACAGGGGACTATAAGGCTCTACCCGGAGATTTTTATATTAAAGCCTATCTTAAACAATATGCAGAGAAATTGGACCTTGATGCTGATCAAATCATGCTTGCATATGAGAAGGATGGTTCAATGTCTGTAGAAGACCACGAAGATATCCAGGAAACGTATCGTTTTGTGAAACCCAGTGAACGTGTAGAAGAAGAAGAGGAGGAAGAAAGTAATAAGCCAGCATGGCGTCATTATGTTCCGATTATTTTGCTCTCAGCTGTCGCACTAGCTATTGTCGGAAGTGTCACAGCTGTGGTGTTGCTAACGCGACCGCCCAAACCAGATTTGAGTGATACTTCTTATACTTATAAAACGAGCGAAACCAAGAAATCAACAGAAGAAAAAAAGAAAACAACAGAATCATCGGAAAAACCTGTTGAGTCAAAACCAGAACCACAAAATCAAATTACTGTTACTGGAAGTGGCTCACAACTAGATGTTAAAGTGGAAAATGCCACAAATCCAACCCAAATAGTCTTTACCACAGCAGTTGGTGCCGTGACAACTGTTTCATTGACTAATACGGACTGGGCAACAGTACGTACTTTGTCTGATGTCGAAAATACAGCGACAGCAACGCTCGGTTCAGGTTTAACCAGCTCGGTGATAAACTTGTCCAACACACAAGGACTCACTATGACAATCAACGGCAACAATGTTGATATGTCTGCACTTACAGTAGGCACCCCAGTTCAATTGCAACTCACGGTGACTTATGCGAGCACTACAGCACCAGTAACCCAATAAAAAGTTGGGCTACTGGCAGTTCAACTCTAAGAAGCAAAGAAAGTAATTATGAAAAAAGAAAAACTCCCCAATCAATTAACGATACTAAGAATCTTTATGATTCCTGTCTTTCTCATTGTCCTTTATCTACCACACGGTGCATCTGTTGGTGCAAGCTATGTTTCCTGGATTGTTGCAGCAATTATTTTTGCTGTAGCTTCAATCACAGACTGGCTTGATGGTTATTTAGCGCGCAAGTGGAAAGTTGTTTCCAATTTTGGTAAATTTGCGGATCCATTAGCGGATAAAATGCTAACGATGGCTGCATTTGTGATGTTGATTGCTTTAGGCTTGGCTCCAGCTTGGGTTGTTGCAATCATCGTGTGTCGTGAGCTCGCGGTGACTGGACTTCGCCTTTTACTGGTTGAGCAAGGTGGCGCAGTATTAGCTGCCGCTATGCCGGGAAAAATTAAAACTTTTACTCAAATGTTGTCTATTATTTTCTTGTTAATTGGTGACCCCATTTATCTTGGTACAATCTTACTTTATGTTTGCCTCATCTTTACGATTTATTCTGGCTATGACTACTTTGCCAAAAATATGCAAGTTTTTAAAAGTTAATATGAATTTAAAGCTTGAAAAAAAGATAAGTCTGCGTTATACTTAAAGGTACAGAGAGTAAGACTCGGCTGAAAGCTTACAGAACTTAAAGTGACATTACAAAACGGTAGCAACGTTATAGCTAAACTGAGGTTCTGGAAGACAGGACAAATTTAGGTGGTACCGCGATAAGATTACTGACGCCCTAGAGCTTTATGCTTGGGGCGTTTTAATGTATTGTCAGCTTTGCGCTTGAAGGCGCTAATGCTGGGAGCAAGTGCCGTAAGACCTTGCCTAAACACCTTATTAGGTAAAACGCACAAAAATTATCAATTTTTGTATTTTACCGTTATAATGTTTAAATTATAAATGTATTCGATATAAAGGAGATAAGATGAAATTACAAAAACCAAAAGGTACAGCAGATATTCTGCCTCAAGAGTCACAAAAATGGCAATATGTAGAAATGATGGCCCGTGCAGTATTTGAAGATTATAATTTCAAAGAAATCCGTACTCCACTTTTTGAAAGTTATGAGTTATTTAGCCGTGCAACCGGTGAAACAAGTGACATTGTGACGAAAGAAATGTATGATTTTGACGATAAAGGGGGGCGTCATATCGCATTGCGCCCTGAAGGAACAGCTTCAACTGTACGAGCTTATATTGAAAATAAACTCTTTGCCCCAGAAGTGCCTAAGCCTGTAAAAATGTATTATATGGGCTCAATGTTCCGTTACGAACGTCCCCAATCTGGACGCTTACGTGAATTTCATCAATTTGGTGTAGAGTGTTTCGGAGCGAAAAATCCCGCAATTGATGTCGAAATTATTGCTATGGCGCAGTCATTATTTGAACAAATCGGTATATCTGGCGTAACACTTCACTTGAATTCTCTGGGAGATTTAGAAACACGTAAAGCTTATCGTACAGCTTTAGTTAATTATTTGACTCCATTTGAAAATCAGCTTTCAAAAGATAGTCAGCGTCGTCTTCACGAAAATCCTCTTCGAGTACTTGATAGTAAGGAAAAAGAAGATAAGGAAATTGTCAAAGATGCACCATCTATCTTGGACTACCTTACAGAAGAGTCGCAAGCTCACTTTGATATGACACGTGAGCTACTCGATGGCTTGGGCATTGATTATGTTATTGATACAAATATGGTTCGTGGACTAGACTATTATAATGATACAATCTTTGAGTTTATCGTGGATGTGAAAGGGCAAGAACTGACGGTTTGTGCAGGTGGCCGTTATGATGGTTTAGTTGAATACTTTGATGGACCAGCAACTCCCGGTTTCGGCTTTGGTCTAGGTGTAGAGCGTCTGTTGATGATTGCTGAAATGCAAGGCGTTGATTTTCACGAAGAGGATACACTTGATGTTTATATTGCCGTTATGGGAAGTGAAGCTAGCTTAGCAGCGACACAACTTGCGGAAAGTCTTCGGGCTCAAGCTTTTAAAGTCGAACGTGACTTCTCTAACCGCAAGCTTGGTGCACAATTTAAATCAGCAGAAAAAGCAAAAGCAGAAGTGATTATCACCCTTGGTGACAATGAAGCAGAGACAGGTGAGATCACAGTCAAACATAATCAAACACGTAAAGAAGTGAAAACAACATTAACTGATGTGACGAAAAGTTTTGCTCCAATTTTTGAAGAAGTCCTTGGAGAATAAAACAAGATTTTCACTCTCACTAGAAAATAAAGATAATAAGGAGAAAAAGTTGAAGAGAACAAACTATGCCGGAAATATTACAGAAGAATACTTAAATCAAGAAGTTACCGTTAAAGGTTGGGTGGCGAAGCGTCGTAATCTAGGGGGGTTAATCTTTATTGATTTACGAGATCGCGAAGGTATTGTTCAAATCGTTGTTAATCCAGAAACAGCATCACAAGAAATTGTTGATGTAGCAGATAAAGTCCGTAACGAATACGTACTTGAAATTACTGGTAAAGTCGTTGAACGTGCCAATAAAAATGAAAATATCAAAACGGGTGGGATTGAAATTGAAGCCAGCCAAATGCAAATACTGAGCACTTCAAAAACAACTCCCTTTGAGATTAAAGATGGCGTAGAAGTACTTGACGATACGCGCTTGAAATACCGTTATCTTGACTTACGTCGTCCGGAAATGCTCAATAACATTACGATGCGACATGCGACTACACGTGCTATCCGTAGTTACTTAGATAATCAAGGATTTATCGATGTTGAAACACCTTTCTTGAACAAATCAACACCAGAAGGCGCACGTGACTACCTTGTACCTTCACGTGTCAATAAAGGTGAATTTTACGCCTTGCCACAAAGCCCTCAGTTGATGAAGCAATTGTTGATGACAGCTGGACTTGATCGTTATTATCAAATTGTTAAATGTTTCCGTGACGAAGATTTACGTGGCGACCGTCAACCAGAATTTACACAGGTCGACTTAGAAACAAGTTTTCTTAGTGAAGAAGAAATTCAAGATTTGACAGAGGGATTGATTGCAAAAGTTATGAAAGACGTTAAAAACGTTGATGTAACACTACCATTCCCGCGCATGAAATATGATGATGCCATGAATTTCTATGGTTCAGATAAGCCAGATACACGCTATGAAATGCTGTTGCAAGACCTCACAGTACTCGCCAAAACAGTCGATTTCAAAGTTTTTAGTGAAGCACCAGCTGTTAAGGCTATCGTGGTTAAAAACAATGCAGATAAGTACTCACGCAAAGCTATTGATAAATTAACAGAGCAAGCCAAGCAAAATGGTGCTAAAGGTTTGGCTTGGATCAAGTTTGAAGATGATAAATTGGCAGGTCCAATCGCAAAATTCTTGACTGAGAAGACGTCAGCTTTTGTTGAAACTTTAGGCTTGGAAAACAATGACTTGGTGCTCTTTGTGGCAGATACCTTAGAAGTGGCTAATTCCGCACTTGGTGCCTTACGCCAAACGATTGCCAAAGAACAAGGGTTAATTGACTCTTCACAATTCAATTTCCTCTGGGTTATTGATTGGCCAATGTTTGAGTGGTCAGAAGAAGAAGACCGTTATATGAGTGCGCACCATCCTTTCACTTTACCAACTGCCGAAACACAAGGGGAACTTTCGGGAGATCTTAGTAAGGTCCGTGCGCATGCATACGATATTGTTTTGAATGGTTACGAGCTCGGTGGCGGATCACTCCGTATTAATACCCGTGAATTACAAGAAGAAATGCTCAAAGCCCTTGGTTTTAGCTTAGAAGATGCCAAAGAGCAGTTTGGTTTCTTGTTGGAAGCTTTAGATTATGGCTTCCCACCACACGGAGGATTGGCCCTTGGTTTGGACCGTTTCGTTATGTTGCTTGCAGGAAAAGACAATATTCGCGAAGTTATTGCCTTCCCTAAGAATAATAAAGCCACAGACCCGATGACACAAGCGCCATCAGTAGTCAGTGAGAGCCAACTGGAAGAATTGAGAATTAAACTTGAAAAACTTGACTAAATTTATCGACATGTTTGGTGGCTGGGAAAAGTTGACTCATCGTTTCTCAGCATCTGTTTTATACGGGATTACCTCTGCCTTTGCACTGAACTTTTTCTACCAGCCCGGAAGGGTCTATTCTAGTGGGGCTACAGGAGCGGCACAGGTGGCAACGGAAATTTTAACTCGTATAATGGGCCATAATTACCTTCCTATATCATTAACTCTCTTTCTGATTAATGTTCCTTTAATGATTTTGGCCTGGTTTCGCCTAGGTAAACAGTTTACTCTGTTTACCTTATTGACGGTTACTATGAGTTCTATTTTCATCCACTTTGTGCCCGAAACAACGCTGACACCTGATCCAATCATTAATGCCATCTTTGGTGGTACAATCATGGGTGCTGGGGTTGGGTATGCCATGCGTAACGGTATTTCGAGTGGTGGTACAGATATCATTGCCCTTTATATCCGTAAGAGAACAGGCCATAATGTTGGTACCCTAGGTTTCATCGTCAATGGTGTAATTATATTTACTGCCGGAGTGCTCTTTGGCTGGGAATATATGCTATATTCTATGATTGCTATCTTTGTAAGCTCACGTGTAACAGATGCGATTTTTACGCGACAAAAACGTATGCAAGTGATGATTGTTACCGAAAATCCTGAAATCATCATCCGCAAACTTTTTGAAAAAATGCATCATAGTGCCACAATTTTGAATAATGCTGAAGGTGCTTATTCCCACGAGAAGCGTACAATTTTGTTTACCGTTATCACGATGTATGAGTACCAAGATTTTAAAGAAATCATTACAAAATATGACCCGAAAGCTTTTGTCTCCATCTCGGAAAATGTTCGTGTAATAGGAAACTTTAGTGAGATTACTGATTAAGTTGACAAAATGACCGTTTTAGTATAAATTAGAGAAGGCCTCTGTCAGTTTTGACAGAGGTTTTACAAGAAATTATAAAGCCATTTTAGAAAGTAAAATGGTATTAGATTGGAGAGTTGTATGAAGGATATGAGCCTCATTAAAATCCATTTTCGTAACTTTATTGCCATCAGTTTAGGTGCAGTTATCTTTGCTTTTGGTTTTGTAAAGTTAAATATGGCCAATCAGTTGGCTGCAGGTGGCCTTTCCGGTATTACCTTGATATTGCACGCATTAATCAAGCTGGATCCGGCCCTAAGTCAGTTCATTCTGAATATCCCCTTGCTTTTTATTGGTTACCGTTTCTTAGGACAACGGACCTTTACCTATACGGTCTATGCGATTGTTAACATCTCGCTTTTCCTTTCAGTTTTCCAAGCATTTGATTTTAATATTAATCTTTTGCACGATAACTTAGTTGCAGCTCTCCTGGCGGGGGTATTTGCCGGAACGGGGATTGGGATTATCTTCCGCTTTGGCGGAACAACGGGGGGCTCAGATATTATTGCTCAGCTGTTGCAAATTAAGCGAGGTACAGCAGTAGGACGTGTGATTTTCACGATAGACCTTTTTGTAATGACACTTTCTCTCACTTATATTGATGTAAATCATATGGTTTATACTTTAATCGCAAGTTTCGTGAGTGCTCAAGTTATTAACCTTATCCAATCTGGTGGTTATACAGTTCGTGGGATGCTTATTATCAGTCCTAAGTACCAAGAAATTTCAAATGCTATCCTGGCAGAACTGGGACGCGGTGCGACATTCTTACATGGTGAAGGTGCATACTCAGGAACAGAAAAACGTGTGGTTTATGTGGTACTTAATCCTCGTGAGGTTATGACGGTAAAAGCATTGATTGCCGAAATAGATCCTCAGGCATTCTCAACAGTTATCAATGTGCATGAAGTGATGGGAGATTTCACTTATCCACAAAGTAAATATAAACGTAAGAAAAAATAAAAAAGAACCATCTTGGTTCTTTTTTTTGTTTTAGAGGCTATTATTGAAAAAGTTTTGAAGTTAAACGTTCTCCTTCAAGGTGCCCAACTGAAGTAACGCCTTCTACATCAGAAGAATCAGCAGTTACACCATCTTTAATAATTTGTAAGCGATCGATAGCTTGATTGATTTGTATAAGGCTTTGAGTTTGATATTCAAAGCTATAGTTACTAATTTCACGTTTTGCCTTCTTCAGGTGAATAATAGCTTTTTCAATTTCGACAAGAGCTTTTGATGTACGCATAGAGTACCTCCTTGTTTTATGATACTAACCTTATTATAAACAAAAAGATTGGCAAAAGCCAATCTCTTAAGTTTGTGCAACGAAATCATCTAAAATTTTGACAATTTCTGCTTGTGTTTCTGCTTGATTTACGGCTACTTTAACTTTTGCAGCACGTTTGGCGCCTTTGAGATAGTAAGCTGCATGTTGACGAAACTCACGTGAAGCTAAGCTATCGCCTTTTAGATCAACAAGACGTTGCAAGTGAATCTTGGCGATACGCATTTTTTCATCCACGGTTGGTTCAGGGAGTAACTCGCCTGTACGAAGGTAATGTTCCGTACGGTGAAGCATCCAAGGATTTCCGAGAGCTGCACGCCCAATCATGACTGCATCAACTTCTGTTTCATCAATCATACGTTTAGCATCTTCAGGTGTTTTAACATCACCGTTTCCGATAAAAGGAATGTCAATGTTGCTTGCTACTTTTTCAAGCCATGTCCAGTCTGCTTTCCCTTCGTAAAGTTGGGCGCGTGTCCGTGCGTGCATCGCAACTGCTGCCCCACCAGCTGCTTGAATAGCTTTAGCATTTTCTACAGCATAAAGGTGATCAGAATCCCAACCAATACGAATTTTTACCGTAAGCGGCAAATCAATCGCTGAACTTACAGCCTTCACTACATCGTAGACTTTATCGGGATCAAGAAGTAAACGACTGCCCGCTTCATTTTTTGTTACCTTCGGAACGGGACAACCCATATTAATATCAATAATGTCTGCTACTGTATTTTCTTGAACAAATTTAGCAGCTTCAACCAGTGTATCAACTTCACCACCAAAAATTTGCATTGAAAGAGGATGAGGGACCCCTTCAAAGTCCATCATTTGGAGTGTTTTTTTGTTGCGATGTTCGATACCTTTATCGGAAATCATTTCGGTAACGACAAGGCCAGCTCCAAACTCTTTAGCTGTAGTTAGGAAGGCTTTATTGTTAATTCCCGCCATTGGAGCGAGTACGATTTTATTAGCAATTTCTATATCCCCAATTTTCCAAGGGCGTGTGTATTTTGAATCCATAGTCATAGAGAATATTTTAACATTTTTTAGAGGATTTGCTAAAACTTTGCACTGAAAAAACCTCCGTAGGTAATTAACGAAGGTCTTTTAAGATTAATCTGTAAATAAATGTTTTATTTTTTGGCGTACCGGAACTTCCTGGGCTTGTGTGGTTAAAAAGGTTGCAATATCACCAGCATGAAGTAAAGTGTCGCCCCGTGGGATAATTTTTTCACCATTTCTTTGAATAGAAACGAGTAGGCTGTCTTTAGGAAGTTGGAGATTTTGAACCGCTTGTTGATCAGCCTTTGAATCAAATTGAACCAAGGCTTCAATCATAATATGACCTTCTTTTTCGGTAGCTATTTCCGAATCAGCAGTAAGAAGATTATGGAGTAACGAATGATAGATTGGCTCCGAGTGTAAAAGTTCGGCCACAAGATAGGAGATAAGAGAAACAAAAGCAAGAGGTAACAGGTGATCAAAGGAACCTGTCATCTCGACCAAGAGGAGAATCCCAGTCATAGGTGCACGAACGATAGCAGTAAATGTTGCAGCCATCGCTAAAATGATAAAATTTGGGAAAAGATTAGGGGATAAATGCAATAGGGGAATGACTGTTGTGGCAAAGATGCTACCAAGACTAGCACCAAGTACCAAGAGAGGAAAGAAAATTCCTCCTGGAACACCAGAAGCGTAGCTAATGATGGAAATTAAAAATTTGGCAATAAAGACCAGACTAAGAAAGGCAAGCCCCCAAGTAAGCGAAAGTTGATCAATCAACTGATGACCACTTCCACTGATAAGGGGGAAGAAGAGAGCGACGAGTGCAGATGCAGCAAAACTAAATAATACTCGAAGTAAGGGACTATTTATTTTACCTTTCATTAGACTTTGTCCTTTTATCAGGGCGGCATTATAAATCGCTCCAAAGATTCCCATAAGAATCCCTAAAAGCAGGAGTAGCCAATAGTCTGAGAGGGGAAAGCTGCTTACTATCTGAAAATTAAAGATACTTGCAGAACCAAAAATAATACGTGAAACAGCATCTGCAACAATAGCAGCGCTCATACATGTGAGCAAGATTAATGGAGAGAAATATTTAAAAACTTCCTCAAGGGTAAACATTATACCAGAAAGCGGAGCATTAAAAGCTGCCGATAAACCAGCTGAAGCTCCAGAAGCTATTAATAGGCGTTGGTGCCGCTCAGTATAAGCAAATTTTTGGCCAACGGCTTGCCCCATTGCAGCACCAAGCTGTATGGAAGGTCCTTCACGGCCTAAAGATAGGCCGGCAAACATAGCCAATGTTCCTCCAACAAACTTTGCCCAAGCTGTTGAGAACCAATTAGGTTTAAAGTATCCCAGTAACTGGCCTTTTACTTGTGGAATACCACTTCCTGTGGACATGGGATATTTTTTCATCAATACACTAACAATGAAGGCGAAGAGCAGCAAAGTCAGAAATAAAAGAAGAGCATAGATAAGATGAGTGCTGGCCTGGTGGTAGAGAATGGCTCCTA
Source organism: uncultured Lactococcus sp. (assembly GCF_934191625.1). Classification (GTDB taxonomy): domain Bacteria; phylum Bacillota; class Bacilli; order Lactobacillales; family Streptococcaceae; genus Lactococcus. Next base: position 32,676 of record NZ_CAKPUG010000005.1, read on the forward strand.
ATTTTTCCGCCAGTGAAAGAGATAAACGATAAAAGCTGGCTAAGAAGCCAGCTGCCAGTCCAACCAATAGACTTAAGAAAATTAAACCTATATTTTCGTTTGACGATTGGGAAAGATCTTTAATCAATAGTCTCATTTTTGAGCAGCTCCTAAGATTAAATCATTAAGTTCTTTTTCTGTGAATTCATATTTACGACCACAAAACTGACAAAGGACTTCAGCTCCATGATCTTCCTCAATAATCTCTGTGAGAGATTGACTTCCTAGGCTTTGTAACCCTTTAGCAAAACGTTCCTTAGAACAGTCACATTCAAAGGCTAAAGGTGTTTGGGAAAGGACAGTATATTCGAGGTCACCATAAAGTGCGTCTAACATAGTTTCAAGTGGTTTTTCTTTTACAAGAATCTCTGAAATACTTGGCATTTCCTTGATATTTTTCTCCATCAATGAGATTTCTTCATCTGTTGCATCAGGTAAGGCTTGAAGCATAAAACCACCCGCTATTTTAACGGTGTCTTCTCCTTCGTTAAGCAAAACATTTAATCCCACGGAAGAAGGTGTTTGCTCACTAGAGAGGAAATACCAAGCAAGATCTTCCCCGATCTCACCAGTAATCAAATCTGTTTGCCCTGTATAAGGTTGACGAAGACCCATATCTTTAATAACTACAAAGAAACCATTCCCAATAAAGGGAGCAACTAGAACTTCACCAGTTGAAGCTTTCTTATAGTCAAGGTCTTTATTTTGAACGTAACCCTTAACATTTCCTTGAGCGTCTGCTACAGCCACAATTGCTCCCATAGCACCATCACCTAAAATTTTAACAGTAATTTTACTGTCGCCTTTTTCATTTGCACCCAATATTTGAGATGCAATCAAGGTACGCCCTAGCGCAACTGTAGAAGAGGGCATAGTTTGATGGCGTTCTTGGGCTTCACGAACAGTTAAAGTTGAATCAAGAGCAAAAGCACGAAAGTGACCATTTTTTGAAATGGATTTTAATATTTTATCAGTCATAATTCCTTCTATTTTAACATATTTTTAAATTCATTTTCTTCTTCCTTAATGATAAGTGCCATATTTCTGGATAAAGTAACAAAAGAAAAAAACGTAACTTTAACTCAACTAAATAAATCTTTTTGAAACAAAACTGATAAATGTTAAAATATTATGAGAGGACATCTTAAAGTATTTAGTAGAGGAAACGAAATGAATTATAATCAGTCAGCACAGCACAGCACAGCACAGCACAGCACAGCACAGCACAGCACAGCACAGCACAGCCATAGCTTATGTAACGCTCAAAAAGATGTTCACTCCAAGAAAAGAAAAAATCAAGGAGTGAAATCTTATGAGACAAGAAAAAAAGCATAAATTACGTACTATTGCAGTTTTAGTCTTATTCTTATTGGTAGGAGGAACATTTGCCTTTCAAGCTTTTAACCAACAAGTTATCAATGACCGACTGAGAGAGAATCAAGTAGCAGTCGGAGGCCGTGTGCATGACTATTACAACCGTGATACCGAGAACAAGGACGTCTTTGTCGAAAACTATGGGCAAGAGCCCATCATGGCTCGGATTCGCCTGTCGGAGTTCATGGAGATTCAAGAACGGGGTACAGTCGGTTTTACCCCGATAGCAGGCGGTAGTCGTGGAGACGTAAGTACTTGGACGCCTTGGAAACCAAGTGAAGATAATCTTGATGACCGCGTAGGTGATTCGGATGCATTCGACCAATATTCTAATCTGACCTTTGGTTGGGAACGCAACGGCCAAACAGCACCTTGGTATCTGCCAACCTTTAATCATGATAAGAGTAATTTAATGACGGCAGCCGCAGGTCATGCCCGTGATTGGGTGGCCAGTGGTGGAGCGACAGACGGAGTCACAGATGGTACTACTCACCCCGGAGATGGCACAGACGAATACTGGTCTCAGGGCGAAAGCTATGACAACAGCGCTGGAAAATGGGAAGGCTCTGCGGTCACGCGTGAAACAGTCCAGCACTTGCCTCAAGCAAAAGAAGTGATGACACTAGAGAGCTGGTCAAGACTTCCCAATGCGCAAAAGATTGGCTATTTCTGGGTGGTTGACCATGAAACAGGCTGGGCATACTGGGCGAGTCAGCTCCATGCTGGGCAAGCCACCTCTTACTTGCTTGACGCAGCAGAGATGACAGCAGCGGCAGACCAGATCTCAGGTTCTTATTATTATGGTATCCATGTCGACAGTCAGCTTATTAATCTGGAGGAAGTTTTTAAAGATGAGCCGACAGAAGGACATGATGGCAACTTGGGTGTACTGCTTAAAGGGATTCGAAACAATGCGGTAGATGATGAGATAGACAATGGTGGCGGACTGCCAACGGAAAATCCCGATTATAATGACGATTCACCTGTTGGAGATTTTAACTTTGGGATTATGAATCCAGGGCGTATTTTCACCATGGAGGGTGAGCAATTCCGCTATCTTGAAGATATGCAAAACGGTAATCACTTGATTATCCGTAATGACGCATTTCGTAGAGTTTCTTGGAATGAGCAAGAGGATGAATTAATATCATGGTATGGACAACTTGAGGGAGCTGTTCAAGAGATAGTAGCACCAGTTGCTGATAGCTTTACAGTAGGAATGATTACAGGTGCGCAAGGTGGACTTGATGCGCAAGAGTGGCTTTTCAGAAATCTGGCTTCTAATCCTGTGGTTTACTCAGATGTTACTAGGGTTGTTCCAGAAGCTGAGGGTGGCGTTAAGCGTGCCTTTGCCTTATCTTTAAGAGATGTTAACCGCCTGTCTGGAACAGGGCTTGGCTTCCCTAACCCTGAACAACGTGTAGGGGCTAACAACAGCTGGTGGTGGACACGTACCCCTTCTTCTGATGATAATGCTTGGCGTGTGAACACTGGCGCTCGTCTTGGTCAGTTTACTAGTAGTATTCGCACGAATAGCGCTACCAATGGCGGTATGCGCCCAGCCCTTATCATTCATCAAAATGTTGGGGGTTAACTGACTCCTATAAAATGACGACTTGTCTTTAAGACAAGTCTTTTCGTTAGTGAACATCTCTTTAACAGGCTAAGTCTATATTGCCACAGAATAGTAGAAGAATTATAGTTAGACATTTCCGAACAAAAAACATAATTTTTTTAAAAAATATGTTTTCTAGCCTAAACTGAAATTTTTATTTTGCTATAATAGGAATAGTGCGATAGGAGCTTTTCAATATCAAAATGCCAGCTGTGTCGCCTGAAAAGGTGACATAGAGCGTACAAATATTAAAAGAAAAGAGAGCTATTATGCCATCAGTTGTTGTTGTAGGAACGCAGTGGGGAGATGAGGGAAAAGGTAAAATTACGGACTTCCTCAGCTCAGACGCAGAAGTTATTGCGCGTTACCAAGGAGGAGACAATGCCGGTCACACAATTGTGATTGACGGATTCAAGTACAAACTCCACCTTATCCCCTCTGGAATTTTCTTCCCAGAAAAAACATCTGTTATCGGTAATGGTGTAGTTATCAATCCCAAAGCCCTGGTTAAAGAAATTGCTTACCTCCACGAAAACGGTGTAACAACAGACAATCTTCGTATCTCAGACCGCGCCCACGTTATCTTGCCTTACCATATCAAATTAGATGCCCTTCAAGAAGAAGCGAAGGGTGATCAAAAGATCGGTACGACAATCAAAGGTATCGGTCCAGCTTATATGGATAAAGCAGCACGTGTCGGTATCCGTATCGCAGACCTTCTTGATAAAGAAATCTTTGAAGAACGTCTACGTACAAACCTCGAAAATAAAAACCGTGAATTCGTGAAACTTTACGACAGTGAAGCCCTTGATTTCGATGAAATCTTTAACGAATACTACGAGTACGGCCAACAAATCAAAAAATATGTCGCTGATACTTCAGTTATCTTGAACGATGCACTTGATGAGGGACATCGTGTTCTCTTTGAAGGTGCACAAGGCGTTATGTTGGATATTGACCAAGGTACATATCCTTTTGTTACGTCATCAAACCCATTAGCAGGGGGAGTAGCAATCGGTTCAGGTGTTGGTCCAACAAAAATTGATAAAGCAGTTGGTGTATGTAAAGCCTACACTTCACGTGTTGGTGATGGACCATTTCCAACAGAACTTTTTGATGAGATTGGACACCAAATCCGTGAAGTAGGACACGAATATGGTACAACAACAGGTCGCCCGCGTCGTGTCGGATGGTTTGATGCAGTTGTTATGCGTCACTCACGTCGTGTCTCAGGTTTAACTCATCTTAGCCTGAATTCGATTGATGTTCTCGCAGGCTTACCAACAGTGAAAATCTGTGTGGCTTATGAACTTGATGGGAAAGAAATCACTCATTACCCAGCAAGTCTTAAAGAATTGGAACGTTGCAAACCAATTTATGAAGAAATGCCAGGGTGGTCTGAAGACATTACAGGTATGCGTACATTAGAAGAACTTCCAGAAACAGCACGCAACTATGTACTTCGCGTTGCAGAACTTGTTGGTGTTCGTATCTCAACATTCTCAGTAGGTCCTGATCGTGATCAAACGAACGTTTTGGAAAATGTTTGGGAAGCTTAAATAAATAAATCTAAATTGAAGCAATCATTGACTTGATTGCTTTTTTTGTCCTTTTTTAGTATTGTTTATGACAAATAAGGAATACATTCTTAAAATGAAAGTGTAACAATAATATCGATGAGGATGAAGGATGAAAAATTTCGTAAAGCAATGATGACCATTGACAAATGAGATAAATCTGCTAAAATAAGAACATAGAAAGAATGAGAAGAGTAGGTTACTGGAACGTTTAAGGGAGTGATGTCGTCGACTGCAAATCATCACACGGAAAGGTTATTGAAGTTCACCTCATTCTAATTTAAAATAGTCTTTAATTAAGTGATAAAATAGGATGGTACCGCGGTTTTCGCTCCTTTGTGTAGGGGTTGAAATCGTGGTATTTTTTTCATCGCGGTTAGAAGGTATTAGGAGAAAAAATGAACTTACAAGAAAAAATTGAAGCTTTACGTGAACAGGCTTTGAATAATTTAACAGCTGCCGTTGAAGAAAGAATGCTCAATGATTTGCGGACAGCGATTATGGGTAAAAAAGGTGAGTTGACAGAAATCCTTAAAGGAATGAAAGATTTAACAAATGAAGAACGTCCAGTCATCGGTGCTCTCGCTAATGCCTTCCGTGATGAATTTGGTGCGAAACTTGAGGAGAAAAAAGCAGAACTTGAAGAAGCTGCAATGAACGCAGCCTTAAATTCTGAAACTTTAGACGTGACTTTACCTGGTTACGCACCTAAAAAAGGAGCCCGCCATATTTTGACTCAAACAGCAGAAGAGATCGAAGAAATTTTCTTAGGCATGGGTTATGAGATTGTGGATGGTTATGAGGTTGAAACAGATCATTATAATTTTGAGCGTATGAACTTGCCTAAAGATCACCCTGCACGTGATATGCAAGATACTTTCTATGTAACAAACGAGGTATTATTACGTACACATACATCGCCAATGCAAGCACGGACGATGGACCAACATGACTTTAGTAAAGGGGGCTTGCGTATGATTGCTCCTGGTCGAGTTTACCGTCGAGATACTGATGATGCTACCCATAGCCACCAATTCCATCAAGTCGAAGGCTTAGTTGTGGATAAAAACATTACGATGGCTGACCTTAAAGGGACACTTGAGCTCGTCATCCAAAAAATGTTCGGTGCTGATCGTGAAATCCGTCTACGTCCGTCATACTTCCCGTTTACTGAGCCTTCTGTTGAGGTTGATGTAAGTTGTTTCAAATGTGGCGGTAAGGGATGTAATGTCTGCAAATATACGGGATGGATTGAAATTCTTGGTGCAGGTATGGTTCATCCTAATGTTTTAGAAATGAGCGGCATCGACAGTAAAGAATATTCTGGTTTTGCTTTTGGTATGGGACAAGAACGTATCGCAATGCTCCGCTATGGTATCAATGATATTCGTGGCTTCTATCAAGGTGATTTACGTTTCTTAGAACAATTTGGAAAATAATTTCAGAAATAAATACATAAAAGAAAACGGAATAAAAGGAAAAATAAAATGTTAGTATCATATAAATGGTTAAAAAAATTAGTCAACGGACTAGATAGCGTTCCTGTTGCTGACTTGGCAGAAAAGATGTCACTTTCAGGTATTGAAATTGAGGGAGTAACTGTACCAGGTCAAGGCTTGTCAAAAATTGTGGTCGGTCAAGTGTTGACATGTGAAGATGTTCCTGAAACTCATTTGCATATCTGTCAAGTCGATGTTGGCGAAGAAGACCCGCTCCAAATCGTTTGTGGTGCTCCCAATGTCAAAGCAGGAATTAAAGTAATCACAGCACTTGTTGGAGCACGAATCGCAGATAACTATAAAATCAAAAAAGGTAAAATTCGTGGAATCGTTTCTCTAGGAATGTTGTGTGCACTTGATGAAATTGGAATTCCTGAGTCTGTTAATCCAATGAAGCATGAAGACGGTATCTATATTTTACCTGAAGAGGCTGTTATTGGTGACAGTGTGTTGCCTTACCTTGACTTAGATGATGAAATTATCGAACCAGATATTCTGGCCAACCGTGCTGATGCAATGTCCATGCGTGGTGTTGCCTATGAAGTTGCGGCTATCTATGGAAAAACAGTTAACTTTGAAGAAAAAACTGTAACAGAAGTAGACAAAAAAGCTACAGATAAAGTAGCTGTAAAAGTTGAGACAAGTACAGAACAAGTTCCTACATACAAAATTCGTATGATTGAAAATGTCAAAATTGGTCCATCACCCCTTTGGCTCCAAAATACTTTGATGAATGCTGGCATTCGTCCGATCAACAATGTCGTTGACGTGACCAATTATGTTTTGATGTACTATGGACAACCGCTTCATGCTTTTGATTTTGATAAGTTTGGAGCAGATGAAATTGTGGTCCGTCAGGCGGAACAGGGAGAGAAGATTGTTACCCTTGATGAACAAGAGCGTGAACTGAGCCCTGAGGATATCGTAATTACAGCTAATGGCCAACCAGTAGCTCTTGGTGGCGTCATGGGTGGATTTGATAGCGAAATCACTGATCAAACAGTAACCGTAGCCTTGGAAGCTGCCCTTTTCAATGGGACTTCAATCCGTAAAACATCACATAAGTTTGCTTTGCGTTCTGAATCATCAAGCCGTTTTGAAAAAGGGATCAACCAAGGTACAGTACGTGAAGCTTTAGATTTTGCAGCAGCAATGATTCAAGAGCTGGCTGGCGGAGAAATTCTTTCAGGGGTTGTAGAGTCAAACAACTTTATGCCTGAGCCTCAAGAAGTAAATATTTCTTTGGAACGTATTAATGCTGCTTTGGGGACATCATTGGAAGAAGCAACAGTACTTGCGATTTTAGCGCAGCTTGGTTTTGAGACACAAGTAAAAGACGGTCAATTTAATATACAAATTCCTTCACGCCGTTGGGACATCAAGATTGAAGCCGATATTGTGGAAGAAGTAGCTCGCATTTACGGCTATGATAATTTGCCAAGTACCTTGCCTTCGGGTGCGACAGCTGGTGAATTAACTGCCATGCAAAAATTACGACGTAAGGTACGTACCCACGTTGAAGCAGCAGGACTGTCAGAAGTTATCGGTTATTCTTTAACTACAGCAGAAAAAGCGCAAGAGTTTGTAGAAGTACAAGGAGCGACGACATCATTGATGTTGCCAATGACAGAAGATCGTCAAACCTTACGTGGCAGTCAAATTCCGGGACTTTTAGATATTGTTAATTACAATCAAAATCGCAAAAATGCAGATGTTGCGATATATGAAGTGGGTAATATCTTTGTAGCGACTGATTCTGAAGATACACGTCCTCTCGAAATACCTCATCTTGCTTTTGCTATTTCTGGAAATGTAGAAGGCAAAACCTACAGTTCTGAAGCTGTAGCTGTTGACTTCTATCATGCAAAAGCAATTGTTGAACAACTATTAGCAGGTTACGATAATCTTACCTTTGAAGCTTATTCAGAAATTAAAGAAATGCACCCGGGACGTACGGCACGCGTTCTTTTAGGCGACCGTCAAGTCGGTTTCGTTGGACAAGTTCATCCTGCAGCAGCAAAAACTTACGATATTAAAGAAACGTATGTGGCTTCACTAGACTTGAAGGCAATGCTTGATCTTGCACCAGCACAAACAGTTTTTGTGGAAATCCCCAAAGTTCAAGCTGTGCATCGTGATATTGCGATGTTGGTAGATGTCGAGAAAACGCATGCCGAAATTGTCGAAACAATCACTTCAAGTAAAGTTAAAACACTAAGTAAAGTTGAACTTTTTGATATTTATCAAGGCGATAATCTACCAGAAGGTAAGAAATCAATGGCTTATAGTTTAACTTTCCAAAGCCGTGAAAATACAATGACTGAGGAAGAAATTGGTAAAGCAATGACGAAAATTACTAAAAATCTTGTCGAAACTTTAGCAGTTGAAATACGTTAAATAAAAAACCTTGGGAAGAGTTCCCAGGGTTTTATTATGAGATTTAAAAAATGTCAAGAGATAAATTATTAATAAAAGCGGTTTACATTAAGTTTATATGTCCTCTTGTAATGCATATGAAATCATTTTGCGTTCCTTTTGTGTTAAAATAGTAAAATATGAAAAAGAACAATTGGAAAAAAGGAGCAACTTTACTTGGGCTGACAGTGGGAATGCTGACAGTAGGCCTCCAAGTTGCTAAGGCTGATGAAAGTACGTTCAATAAAGATATTGAGAACTTTCAACACCAGCTTAACTCAGAACTTTCTCAGACAAATGCAATCTATGCGAAAGCAACTGATTCGCAAAATAAGCTCAAATCAACACAAGAAAAGATTGATAGCTTGGACAAAGAGATTGAAAGGACTGAGGGAAAATACAACTCCTTAAAAGATACAGTAGCAAAGCAAATGCGTGCTATGCAAGCCCATGGTGGTGCTTCGGCTTCTGTTCTCAATGTAGTATTAAATGCGAAAGATTTTCATGAAGCGATACAGGCTTGGACAAACTTGAGTGTGATATTAAGAGCTGAAGATGTGCAAGCTAAGGATTTAGTCGAAACGCAGAAAAATTTGGAGGTAATGCAAAACTCTCTCCATCAAACAAAAGATGAGTTAAAAACCGCTCAGGCTGACTACCAAGAACAAGCGGAAAACCTTGAAGAAAGTATTCAGACCCTAAAAAATAAAATGATCGCCAACCAGAATATTCTGGAGGAGATGAAAGCTAAAGCAGAAACGGCTAAAAATACTAAAGTAGACGATAAAGCAGATAAGCCTAAAATAGAGTCACTGGCTTCACAGAAAAATGAAAAACCGGAAGCTTCGGCTTCGGAAGATGCTCCCATCACAACACCAAGTAGTAACGGGGGAACTTCCTTGACAGTTTCCGCTACAGCTTATTCTTCAGATAATGGTTTAGGATTCATCACAGCTACAGGGATTAATTTACACCAAAATCCAATGTGCATTGCCGTTGACCCTTCTGTCATTCCCTTAGGAAAGATGGTTGAAGTACCTGGCTACGGCATAGCTATTGCAGGAGATACAGGTGGAGCTATCAAGGGTAACATCATTGATGTCCATCTTCCAACAACGGCTCAAGCTCAAGCTTGGGGACGTAAAACCATTCAGATTAATGTGCTCGCTTAATAGCAAAGAAAAATAAAAGCACGCACCTCGTAGCTTAAAAAACTACTTGGAGTTTGCTTTTTGTTTTATACAGTAAATAAAAAAAGCCCAAGAAGAGATTATTCAAAATCTTCTTGGGCTTTTTTAGCTGAGCTAAGCTCGTACTTATCTTTCTTTCATGAAACTTTCTGACCAGTTTTTAACTTTATCACTGTTGGAAGAGTAATGAATTTTTGAGCTTTGACTTCTTTTGTTTTTTTAGATTTACGAAAATCTCTTTCCTCAGGGCTAAACCAGAGGGCTATTTCATAGAGAGCTGCAAAGCCTAATCCCATTCCACCAAATATTAAAACAATTTCTATAAATTCCATTGTGACCTTCTTTTATAACTTTCTTAATTCTCGATTAATTCGGGATTTATTTCTTCGATACAATCAACGACAGGGCCGACGATTCTTGAAGTTTCTTCATCTAAGTAAAAATCCTTATATTGAGGATCGGTATTGAGTGAGTGACAGCGGAAACTGTCTGCATCTCGGAAAACTTGCTTACAATACAGCTGCTCTTCGCCAGGTCCACCCTCTGAAATGACATAAATATCTCCATCTCTATCAAAACCTGTTGTAACAAAGGTTACAATAGAGAAATTAGGATACTCTGGTTGCATGGAGTCCCCTTTGATGCGCGCAGCACCATCATACCGTCCTGGACGTACATCTGTAAAGATGGTGTAAGTTTCCTGTGTATCATTCAGAGACTGACCAAAACCAGCAGATAATTGTTCATCGGCTACCTCAATCGTATAGAGTTCCTCACGACGATAAGTACGTAAAGGAATAATATTATCAGAGGAAGGAAGAGTTTGTGGTGTCTGACTAGCAAGAAACTGCGAAAAATTCAAAACATTTTTTTGTTGTTCATTATCTAACTGTTTATAGATATTGAGAAGCTCAATAAAAGGAGTTTTCCCTTGTTTTTCGTTGAGGATGACATCAATAGGTGTTTTGTAAATATCTGCAAGTTTAGTAATCATTTCGAAAGCAGGGTTACTGGTTTTCTTTTCCCAAAGAGCATAAGTACCCTGAGTGATGTCAAGCATCTCGGCAATTTCTTTTTGAGTAAACTGATGTTCTTTACGTAGCTTTTTTAAGGTTTGTCCTAGATTCATGTTTAATCCTCTTTTATTGAATTTATCAATATTATAAGCTAAAATAGAATATATGTCAAGCTGAAAAATTGAATGCGTCAATAAAAAGAAGAGGCTTGCTTTCGATTGTTTTATTAAGCTTCTCTATATTCAAGGAAAATTTTAGGCTGACAAATAAGTATTTTGCAAACTGCTGTTAGAGTAGGACATAGGAGGAATTCCAAGAAGCACAATGAAAGCTGCAAATGATATTATTTAATAAAAGAAAAAATTACTTTTTTGCAATTTACTTGTAAGGGTTTTAAGGAGCAGAGAATAATAATTATATGAAATGTGTTAAAATATCAATATGGTAAAAAAAGGACGTATTATTAAATCTTTAGCAGGATTTTACAATGTAGAATCTGAAGGACATGTTTATCAAACGCGGGCGCGTGGGAACTTTCGTAAGAAAGGCATGAAGCCAATCGTGGGTGATTTTGTGGACTTTTCAGCTGAAGAAAATTCAGAAGGTTATATCTTAGATATACACAAACGCAAAAACAGCTTGATTCGCCCTTCTATTGCGAATATCGATCAAGCTGTAATTATCATGTCAACGGTTAATCCAGATTTTTCCTTAAATCTATTAGATCGCTTTCTTGTATTTTTAGAACATAAAACTATTCAGCCTCTTATCTATATTTCGAAACTAGATTTGCTTGAGGACATAAGTGAATATGAGCAGTTCAAGAAAAATTATGAAGCGATTGGCTATCAGGTGTTCTTTAGCTGGAAAGACCTCACTAAAGTATTAGCAGACAAAGTCACTGTCTTTATGGGCCAAACTGGTGCTGGAAAAACAACTTTGTTGAATTTAATTGCGCCTGGTATGAACTTAGCGACGGGAGAGACTTCCGATAAACTGGGACGTGGGCGTCATACCACACGCCATGTGGAGTTTTTTGAAGTTGCTTCAGGTTTAATTGCTGATACTCCAGGTTTTTCAAATCTAGACTATGATGTCTCTAACCAACCAGATTTAAATGCGGCCTTTCCAGAAATATTACGAGAAAGTCATGGGTGTAAGTTTAGAGAATGCACACATACACACGAACCTTCTTGTGCTGTTAAGGTGGCATTTGAAGAAGGTAGGATTTTAGCGAGTCGTTATGAGAACTATTTGCAATTATTAACAGAAATCAATAATACGAGGGAGACTTATGCCAAGCAAAGAAAAAAACAAAATTAAAGGGAATATTTGGATGAAGCAAGCCGGTTTTTTAGGCTTAGTAATTCTTTGGGGCCTCATCATTCTGTTTAAAAATAGTTTGGGAGACTGGAAGTGGCCGCTCTTTGGTTTGCTTGTTGTCCTGACTGTTTGGGGCTTATACCAAATCAATAAAGCTTTCTTTGGTTTAAAAAAATAGGAGAAAATATGAAACAATTTACAAATAAAATCGCACCGTCTATCCTTGCTGCTGACTTTGGAGCATTTACAGCAGAAGTCGCTAAGATTAAAGCTGCCGGTGCTGATTATGTACATATTGATGTTATGGATGGACACTTTGTAGATAATTTAACTTTTGGTTCGGGTGTTGTCGCTGCACTTCGTCCACATACTGATATGGTATTGGATGTGCACATGATGGTTGAAAATCCAGAAAAATATGTAACAGAGTTTGCAGAAGCAGGTACAGATATCATGAGTATTCATGTTGAAGCGACAGCACATATTCATGGTGCATTGCAAAAGATTAAAGCTGCTGGAATGAAAGCAAGTGTGGTTATCAATCCTGGTACGCCCGTTTCAACGATTGAACCTGTTCTTAGCATGGTTGATATGGTCTTGGTAATGACTGTAAATCCTGGATTTGGAGGTCAAGCCTTCATTCCTGAGACTATGGATAAAATTCGTGAGCTTGTGAAATTGCGTGAAGCTAAAAAACTAGAATTTGATATCGAAGTTGATGGTGGTATTGATGATAAAACTGTTGACCAAGCACGTGATGCAGGTGCTAATGTGTTTGTAGCTGGGTCTTTTGTCTTTAAAGGCGATGTAGCTGGCAACGTTAAAAAGTTAAGAGATAGATTATGAACTTCATCATTATCATTCTTTTAATTTTAGCCATTCTGATTGGGATAGCTAATTTTTTCAAAAAACCATCGTCCAATACCAAACTAAATGCACGAGTTGAAAATTTGTCTTCAAATCTAACTGAATTACGTTTAGAAATGTCACAACAGCTGGGACAAAATCGACAAGAAATATCAGGTACCGTGTCTAGCTTATCGCATAACATGAATGGAACCTTAGCGAATTTGACAGAAAATATCAATGCTAAGTTTGATTATCAATTTAAGGATTTACAGAGTTCCAACGAACAAAAGCTAGATAAAATAGCACTCAACTTAGCAGAAATGTCAGATGCTATTACGGATAAGTTTGATCGTAAGTTTCAAGAGCTCCAAGAGGCTAATGATAAAAAACTCAGCCAAATCCAGAACACGGTAGATGAAAAGCTTCAGGAAACGTTGAACAAACGGATTTCGCAAAGCTTTGAACAAGTCACAAATCTTCTGACTTCGGTCGATAAAGGATTAGGTGAGATGCGTAATCTTGCTAGTGATGTGGATAGTTTACAAAGAGTAATGACGGGAGTAAAAACACGAGGTATAATTGGTGAGGTGCAACTCGGTCGCATCTTGGAGCAGATTTTCACCTCAAATCAGTATCATGAGCAAGTTAATATTCAAGAACGAAATGCGGTAGATTTTGCGGTTGTAATGCCTGGTAAAGTAGCTGGCAGTGATGTTTTATTACCGATTGATTCAAAGTTTCCATTAGAAGACTATCAACGACTGCAAACTGCGCTTGAAACAAACGATACACTGGCCATTGAAGCATCAAGAAAGGCTTTGTTTGCTGCGGTTAAAGCGCAGGCAAAATCAATTTCGGAAAAATATATTTTTCCACCAAAGACAACAGACTTTGCGATTATGTTTTTACCGATTGAGGGACTTTTTATGGAAGTGGTAAATAATACGGAACTTTATGAACAGCTCAGTCGTGATTATAAAGTGAATGTTACTGGCCCGACAACTATGACAGCAGTCTTGAATAGCTTGCAAATGGGCTTTAAAACCTTACAAATCGAGCAAAAATCAAGTGAAGTTTATGAAATGCTTGGCGCAGTCAAGACTGAATTTGGTAAATTTGAAACATCACTTAAGAAAGTTCACGAACGGTTGCAACAGTCCGAAAAAGAAATCAATACGCTGATTACGACTAGAACAAATGTCATGAATCGTAAATTGCGCACGATTGATGCCGTTGATAAAGACACAAGTGCTGCGCTTTTAGAAATAGAAGGGGACTAAGATGGTTCTGATAAAAAACATAGCTATGGGAGAATTTTTTGAAGGATTCTACTTGATAAAATCGGTTGAGCTTCGTCGAACACGTGCAGGGAAGGATTTTCTTGCGATTGTTTTTCAAGATCGTACAGGAACAATCTCGGGCAATATTTGGGACGCTAATCCGAAAGCCGTTAAGCAGTTTGTTGCAGGTCGTGTAGTTCATATGAAGGCTTTAAAGGAACTCTACAATGGTATGCCGCAAGTCAATCGAATTAGTCTACGCTTGCCAGAGGGTAACGAACCAGCTAATCCTGCTGATTTTCGTGAAAAATCTCCGGTAAATGAGACGGATCTCCGTAAATATGTTGAAAGTATCATTTTCCGTATTGAGAATGCAACTTGGAACCGCATTGTTCGCCATATCTTAAAAAAATTTGACCGTGAATTTTATCAGTTTCCGGCTGCAAAAACAAACCACCATGCGTTTGAAGGAGGCTTGGCTTATCATACAACAACAATGCTCCAGCTGGCTGAAAAAGTATGCGAAGTTTATCCACAACTCAATGAATCTTTGATGTTCGCTGGTATTCTTTTGCATGATATGGCCAAATGTTTAGAGTTTACTGGTTATGAAAACACAAGCTATACCTTACGTGGTAATCTATTAGGGCACATTGTGCTCATTGACGAAGAAGTTAGTAAAGCAGCTATTGAGCTTGATATCAGTGATGAAAAAGAGGACTTGCTTTTACTTCGACACGTCTTACTAAGTCATCACGGGCAGCTAGAATATGGTAGCCCTGTTCGTCCTAAAATTATGGAAGCAGAAATTATTCATCAGATTGATATGATGGATGCTAGCATGATGATGATGATGACTGCTCTGAATAATGTTGAGCCGGGGCAATCAAGTCAACGCGTCTTTGCCTTAGAAAATCGGAACTTTTATAAACCATTGGATAACTAAAGAGAAGAAGAAAAGATGAAACATA
This sequence comes from uncultured Lactococcus sp., assembly GCF_934191625.1. Taxonomy (GTDB): domain Bacteria; phylum Bacillota; class Bacilli; order Lactobacillales; family Streptococcaceae; genus Lactococcus. Next base: position 47,824 of record NZ_CAKPUG010000005.1, read on the forward strand.
CACTTAAAAATAATACATTAACGGTTGAAGTTGACACTTTTGGTGCAGAATTACACTCGGTTCAAAAAGAGGGAATCGAATACCTTTGGCAAGCAGATCCATCATTGTGGGGACGACATGCACCAGTACTTTTTCCGATTGTTGGGAAGTTGAAAAATGGGCAATACAGCTATCAAGGTAAAAACTATGAAATGTCAGGACATGGGTTTGCACGAGATACAGAATTTAAACTCGTCCATGAAAAAGAGGATGAATTGGTTTATGAAATCACTTCAAATGCGGATACCCTTACACAATATCCCTTTGAATTCAACTTCAAAGTAAGCTATAAATTAAGAGGAAATCAAGTTCGCGTCCGTTATCAAGTAGAAAATACGGATGAAAAGACCATGATTTTTGGTGTTGGAGCTCATCCAGCCTTCAACGTTCCTCTTGAAAAAGGCAGCTATGAAGACTACACATTGACGATTGCCCCAGCAGAAAAACGAACTTTTATTCCATTGGATTTGCCAACAGGTACGCTTAAAAGAGAGGATCAATCAGAAATTGAGGTAAGTGAGATAGTACTGAACCATGAGCTCTTTGCAAAAGATGCTCTCGTTTATACATCATCAGAGGAAATGTCAGTTGCCTTGACCAACCGTTTAGATAGCCGAAGTGTAAAGGTAACATGGGAAAAGATGCCCTTCTTTGGTCTTTGGAGTCCCTATCCTGCGGAAGCTCCTTTTGTTTGTATCGAGCCTTGGTCTGGTATAGCAGATGAATTTAGTACAACAGGCGACCTTACCGAAAAATTTGGAATGAACAAGCTTGCAGCGCATGAAACTTATAGCTGTGAATATGTTATTGAAATAAACTAAAATCAAAAAGATAGACAGCCGTCTATCTTTTTTTTATTTTTAAGAAAGACCGCAAGAAAAAGAAGGCGTAAATTGTTATAATAGAGAGTATGAATGATATTTTCCAACTTACATTGATTTTAGTTGCATCTTTGGTAGCAACTCTAATCGCAAGAAGAATAAGAATCCCGGCTGTAGTCGGTCAAATACTGATTGGTATTGTCTTGGCCCCTGCTGCGTTGGGATGGTTGCAAGGAGGACACACCATTGAGGTCCTCTCCGAAATTGGGGTAATTCTCCTTATGTTCCTAGCGGGGCTAGAAAGTGATCTGGGTGTATTAAAGAAAAACTTTAAACCTGCTTTACTGGTGGCTCTAGCGGGGGTTATCGTTCCCTTACTGGTTTTTTGGGGTGTGACAACGATGATGGGTTATGCCTTTTCAACGGCTATTTTTTACGGTATCGTCTTTGCAGCAACTTCTGTATCGATTACAGTTGAAGTCCTGCAAGAATATGGGAAGCTTTCCACAAAAGCAGGGTCCATTATCTTGGGAGCTGCTGTCGTAGATGACATATTGGCTGTGTTAGCCTTGTCTATCTTCACGTCTACACAGAGTTCTTCTGGTAACTTACCAAAGCAGTTTTTTATGGAGTTCCTCTTCCTTCTTTTCCTTGTGCTAGTCCACAAGTTAATACCAAAAGTTTGGCGTTTTGTGGAAAAACTTCCGGTTTACGCGAAAAATACAACAGCGGCGCTTATTCTCTGTTTGGTTTTAAGCCTTCTTGCTGATGCAGCAGGAATGTCAGCCGTGATCGGTTCTTTCTTTGCCGGATTAGCATTGAGTCAAACAGACGTCTCTCATAAGATTGAGGAATACAGCTCTGCGATAGCTTATGTTGTTTTCATTCCTGTTTTCTTTGTTTCTATTGCGATTTCTGTAACTTTCGAGAGTATTTTTGAACATCCGATCTTAATTCTCTTCTTTACTTTATTGGCCGTATTGACAAAGTTTATTCCTGCTTATTTTATTGGGAAGTCGACGGGACTTACAAGTTCAGACAGTGCTTTGGTCGGTACAGGAATGGTCTCTCGTGGTGAAATGGCGTTGATTATTGCTCAAATCGGTCTTGCTTCGCAAGTGATTAATAGTGACATTTACTCAGAGCTTGTCATCGTGATTATCCTTAGCACTCTGATTGCACCATTCTTAATCAAGCTCTCTTTGAAAAAAGACTAAAATAACAATGATAACAGACTTATGACAAGAAAAATGATAAAATAGTCAAAGTATATAAAATGAAGGGGTTACTTATGTCAAACTGTCAAGTAGTAAAACATCCACTTATCCAACACAAACTTTCAATCTTGCGTCGTGCAGACGTTTCAACAAAAGAGTTCCGTGAACTCGTTGATGAGATTGGCATGCTTATGGCTTACGAAGTATCTCGTGACTTGCCTGTACAAGATGTCGAAATTGATACTCCTGTTGCGCACATGACAGCGCAAGAACTTGCAGGTAAAAAATTAGCAGTAGTGCCAATTCTTCGTGCAGGTATCGGGATGGTAGATGGTATCTTGAAACTCATTCCAGCAGCACGTGTTGGTCATATCGGCATGTATCGTGATGAAGAAACTTTTAAGCCAGTTGAATATTTGGTTAAACTTCCAACAGATATAGCTGATCGCCAAATCTTTTTGGTTGACCCAATGTTAGCCACTGGTGGCTCAGCAATTCTTGCAATTGATAGCCTTAAGAAACGTAATGCTAACAACATCAAGTTCGTCTGCCTTGTTGCAGCCCCAGAAGGTGTAAAAGCAGTACAAGAAGCGCATCCAGATATTGACATCTATGTTGCAGCACTTGATGATCATCTTAATGAACATGGCTACATCGTTCCCGGTTTAGGTGACGCTGGTGACCGTTTGTTTGGTACAAAATAAGGATTAACTATAAAAAATACTGTGAAGCTCATAAAGGAGTTTGCAGTATTTTTTTTATTTTTTTATATCATGTATTTCTTTTTTTGGTTTTATTTATTTGTTATATAATTGGTTTTAGATAATAGAAAAAGGAGAAAAAAATGAGAGCGGGTCGAAAAATCATAGCTGCTATGGGAATAGTTAGCTTAATAACTTTAATTACTATCCCCAGTTTACTCGGTAGTTCTTCTAAAAAAATAGAAGATGAAAAGCAGAAGGAGGATAAAGTTTTACAAGAACAACAAGCGGACGAGAGCTTTAGGATTGATCGAAAAAATTTTTTAGAGTATTTTACATTGCATGGAACTCTAGGGCATTTCTATACTTCTCCCAACAGTTTTGTTAATCAAGCTGGACATCCTTTCAACCATAGTGAACATGGACTAAGTCTGGAGCCTACGCCACGTTATTCTGAGGAAACGGGTATTGTCACTTTAACGCCTAATCGTCATGACTGGACAGGTAGTTTCACCTTAAAGGATCGGATTTCGATGGAGAAGCCTTTTAATTTAAAAGGGGCTGTCTATCTGGGGGATAGAACAGACACTGGGGGTAAAGATTGGGGAAATCAATATCAGATTCATGAGACAGGTAAACCCGTTCACGCTTATCCCCACTTTCCGGGAGGCGCCGATGGGATTGGCTTTGCTTTTCACCCACAAATGGTAGGGGCTACAGGCTTTACCGGAGGAAACTTAGGAATTGGGGGCTTAGCAGGTGCTACCGGCTATAAGTTTGATACTTTTTGGAACTCTTATCAACAGATGAGCGATGACGCTTATGATGCCAACCACTTACTGGGATGGGAAACAGACATTGCTGAGGGAAGGAATAATCCTTTTGGAACTTTTGTAGAGGCTGGTACAGATATACGAGAAGCAAACTCTCCTTTTTCACCCGTTACTGGTTTTGTGAAGCGTATTGCAGACAGTACAATCCTCCTAAATAGAGATAAAATCCTTGGCGGTGCAAACGCAGGAGTACGTGAGGAAATCAATCACGATAAGACAGGAGATCCTGAGAATTCCAATAGTCGATATACAGAAGCAGACTATGGCTACGATAAACATGCGGACACCGATGAAATAACAGGATTCATGGATGTCCTTTACAAATACGAGCCAAACCCCGCAGGAGATGGCGGAACTTTGAGCGTCTATGCGCCCAAAGATTATGCGAGAAAAGCTTCTGGTGCGGGAGATTCCAGTCATGATCCTACTGACACCGTTACAACCTCTTTTGCAGGTCGTGAAATGGTCTTAGAACGTATTGGTCGTCATCAGATTGACTCTTCTGAATCTCTGGCGCTTTCGGTTACCGCCTCGACAGGTTCTTTTCGTAATCTGCAGCAGTTTCGTTTTGATTACTTTGAATTCACGGGAGTTAAACGCCTCACGATTGATAAAGTTTGGGAAGACAGTAATGACAGTTCGGGTTTTCGTCCAGACTGGATTGATGTCATGATTCGCCGCTTCGTTTATAAAGATGGGGTAAAAACAGAGATTGCCCCTTATCAAGATGGCGAGACGCGACTTTATAGTCAAGGGGAAAATCAAAATGTAACATTATCTGAAGATAAAAACACATGGACTTGGGTGAAAGATGATTTGCCGAAATATATTTCCTTATCGGGATTTGGAACAGAACCACTCGAAGTTTACTATGAAGTGGAAGAAAAGTTTGTTCCGGGTTACCAAAGCCTTGTGAAGGAAACGACTTCTGAAAATGTCAACGATGACGGAAGAGGCGATCGTATATTTGAAATAAAAAATAAAATCGCAAACCCGACTTCCTTTACGGGGAGAAAGATATGGTCAGATGATCTCGATCAAAGTAACCGACAAGATTTAACCATTGGTCTTTACCGCCAAGCAGCTGGAAATGATGCCGAAGCTGTTTACTATAAAGATTTGGCAGAAGAGGCGGAAGTAGATGGGCAAACTCAAAGTCGTGAAGAAGCTTATCCAGAGCTTCAAGGAAAAGAAAGTAATGATCCGATATGGCAAGAGCAGGTAGTGCGAAAGTTAAATTTAGCTGAGGCAAAAGAACATCAATGGACTTATGACTTTACACATCTGCCAGCAGAGAGTGAACCGAGCAAACTTTATAGCTATTCTGTGCAAGAACATACTGTTCTTCAGGGCTACGAGGCACCAGAGCTGGTCGGCAATAACATCGTCAATACGCTGAGGACAACCTCTCTTTCTATTGAGAAAAAGTGGGATGACGAAGATTACAGTAATAGACCTTCAAAGGTTGGGCTATATTTGGTGCGACGAGAAGTAGGAGAAACAGAGTGGCACAAGGTAGCTAACAGCGAGATCGAGTTGGAAGCGCCTTGGCAACACACTTTTGAAAATCTTCCCACTCATGCAAATGGTAAAGCTTTAGAATATGAAGTAAGAGAGGAAGAAATTCCTGGTTATCATCCTCTATATGGAGCAGTAACAGGTGAGCTTGACCAAGGTTTAGATCAGGTATTGACCAACAGACTAAATATTAATATTGATGTAGAGAAGCTTTGGAAAGACAGTGCAGGACAGCCGCTGGCTGCTAAGGAAAAATCAGAGGTTGAAGTCCAATTAAGGCGCGTGTCAGACAATCACGTTTTAGAAACAGTCCAGCTGAATGAAAACAATGACTGGAAACATCGCTTTACAAATCTTGTCGGCGCTTATGATGACTATGAGATTAAAGAAATGACCGAACTTTCTGGCTTCAAGCTTCCTGTGATTACAGGAAAGGGCACAGCAAAAGTTACGATTGAGAACCGTCAGATTGAGTTGACGGAACTGACGATAACTAAAACTTGGCACGATGGAGGATACGAGGAACGCCCTTCAAGCATTAATGTAAGGCTTCATCGTCATATCGAGGGACAAGAGCCGAGCTTCTTGCGAACGGTGACTATCAGCGGAGAAACTTGGAAAACGCAAGTGGAGGATTTGCTGAAAACAGATGCACAAGGACGCCCATATATCTATACTATTGAAGAAATCGTACCCGAGGGCTATCGCTCCAAAGTAGACGGTTTAAATCTAACGAATACTCTTTTGACAACTGTATCGGGGACAAAGACGTGGATGAATACAGCTGAAGATAAAAAATTCCCCGTTCGAGTAGAGTTGCTGCAAAACGGTCAAGCCATGGGTGAAAACTATAGCCGTGTACTAGAGGAAGGCGCATGGGATTATCGCTTTGAAGATGTACCTGCTTACGATAGCCAAGGGGAAAAAATTGAATACAGCCTGAAAGAAACAGCCCTGAATGGTGGAAATTTGGATGATTTCATTGTGCGTATCATTCCAGAAGAGAGCTTGACGCCGAGAAGCACCTTGCTAAATATCAGTAATGCTTATGATGTCATTGAGATTGCTGGGCAGAAGTTCTGGATTGGAGATGACCTAACGATTCGTCCCAAAGAGATTACGGTGATTTTAGAACGCAGTCAACGGGATCAAGAAAAATGGTCAGAGGTTGACCGAAAAACAGTGACTGATAAAGATTGGACTTATGACTTTGGTAAACAAAAGCAATATGAAGTGGTCAATGGCAATCTTGTTGAATACGAATATCAACTCAAAGAGATCTTACCAGATAATGTTAAAGACCTCTATACTTCAAAACCAAAGAAAAATTTCAACTTGCTCAACACCTATAATGGTATCGACATTGTTGTAGGAAAACAGTGGAATGCTCCAGAAAACCAGCAGGTTCCGATAAAACTTAACTTGCTTCGGAATGGTGAAATCGTCGATAATGCTGAATTGTCAGCTCCCGACTGGAGTCACGTATTCAAATACTTGCCTGGCAGACATGAGGAATATCGTGTGCAAGAGGTCGGTCAACTCTCTGGTTTTGAGGAAGCAGTTGTTACAGGACAAGATGGCGTATTTATGGTAACAAACACCTTGACACCAGACGCGCATATCAAAGGCAGCAAGATTTGGACGATATTAAACGGTGCCGAAACCCAGGACATCACGGTGGCATTGGTGATACGTGACAAAGAAAGTCATGAAATTCTTAGAGAGGTCAAAGAGACAGTAGTTTCAGCGCCTGATTGGAATTTTGATTTTGACATTTCCTATGAACCTGCTTTAGAAGAAGGTCAAGAATATTGGGTGACAGAAAAAACTGACCTAGGTAGTGACTTTAATGCCCCTGTCGTCACTCAAGCTTCTGAAGATGTCTTCCTGATAGAAAATACGACAGACCTCCCACGATTTTCTCTGGACTTGAAGAAAACATCAAGTGCAAACGCAACGGAATTATCGGGGGCAGTAATGCAGCTCAGTGGGCCCGGGCTAGGAGCGGAAGGTATATTTGAAATTACAGATGAACAGGGCAATATTGATTTTGGACAAGAACTGTTAGCCCCTAATCATCCGGAGGCAATCAATGTTTATACTGTACTTGAACGTGAAGCGCCACAAGGTCATCAAAATTCCTTTAAAATCTGGAAAATTGAAATTGCTTTCGGAGGGGATGTTCGAGTATTTGAGGACGATACAGAGATAACCGACTTAGTTTTTGATGGGCAAAGGATTAGCCTACAAATCGAAAATGAATTCCAACCCAAGGAAGTTGTTTTTGAAAAATTAAGCGCCAGTACAGGAGTTGCTCTTGAAGGTGCGAGCTTTGAACTACGAAATGAAGCAGGGGACTTAGTGGAGACTCTGACTGATGAAAATCCAAGTTTCAACCAGCTTCTTCTCGGGCGCTACAGCTTACAAGAGAAAGAGGCACCAGAAGGCTACGTCTTAGATACAACAATTTATACGTTTGAAATCGACCCATATGGTAATTTTGTCGATATTGAGCAAGAACGTCCACAAGAGAGTGGCCTTTATGTCGATCCGCAAGGAAGGCTCGTCTTGCTTAACTATAATAAGCGTCAAATTCGTTTAGAAGTCTTAAAAATGGATGCAGACTTTGACCACCCCGATCATCTTGACTTTGGTGCACCGATGGAGGGCGTCGAGTTCTTACTGGTTCCTGTAGAATTGAACCGATCTATCCTAGAAGATACACCACTCTTTTCTGATGAGCAAGGGGTTCTACGTCGACAAGAGGCAGACAACCTCCTTAAAGCAGATATTGAGCTTGCCTACGGCAGCACACAAAGTCTTACAATGACACGTCAGCCAATCAAAGGCTTTTATATGCATGACTCGGTCTATACCGTAACTGTACCAGAGGACGGAAGTGACCCACGCGTCTCAGTAACAAATGCTTCAGGAGAGCAACAGGAACTTCAAATAGGTACAGATTTTACCTTTGAAGATGGGCTGATTCGTTTCTTAATTTATAGTTCATTAGAGCTGGACTTCATCCTTCATAAGATCGATGGAGATAACCCAGAGGATAAATTAGATGCCAGCTTTATGCTTTCGGAACTGGTAGGAGCAGACTTTTCGACTTTGACGAGCTTTTCTAATGCAGAGCGCATCGATAATAATTTCCAACCAATAGAGCAGTTAGCTACAGTAGATGGTGTTCTCGACCTTTCAAGGATGATTGAAGAAACACCAAATCTTAAACGGGGAGTTGTTTATCAACTGAAAGAGGTTGAAGCACCAAGAGGTTTCCTTTTGCCAGAGGATTCTCTCTTGATTTATAAAGACATTGATCAAAAGATATATGTCAGACTGGCTCGCGAAGCAGAAAATAATCAGTTAGACATCGTTGACTTTGCAAGGGTTTATCAAGACTTTATTCAAGTAGATGAGGAAAATGCTCATGTACACCTTCAGTTCCCGAATTATCGAGAAAAGGAGATAGAGGATCCAAGAGAGCCTGAACGTGGAAGACCCGGTCAAGAAAAGCCCGAACAAGATGGTGAGAAAAAGCAAGTTACATTGCCATCACTCAATGATTTTAACAATCTTCTTGTAGTGATATTTGGATTTATCTTCAGCTTCCTTGCAATTAAAATTTATAGAAAAAACAAGAGGAGGTAAAAGGATACTTTTCCAATGACAAATTTTTAATATTTATATAAAACAGGGTGAATTATTGATTCCTCTGTTTTTTGCTAAGGGAAGTCTGTCTTTTTAGAAAAAATAAAAATCCTGAGCTAAATAATTTACAAGCGTAAATTTATGTGGTAAGATTACATTTGTAAACATAAATAAGAAAATAAAAGGAGACATTGCTATGTCATTTATCAACTCACTTAAAAACCGTCGTTCAATCTATGCCCTTGGTAAAGATGTTAAGGATCCAGACCAAGCTATTGAAACCATTAAAGAAGCCGTAAAACACAGTCCATCAGCTTTCAACAGCCAAACCACACGTGTACTTATTGTTACGGGTGAAGCTCAAGAAAAGCTTTGGGGACAAATCGTTGCTGAAGAATTGAAAGAAACAATGAAAGCTCAAGGTGTTCCTGAATCAGCATGGGATGGAACAAAAGCAAAACTTGACGGTTTCAAGGCTGCTTACGGTACAGCTCTCTTCTTTGAAGACCAAGATGTTGTTAAAGGTTTGCAAGAACAGTTTGCCCTTTACGCAGAAAACTTCCCAGTATGGAGCGAACAAGCTTCAGGTATTACTACAGTAAACGCTTGGACAGCACTTGCAGAACTTGGTATCGGTGCAAACTTACAACACTACAACCCAGTAATTGACGAAGCTGTGGCTAAAGAATGGAATATCCCAGCTAACTGGAAATTACGTGGCCAACTTGTATTTGGTTCTGTTGAAGAACAAGCTGGAGAAAAAACTTACATGGATGATGAAGACCGCTTTATTGTTGTAAAATAATTTTAAAAAGCCTTTGGGGCTTTTTTTTGTAGGAAAAATGATAATTTGCTATAATTAAAGAAAGTAATATTATTCGTAAAGGCTAACTTTCCTACTTTGGAGACGATAAAATCTTTCGTAACTCTCAAATTTAAGCCAAAGTATGAATTCGAGAAATTCCGAGATAATAAAAACGGAATATAGAGAATATAAAGGAGAATATATGGAAGCAAAATTGCTCAATAAAGTAGTTATAAAACGTAATGGTCGCGTGGTTGATTGGGATTCTTTCCGGATACAAACAGCTGTCTTCAAGGCAGCGATTTATGGAAAATATAAAGATAAACCTTTACATGCTAACATGATTGCCAATAATGTTGCGAAAGTTGTGGAGAAAGTTATCGCCGAGATTCCTTTTGATAAAATTGAGATTGATACCATTCAAAACCAAGTGGTCAACCAACTCAATGACTTTGACAAAGAAGTTGCTAAAGATTTCTTGGAATATAAAGTAAAACAAGAGATTAATCGTAAACACTAAGCGAACGTGAAGAAAATGAAAAACAGATTCCTATTGAATCTGTTTTTTTTATGTTTTTAACTCTCTATTATTATAAATAAATAAGCGTAATATCATTTCTTTATTATTTTAACCTTTGATATAATTTGTAATATAAGAAATGTTCTAGTTACATCTACAACTTGTTATAAAGCTTCAGTATTTGCTAATAGCAAGGTGAGTAGAAGTTCAGGAGAAAGATAATGACAGAAAGAAAAGTAATCAAAGCCAAAAAGAAGGCGATTCGTCGAGCGCGTCTGAAAAAAGCGGGAACAGTAGCTGCTATGTTGCCGCTGGTCATGTCGAAAGGTGCTCCCGTAGCCACACTTATTCGTGGACGCCATGATGAAGAAGTGCCCGGGATTGAACAGGTAGTCGACGTGCCTGAGCAGGAGATTGCCGATGTTGTTCTTCCAGAAATAGCTGCCACAGAAGCTGATGAAGAAGAAGCTGAGATGATGGAAGAAGAGGAAGCACCAGATCAATCAGACGCCCTAACGACCTTTGAAGCGCCGCAAACCTTTACAGCGCCAAGTTTTTCCGAGGGTGGAATGAACAGTTTTGCGGCGAGGGACTCATATTTGGGGATTTCGGCTTTGAATATGTCATGGAACGACTGGAACAACAGGGAAAACTGGGCTCTGGGAAACATCTATAGCGTGGAGTGGCTATCGAAAGACGTAGTTCAGATTGAATTTTCAAGAGAATTTCCTGAAGTAAATGCAAAGAAGGAAGATGACACCTTTACTTTAGGGGTTGGTGAATTTAAAGATATAGAATTTAAAATAGGACTGGGAAGTGAACTTTCTGAGATTATGACAGTTAGTAAATATGAGCATATTGACGCAGATAGAAGTTTTATTATTTTGCAAAATGTAAGCCCTGAGATGTATGGTCAGATAAGTATTTATGGACGTAATAGAGGCAAAGCTCAGCTGTCCATTCGTCTTATTGGCGGTGTCTTACGACCAAACCCTTTTATCCCGATTGTACTCACAGAGGAACACATTATCCGTGGGACAGTTCGGGACAAGTTTGTCGGTGACCTTACTCCAGCTGACGTTGTGCAATGGCCGCGCTTGGACTTGGAGCGATTAGGCATTACAGGAAACTTTACTTTTTTTGAAGATAAAATAGAAGATATTACTTTTGCAAGTACAGCACAGGCTGGGTCATCAGAAATCAACTACGGAACTGTTAAATGGCAGGAAATTATTACAGCTATTAGGAATGAACTTGCCAACCACGGAAGAAGTATTGCAGGAGATGATGCTGAAAACATTGAAGCCTTGGAGGCTGCTTTCGGTGGCACAGGACTTTTCGAACTAGCCCAAGTCCGTGAAAACGTGCCTGTAGCGCTAGAAAATATCCAGATTAATCGTGGTTTAGTTCCGCCTCGACCATTTGATGGTACGCGTACAGTTCAAGATATTGCGCGACATATTTCGCTGGACTTTGAGATTAAGATGGCGAATGGTGACAGACTTCCCAAGACTGAGCAATTAGAAGTCCAACTTCCTAAGTACATCTTGCGTCACGACCGCGCGGAATTACCTGCTTCCTTTGTTCATATCGATGGACATAATCACTTTAATAGAGTTTATGAAGCTGTAGTGCAAGCTGCCCAAGGCTTGGAGCAAACGCTGAGTCAGGAACTTCTCGAAGAGCTGACTCGAAGTATCTTGGCACAGTCCGCGCAAGCCAAGGGACTTTATGATGGGACAATCACGCTTGCGCTGACTGGAGTGACACCAACCATTATCGGCGAGCTTCAAAGTGTGCCAGATAAAACCTTTGATAACGATAATAATGTCGTAGGTGGGCAAGAAGAATATACGTTTGAGTTTGCTATCAAGGGGGCAAATACAGCAGATGGTGGAGAATTACGTTTTGCCACAGCGACTTTGGTCATTGATCGTGCAGACTTGAAGTTTAATAACAGTCATGTAGGGCGCCATAAAATTCTGGTGCAACCCTATGTTTACAAGAGCTTAGTCTTTACTGCTGGGGCAGAGGATTTATTTAGCACAGTCGATTTACCCGCTTTCTTGGACGAGTACGAAGAAGCGATAAGAAGTAAGATTCAGACTCTGGCAGAGCAAGGCGGACTTTTCGTCGATGCAAATATTAATCAGAGGCAAGTCAGTTGGACAGCAGGTCGCGTTGCGGACAAGACTTATGACGGGTCGACCTCTGTGACAGGCATTGTAGCACCTCAGCTCACAGGCTTTGTCGACGGTGATACTAATATTATTGAAGTGGCCTTTGGTAATTTGCAAGACCGCTTGCAGTTTGCCAACAGCTTGCCAGGGACATGGGACATCGAAGGACTTAATTTTAACACTTCCATGCTCACTCGTCATGATCAGGTTGCAGGTACTCAGATGACCAACTATGTGATTACCAACGAACCTGTGTTTGAGTCTGCGACTATCCGTACCTTAATTTTAGAAGAAGGTGATTTTGACCGTCTGACGTTTACTCGCGGAGAAATCAGCCGTCAATACAATGCTACAAAGGTATATGACTACAGCCTTTTATCACCGCTTACGCTTGAGAGGATTGAGGGGATAAGTGATAATCATACCTATCAGTTTGTTTTCTATGATACCTCTGATGTGCTTACTTTTGAGAGTCGCCATGTGACGGATGGATTTGTTCCAGTACGTGTGACGTCTGACTTTGGCTTACAACGTTCTGATGTCCCTCGAGAGCAATCTCCTGTACAGCTGTCGCCAGAACTTCGTGACTATCTGCGAGATCGCCTTTTCTATGGCGAGATTACCCCACGTCAAGTTTACTGGGGCTTGGGTCAAGTGGCAGACAAGGATTATGACGGAACTGTTTCAGCTCTTGTGACAACGGAGCCACAACTTATTCCTCTTGCACCAAGTTCTTCTGCCGACTTCGTGGGCATTCATGAGTACGATAAAACAGGTGACGATGACTATCGTGTAGTCTTACAAAAGGGTTCAGCTGAGTTTGTGTCGGAAGATGTCGCTCATAATGCATATGGTGACGTTACTCCACAGTCTGTCCGTGCCATCGGCGAATGGAGCATCGGAGGCGGCAAATATGCGGATAACTATGAGTTGGTAGCCCCTCCTTCCAAAGGAACAAAAGGAGTTGTCGGCTTTGACCTACCGAGCAGGGTATTCGGACAATCTGCTTTCACAATGCCAGAATTCTTTACCGCAGAGCTTAAAGTACCTGCTTTCGCTGCTGCAACCATTCGTCCATTAGAGGTTCAGTTTAGAGGTCTTGACTTAATAGAGAACCCAATCCGAACTTATACAGGACAGCCGATTGCGCCATATCTATCTGACTGGAGGCTGCCGACTCTAAGGACAGTAAAGAGCAACAAGCAAGACTTATTAGAGTATGAGTTAGCTGGAACAGGGAGAATAGAAGCTCATCCTGGTGGTCTTATTCATAAGCAGAACACGCAGGTTGGTACCGCCCTTACCGCTTTAGATGGTAATTGGAGGATTAATGGCACTCACCACGAAAACTATCGTCTTATCGATGCAGCAGAAGCAGAATGGCAGATAGTTACTCAAAAAGTAACCTCTTGGGATTCTGACCAAGTCGCTGGAGCAGAAGCTGGGCTTGCCTCTAAAATTTTCGATGATACAGATACTTTTTCCGCTGAGAATATTCATCATCTTCCGCGTTTGAATAGCACAGACTTGGATATTGATGAGTGGGAGCTGTCCTTTAACGCGCCAGATGTCCGTGAGGCGAGCCATCTGACCATTGGCAACCCAGAGCTGGTTCGGGAGCAGTTAAATGACTTGCTTGGGCCAAACCAAGAGCTTGCTGTTGATTTTGATTTCACCAGTCTCTTTGAGGGAGTAATCTCACCACGTGTCTTGCGCTGGGAAAATGGACGTATACCTTCACGTCGGTACAATGGTGGCAATGAAATCATAGGAAATATTACGCTACCAAGCTTGGTAGCTTCAGAAGCTGGGCATGAAATTCTAAATGAACAGGTGTACATTACTTATGACCCAGTACTTTTAGAAAATCTTTCATTCCGTGATACAGTAGTGGGAAGTTACTCGTTTGACTGGTATGAACGGATTCTTTTGGATTTTGATTTTATCCATGAAAGACATAAAGAGAATTATATCGTGTTAGACCTCCCACTAACTTGGGCATCCATCCTCCCAGCTAATATAGAAATGACTGGGGAAAAGGCTTATGCTTTTGAAGCCCATGATAGAGAATATGATGGTAACAGGGAAATCACGCTTAATGAATTTGTAGCTACGATTGGTCTTGCAGGTGGCTATGACATTGAGATGCCTTACCGTGTAGAAGGGCTTCGCTTTAAGGAGATCCATGCGGGTACAGATGAACTTGTCTTTGACAGGATAGTCTTTGATGAGAAAGAGCAATATTTTGAAGCAGATGACATCGCTGAGCTTCGAGGACGTATTGAAGAATATATCCGAGCATATCGAGATGCCCGAATCACTCCACGTATTATTGGCTGGACAGAGGGTCAAGTTTTTGATAAGGAATGGGACGGCACAACTGATGTCCACGGCATTCGACGTACTCCTGAGTTAGTACGATCAGGGTCAAGGCTTGAAGGAGCCATTGTGGAACGTGATTGGGAAGCGATTGAAGTTGTAGCTGGCTGGGCGCAGTTTGCTGATAGCAAAATGGGCAATAACATTGCTGTAGACTCAGATGGACATTGGAACTTGACGACAAGCAATACAGTTAATCACCCGCTAAGCAATTACACCTTTGGGACTCTTGATGAGGCAGGGCTAGTGCCACAACCAATATTCGCCCCAGCCAACATCAAAAAAGTACCTGTCACCCACGTGCGCCCAATGCCAGAAAACCCAGAGGACATGGAAGCCAATGTTCTTTATATCCGCTCGGGCTATATCGAACGGCAGTACACAGGTAACGCGTGGATAGATATTGCTAGCGACATGAAACAAGAGCCTGAATTTGCCTTGCTTAATGCGCAAAACCAGCTTATTGAGCTTTCACTAGATGACTTGCTTGACCTTAGCGTTCGTTTCGCAGATAAAGATGTTGCCTATGATAATGGTGCAGTTACAAATAAGGAGATTATCGCAAGCTTTGACAGCTTGAGGCAAGTCGAAATTCAGCTTTCGCCAGCACAGATAAGCAGCGTTCAAGAGCTACTCTTCACAGGGCGAATCACACCTTGGGAGCTAAGAGAAACTGATATTACGACAAAGATTGATTTTGTTGGCAACCGTAAGCTACATCAGATTTATAATGGTGGTGAGGACTGGCTGGTTCCAGTAGAAGAAGATCCTGATAATGCTGGAGAAAGCATTAAGCTTTTCCCAGAAGTTGGGATAGAAATTCTAGACACAAGAGAAATCATTCCTATCCGCTTTGACGACGATGAGTATGAGATTCGCTTTGCGGATCGTCATGTAGGCCAGAACAAACAGGTAAGCATTGCTGGTTTCTATCTGGATTCACGAAATGTAACCCTGCATGAGGATTTAGAAGCATGGATGCGTTACAGCTTACTGACGGGAGACATCAGTCCTTTAACCATTCGCTGGACACAAGGTCAGGTTCGAAGCCGTGAATATGATGGGACTGCTGAGGCTGAGATTACAGCTCTGCCAAGCTTGCCTATCTTGGCTACTGACATAGACGGTGTTACTATCCATACAGGAACGGCACGCTTTACGGATGTGAATGTTCGCTTTGATGAGGCAGGTTCGGTTATTTCTCTACCTGTTCAAGCAAGTGCAGGTGAGTGGGGAATTTCTGGCAGATATTCTGGCAACTACCTACTCACAGCGTCAGACAGGATTCTTCCGACAAGTCAAGCTTTCGAGACATTCAGTACGGAGCGCCCACAGCGTGTTGATCCATTATTTGATGAAGCAGCAATCACACCACGTCAAATAGCTTGGACGGAAGGTCGAGTGGCGGATAAGGAGTGGGATGACTCCTATGATGTCGACGAAATACTCCAACTTCCTCAGTTAGTACACTCGAGTGGTGATGCCATTGTGGCACGTGATGAGGGCAGAATTACTGTAGAAGAAGGTTGGGCAAGATTTACTCAGAAAGAAATAGGCGAAGATATTCCAGTAGTTTCAGATGATAACTGGAACTTGACGACAAGCGATGCAGTTAATCACCCGCTAAGCAATTACACCTTTGGAACTCCTGAAGAGGCAGGGCTAGTGCCACAACCAAACTTTGCCCCAGCCAACATCCATCAAGTCTCCATCAAGGACGTGCGCCCAATGCCAGAAAATCCAGACGAGATGGAAGTAAATGTCCTTTATATCAAGGCGGGGCATATCGAACGTCAGTACAATGGTAACAACCAGATTGACCGAGATGAAGATATCCAAGAAAATCCTGTCTTTGCCCTCTATAATGAAGCAGGAAAGGAAACTCAAGTTTCGCTAGAAAACTTGACAGGGCTTCAAGTGCGCTTCCAAGATAAGGATGTCGCCTTTGACGATGACGATATTATGGATAAAGCGCTTATCACAAGCATTAGTAGCTTTAACCATGAAAGTGTAAGGTTATCTCCTGAACAGTTAGGTCAGCTTGAGGAACTCCTGTTCACCGGTCGTATTACGCCTATCCGTCTCAGCTTTAATGGTCGAAAAATAGCCGAACGAGTTTTCAACTACGACTATTACTTCATGGCGGAGGACAAGTCTTATGAGTACGGCATGGAAGGCGGCTTTGACGATTTAGAAAAATGGATAGACATTGAAACTGGGGAAACGATGGACGTTTTCGGTGATTACTACCTCACAATAACGTTTATCGATCAAATGTCACGTTTAGCAAACGGGCAGCCTCATGTTGCTGAGGACGAGCTAGTCTTTGTTGATGAACAGGGCAATGAAATTCTGAGAACAGATGTTTCAGTAGAACTTCGTGATGAAGAAGGGAATGTCAATCGTAACTATGAATATGTTTTTGATGAGAATGTCGAAACTATCGGTCGTATTACGCGGGCACAAGGCTTGCCAGTATCAGAGCCACAGGTAGCACAGGTTTCGAGAACGCAGATTGAGCTTGCTCCATCTCACATCGCTATGCCACAACCTTTGCAACAGGATATGCCTTTCGTTTTCCAACCATTTGCCTTTAAGAATGCAGAAGCAGGACTTGGCTACTTTGAGAAGCTCTTTGCCTCCGTCCAAGCCTTTGATCCTGGGCCATATGTGATTGAATATGCGATTTCAAGAACGGACAACCCAGAAAACCTTGATTGGCAAATGTCAACTCGTTTCACAGGCTTGTTACCTGATACAGAGTACTTCCTCTTTGCGCGTCAAGCACTTCATCATAACCGTTATGTGGGAGAGATTAGTGAGAGTGCAACTGTAGTAACTCTGAGAGCAGGGGATCCAGACCCAATTCCGATTCCAACTCCAGACCCAACTCCAACTCCAGACAAGGGCGGTGAAGAAGCAGCATTACCAAGAACAGGTGATAGGATAGGTTCTGGCCTTGGCATACTTGGTCTAGTTACCCTAGCAGGTGCAGCTATCTTACGTAAAAAGAATAAAAAAGAGTAAGTTTTCTTTTTACAGATAGAAAACGAATTAAAAGCGAGAAAATTCACGAAATTTTTCGCTTTTTTTTACATAGCGCTGAATAACTTTTGAAATTCGGGTAAAATAGAAAATAGGACAATGAGATTGTCTGTTGAATCTTATGAAATACAGGAGATATATATAGCATGAAAAAAAGAGGCATCCTCTTAGTCAATCTTGGTACACCTGAGAATACATCGCCCCAAGCACTAAGAAAATACCTGAAGAAATTTTTGTCTGATCGCCGCGTGATTAAAACACATCCACTGCTTTGGCAACCACTTCTTAATGGTGTTATTCTTAATACTCGTCCGAAAAAATCAGCTAAGCTTTACGAAAAAATTGTCAAAGATGGTCAGTTTCCGCTCCTTACTTATACAGCAGCTCAGGAAAAAAATCTGCAAGAACTCTGCCCAGATATTGAAATTGCGATGGGGATGTCTTACAGTGAACCGAGTATTGAAAAAGGCTTAGAGAACCTTTTGAACAAAGGTGTAGAAGATTTAACCATACTTCCGATGTATCCACAATATTCAGGAACCACAGTGGGTTCAGTCTTTGACAGTGTTATGAATTTCTTTTTAGAAAAGGATCATATTGTCGACTTAAAGTTTATACGCTCTTTTTACAAAGAACCGCTCTATATCAAATACTTTGCTGATAAGATAAAGGAAGCTCTCGCGAGTGAAAAGGACATTGAAGCTGTTGTCTTTTCTTACCATGGTATCCCGCTTTCTTATGTAACGGATGGCGACACTTATCCGGAAGAGTGCACGGAAACTACACGTTTAATAATGGAAGAACTTGGGGAATTCCCACATTATCAAACTTATCAGTCAAAATTTGGACCTGCTGAATGGCTAACCCCTGCTACAGATGATACTTTGAAGAAACTACCCGGACAAGGTGTCAAAAAAATTCTTATCGTTGCGCCGGGATTTGTGGTAGACTGCTTAGAAACAATTGAAGAGCTTGAAGAAGAAAACAAAGAATACTTCCTTGAAAATGGAGGTGAAAAGTATATATATCTTTCTCCATTTAATGCTGAAGTTGCTTTTGCTAAGCTTGTAAAAGAGATTGTCGTGAAAAAGTAAACAATATTTTCTAAAAAATAAAAAATTGTTCAAAAAAGGACTTGACAAAAGATAAAGAAAAACCTAAAATGGTCATTAGAGACAAGTCTTTAACCAATTCTTTCCAAGAGAACGAGTGTGTGGTGCGAACTCGTATTGTAATTGCTAAAGATACCACTCTGATAATTCTTTCTGAGAACAGAAAGCGCAGCTGACACGTTACGTCAAAGATGAGATATTTTTAAGGCTTTTTGTGCCGAAAAAATTAAAAAGGTGGTAACACGCAGATCGCGTCCTTTAAGAGGAAGCTGATCTGCGTTTTTTTATTTCCTCAGTGCTCATCACCAAAACTAAAATACGTTAACAAAAATATTGGAGGCTTATATGATTAAAATCACTTTTCCAGATGGTGCTGTCAAAGAATTTGAGGCAGGCATCTCAACACTTGAAATCGCTAAATCAATCTCACCTGGTTTGGCAAAAAAAGCCTTGGCTGGTAAAGTCAACGGCAAACTTATTGATGTGACCCGTCCGATCAAAGAAGATGCAACTTTTGAAATTGTAACTCCTGACCATGAGGATGCTTTTGGCTTACTACGTCACTCTGCAGCTCACTTATTTGCCCAAGCCGCACGTCGTCATTTTCCAAATATTCATCTTGGTGTAGGTCCAGCT
This sequence comes from uncultured Lactococcus sp., assembly GCF_934191625.1. Classification (GTDB taxonomy): domain Bacteria; phylum Bacillota; class Bacilli; order Lactobacillales; family Streptococcaceae; genus Lactococcus. The sequence continues at coordinate 67,284 of NZ_CAKPUG010000005.1, forward strand.
ATTGAAAATGGTTTCTACTACGATACTGATAATGAAGAGGGCCAAATTTCAAACGATGACTTGGAAAAAATCGAAGCAGAAATGCGTCGTATCTCCAAAGAAAATTTCCCTTCAATTCGCAAAGAAGTAACAAAAGAAGAAGCGAAAGAAATTTTTGCTGGTGACCCATATAAACTTGAACTTATTGAAGAACACAATGAAGATGAAGGTGGCTTGACAATTTATAGCCAAGGTGAATATACTGATCTTTGTCGTGGTCCGCATGTGCCATCAACTGGATTTATTAAATTTTTCAAATTACTCAACGTGGCAGGTGCTTACTGGCGCGGAAATAGCGATAACGCGATGATGCAACGTGTTTACGGTACAGCTTGGTTCAACAAAGAGGACCTTGAAGAAAACTTGAAGATGCGCGAAGAAGCAAAAGAGCGTGACCACCGTAAACTCGGTCGTGAATTAGATCTCTTCTTTAATGAAGCTTCTTTGGGAGCAGGTACAGCTTACTGGCTGCCAGATGGAGCAACTATTCGCCGTACAATCCAACGTTTCGTTGAAGACCGTGAAATTGCTGCAGGTTATCTTCACGTTAATACACCAAACTTGATGAACTTGGATGTTTATAAACAATCAGGTCACTGGCAACATTATCATGAAGATATGTTCCCACCAATGGACATGGGTGATGGCGAACAAATGGAACTTCGCCCAATGAACTGCCCATCGCACATTGCAATCTATAAACACCACGTACACAGCTACCGCGAATTACCTATCCGTATCGCTGAGTTTGGTACAATGCACCGTTATGAAAAATCAGGCGCACTTTCAGGTCTTCAACGTGTACGTGTTATGCAACTGAATGATGGTCACACATTTGTGACACCAGACCAAATTCAAGAAGAATTTGGTAAAATCCTTGAATTAATTATGGAAATGTACCGTGATTTCGGTATTGATGATTACAGCTTCCGTCTGTCTTATCGTGATCCAGAAGATACAGAAAAATACTTCCCAGACGATGCAATGTGGGAAAAATCACAACGTATGCTTAAAGCAACAATGGATGATATGAATCTTGACTATGTTGAAGCAGAAGGTGAAGCAGCATTTTATGGGCCAAAATTGGATATTCAAGTCAAGACAGCCTTGGGTAATGAAGAAACTCTTTCAACTATTCAACTGGACTTCCTTAACCCTGAAAACTTTGACATCACATATGTTGGTGCAGATGGTGAAAAACATCGTCCGGTTATGATTCACCGTGGTGTAATTTCAACTTTGGAACGCTTTACAGCTTACTTGATTGAACTTTATAAAGGTGCGTTCCCAACTTGGTTGGCGCCTACTCAAGCAATCATCATTCCTGTAAACAATGAAATTCATGCTGATTACGCATGGGAAATCAAAAAACGTCTCCAAGAGAAAGGCTTGCGTATCGTTGTCGACGAATCAAATGAAAAAATGGGTTATAAGATTCGTCAAGCCCAAACACGTAAAGTTCCTTATCAAATCGTTGTCGGTGACCAAGAAATGGCAGATGGTACTGTAAATATCCGTCGTTACGGTTCAACAGATACTGAAGTTATTAGCTTGGATCAATTTATCGAAAATATTCAAGAAGATGTAGCAAACTACAGCCGCAGCAAATAATAAGAAGAGAGGCAACTCTCTTTTTATTTGTCATTACTCTAGGCGCTGATTTCTAAAAAAACCAGAATACAAGCGCATTCACGACTTATAACTAGAAAAATAGTTCACAAAATGCTATACTAGGACAGTAATAGAAAATATTCGGAGGAATTTGAAATGGCAATCGTTTCAGCAGAAAAATTCGTACAAGCCGCTCGTGACAATGGTTACGCTATCGGTGGTTTCAACACAAACAACCTTGAATGGACTCAAGCTATCTTGCGTGCAGCAGAAGCTAAAAAGACTCCAGTACTTATCCAAACTTCAATGGGTGCTGCTAAATACATGGGTGGTTACAAAATGTGTAAACTCCTCATTGAAACTCTTGTAGAATCAATGGGTATCACTGTACCAGTAGCTATTCACCTTGACCACGGTCACTTTGATGATGCTTTGGAATGTATCGAAGTTGGTTACTCTTCATTGATGTTTGACGGTTCACACCTTCCAATCGAAGAAAACCTTAAACTTGCTGAAGAAGTTATCACAAAAGCTCACGCTAAAGGTATCTCAGTTGAGTGTGAAGTTGGTTCTATCGGTGGTGAAGAAGACGGTATCGTCGGTGAAGGCGAACTCGCTCCAATCGAAGACGCAGTAGCAATGGCTAAACTTGGTGTTGACTTCCTTGCAGCTGGTATCGGTAACATCCACGGTCCTTACCCAGAAAACTGGAAAGGTCTCCACATCGATCACTTGACTAAATTGAACGAAGCACTTGTTGCAGCTATGGGTAAAAATGTTCCTATCGTATTGCACGGTGGTTCAGGTATCCCTGACGATCAAATCCGCGAAGCTATCGCTAACGGTGTAGCTAAAATCAACGTAAACACAGAATGCCAACTTGCATTTGCAAAAGCAACTCGTGAATTTGTCGTTGAATTTAACGCTAACGAAGCTGAATACATGAAGAAAAAACTCTTCGACCCACGTAAATTCTTGAAACCTGGTTTCGACGCAATCACTGCATCAGTTGAAGAACGTATCGACGTTTTCGGTTCAGCAAACAAAGCTTAATCCGCTTTTTAAATATGAATAAAAGAACGCTTGTCATTGTGACAGGCGTTTTTTAGATTGAATCAAAGAAGGAAAGATAGGAAGTCGGATTCAAGCCGGATTCAAGCAAAATTTCGAAAGAAAATGTTAAACTTAGATAAGAGCAGTGGGTATATGACATAAAAGGTGAACTGATACTTAAAATGTTAAAGCTCGGTTAATAATGAGTAAATAAGGGGGAATTATGATAGGATTAACAAAACATAGAAATCCAGCTATTTCAAAAGAAATCAACGGACAAATACCACAATCGGTAAAGAAATCAATAAGTAGCGATAAAGCTTCAAAAGTTCGCAAAACAATTCATGGTGCTTCAATTACTGCTGCAGGAGTGGGAGCGCTCCCCATTCCCATTGCTGATGCTTTAATTTTAGTGCCTATTCAGTTAAAGATGTTGAAAAATATTTATAAAATATATGATGTGAAGTTTAGTGATAAATTTGTCGTAAACTTCATAAGGGTAACCTTGATTCCGTATATCGGAAGATCATTGGCTACTTTGATTCCTGGAGTAGGTAGTGTGGTCAATGCTTCTATTGCTGCAGTTATTACTGAAGCGATTGGCTGGAGTGCAGCTGCTTCTTTAGAAAAAGGAATTGACATTACAAAAGACACTGAAAAGTTTGAAGGGATTTTGACAGATACGCTCAAAACACTTATTCAGCACAAAAAATAAAAAACTGCCATGCATGGCAGTTTTTTATTCTCATCATTTATACTTGACAAGATTTTGAGAATACAGTATACTGATATAAAAGCGGTTTCATAAAAACGGATAGTGATTATTAAGTTAAGCTAGACCTTATCGTACTCTATTTTTGCCATAGGGACGATAGGGTCTATTTTTGTGAAATGAGGGGTGAAGTGTGGAAATCAGAAAAATCCTAAATAATAATGTGGTCATAGCAATTAATAGCAGAAATGAAGAAATTATCCTTATGGGGCTCGGTATTGGATTTTCGAAAAAAACAGGACAAGCTGTTGAAGTTGATAAAATCGAAAAGATTTTTGGACTAAAAGCTAGCTCGGATATACAGAGCTTGTCGGAGATTTTAAATGAGATACCGAGTAGTATAATTGAGCTTTCGATGGTAACTTTAGCAGAAGTTAAAGTTAAATTTGACAAAGAAGTTTCAGATACAACACTTGTGGCTTTTGCAGATCATCTTCATGCAGCGCTTCTGCGGTCCGAAGAAAATATCTCAGTAAAGAACTTTCTACTCTGGGATATTAAGCGCTTCTTTCCTGAAGAGTTTAAAATCTGTTTGAAAGCACTGAAAAAGGTGAAGGAACAATTTGGTGTAGAACTACCAGAAGACGAAGCAGGATTTCTGACCATGCATATCGTCAATGGTACACTTGGTGCTGGCCATGAGTATGCGATGCAGCTGACCAAACTTATGGAAGAATTATTGACCACATTAAAGTATACTTTAAAAATCACCTTTGATGAACAAGATATTTACTTCCAACGCTTTATTACTCACTTAAAATTCTTTACAGAGCGGATTTTAGCAGGAAGTGCTAGAGAAGAAGAAACTGACAAGGAACTTTTTGCTCTTATTATGCGCAAGTATCCCAATGCTTATCTTGGGACACGTAAAGTAAGCGAATTTTTAAAACAAACAAAAGATTATGAAGTATCGGAAAGCGAACAGATTTATATGACCGTACATCTGGCACGTATCTTGGAGAAAATCCAACAAAACTAAATTTTGGTAACAAATGGATCGTGACATTAAGTTGGCGAGACCTCTAAAAATATATTATTTGGAGGTTTGTGATGGGCAAATATGAAGCTCTTGCAAAAGACATTGTAGCAAATGTGGGAGGAAAAGAAAATATCCTCTCATTGACCAATTGTATTACGCGGTTACGCTTTAAGCTAAAAGACGAAAGTATGGCGAATACCGAAGTACTGAAGAAGATGGATGGAGTAGTCACTGTGATGCAAGCTGGTGGACAATATCAAGTCGTTATTGGGAACCATGTTCCTGATGTGCGAGCTGATGTTGATAACCTTATCGGCAAGCTAGAGAGTGATTCCTCACAGATGAAAGCCAAAGGGAATATTTTTGATAAGTTTGTTGAAATGATTTCGGGAATTTTCCAACCAATTTTGGCACCTTTAGCAGCAGCTGGTATGATTAAAGGATTGAATGCGATTTTATCCTTTGCTTTGGGTGAAAGCTTCCAAGCTTCTTCAACCTATGCAGTCCTTAATTCCATGGGCGATGGACTCTTCTTATTCTTACCGATCTTTATCGGTTATACGGCAATGAAAAAATTTAATGGCTCGCCATTTGTCGGAATGATGATTGCTGCAGCCCTGGTTTATCCTGGTTTTGTGGATGGGGCAATTACTAAAACTTTTGCTGAGAGTGGTGGATTAAACTTTTTTGGAATTCCTTTTTCAGTACCTGCAGCAGGATATGGTTCATCAGTTATGCCGATTATTGCTATTACAGCTTTTGCGGCCTTCCTTGAACAGCAGCTCAAGAAGGTTATTCCTGATGTGGTGAAACTTTTCTTAGCACCATTCTTTACAGCTTTGATTGCAATTCCTTTAGGTTTTCTTATTATTGGGCCAGTCATGAATATTGCTTCTGATGCTTTAGGGAAAGGACTTCTCGCCTTACAAGGTTTCAGTCCAATTATCTTTGGACTTGTGTTAGGTTTTACGTGGCAAATTTTGGTTATGTTTGGGTTGCACTGGGCTATTGTGCCTTTTGCCATCATTTCTTTAGCACAAGGTGAGCCAACTGCATTACTTATTGCAGCATCAGGTGCTTCATTTGCTCAGACTGGTGCAGTGGGAGCAGTAATGGTGAAAACAAAAGATAAACGATTACGTGAGTTAGCCATCCCTGCTTTCATTTCAGGATGGTTTGGCGTAACAGAGCCAGCAATCTACGGTATAACACTTCCAAAGAAACGTCCTTTCTGGGCGTCATGTGTGGTAAGTGGTATTATTGGTGCATTTGCTATGGGAATGGGCATTAAAGGATATACAATGGGCGGCTTAGGTGTCTTTAGTTTCACAACAAATATCAGTTTAGATGGTGATATTTCGGGAGCAGTTAAGATGATTATTTTAGCAATCATTGCTGTAATCGCAGGCTTTGTCTTGACATGGATTCTTGGTTTTGAAGATGAAAGCTCAGAGGAAAAACAACCAAAAGAAGCAACAAATAATAAAACTCGTGTATCACAAACAGTAGGTGAAGAACATATTACGACTCCTTTAGAAGGCAAGGTCCTTCCACTATCTGAAGCCAATGATGCAGCTTTTGCTGCGGGAGTGATGGGCAAAGGAGCAGTAATTGAGCCAACACTTGGAGAAGTTTATGCCCCATTTGATGGACAAGTGATGACTGTTTTCCCTACAAAACACGCTATTGGTTTAATTTCAGAGCAAGGCACAGAACTCCTTATCCATGTCGGGATTGATACCGTACAGCTAGAAGGAAAATATTTTGAATCCTTTGTTTCACAGGGACAAAAGATTCAAAAAGGCGATTTATTGTTGAAGTTTGATATGGAAGCTATTGAAGCTGAAGGCTTCAGTACACAAGTACCGATTATTGTAACCAATAGCAGTGATTTTGCGGATATTGTAATCACTGACAAGACAGTTATTCATAAAGCAGAAGAGTTATTAACTGGTCTTGTAAAAACAGCTGATGGTTTGATTGTTCAGCCGGTATAAAAATGGAGAGAGAAATGAGCTTTAAAAAAGACTTTTTATGGGGTGGAGCTATCGCGGCCAATCAAGCAGAAGGTGCTTATAATGTTGGTGGCAAAGGACTATCTGTGGCTGATATGAAAACAGTAGGTGGAAAAAATAAGGAACGTCATTTTACACCAGTCCTTGACGAGGAGACATATTACCCTTCACATCGCGCGATTGATTTCTACCATAATTACAAAGAAGATATTGCTTTATTTGCAGAAATGGGCTTTAAAACATTTAGACTAAGTATAAACTGGTCGCGCATTTTCCCACAGGGAGACGAAAGGCAACCTAATGAAGAAGGTTTACTCTTTTATGATCGTGTGTTTGATGAGTGTTTGAAATATGGTATTGAACCATTGGTTACACTCAGTCACTTTGAAATTCCCCTGGGCTTGATGGAAAAATATGACGGCTTTTTAAGCCGGGAAACCATTGATTTCTATGTGAATTATGCCAAAGTATGTTTTGAGCGCTACAAAGATAAAGTGAAATACTGGATCACTTTTAACGAACTTAATTTTGGCACAATGCCACACGGGGAACTTATAGTTTTAGGCCTTCATCCCCATGGTGATTTTGCGCTCAATGCGATACCAGAAGATGAGCATAAAAGATTTCAAGCCTTACACCATACTTTCATTGCCAGTGCAAAAGCGGTGATTGAGGGGCACAAGATTAATCCAGAGTCTAAGATTGGCTGTATGATTGCTCATTTGACTATGTACCCTCTGACACCAAACCCAGCAGATGTTTTGCAAACCAAAGAATACGATCTGCTTGTGAATAAGTTTGTCGGTGATGTTCAAGTCAAAGGAAAATATCCAGCGCTTATCGAAAAATACTTACAAAATAAAAAGATTGAAATCCAGAAAGAAGAAGGTGATGATGTGCTGCTCCGAGAAGGAAAAGTTGACATGTACACTTTCAGTTACTATATGACACTTTGCGTAACGACTCAAGAAGGAGCAGAACCCTCGATGGGGAACTTAATGGGTGGTGCAGCAAATCCTTTTTTGGAAGCCAGTGAATATGGTTGGCAGATTGATGCGACAGGACTGGAATATACATTAACTGACTTGTATGACCGTTATGAAGTACCGCTCTTTGTGGTAGAAAACGGCTTAGGTATGGAAGACAAGGTCGAAGCCGATAGTACAATCAATGATGATTATCGTATCGATTATTTCCAAAAACATATCAAGGCGATGAGCCGTGCAATTGATAAAGGTGTGGATCTCCTGGGTTATACACCTTGGGGCTGTATTGATTTGGTTTCAGCAGGAACTGGGGAAATGCGGAAACGTTATGGTTTTATCTATGTAGATATGGACAATGACGGTAAAGGAACATTAAAACGTTCAAAGAAAAAATCATTTGACTGGTACAAAGAAGTAATTGCCTCAAATGGTGAAAATATTTTAGGGAGAGAAAAAAATGACATTTAAAAAAGACTTTTTATGGGGCGGTGCCACAGCTGCCAATCAATTGGAAGGTGCCTTTGATGAGAACGGAAAAGGACTTTCAGTCGCAGACGCAATGCCGGGCGGGAAAGAGCGCTTAGCAATTCTCAATTCACCAGACTTTGACTGGACCATTGATGAAGATAAGTATGTTTATCCCAATCATAAAGGGATTGATCATTACCATCATTTTAAAGAAGATATTGCCTTGTTCGCCGAGATGGGCTTTAAAGCTTATCGCTTTTCTGTGGCTTGGGCCCGCATCTTTCCGAAGGGAAACGAAAGTGAGCCTAATGAAGCCGGTCTGCAATTCTATGACCAACTAATCGATGAATGTTTGAAATATAATATCGAGCCGGTCGTCACAATTTCTCACTATGAAATGCCCCTTTACTTGGCCAAGGAATACGGTGGCTGGAAAAATCGTGAACTGATTGATTTTTACGTCCGCTATACAAAAGTTTTATTAGAACGTTATCAAGACAAAGTGAAATACTGGATGACTTTCAATGAAATCAACTCTGCGGCCTTTTTTGCGGCTCTGGGTCAAGGCTTAGTACCTTCAAATGGTGGAAATAACAAAAAGAATGTCTTTCAAGCTTGGCATAATCAATTTGTTGCAAGTGCATTATCTGTAGAATTTGGGCATTCTTTGAACAAAGATTTGCAAATTGGCTGTATGAGCATTTATTCGACAACTTATGCTTTTGATGCCAATCCAATTAATCAGATAGCTGCTCAACAAAGTATTCAGGAGTTTAATTACTTTTGTAATGATGTGCAAGTACGAGGGGAATATCCTGTCTTTACGTATCGTCTTCATCAGAAGTATGGTGTCAAAGAAGAAGACCTGGAGATTACAAAAGAAGATTTGGACAGCTTGAAAAAAGGAACAGTCGATTACATCGGCTTTAGTTACTACATGTCAACTGTAGAATCAAAAACTCAAGAAGGTGTTGAAGCAAGTGGAAATATGGTGCTTGGAGGTGTAAAAAATCCATTTCTTAAAGAAAGTGAATGGGGTTGGGCTGTCGACCCAGATGGATTGCGTTATGCCTTAAATGATCTTTATGGGCGTTACCAAGTTCCACTCTTTATTGTAGAAAATGGCTTAGGAGCTATTGATAAAGTCGAAGCTGATGGTAGCATTCAAGACGACTACCGTATTGATTACTTACGTAGACATATTATCGCTATGGAAGAGGCAGTTGAAGATGGTGTTGACTTGATAGGTTATACACCTTGGGGCTGTATTGACCTTGTATCGGCTTCAACTGGTGAAATGAGTAAACGTTATGGATTCATTTATGTAGACTTGGATGATAGCATTCATGGAACAGGAAAACGTTCGAAGAAAAAATCCTTCGACTGGTATAAAGAAGTAATTGCCTCTAACGGACAAAGGCTTTAAAATAAAAAAACCACATCAAGTGGTTTTTTTATTAAGGTATTTATTAATAGGAGTTTTATAGCTATCTTCTAGAAAATGACGAATGATCCGACTAAAATTTGTGGGTCGAAAATAGAAACTCAGATGACTCCCCCAAGGGATAATAAAAAAATGACTGTTAGGAATGTGCCTCGCAATATCATGAGCATGGGCGGTCTTAACCACGTCAAATTGGCCATTGATGACAAGTGTGGGGGCTGTAATGTTTTCTAGTTCATCCATATTTAGGAGCACATCTTCTAAAAGAAGTTGCAAGGCCGGCGAAGGCCGGCGCAGTAACTGTGCACAAAGGTTGAGTGATTTTACTGTGAAGCGTACCAAGCTATAAAGTCCAGCGTAGGTGGAATTACCAGCATTAAGGATTAAACGATGGATAAGTGTTGGATGCTTGCTGGCTAGAAGCATTGCAATATTTGCGCCATCACTGAAGCCAAGTAGATTAATAGACTGTAAATCTTCAGCTTGCATCACTTCAAGTACATCCTGCACTAAGCGATTAAAGCTAAGTTTTTTTCCATGAAAAAGACTTTTGCCATGTCCGCGTGTATCAATAGAAATGCAAGTATAGTTTTCTTTTAGTCTTTTGATAAGTCGCTTAAAGATATTACTATTTTGTGAGTTGCCGTGTAGGAGTAAAAGTACAGGTCCTTTACCTTCAACTTTATAGTAAATTTTCACGTTATCACTTGTAATAATATATTTTTCCATGATTTTGTCCTTGATGTTAGTATAGCAAATTATCCGTGAAAATAGGAGGTGTAAAACAAATGAAACAACTGTAAAATAGTCGCTCATATTGGTTGAGCTAAATAATAATTTTTGTTAGAATAAAGTAACTAATCCATTTATTAAAAAAAGATTATAAAACCAAGTTTTTGATTGTTTTTGAGGAGATAAAATTAATAATGACGGAAAAAAAATACAAGCATATGAAGGTAAAGGAGCGTAAAGCCTTGCCTCAACTAACTCTCAGTGCAGCGACAGTATTGGGCGTCGCTGCTTTTGGTGCGAGTGTTCATGCCGATAGCTTAACAACTCCTTCAGCAGAGATGAAGGAAGTGGTTAATTTGGTCGGTGTAACTTCAAGTTTGGAAAAAACCGAAATAGGGAATGAAGGCCAACTGGTTGATAATAGTACTTCCGGAACTCCAGATGAAACCACAGATCCAGAAGGTCCCACAGATCCAGAAGGTCCCACGGATCCAGAAGGTCCCACAGATCCAGAAGGTCCCACAGATCCAGAAGGTCCCACAGATCCAGAAGGTCCCACAGATCCAGAAGGCCCTACGGATCCAGAGAAGCCTGTAACACCAGAAAAACCCAAACCAGACAAGCCAAAACCAGAAAAACCAAAGCCAACAACACCAAAACCAAAACCTTCAACTCCAAAACCTAGTACGCCCGCACCTGCACCTGCTCCGTCAGCACCGAACTATAATTATGTGGCCCCCGTCTATTCAGGAGCAAATTATACAGCACAGGATGCGGCAACGACTTATAAGCAGGCAAATACAGATGGTGATTTGAAATTTAATAAAACAAACATTGCTGTCCCACCTTTGACAAAAATTAATAATACGACAGTTGAGGACTTTATTAAAAGTATTGCACCTCGAATTTCACAACTTGCAGGGCAAAATAATCTCTATGCTTCACTAATTATTGCCCAAGCCATTCTTGAGTCTGGTTATGGTAACAGTAATGTTGCGTCTATTTACCATAATTTATTTAATATTATTGGGGCGTTTAATGGACAGTCTGTTACAATTTCATCAGGAACTTATCGGGCTTATGATACTTTCGACCAATCGCTTGTGGACTATATTAACTTGATGCTGCATGGAACCACTTGGAATAATAAAATTTATGCTGGGAGTTGGAAAGCAAATAGCGACAGCGTTGAAGATGCAGCACGCTCATTACAAGGTATTTTTGCCACAGATCCAGAATATGCTGCCAAGCTAATTAAAATCATTAAAGAATACAATTTGACTCAATATGATGATGTTGAAAACCTATCTGATGAGTTTAAAAATCTTGATGCTCCGGCAAGTCCATTATTGGAAGCAATGCCGAGTGATTTGAAATTCCCCGAATATGATGGGAAGCAATATCCAGGTGCCTCCAGCTATGCTTGGGGAAATTGTACCCAATATGTGTATAACCGCATCTTCCAATTAGGTGGAAAAATTGGTCAATTTATGGGTAATGGAGGCGTATGGGGATCAAATGCAGCCGCTCAAGGTTACTTTACGACAACTATTCCACAAGTGGGTTATGCCGTAAGTTTCCCACCTGGTGTGGCTGGAGCTTCTGCCGAGTATGGCCACGTTGCTTTTGTGGAAAAAGTAAACAAAGATGGCTCAATCCTTGTTTCCGAAATGAACGTGAAAGGCTTAAACGTAGTGAATTATCGTACGATATCAGCAAACGATGCAAGCTTATCCACATATATTCAACCTAAAAAATAAAAAAAGGTTCGTAAGAGCCTTTTTTTGTCCTTTTAAAAAAAATTAAAGAAAAAAATCAGTCCAAAGACTGAGATTATCCACAAGAAAGTATGGGATAATTTAAATATAGAGATTGACATATCTCGGTTCTATAACAGGAGGAACAAAAATGAATAAAAAAGATAGAATTATGGACTTGATGCGTCGGGGAATTATTACTGAAGACGAAGCATTAGAGTTGCTAGACAAATCAAATCCTATGGCTGAAGAAGGCCAAAGCGAAAATAAAGAAAAATTTAATTACACAGATACAGAAGGATTTGTTAACCACGAAGTGGACTTTATGGATTCTTTCAAAGGTATCATGGACCAAATCGTCTCAAAAGGAAAAGTGGTTTTCAAAGACGCTTCAAAAGCAATTGATGATAACATTGACTTCTCTAAAGGCTTTCCAAAAGTAAAATCAACAGTAAAAACTGTGGAAAAAGATATTGAAGGTGATTTTGATTCTATTAATTTAGACATTAAGGCAGGTAAAATTTCCGTTTATCCTGGTGAAAATGCTCATGTAAAAGCTGAATATAGAATTTATGGCGCAGTGGACCAAGAAAAAATCGATGAATATCTGGCTGAAAAAACAAAACTTGAAGTGATTGATGGTATTTTAGAGATCACGACATCTGATAGTTTACGCACAGCTGTGAATTTGGAACTTTACCTACCTGAAAAAGTGTATGAAACTTTTGATTTCAAGTTTGCACATGGGGATATTAAAGTTGAAAAAATAGCAGTGGATAACTTGGATATTGATCAAGTCAATGGTGAAGTTGAACTTGTGGAAACAACAAGTAAATCTATAGATGTAACCATTAAAAATGGAGAAATTAAAGTTTTAGATGGCTCAACAAATGTTTTGAAGCTGAATTCAGTCAATGGTAACATCCGAGTAACATCAGCTTTTGAAGATGGAGATGTTAATCTGGTCAATGGAAATATTCTCTTGACACAAAATCAAGATACACCAAGAAAATTAATGGTGAAAAATGTTAACGGTGATGTGAAACTTTCTGTGCCAGAGTATCTTGGTCTCGTTGGACATGTGCGTACAGTCTTTGGTGGCTATAAAACTCGCTTGAACTTAGACAATCCATTTGAAGCAAGTCGTAACGGTGCAGCAGTCGTTCGTACTGGCCCAGATACTTTGACCTTTGAACTCGAAACAAAATCAGGAACAATCTGGCTGAAAGATATTGACTAATCAGAGACCCTCCAAACTTTTTAGAAAGGAAAACATATGTCTAAAAGACAACTTACAAAATCTTCAAGTAACCGTATGTTGACGGGGACCATAGCTGGTGTAGGCGAGTATTTTGGCTTAAGTCGTGATATAATTACACTAATGCGTATTTTGTATGTGTTCTTCGCTTTAGGAAGTTTTGGAACACTTGCACTTGTATATATCGTAGCGAGTTGGCTAATACCTAGCCCAAATTAATCATTCGAAGGACAACTTCTAGAAAGGAAAGAAAATGTCTCAAAAACAATTAACAAAATCACCAAATAATCGAATGTTGACGGGAACAATTGCAGGTATCTGTGAATACTTTGGTTGGAATCCTGACATTATTACTTTTGTACGTATCTTGTATGTCCTCTTAGCTTTCGGAAGTTGGGGAAGTCTTATTCCTGTATATTTCATCGCTAGCTGGATTATTCCAAGCGCTGGAAGTAATGCTGGGAGACAAAACTACCGCAGAACAGATCAAGAAAACTGGACCAGTTATGCGGACCGTTGGCAAAGTAAATCTTCATCTCGCTCATCTGGCCGTAAGATGAAAGAGGCTGAACCAGTTGAAGATGAGAAAAAAGATGACTGGTCAGATTTTTAAAATATAGTAATTCCGAATTTCCTAAACTCCTAATAATATAAATGAACAAAATAAAAATGGACGTCCATCACGTCCATTTTTTTAGTGAGATTTCACCACTCGAAAGGATTTTCATCTGACCATCTTCAAGCTGAACAATGAGTTGACCAGAGGGCGTTAAGTCTACTGCGGTACCTTTAAATAAGACTTTATTTTCCTCAAATTCTACTGTTTTCCCAAGAATGAACGAATGAGATTTATAAATTTTAAAATAGTCCTTTTTAGAGAGACGATGGAATTCAGACCAAATATTAGCCACAAGTTCAGAGCGTGTTATTGGAGGGGTCTCTGTAAATAATGTCCCGGCTTTCTGAGCGATTGCTTCTGGAAATGTTGAAATATGGAAGTTTATTCCAATACCTAAGGCGACCTGCAGGCTTGTATCTGGCTGGACTTGTGCCTCTGCGAGAATACCCACAATTTTTTTATTATTGAGGTAAATATCGTTGACCCATTTAATATCTACTTTCTTTGGGATTAGTGTTTCAATTGCCGATACAACAGCTGCAGCTGCAATAAGTGTGTAATTAGGCAGAGAGCCTAGTGATTCGGTAGGCTTTAAGAGGAGTGTCATGTAGATGCCCCCTTCTGGGCTTGCATAATATTCCCGTCCAAAACGTCCGTAAATACCAGTTTGTTTTTCAGACATATACAAAGTATTAGCTTGACCATCAGCTTTAGCATCTAATTGTGTTGAAATAGATTTATCAAGGATTTTAACATCTTTTAACCAAGGATTAGCATCTAAAATAATTTTTTTATCTAAAGGATTTTCCATTTAGGCAAAGTATATCAAAAATTCCCTTTTTGTGCTAAAATAAAGGAGTTACAATTTCCGATGGCGGGAGAGCACTCTCCAAGTGAGAAATCACTACCATTAAGCCTGTAACCGAAAAATACTTAAGAAGTAGGGGAAATAAAGAATGTCAGAAAAACGTCTATTCACATCAGAATCAGTTTCAGAGGGACATCCAGATAAGGTTGCTGACCAAATTTCGGATGCTATCCTCGATGCCATTGTGGCACAAGACCCAGATGCACACGTAGCTTGTGAGACCGTAGTTTACACGGGTACAGTTAATGTATTTGGAGAAATATCGACATCCGCTTATGTTGATATTGCTGGAGTGGTTCGTGAGACAATTAAAAATATAGGCTATACAGATAGTGAAAATGGATTCGACTACAAATCAGTCGGTGTTCACGTTTCACTTGTAGAGCAATCACCAGATATTGCTCAAGGTGTTAACGAAGCAGAAGAAGTTCGTGGTAAAGATGGGGAAATCATTGACCCACTTGATCTTATCGGTGCTGGTGACCAAGGGATGATGTTTGGTTATGCGACCAATGAAACAGAAGAATACATGCCGCTTGCCATCTCCCTTAGTCATAAACTAGTAAAGAAATTAGCAGATTTGCGTAAATCAGGTGCGATAAGCTACCTTCGCCCAGATGCTAAATCACAAGTTACGGTAGAATATGATGAAGTAGGGCAAGTTAAGCGTGTCGATACAGTGGTTATTTCAACACAACACGCAGCGGAAGCTACTAATGAAGAAATTCGCCGAGATGTCATTGAAAAAGTAATCAAGGAAGTTATTCCGGAAAACCTTCTCGATGATGAAACAAAATACTTTATTAATCCAACAGGACGATTTGTTATTGGTGGTCCTCAAGGGGATTCTGGGCTGACCGGCCGTAAAATAATCGTAGACACTTATGGTGGGTACGCTCCTCACGGTGGTGGCGCATTCTCAGGTAAAGATGCGACAAAAGTTGACCGTTCTGCTTCATATGCGGCCCGCTATGTTGCTAAAAACATTGTTGCGGCAGGCTTAGCTGATAAAGCGCAGGTCCAATTGTCTTATGCTATTGGTGTAGCTACACCAACCTCTGTCAATATTGAAACCTTTGGTACTGGAAAAGTTTCTGACGATATCTTATTGGCAGCTATCCGTGAAAACTTTGATTTGCGTCCGGCTGGTATCATCGAAATGCTAGATTTGCTTCGTCCAATTTATGGACAAACAGCAGCTTATGGTCATTTCGGTCGTACAGATGTGGATCTTCCGTGGGAACGTTTAGATAAGGTTGAAAAACTTAAAGAATTACTTTAAACAACAAAACTGTGTATTATGCACAGTTTTTTTATTTTATCAAAACGCTCCAAAGGACGTCATTAAGTAGGGCCTTACGAGTTTTACTAATATTAAACATTTGTATCTTACGCTTTAGGCTATCATGCTTTTAAAATCAAAATGTTAAAAAGTTGAAAGCGGTAAAATACTTAATTGAAACATATTCTAAAAAATGGTAAAATATAGGGAGTGTTTCTCTGCAAACACACATGAATTATAATCAAGCTATCTGCCCTATTGAACCGCGATAGGGCGGGTATGAATAAAAGGAGACAAATGAACGTCATATCATTCGTTCTGCTTGTCTTATTGATTGTATTGGTTATTGCCTTTATTTTTTATGCCCAAAATATTAAGAAAAACAAGCAAGATGCTGAAAGTCTTTTTATGCAGGCAGAAAACAAGGCAAATGAGATAACGGCAAATGCACAGCGCGATGCTGCTCTTGTAAGAAAAGAAGCGGAAATCCTGAGGGATGAAGCAGAAGCATTCAAGAAAGAAGCGCGCTTTAATCTTCGTGAAGAAGAACAAAAGCAACGTCGTGAAATCGAAGATGAATTTAAGCAAGATCGTAAGGAGTTAAAAGAAACTGAACAACGCCTAAAACAACGTGAAGAAGTTCTAGACCGTAAGGATGATAAACTTACAAATAAAGAACGTAGCTTAGACTCAAAAGAGGAAGCGCTCTCTAAAAAAACTGATACACTCAATAAACGTGAGCAAGAACTTTTAGAAATTGAAGAAAAGAAACAAGAAGAATTAGAACGTATCGCTGCATTAACCAAAGAGGAAGCGAAGGAAATCATTCTTAGTGAAACCCGTGAGGGCTTAACAAAAGAAATGGCACAGCTTATTCGTTCAAGCGAAGAAAAGGCACATGCTGAAGCTGATAAACGTGCGAAAAACATTGTTTCACTTGCAATCCAACGTGTCTCTAGTGATTCGGTTGCTGAACAAACAGTATCTGTAGTTACTTTACCAGATGATGGTATGAAAGGACGGATTATCGGACGTGAAGGTCGTAATATCCGCACTTTTGAAGCTTTGACGGGTATTGATGTTATTATTGATGATACTCCAGAAGCTGTTGTATTATCTGGCTTTGATCCGATTAGACGTGAGATTGCACGAATGACCTTGGAACAATTGGTCCAAGATGGTCGTATTCACCCCGCACGTATCGAGGAACTTGTTGAGAAAAATCGCAAAGCTTTGGATCATAAAATGCGCGAGTATGGCGAACAAGCTGCCTTTGAAGTTGGAGCTCATAACCTCCATCCTGATTTAATGAAGATTATGGGGCGCTTGCATTTCCGGACTTCTTATGGTCAAAATGTTCTTGATCATTCAGTTGAAGTAGCTAATGTTGCCGGAAATCTTGCTGGTGAGATGGGTGAAAACGTAACTCTTGCAAAACGGGCTGGATTCTTACATGATATTGGTAAAGCACTGGATCATGAAGTTGAAGGTAGTCACGTAGAGATTGGTACAGAGCTTGCCCGTAAGTACAAGGAAAATCCAATCGTTATTAATACTATTGCGAGTCACCATGGAGATACAGAACCAAATAGTAATATTGCTACTTTGGTTGCTGCAGCAGATGCTTTAAGTGCAGCGCGTCCCGGTGCTCGTCGTGAATCGATTGAAAATTATATTAAACGTCTTCGTGACTTGGAAAATATCTCAACAAGTTTTGAAGGTGTTGAAAGTGCTTTTGCCTTACAAGCAGGACGCGAAGTTCGTGTCATGGTTAAACCAGAGAAGCTTACAGATGATCAAATTGTAATCCTTGCACGAGATGTAAAAAATCGTATTGAAGATGAGATGGATTATCCAGGAAATATTAAAGTTACAGTTATTCGTGAAACACGAGCTATTGACTATGCAAAATAAAAAGTACTCCGAGAGTACTTTTTTATTTTAAATAAAAAATAAACGAGCGAGTGATGTTACAATTAGATTAATTAAAGTTACTTTATATTACGCAAAGTGGATATATAAGCATAACTTTGCTAGAATAGGTTGTAAACAATAAGTGAGGTTAAAAAGATGCCCGAACGTGGTTTATTAATTGTCTTTTCTGGTCCTTCGGGAGTAGGAAAGGGTACTGTCCGTGCGAAAATTTTTGAAAATGAAAATAACTTTGATTACTCTGTATCAATGACAACACGTGCACAACGGCCCGGTGAAATCGATGGAAAAGATTATTATTTCCGCACCCGTGAAGAGTTTGAGGAAATGATACGTAAAGGTGAGATGCTAGAATATGCTGAATATGTAGGCAACTATTATGGCACACCTTTAACGTATGTCAATCAAACCTTGGACGAAGGTAAGGACGTATTTCTTGAAATCGAAGTGCAAGGTGCTTTGCAAGTTAAGGAGAAAGTGCCAGATGGTGTATTTGTCTTCTTGACACCTCCAGATTTGGAAGAGCTACGTGGTCGACTTGTTGGCCGTGGTACTGATAGTGCAGAAGTAATCAACAACCGGATGATGAAAGCTAAAGAAGAGATACGCTTGATGAGTGAATACGACTATGCTGTTGTCAATGATAAAGTTGAACTTGCTGCAGAACGTGTTATCAAGATTATTGAGGCAGAACATTATCGTGTCGATCGTGTAATGGAACGTTATGCACATATGATTGAGAAGTTAGACGAAGACGGTAAAAATTAAAAACAAGAGGCTTTATTTTTTAGCTGAAAGACGCTTAGGTTACTTGTAAAAAGAAGAACCCATTGGTGCCTGCGGTCCAATGCACAGCGTACAGAAAAGAAAAGAGGAAACTGATATGATGTTAGAACCTTCAATTGACAAATTACTACAAAATGTGGATTCAAAATATTCACTCGTTGTGTTGGAAGCCAAACGGGCCCATGAACTCCGTGATGGCGAACGTCCTACAATGGAATTCAAATCTGTTAAACGCACGTTACAAGCCTTGGAAGAAATTGCTGCAGGAACGGTAACGATTCACCCTTCCCCAGATGCTAAACGTGAAACTTTGAAAGAAAAACGTGAATTAGAACGTCTTCAACAAAAAATGGCAGAAAAACTTATCCGCGAGCAAATTGCGAAAGAAGAAGCTGAAGAAGAAGCAAAACAAAAAGGAAATCGTGCAGCTAAAGCTGCTGCGGCTACTAATTAATAAAAGACATCATCAACTTCCAAAGATTGCGTATATAAATCTTTGGAAGTTTTTCTTTTTCTACAATTCAGAGTTGACATTCGGTCATCTCTTTTTGCTATAATTAAACTACTATATTTAGTCACAGAAAAATAAGCAGGGGAGAAAAATGTTAAAAAAAACAGCACGAATTATTGTAGATATTCCTCTGATGCAGACAGATAAACCATTCTCCTAT
This sequence comes from uncultured Lactococcus sp., assembly GCF_934191625.1. Taxonomy (GTDB): domain Bacteria; phylum Bacillota; class Bacilli; order Lactobacillales; family Streptococcaceae; genus Lactococcus. The sequence continues at coordinate 86,556 of NZ_CAKPUG010000005.1, forward strand.
GTCATTCCTACAAAATTGCAAGAGATGATTGAGCCGGGGATGCGTGTCCATGTTCCCTTTGGGAAAGGAAATCGACTGGTCCAGGGGATTGTAGTTGAAATAGTAGATCAGAAAGAAGAGGGGCTCAAAGAGATTGCCGAGCTCCTCGACTTAGAACCTGTCCTCACCAGAGAACAGCTCCGCTTGGCTGATGAAATGAGACATACGGTTTTTTCTTATAAAATTTCCTGTTTGAAAGCGATGCTGCCTAACTTATTGAATTCAAGCTATGATAAGATTTTGTCTAATCGAGAAGGTATTCAAACCAAGTGGAGCGTGCTTAGTGAAAGTCAAAAGGTCCAAGCATTAAAGGATGTTAAGTCAGGAAAGTTAACCGTTAGCTACTATGCAAAGTCAAAAGAAAATAAGAAAACAGAAAAGTATTTAAGGGCTAATGCCAAGTTGGCTACCTTTGAGATTGGTAAAGCGGCCAAAAAAAGGGCAGAATTAAAAAATTATCTTTTAAACCAAAAAACAAGTGTGCGTCAAAAAGACTTGCCATTTTCTTCGGCTATCATCAAGTATTTTATAGAAAACGAGCTGGTTGAAGTAACTGAAAAAGAGGTTTCAAGAACAGCGGCCGTTTTCGATGCTGTCGTACCTGACAAGGCCAAAGTTTTGAATCATGAGCAGCAGCTTGCCTTTGATGCGATTGTTACTTCTGCTGACAAGCCTTTTTTACTTGAGGGAATTACAGGTTCAGGGAAAACAGAGATTTATTTGCAAGTGATTGAACACTTTTTAGAAAAAGGACAATCTGCAATTATGCTGGTTCCTGAGATTTCTCTAACACCACAAATGTCTAATCGTTTTATTGCGCGCTTTGGTGAAAAAGTTGCAATCATGCATTCGGGTCTTTCAGATGGAGAAAAATATGACGAATGGCGAAAGATAAAGGAAGGACGAGCGCAGGTTGTTGTAGGGGCACGCTCAGCTATTTTTGCTCCTTTGAAAAATATTGGAGTTATTATTATTGATGAGGAGCATGAAACAAGCTACAAACAAGATTCAAGTCCACGTTACCATGCTAGAGATATAGCCTTATTACGTACACGATATCATAATGCACGGTTAGTTCTAGGCTCCGCCACTCCTAGTCTTGAAAGTCGAGCACGTGCTCAGCGAAATGTTTATCATTTATTGACACTCACGCATAGGGCAAATGATCAAGCCCTCCTACCTGAGGTACAAATCATAGACATGCGCAATAACCTCAATGATAAATCCGCTAATTTCTCTGATGTTTTACTTCAAAAAATTCGTGAAAAGGTTGACAAAAATGAGCAAGTAATTCTGATGCTTAACCGTCGAGGGTATAGCTCTTTTGTGATGTGTAGAGATTGCGGTTACGTTGTGGAATGCCCGAACTGTGATATCTCTTTAACTCTGCATATGGACACGAAAACTTTAAATTGCCATTATTGTGGCCATCAGGAAGGTATTCCACAAGTTTGTCCAAGTTGCCAAAGTCGCCAAATCCGTTATTATGGTTCAGGGACCCAGAAGGTTCAAGAAGAATTAGAAAAACTTATGCCCGAAATTCGCATTTTACGTATGGATGTTGATACCACAAAAACAAAGAATGCACATGAGAAAATTTTAAAGAGATTTGGTAATCATGATGCAGATGTGTTACTAGGTACCCAAATGATTGCTAAAGGATTGGATTTTCCTAATGTGACATTGGTGGGTGTAATAAATGCGGACACTGGCTTAAATCTCCCAGATTTTCGGGCAAGTGAGCGAAGTTTTCAGCTGCTCATGCAGGTTGCAGGACGTGCTGGGCGTGCGGATAAAAAAGGTGAGGTCATCATCCAGACATTTAACCCAGGTCATTATGCGGTTAAACTTGTAGCTGATCAAGATTATGAAGCCTTCTATCGTCAAGAAATGTATTACCGTCAACAGCTGTCTTATCCACCCTATTATTTTACGGTTCAGATCTTAGTTAGTCATAAAGATGAGGATATCGTTGCAAAAAAGGCTTATGAGATAGCAAGCATAATTAAAGCAAGTTTATCAGAGAAGGCTAAAATATTAGGGCCCATCCCTAAACCTATTGCGCGGACACATAATCTTTATCATTATCAGATACTTGTAAAATATCGTTTTGAGGAGCAACTTGAAGAAGTTTTAAATCATGTCCTTGATTTAACGCAAAAACGTGAAAATAAGGATGTTAGAGTTCTTATTGATAGTGAGCCACAAAGTTTTGTATAAAAATGACAAGCCATTTGTCGTTTTTTTTTATAGAAAATTGTCTTAGTTTTCCTAGGTTTTCATTGCTTACATTTTTTAAACAAGCACTATATGTAGTGTTATGTTATAATAAAACATGCCTCAAGACACTACATGTTGTGTTTGGCTGTGAGGCTTTTTAAAAATAAAAAATGTGTTCATTCGCTCAATGAACCTTTTCAAATAGTGTTCTGAAAGACAGAATGCAAAAAGTTAGGAAGGAAAAAATGGCAGTGTTAGTATTAGCTGGAACAATTGGAGCTGGCAAGAGTTCACTTACAGAGATGTTAGCAGAAGAGCTGGGAACAGAGGCTTTTTATGAAAGTGTAGATGATAATGAGGTTTTGCCCCTCTTTTATCAAGATCCTCAAAAATATGCCTTCTTGTTGCAAATCTACTTTTTAAATAAGAGATTTGACTCGATTAAAAGAGCGCTCACGCATAACAATAATGTACTTGACCGTTCAATTTACGAGGATAGTTTACTTTTTCATCTGAATGCAGATTTGGGGCGAGCAACAGATATTGAAGTAGAGGTCTATGATGAATTATTGGAAAATATGTTAGAGGAAATCGATACGCTAACTTTTAAAAAGCGTCCTGATTTATTGATCCATGTAAGTGTGTCTTTTGAAAAAATGTTGGAACGTATCCAGAAAAGAGGACGCGAGTTTGAACAATTGGAATATGACCGTTCACTTTATGGGTACTATCAAGAATTAAATAAGCGTTACGAAAAATGGTTTGAAGATTTTGATATTTGCCCTAAAATTCAAATTGATGGTGATAAGTATGATTTTGTTGAAGATGAGGAAGCGAAATTATTTGTTCTTCAACAAATTAAAGAAAAGCTTGCAGAAATTGAGGAGGTGAGCAGCAAATGAACTTGACAGTTTTCTTATCGGCTCGTGATGGGAAAAATCCAACTCATTTATTACGGAGCAAGAAACTTGGAGAGGCGATTACGCGCTGTGGACATACCTTAGTTTATGGTGGTTCCCAGGAAGGATGCATGGGCGCTGTATCAGATGCGGTGCTAGCGAACAAAGGGCAAGTTATTGCTGTTTACCCCGATGGGGTTTTACCTTTGGAGCCACCTCGTCAGAATGCAACAGAGCTTTACTTGGCCAAAAATATGGATGAACGTAAACGCAAATTGATTGATTTAGGCGAAGCATTTATTATTTTGCCAGGGGGCTTTGGAACGATGGAAGAAGTGTTTCAACTTTTGACTGAGATGAGTATTGGTCAAACAACGATACGGCCGGTTATTTTCATTGATAAAGACTTTTATCTTCCTTTATTTAACATGATTCAGCAACAAATAAAAGAAGAAATGCTGTCTTTAGAAGTTTTAGAAGCTGTGCATCTGGTTGAAACAACCGAACAAGCAATGAAGTTATTAGGAGATTTAAATTATGAACAAGCCATTTGAACATGCAGTAAAAGTGTATCTGGCAGCACCTTTTTTCAGTGATAGTCAAATTCAAAAAGTAGAAAAATTAGAAGCAGCACTTGCTAAGAATGATACAGTTGCTTCTTACTTTAGCCCAATGCGTTGTCAACGTCCAGAAGGATTAGCAGAAGACGTTGAGTCATTTACACCAGTATGGGCAAAAGCTACGATGGAAAATGATGTTAAAGAAGTGGAAACTGCTGATGTAATCGTTGCTATCTTAGACTATGATGGACAGGATACTGATTCAGGTACGGCATGGGAATTAGGCTATGCGATAGCTAAAGGTAAACCAACTTTCTTGGTGCGATTTGAAGAAAATGGACCAGGAAATATTATGCTCACCGAGCGAAATACTGCCTTCTTTAGTAAAGTTGAGCAAGTAGAAACGTATGATTTTATGGAAGCTCAAACGATACCTTATACCGGCAAATATATATAGTCATTATTTATTTTTTATTCATTTCGGGGCTAACAAGTAAGAAGAAGAGATATATATATTTCTCTCTTTTTTTGTTCTTTATTGGAAAGAAGACATATACTGAGTTAAAGGACTATAATCAAGGGTATAGAAAGGAATAGAGGGTAAGAAAATGTTATAATAAGAGGCAAACATTTTTTATAGGATATGAAGATCATTTTTATGAAAAACAAAAGAGGAGGATGAAGGACACGTATGACCGGTTCAAGGGTAACAGTAAACTTGAAATATTAAAAAGGTTTAGATAACGTGTTCAAATAATGCTATGACAAAAACAAAAATAATATTTATGGGGACACCTCAATTTTCTCAAACTGTTTTACAAGGCTTAATTGATAGTCAACGTTATGATATTTTAGCTGTGGTAACACAACCAGATCGTAAGGTGGGGCGGAAGCAAGAGCTCCGACAAACACCTGTAAAAGAGTTGGCTTTGAAAACTGGCTTGAAAATTTTACAACCCGATAAATTATCAGGTTCAGCTGAAATGGAAGAACTGTTAGCCTTTGGTGCTCAAGGCGCAGGTATTGTAACGGCAGCCTTCGGACAATTCTTGCCAGGTAAATTGCTTGATGCAATGGCTTTTGCAGTAAACGTTCATGCATCTTTATTGCCTAAATATCGTGGTGGAGCACCTATTCATTATGCGATTATGAATGGGGAAAAAGAAGCAGGTGTGACTATTATGGAAATGGTTAGAAAAATGGATGCGGGCGATATGGTTGCAAAAGCTTCTACTCCAATTTTAGAAGAAGATAATGTAGGTACAATGTTTGAAAAATTAGCTGTTATCGGACGTGATCTTCTTCTTGAGGTGCTGCCTCTTTACGTTGCAGGAGAAATCAAGCCAGAAGCGCAAGATGAAACGCAAGCAAGTTTTTCTCCAAACATTAGTCCCGAAGAAGAAAAAATTGACTGGACAAAAAACAATCGTCAAATTTTTAATCAGATTCGCGGTATGAATCCTTTTCCTGTGGCGCACACTATCTGGAACGAAGGACGATTCAAAATCTACAATAGTCGTCCTATTGATGCAGAAAAAGAAGGCCAACCAGGCGAAATCATTGATAAAACAAAAAAATCACTCGTAGTAGCGACGGGTTCCGGTGCTTTAGAGCTTTTAGAAGTACAGCCTGCTGGAAAGCCCAAAATGGATATTGTTAGTTTTCTCAATGGTTTAGGACAGAAAGTAAATATAGGTGATCAATTTGGCAAGTAATGCAAGACAAGTCGCACTCGATGTGCTTAACGATATTTTTGGGAATGATGCTTATGCGAATATTGCCTTAGATAGAACCTTACGTGAAGTAGAACTTTCGGACTTAGACCGTAATTTTGTAACGGCTTTGGTTTATGGGGTGGTAGCTAAGGAAAAACTTTTAGAATGGTACTTAGAGCCATTTTTTAAAAAACAACCGAAACCTTGGGCTAAGATGCTTTTGATGATGACTATATACCAAGTTCTTTTTATGGATAAAGTCCCAACTTCAGCTGCCGTTGATGAAGCTGTTAAGATAGCTAAACGTAAGGATGGGCAGCAAGCAGGAAACTTCATTAATGCTGTTCTGCGTAATTTCATGCGTTCGGAGCGACGGAATGAGGAACCAAAAACTTGGGAAATTAAATATTCCATGCCTAAGCTTCTTCTAGATAAAATGGTACGTCAGTTTGGTGGGAAGCGTACAGGAATGATTTTAGAGAGTTTAGAAAAACCAAGTAAAGCTAGTCTCAGAATCATTGATCCCCAAGTTACTATTCCTAACACGGTCCCTTCAGAGCTATCTCCAGTTGGCCGTGTGGCGGATCATGGAAATTTTGCGCATAGTCAAGCATTTATTGAAGGAAAAATTACTATTCAAGATGAGACGAGTCAGTTGGTCGCACCACAACTTGATTTAACCGGTAGTGAGCGCGTACTTGATGCTTGTGCTGCTCCAGGTGGAAAGACAACCCATATCGCTCAATATCTTGATACAGGACATGTTACAGCCTGTGATTTATACGATCATAAGCTAAAGCTTATTGAAGATAATGCTGAGCGCCAAGGTGTATGGGAGAAAATTACGACAGTCAAAGCAGATGCAACAGAACTAGCAGAACGTTTCGCAGATGAGGAGGACTTTGACCGTATATTAGTTGATGCGCCTTGTTCGGGGATTGGCTTGATACGTCGCAAGCCTGATATTCGTTATCGTAAAGATAGCTCTGATTTTCTTAATTTACAGGAAATCCAATTGAAAATATTGGACAGTGCTTCGAAAAAGCTGAAGAAAAATGGTATAATGGTTTACAGTACCTGCACAATTTTTGATGAAGAAAACTTTGAGGTCGTCAAGAAGTTCCTTGAGGCTCATCCAGAATATGAACAGGTGGAAATTTCGCACGAAAAAGAGGATATTGTTACAGATGGCTGTATTTTCATTACACCGGAAATGTACCATACAGATGGTTTCTTTATTGCGAAATTCAGAAAACTTTAATTCTTTTATAAGGAGCAAAAGTGGAATATAGTATTTTATCAGACATTGGTATGAAACGTACTGCCAATCAAGACTTTGCAGGCACTTATGTTAACCGCGCAGGCTATCGTCTATTTCTTCTAGCAGATGGTATGGGCGGTCATAAAGCAGGTAATGTCGCTAGTAAATTAACCGTTGAGGATTTGGGAAAATTGTGGTCTGAATCATTTTTTGATGATGGGACACCTGTTGCAACAATGGAAACATGGCTGCGCAACCAAATCCGTAATGAAAGTGAAAATATTGCAGATTTAGGTAAACTTGATGAATATCAAGGGATGGGCACAACGCTTGAAGCTTTAGTGATGCAAGAAGGTCAAGTCATTTCAGCACACGTTGGTGACAGCCGTACCTATCTCATCCGTGATGGTCAATTACAAAAAATAACAACAGACCATTCTTTAGTACAAGAACTTGTCGATGCTGGTCAAATTACTGAAGAAGAAGCTGAAGTACATCCTAACAAAAATATCATCACCCGTTCTCTGGGGCAGTCGGCTGAAGTGCAAGCAGACTTACAAGCTGTCGAGGTGCTGCCAGGGGATTATCTTCTCATGAATTCTGATGGCTTAACCAATATGATTTCTTCTGAGGAAATTTTAGAAGTTGTATACTCTGAAGCTACTATTGAAGAGAAAACGGAAATCCTTGTAGGACTTGCAAATGAAGCAGGTGGTCATGATAATATCACAGTAATCTTAGTGAAAATTGATGAAGAACCTGCAGTGGTGAATGAAGATGTGGAGGTTGACTGATGATTCAAATCGGAAAAATCTTTGCAGATCGCTATAAAATCATCAAAGAAGTTGGTCGAGGTGGTATGGCCAATGTCTATCAGGGTGAAGATACTTATCTTGACAATCGGCAAGTCGCTATTAAAGTTTTGCGCTCTAATTTTGAAAACGACAATATTGCTATAGCGCGTTTTCAAAGAGAAGCATTTGCAATGGCAGAACTTTCTCATCCTAATATCGTTAGTATTTCTGATGTAGGCGAGTCTGAAAATCAACAATATATTGTTATGGAATATGTTGATGGTATGACTTTAAAACAATACATCAATGAACACGCGCCTTTGTCAAATGATGAAGCAGTGAACATTACTTCAGAAATACTTTCTGCTATGGAATGCGCGCATAACCACGGTATTATTCACCGTGATTTGAAGCCGCAAAACGTGCTCCTCTCGCAAAGTGGTAACGTGAAAGTGACAGACTTTGGTATTGCTAAGGCCTTGACAGAAACGAGTTTAACACAAACTAATACGATGTTTGGCAGTGTTCACTACTTGTCACCAGAGCAAGCGCGTGGTGCAAATGCTACACTTCAGTCAGATATTTATGCTATAGGTATCATCTTGTTTGAGTTATTAACTGGGCAAATCCCGTTTGATGGAGATTCTGCAGTAGCAATTGCCTTGAAACATTTCCAAGAAAATGTTCCAAGTATTATCAATATCAATAAAAATGTACCTCAAGCTTTGGAAAATGTCGTAATCAAAGCGACAGCTAAAGATATTCATAATCGGTATGCAAATGTTGAAGAGATGATGACCGATCTTGCTACAGCTACAAGTTTGGATCGTAAAGGAGAACCAAAACTTACCTTTGATAAAGACTTAGATGCAACCAAAGCTTTGCCTAGTAAGTTAATCAACCCTTATGATACAAAGCCACTAATTGATCATCCGCAGTCAGAGCAAAAGGATGAACCTAAAGATAATACTACTGAAGATAAGGTGAAAGCAGACGCTGAAACGAAAAAGAAAAAATCACGTAAAGGCCTTATCGCTTGGATTATTCTTGCTCTTGTGCTTATCGCAGGTGGTGTTACAGCTTGGATGATTACAACTCCTCAAAATGTTTCTGTTCCTGATGTGACAAATATGACCCAAGCAGAAGCAGAAAGCAAACTGAAAGAGAAAAATCTTGCTATAGGAAATATTATTCCTGAATTAAGTACATCTGTTGATAAAGATAAAGTAACCCGTACAAATCCGGAATCTGGATCGAATGTTCGAAAGAATAGCAAAGTAGATATCTATGTCTCACAAGGGGCAACTGGCTTCAAGATGGACGACTACGTAGGACAAAAATATGAAGACGTGGTTGACGAGCTTGTTTTGGATAAAAATATTAGTAAGAGCCAAATTAAAGTAAACTATGTGTCAAGCTCTGAAGATTCAGGTACTATTGTGAAACAAACGCCAGCTAAAGGAGAGTTTTTTGACCCAACAGGCAATGATCAAATTACATTTGATGTATCCGAAGGTGAAACAGTGATTATGCCTGCTCTCGCCCTTACTTCAGGTGGATTGAGTTCAACTTCAGCAATCAGTTACCTCAATCAACTTGAAAGTTTAGGAGTACCTACATCAAATATTACTTTTGTTGATGCTAGCACGGCTAGTAAGGTTTCAAGTTCTAACTTAGATGGTTATTATGTAACACAAACTAGCCCTGAATCAGGAAAAGAATTTAATCCTTCAAATACAAAAATCACTTTGACGGTGGCTAAGGCTAACAATAGCGATACTGGTGGCAATCAAACACCAGAAACAACACCAGAAACCACTCCGGAAACAACGATTGAAACGACTCCAGCGACAACAACAGAGGCTTCAACAGAACAAGAGAAGAACTCTACAAGCGAAGAAAAAAATTCTTCTTCAAGCAATGGAGACACGCAAAAGACAACGGAACAATAATCATAACAAAAAAACTTCCAGAACTTAAGGAAGTTTTTTTGTATAGTAAAATAAAAAAACCGTCCGCAGACAGTTTTTCTGAGTCTTAACGACGAAGACCGAGTGAAGCGATAAGCTCACGGTAACGTTGAACATCTTTTTCACGAAGGTAAGCAAGAAGGTTACGACGGTGACCGATTTTTTTCATCAATCCACGGTAAGTAGCGTGGTCTTTTTTGTGTGTTTTAATGTGGTCGTTAAGGTGGTTGATTTCCCAAGTCAAAACAGCGATTTGAACTTCAGGTGAACCAGTATCGCCTTCAGTACGTGCGTATTGCTTGATGATTTCTTGTTTTTTTTCTTTTGAGATTGCCATGAGTTTTTCTCCTTTTTATTTAGTGCTCATACCGAGTAGAGCGCAGGCAAAGCGCAAAACCAAGAATGAGTTGTAAAAAACTACTTACTTATCTTACACTATTTTTAGATATTTTACAAGCTTATGCGGTCATAAAAGAGGGTTTAGTTTAAAGTATTTTCTTTTTCAATTGTTGCAGTGATTGCATCAATTACTGTAGATACAAAATTATTTTGTTCTAAAGAAACAACACCAGCAACAGTAGTGCCTCCAGGACTTGAAACTTTATCGACCAAAGTCCAAGGGCCTTCGCCAGATTCTAAAATCATTTGAGCAGAAGCTGCAACAGTTTCGGCAACGATTTTTGTAGCTTGTTCTTTCGGGATACCATGAAGGACACCTGCACGGCTCAAGGCATCGACAAACATATAGATGTATGCAGGGCTAGAACCAGCAATCGCTGTGAAAGTAGAAAAATCTTTTTCTGCAACTTCATGAACAGTCCCAATTGAAGAGAAAATTTCTTGAGTTAACTGGTAAATGTCAGAACTTACATACTCGTTGCGTACGATAGCAGAAGTTGATTTTTGAATTTGGGCGTTAATATTTGGCATTACGCGGATGATAGGGAAGTCATATGTTTTAGACATGTCTGATAAAGCTTCCAAATCGAAACCGGCTGCGATAGAAATAAGGGTTTTATCTTTCGTAAATAGAGGGGAAATCTCTTCCATAATGTCAGGCAAAATTTGAGGTTTAACAGCCATAACGATGAGATCAGATTGTTCAACAAGTTCACCATGTGAGTGACTCGCAAATACGCCTAATTTATCAGCTTGTTCCTGGGTTTTCCTTAAATCACGCCCTGAAATAAGCACGCGGACATTTGACTTATCAAGTCCAGTAATGATAGCAGATGCCATCTTACCGACACCTATAAAACCAATTGTTTTCATTTTATCTCCATTTTCTTTATAGTAGAACTTCCTTCATTTTAGCATATATTTTAGCATATTTATAGAAACAAAGACAATAATTAGAAATACTCTTAGAATGTGATATAATCGATGTATATTCTATTAGAAATTTAACAAGTTTTGGAGGCCATATAAAATGGAAAAATATGCAATTATACTTGCGGCTGGAAAAGGTACGCGCATGAAATCGTCTTTACCGAAAGTTCTTCACAATGTGGCTGGGAAAACAATGCTAGGTCACGTTTTACAAAGTGTAAATAAAGTCGATATGCAAAAACGTATTGTGATTGTTGGGCACGAAGCGGATAAAGTTATTGAAACTCTTCCCAAAGAAACTAACTTTGTGAAACAAGATGAGCAGTTAGGAACTGGTCATGCGGTGCGCATAGCTTCAGATTTGCTTGAAAATGAAGAAGGAGCAACATTAGTTATTGCGGGAGACACACCGTTAATTACAGGTGAAACTTTAGAGAAGTTATTTGAGTATCATGTCGCACAAAAATCTACTGCAACTATTTTGACAGCTATTGCACCAAATCCTACAGGTTATGGACGTATTATTCGTGATGCTGAAGACTGTGTAGAAAAAATTGTAGAGCAAAAAGATGCTTCTTCCGAAGAACAAGCTATCCAAGAGATTAATACGGGTACTTATATCTTTGATAACAAAGCCTTGTTCTCAGCACTAGAAAATATCACAACAGATAACGCACAAGGTGAATACTACTTGACAGATGTTATCGAAATTTTTAAAAAGCAAGGAAAAACTGTTACTGCTCATATTTTAGAAGACTTTGATGAAAGTCTTGGTGTAAACGATCGTGTGGCTTTAGCCCAAGCAGAAAAAATTATGCGTCGTCGTATCAACCATCAACATATGGTTAATGGTGTAACACTCATTGATCCTGAAACAACCTACATTGACGCAGATATCGAAATTGGTGAAGAAACGGTTATTGAACCCAATGTCCAAATTATGGGGAATACCACTATTGGTAAGAAAACCTTAATCACAAGTGGAAGCCGCATTGAGGATTCCGAAATTCACTCTCATTGTGAAATCCGTTCTTCATGGGTTGAAAGTAGTAAAATGAACATCATGAGTAACGTTGGACCTTATGCTCACTTGCGCCCGGGAACAGTTCTCAGTGAAAAAGTACATGTGGGTAATTTTGTTGAAATCAAAGGCTCAACACTCGGTAAAGGGACAAAAGCTGGTCACCTTACTTACATTGGTAATGCAACAGTTGGAGAAAAAGTAAACTTCGGTGCTGGAACAATCACTGTAAATTATGATGGTCAAAATAAATATAATACGGAAATTGATGATTTTGCCTTTATTGGCTCAAATTCAACATTAGTTGCACCACTTCGTGTAGGTAAAAATGCTTTGACTGCTGCAGGTTCAACAATTACTAAAGACGTTGCGCCAGAAAGTATCGCAATTGGGCGTTCACGTCAAGTTGAAAAATCAGGTGCAGCGCGACGCTTGCCGCATTTTCGTGGTGAATAAAACATAAGAAAATAAAGATAACGGAGATAAACATGCGAGAATTTGACGAGAAAAAGTTTGAAGAACCCACTTTGTCTCGTGAGCAAATTTTTCACGGACAAATTTTTCGAGTGGTAAAAGACTTAGTGAGCTTACCGGATGATACAATGGCAACGAGGGAGTTAGTTTTTCATAACGGTGGTGTTGCAGTTGCGCCAATAATTGGAGATAAGCTTGTATTAGTAGGACAATACCGTAAAGCCTTTGAAAAATTCAATTATGAAGTGCCTGCGGGGAAGCTTGAAGCTAACGAGTTGGATGATCCAAAAGCTGCTGCTTTACGTGAACTAGAAGAAGAAACGGGCTACACAGCAGAACAACTTGTCGAAATTACAAGCTTTTATGGTACACCTGGTTTTTCATCTGAAAAAACATATCTTTATTTCCCGATTGGTCTCACTAAGGTGGAAAAACCCCGTCCTAAGGACGAAGGGGAATTTCTCGAAATAGTTGAAGTGACGCTTCCAGAAGCTAAAACAATGATTGAAGAAGGGCAGATTTGTGATGCCAAGACAATCATGACGGTTTGGTACTGGGAACTGAAAAATCTGAAAGCGCAAGGAGATTTAGATGCCTAAACCACTTTTGACAGATGATATCATTGAGGATGCAGAGCGAAAAAGAAGACGTTTAGAGAGAAGTCTCAAAGAAGAATTAGAGCAAGATCGAGAAATTTCGGAGAAGTATGATAAACTTGAACGTGATCTATCTAAAAATGCTGTTTATAAAAGCCGTCGTATTGAAAATGCTAAGCAGAAAAAACGAAGTAGCCGTGTAAATAAATGGCTTCTTATTACTTCCCTTGTTGTAATTGGGATAGGAATTTTGTTTTTCTGGTATTACTTCTAAATGATATCTATACCTCACATGTATGTGGGGTTTTATTTTAAACTTTTATACTATATAATGTATTTACCACAATGAACGAAAAAGGAGAATAAAAAATGAAATTAGGAATTATTTGTGCAATGGAAGAAGAGCTGCGTACTCTTGTAGAAAATCTTGACCATGCAAGTAAGATTACACGTCATGGTTATGTCTTTCATACAGGATCTATAGGACGTCATGAAGTTGTGTTGGTCCAATCTGGAATAGGAAAAGTAATGTCTGCAATGGCAGTTACTTTGCTGGTTGAAGTTTTCTCTGTTGATGGAATTATTAATACAGGTTCGGCTGGTGCAGTTAACCATGAATTAGAAATAGGAGATGTTGTTGTTGCGGATAGACTGGCTTATCATGATGTAGATGTTACAGCCTTTGGTTATGCCTTTGGGCAAATGGCGCAACAACCGCTTTATTTTGAGAGCAGTAAATATTTTGTTTCAGAGTTGAAAAAAGCTATTGATAACCCTGTAGTGGGTCTGATTACAAGTTCTGATAGCTTTATTTCTAGCGATAGTCGGATTGAGGAAATTAAAAAACATTTCCCACAAGTTTTGGCCGTTGAAATGGAGGGGGCTTCTATAGCCCAAGCAGCAACAGCCTTAAAGAAACCATTTGTTATTATTCGTGCGATGTCGGATACAGCAAGTCATGATGCAAATGTGAAGTTTGACGAATTTATTATTGAAGCTGGGCGTAAATCTGCCCAAACATTAATGAATTTTCTGAACAATATGAAATAAACGATAATTAGCTGACTTTTTCACTAGAAAAAGTTATAATAATAAAATCAATACATGGAAGTGGAGAAGAATGAAATGACTATAACTCAAGATTTCACACAAAAACTTTATGACAACTTTGCAGAAAACCCTAAATTTCGTGCTGTTGAAAATGCAGCGACGAAAAATGGGCTTCTTAATGCTTTGGAAGTTCGCAGCTCACATGCCAACAATATTCCGGAATTTTCAATTGATCTTACCAAAGATAAAGTAACGAATCAAAAACAGTCAGGACGTTGTTGGATGTTTGCTGCACTGAATACTTTCCGTCATAAAATGATTGGTCAATTTAAGTTAGAGAACTTTGAATTGTCACAGGCTTACACTTTCTTTTGGGATAAATACGAAAAGTCAAATTGGTTTATGGAACAAATCATTAACCATGTAGACATGGATGATCGTCGCTTGAAATTTTTACTCCAAACCCCACAACAAGATGGTGGACAATGGGATATGGTGGTGGCGCTTTTTGAAAAATACGGTGTTGTGCCTAAAGATATTTATCCTGAATCAGCAGCTTCTTCTAATTCACGTGAACTCAACCAGTATTTAGACAAATTACTACGTCAAGATGCTCAATTATTGAGAGAAGCACTGGCAAAGGGCGAAGATGTACAAGTTCTTAAAGAAAATTTGTTACAAGAAATTTTTAACTTTTTAGCAGCAACTCTTGGACTTCCTCCGCAACATTTTGAGTATGCATTCCGTGACAAAGAAAGCGCATTAGAAAAATTCTCAGGCACAGCCCAAGAATTTTATGCTCAATATGTAGATATCAAACTTGATGACTACGTTTCAGTCATTAATGCACCAACAGAAGATAAACCTTACAACAAATCATATACGATTGAATTTTTGGGGAATGTTGTTGGAGCCCGAGATGTTAAGCATTTGAACCTTGATATGGATCGTTTCAAAAAACTAGCAATTGCACAAATGCAAGCAGGCGAAACAGTTTGGTTTGGCTGTGATGTTGGACAAGTCTCAAACCGTAAAGATGGCTTGTTGACTCTTGATGCGTATGATTTTGAGACAGCGCTTGATATTCAGTTTACACAGGATAAAGCCTCACGCTTAGATTATGCTGAATCTTTGATGACACATGCTATGGTTTTAACAGGTGTTGACTTGGATGAAAATGGAACACCTACAAAATGGAAAGTTGAAAACTCTTGGGGTAAGGATGTCGGTAAAGAAGGCTATTTTGTAGCTTCTGATGCTTGGATGGATGAATATACCTACCAAATCGTAGTACGTAAAGATTTGCTCACGCCTGAAGAACTTGCAGCCTATAACGCTGAACCTCAGATCCTCTTACCTTGGGATCCCATGGGAGCTTTGGCTTAAAAGAAGAGAAGATGTCCCATATGGACATCTTTTTTGCTATAATAATATTATGGAAAATACGGATATCATATATGGCTTACATGCTGTAACAGAATCGCTCAATGCAGGAGTAGTCAATAAACTCTATGTCGAGGAAAAATTACGTGGAAAGAATGTTGAGAAAATCAAAGAACTTGCGCGTGAAAAAAAAGTAAACATCTCTTGGACTCCAAAAACTGAATTAAATAAAATATCAGAAAACGGTGTTCATCAAGGTTTTGTTGCACGTGTCGCAGAATTTGCTTATGCTGAATTAGCGACAATTTTAGCACAAATTTCGGACAAGGAAACCGCGACAATTATAATTTTGGATGAGCTGACGGATCCTCATAATTTAGGTTCAATTGCACGAACAGCAGATGCAACAGGGGTCGATGCAATTATAATTCCGAAACACCGCGCGGTAGGAATTACACCAACAGCAGTAAAAGCAAGTACAGGTGCTTTGCAACACGTGCCGGTAGTACGTGTCACTAATCTTTCCCAAACGTTAGTTAAGCTAAAAGAAGCTGGATTTTGGACTTTTGGAACAGACATGGATGGTACAACTTATTCAAAATGGAATACTTCAGGGAAAGTTGCATTAGTGATTGGTAACGAGGGAAAAGGCATTGGTCAAAACCTTAAAAAACAAGTTGATGAAATGATTACTATTCCAATGGTTGGGCATGTTCAAAGCTTGAATGCAAGTGTTGCCGCTAGCATTTTAATGTACGAAATTTTTAGAAATAAAATGTAAGGGGAAAAAGATGACTTTTCGCATTGTTACCGATTCAACAGCGGATTTGAGTGAAGATTATTTACAAAAGCACAATATAGCTGTATTAGGAATGACTGTCACTATTGGCGAGCAAACCTATCCAACTATTGGCGAAAATAGCCTAAGTAATGACCACCTTCTCCGAGAAATTAAAGCAGGTAAAACTGTTCAAACATCACAAATTAACTCTGGCCAGTTTTCGGAGTTGTTCAAAAAATTTATAAGCCAAAATCCAGAAGAAGAAATTGTGTATCTGGCTTTTTCATCTGGATTATCAGGGACTTATCAGTCTGCTGTTATCGCTCGTGAAATGGTTTTAGAAGAATATCCCAAAGCTAAAATCACGGTAGTGGACACATTGGCTGCAGCTTCAGGAGAAGGTTTCTTGGTGCAAGAAATGGTGAATCTACGTGAATCTGGCAAGAGTTTGGCCGAAGCACTGCCTATTTTTGAAGGGCTTATTTTACGCCTCAAAAGTCTTTTCATGGTTGATGACTTGAACCATCTTGCACGCGGAGGACGCATTCCCAAAGCTGTAGCTATGGTGGGGACGATGGCTAATATTAAACCTCTCCTTACAGTAGATGCAGAAGGTAAGTTGACACAACTGACCAAAGTGCGTGGAAAGAAGAAAGCAATTAAAAGCTTAGTTGACATGACGCTTGCAGAGATGGATGCGGCTTATTCACGTATAATTGTGGCATATTCTGGTAGTGAAACGATTGCTCAGGAAGTGAAAGAACTTTTCTTAGCACAGCATGTTGACAAGGTTGACATTCGTCCTCTGAGTCCGACGATTGTAACACATACAGGTTCTGGCACTTTGGCGATTTTTTCAATTGCTAAAAAAAATAGAAAATAATATAAAAAATCACAGTTGAACTCTTGTTTTACTGTGATTTTGTGTTAAAATATAGAGTGAGTGTAAACTCGATAAATTGAAAATATGAATTGTGATATGTGAGGAAAGGGGTCGCTTTTATGCTAAAAAGTGGACTTTATACGGGCGTTGACATCGGTACGAATACTATTAAAGTGTTGGTTGCGGAGTACGTCTCAGACGAAATGAATATAATTGGCGTCGGTAATGCAAAATCTGACGGTCTAAAAAATGGAATTATTGTAGATATTGAAAAGGTGGCAACAGCTTTACGCAAGGCTGTTAATGCTGCGGAAGAACGTGCAGGAATTACGATTGACAAAATTAATGTTAGCATTCCTGCCAATCAACTCGAGATGGAAAACTGCCAAGGCATGGTACCAATTATCGGGACTTCGAAAGAAATTACAGAGGATGATGTAATGCAAACAGTGCAAAATGCGTTGATGCGTGGCGTCGTTCCTGAACGTGAGATAATTTCTGTTGAGACAACTGAGTTTACAGTTGATGATTTTACAGGGATTTCTGATCCTCGCGGGATGTTTGGTGTACGTTTAGGTATGCGCGGTATTATTTATACTGGTCCCAAAACATTAGTACATAACATTCGTAAAGTTGTAGAACGTGCTGGCTTAATCGTGGATAATCTAGTGATTGCCCCACTCGCTATGAGTCACTATGTTCTTTCAGAGGGAGAACGTGAGTTTGGGACAGTGATGATTGATCTTGGTGCAGGCCAAACAACAGTTTCAGCGGTTCGTGATCAGCAACTTAAATTTGCGCATACAAGCCCAGAAGGTGGCGATTATGTGACACGCGACATTTCTACTGTTCTCAACACTTCATTGAGTGAAGCAGAAGATTTGAAACTGAATTACGGTGAAGCAAGTACAGAACGCGCCAGCCAAGAAGAATACTTCCCGGTTGACGTTGTGGGACAATCAGACCCAGAAGAAATCACTGAATATTATCTTTCACAAATTATTGAAGCCCGTCTAACACAAATTTTTAGCCGTGTGAAATCAGATTTGGAAAACACGCGTTCATTGGATTATCCTGGTGGAATTGTAGTGCTGGGTGGTGCTGCAGCAATGCCTGGTACAGTGAACCTTGCAACAAAAGTTATTGGCATGAATGCGCGTCTTTTCGTACCAAGCGAAATGGGCTTACGTAACCCAGCTTTTGCTCAAGTAATCAGTGTTGTGAACTACGTTGGTGAGCGCACAGATATTGATCGCCTTGTATCACAAGCCATCGCTTCTGATAGCACATATGTTGCTCCTGTTGCACAGTATGAAGAACCTGTTCTTTCAACAACAGAGACAATGGATTATGAAGAAAATAACTTCTACCAAACAGAAGCTCCAGCTCGTCCAGTTGCTCAACCAGCAGCTGAACCTGAAGAAGAAAAAGAAGGTGTTGTGGATCGTATGCGCAACATGTTCTCAAACCTTTTTGACTAAAACGACTTAATAACGGAGAAATAAAAACATGGAATTTTCATTTGATACAGAAATCGCTCAAGGCGCTGTAATTAAAGTTATCGGTGTTGGTGGCGGCGGTGGTAACGCAGTTAACCGCATGATTGAAGAAGGCGTTTCTGGCGTTGACTTTATCGTAGCTAATACGGATGTACAAGCCTTGCGTAGTTCAAAAGCTGACACAGTAATTCAACTTGGCCCTAAATTGACACGCGGTCTTGGAGCAGGGGCACAACCTGAGGTTGGCCGTCGTGCAGCAGAAGAATCTGCAGAAACCATTGCTCAATCTTTTGAAGGCGCAGATATGGTCTTCATCACTGCTGGTATGGGTGGTGGAACAGGAACAGGTGCTGCTCCTGTAATCGCTCAAATTGCAAAAGAAATTGGTGCTTTGACAGTTGCAGTTGTAACTCGACCATTTGGTTTTGAAGGTTCAAAACGTAGTTACTTTGCAACAGAAGGTATTGAAGATCTTCGTGCAAACGTAGACACATTACTTATCATCTCAAACAACAACTTGCTTGAAATTGTGGATAAGAAAACGCCTTTGACAGAAGCTTTGCGTGAAGCAGATAATGTTCTTCGCCAAGGTGTCCAAGGTGTTACTGACTTGATCACAAATCCAGGTATGATTAACCTTGACTTTGCCGATGTGAAAACAGTTATGGCAAATAAAGGAGATGCCCTTATGGGTATTGGAGTTGCCACTGGCGAAGATCGTGTTATTGAAGCTACACGTAAAGCTATTTATTCACCATTGCTTGAAACAACGATTGAAGGTGCTGAAAATGTTCTCCTCAATGTTACAGGCGGTATGGACATGAGTCTTATTGAAGCTCAAGATGCTTCAGAAATTGTTATTCAAGCAGCGGGTAATGACGTAAACATTTTGTTGGGAACATCTATTGATGACTCACTCAGTGATGAAATTCGTGTAACTGTAGTAGCAACAGGAGTTTCACAAGATGCAACTGATGAATACTTAGGAACTTCTTCAGCTCCAGTTGTTGAAGAGCCACGTCGTCAACCCAACTTTCAACACACTTCGATGAAACAAGCATCAGCACCAACTTCACGTCCAGCACAATCTTCACGTCCAGCGCAACCTTCACAAACACAGCAAGCTCCTTCTCAAAAATCAGGCTCAGCTTTTGGTGATTGGGATCTTCGTCGTGATGCTTCACCGCGTCAAAACGGAAATCAAAACCGTGAAAATTCATCAAATGTTACAAGCTTCTCAGGTATTCCATCAACAGATGAAGATATCGATACTCCACCATTTTTCCGTAAATAAATGAGTATAGCAGAAAATGTTAAAAATATATTGAACAAGGTAGATGTGGCTAAGGCCACATCTCCTTATTCAAATCAAGACGTTCGGGTGATTGCCGTAACTAAGTATGTCGATACTGCAAAAGCAACACAGGTAGTTGAAGCGGGCATTCATCATTTAGCTGAAAATCGTACTGATTTATTTCTTGAAAAATATAAGGCTCTTGAAAACAAAGATATTACTTGGCACCTTATCGGTAATTTGCAACGCCGTAAAGTAAAAGATGTCATTAATTTAGTTGACTATTTTCATGCTTTAGATTCAGTCAAGCTTGCCAAAGAAATTGACAAACGTGCGGAACATACCATAAAATGTTTCCTTGAAGTCAATATCTCAGGAGAAGCGACAAAACATGGATTTGCACCAGAAGATATAGATCAAGCTTTATCAGAAATTTTACAGTTAGATAATGTGAAAATTGTAGGTTTGATGACCATGGCGCCGATTGATGCTGATAATGAGCTGTTGGATAACATTTTCGCTTCGATGAAGCAATTGCAAATCGAAATTGCGGCTAAAGGAATTCCTAATATACCTTGTACTGAATTAAGTATGGGGATGAGTCGTGATTATACAAGAGCAATTCAACAAGGAGCGACCTTTGTTCGAATTGGTACAGCATTTTTTGAATAAAATTTGTATAGAATCTTAAGCATTGAAAACGGAGGGAAGTATGGCCTTAAAAGATCAATTTGATAAATTAAAAAAATTTTTCGAAGAGGACGACGATGAGTATGATGAACCCGTTGTAGCGGCACAAAAGCCACAAGCACAACCGCAAAAGTCTTCAACAGTAAATACAGAAAAGAAATCTGCAGGGATGAATCGACCGATTCAACCACAAAAACAAGCACAAGCAAAATCTACTGCTAAACGCCCAGCACCCTTTTCTTCAACAACAAACAATACTAAAACAACAGAGAAAAAAGTTCAAAAACCTATGATGAATCAAGCCACAACAACTGCAGGACAAGTAATTGCTATCAAAGAGCCCCGTGCCTATTCTGATATTATGGAATCTGCGCGTATCGTTAAAAACGGAGAGTCTGTTTTGGTTAACTTCAAGTTTATGCCAGATACGCAAGCCCGACGTTCAATTGACTTTTTGACTGGTGTTGTGTTCACACTTGATGGTGACGTTCAAAATGTTGGCGGACAAATTTTCTTATTAACACCGGCGAATATCACAGTTGATGCTTCCCAAGAATTAAGTATCTTGGCAGGGCAAAACTTTGAAAACTTCGATATTTAATAAACTATGATAATATATATTTTAATTCGACTGATTGGTATCTATACTTGGGTTTTGGTAGCTTACGCTCTGATGAGCTGGATTCCAAGCCTTTATGATACAGCTATAGGCCGTTTTATCGTCAAAATTTCAAGACCTTATCTGAGCTTATTTGAAGGTATTCCGTTACGCTTTGCAGGATTAGATTTTACAATCGTGCTTGGTGTAATTGCTTTACAAGTTATTCAACAACTTCTTTTACGCTTCTTATGAGTCATGAAAATATCTACCAACACTTTCATCCTGATGAAAAGCAATTTATTGATCGCGTTTTAGATTGGATGGAGCGTGTGGAAACCAATTACTCTGTAGTTACTACTTATTTTCTAAATCCTAGAGAAGTTGAAATTCTCGAATCTTTAGCAAATAAGCGGCAACTTCAGATTTTTTCTACTCAGGATATTGCCCAGACTGAACTTACTAAGATTATTATAGCTCCTGAATTTTATCAGTTAGACATTGCTGATTTTGACTTAGCGTTATTAGAAATTTCATATGCTAAGAAATTTCATCAACTTAAGCATTCCCAAATTTTGGGAAGTTTCTTAGGTCAAACGGGAATTCGGCGCTCAGAGCTTGGCGATATTATTTTAAGTGAGGGAAGGGTACAAGTTTTTGTTTCGAAACATCTTCTTGAAATCTTTCAGAATAATATCAAAAAAATTGGCTCTGCTGCAGTACAATTTAGCGAAATAACATTTGCTGAGCTAATAAAAACTGAGACGGCTTCAGCTGTAAAAGTAGTCTTAGCTTCGAGTTTACGTATTGACAAAATTATTGCAAGCACTTTCGAGATTTCTCGCAATCTTGCCGTAAATATGTTACAATCAAGAAAGGTGAAATTAAATTACCTTGAAATTGAAAAGAAAGATTATTCTGTCGAACCAGGAGATTTAATCAGTGTTCGTGGTCTGGGTCGCATTAAAATTCTAAGAATTTTAGGAGAAACCAAAAAAGGTAAACAGAAAATCGAATGTGAAATTACTAAGAATCATAAGAAAAGATAGAGTCTCTTGAGAGATTGGAGGTACTTATGGCATTAAATAGTTTAGATGTCCAAAATAAAACATTTAACACACAAATGCGTGGTTACAATAAACACGAAATTGAAGAGTTTTTAGACATCGTTGTTCGTGATTACGATGAATTTGCACAAAAAATTAAAGATCAAGATCGTGAGCTTAAAGCTTTGCGTGAACGCGTAAAATATTTTGACGATATGAAAGATTCTTTGAATAAGTCTATTGTCGTTGCACAAGATGCAGCAGATAATTTACGTGTTCAAGCACAGAGCGAATCAAATAGTATCATCGCTGAAGCAAGTCAAAAAGGACAGCTAATCATTGAAGCAGCTAAAAAAGAAGCAGGTACAATCCTTAATCAAGCTTCGGATGATGCACGTCGCTTGGTTCGCGATACAGATGATTTGAAACGTAAAATGCGTCTTTATCACCAACGTATGACTTCAATCATTGAGGCTCAGTTGGCAAGTATTCATTCAGAAGATTGGCAAGATACTTTAGAAGCAACATCTTCACATATTACTAACCCTGAAGAAAAGCTCCAAGAAATTGTAGACATGCAATTAAGTGATACCTCTTTACAAGGTAATTTAACTAAAGATGAAGCTGCTAAGAATGAAGAAATCACTGCTGGAGAACCTGTAGTTGCAGAACCTGTAGTTAAGGAAGAAACTGAAACAACAGTTGAGGTCGAAGAAACTGAAATTCCACAAACTGTGAAAGAGGTTTTAGCACCTGCTCTTGAAGAGGAAACTGAAAAAATACCCTCAGAAGAAGGTGAAGCTTCAGAAGTTACAGAAACTGAAAAAAATGAAGCGTCGACTTATCCAGTTTTTCCAGAGATGCAAACAGAAGTACCAGAAGTAGAATCACCTGAGCATAAATAATCTAATTTTAGGACAAGAAAAGAAAAACATATTTACAGCAAATGAGTGTTGATGAAAGTCTCATATTCCCTGTTTTTCGGCTTATCACCTAAATTATTCTAAGCCCAACTTAAGTAAGTTTAGACGCTGCACACGTTACGTGCATAAGAGTTCTCACTTTTTTGTGAGAAAAATTAAGGTGGTACCACGGTCTTTCGTCCTTTTTCGAAAGACCGTTTTTTTTATTATCATTCTTTCTGCTTTCGCAGATTAAAAATAATAATATATGGTGAGCGGAGCAATCTGAAAATCAAGAAGTACTAGAAGAATAGTTAAAGTTTAAAAGGAAGGTAAAATTATGAAAATTAAAGATACATTGAATTTAGGGAAAACGGCTTTCCCGATGCGTGCAGGTCTGCCCAATAAAGAATCAGGTTGGCAAAAGGAATGGGAAGAAGCAAAGCTTTATGAAGCACGTCAAGAACTGAACGAAGGTAAACCATCGTTTATGTTGCACGATGGGCCTCCTTATGCGAATGGAAATATCCACGTTGGTCATGCCCTAAATAAAATTTCAAAAGATATTATTGTACGTTATAAATCCATGTCGGGTTTCCGTGCGCCATACGTTCCTGGATGGGATACTCACGGTTTGCCTATTGAACAACAACTTTCAAAAGCAGGCATGAACCGTAAAGAAATGGACATGTTAGACTATCTTGAGGAGTGCCGTAAATATGCGCTTAAGCAAGTAGATATGCAACGTTCAGACTTTAAGTCTTTAGGAGTTTTAGCAGATTGGGACCGCCCATATATGACGCTTCTTCCCGAATATGAAGCGGCACAAATTCGTGTCTTCGGTAAAATGGCTGAAAAAGGTTATATCTACAAAGGGCAAAAACCAATTTACTGGTCTCCTTCATCAGAAAGCTCATTGGCGGAAGCCGAAATTGAATACCAAGATGTTCGTTCAGCATCAATCTTTGTGGCTTTTAAAGCAAAAGACGTTAAAGGTCTTTTGCCAGAGGATGTAGAATTTGTTATCTGGACAACGACTCCTTGGACATTGCCAGCAAATATGGGGATTTTTGTACATCCAGACTACGAATATTCAGTTGTAGAAGTAGGTAATCGTAAATTTGTTGTTGCTTCAGAAATGCTTAGCAAGGTGGCAGAAACATTAGAGTGGGAAAACCCAGCGGTAATTCAAACACTTAAAGGTTCTGAAATGGATATGATGACAGCTCACCATCCATTTTACGATCGTGAATCATTGGTTATGAATGGGGACTATGTCACACTTGATTCAGGTACGGGACTTGTGCATAGTGCACCAGGCCATGGTGAAGATGACTATTTCTTTAGTCGCAAGTATAAGCTTGAAGTGCTGTCACCTGTGGACAACCGTGGTTACTATACTAATGAAGCACCTGGTTTAGAGGGAATCTTCTACGATGATGGAAACAAAATTGTAAGTAAATGGTTAGAAGAAAAAGGAGCTTTGCTGAAGCTTGACTTCTTTACTCACAGTTATCCCCATGATTGGCGCACGAAGAAACCAGTTATTTTCCGTGCAACTCCACAATGGTTTGCATCAATTGATGACTTCCGTGAAAATATCCTAAGTGAAATTGAACAAGTTGACTGGATTATTCCTTGGGGAAAAACACGTCTCTATAATATGGTTCGTGACCGAGGAGATTGGGTCATTTCTCGTCAGCGTGCTTGGGGTGTACCATTGCCAATCTTCTATGCGGAAAATGGAGAAGCAATTATCACACCGGAAACAACCGAACATGTTGCTCAGCTTTTCGCTGAACACGGTTCAAAAGTTTGGGTTGAACGGGAAGCTAAAGATTTGTTGCCTGAAGGCTTCACTCATCCTGGGTCTCCAAATGGTAAATTTACAAAAGAAAAAGACATCATGGATGTCTGGTTTGATTCGGGTTCATCATGGAATGGTGTTCTAAACGAACGAGATTACCTATCTTATCCTGCTGATCTTTATCTTGAAGGTTCAGACCAATATCGTGGTTGGTTTAACTCCTCAATCACAACTTCAGTTGCTGTTAATGGAGTTTCACCATATAAAGCTGTTCTGTCACAAGGCTTTGTTCTGGATGGAAAAGGACGTAAAATGTCTAAATCTATTGGTAATACTATTTTGCCTTCAGATGTGACAGGAAAATTAGGAGCTGATATTCTTCGGCTTTGGGTAGCTTCTGTGGATACGGAAGCCGATGTTCGGGTTTCTATGGAGATTCTTAATCAAGTTTCAGAAGTCTATCGTAAAATCCGTAACACAATGCGTTTCTTAATTGCAAATACTACAGATTTTGATAAAAATATAAATGCTGTTTCATATGAAAACCTACGTAGTGTTGATAAGTATATGCTTGTTAAATTCAATACATTAGTGAAAGCAGTACGTGAAGCTTATGATTCATACAATTTCATGAGTGTTTATAAGCAAGTGATTAACTTCTTGACCAATGATTTGTCTGCTTTCTATCTTGATTTTGCTAAGGATGTTGTATATATTGAAGCAGCCAATGCTGCAGATCGTCGTTCAATGCAAACCGTGATGTATACAATGCTTGCAGATTTGACAAAACTTTTAGTGCCAATTTTGCCACACACAGCAGAAGAAATCTGGTCTTATCTTGGAGCTGAGACAGAAGAGTTTGCTTATCTCGCTGAAATGCCTGAAGTTAAAGAGTTCACTGGCTCAGAAGAGTTACTCGGTGAATGGGAAGCTTTCCTTGATTTCCGAGATAAAGTACTCAAAGCACTTGAAGAAGCACGTGAAGCAAAATTAATCGGTAAATCACTTGAAGCAAAAGTTACTGTTTATCCTAATGAAGTAGTTTCAAGTCTTCTTGTAAGCCTTGATGAAAATGTTGCTCAACTTCTCATTGTTTCCGAATTCTCTGTATCAAGTGAAGAAGCACCCGCAGCTGCACTTAAATTTAATGATGTAGCTATTCTTGTGGAGCAAGCTGCAGGAGAAGTATGTGACCGATGCCGCCGTACAGATGTTACCGTTGGGACTGATGAAAATGAACATCTTCAAACCCTTTGCTCAAGTTGCGCTACGATTGTAAGAAATGAATTCCCTCAAGTATTAGTTGATGGATTTGAATAAAATAAAAAGCTTGGATATCCAAGCTTTTTATAATGTAAAAAAATTGCTTCAAACAATTTTTTAAAATGCAGATAGTGCCATAGCTAGGGAGCTAAAGACAATAAGTAATAGCATCGCAACGACAACAACCATTGTTACTTTTTGAAAAGTAGATTTTTGTTTCTTTTTGTAAGCCATAGTTTCCTCAATATTTATTATTCTCAATTCTATTCTAGCAATAAATCAGTAAATTGTCACACTATTTACTAGAATCAGTTTTTTCAGATTTTGAAGAGTCTTTTGGTTCTAGGAATTTGGCAAATGGATCTTCTTGTTTATCAGTTTTTGCTGTTGCTTTATCTGTGTCTAAATCAAGGGTTGAGACACCTAAATCATCCATCATTTTATCGAAATCATCACGTTTTCTAAAAGTTAATCCCATATCGATATTACTCCTTATCATTTTTTATATATTTTACTACGAAAAGTCAAAAAAAGCCAGATAAATAGCAATAAAGTTTGCATTTACAGCGAAAATCCAGTATAATGTTAAGGAACGGTAGTTTGTGTAAAGCATTGCTACCTATAAAAAATATATTTTTTCTCAAAGGAGACATTTTAAAATGGCTAAAGAAGTTTACGACCGTAGCAAACCGCACGTAAATATTGGTACTATCGGACACGTTGACCATGGTAAAACTACCCTCTCAGCTGCAATCTCTAAAGTATTGTCTGACAAAGGTTATTCTAAAGCGACTGATTTCGCAGCTATCGATGCTGCGCCAGAAGAACGCGAACGTGGTATCACTATCAATACTGCTCACATCGAGTACGAAACTGATAAACGTCACTATGCCCACATCGACGCTCCAGGTCACGCGGACTACGTTAAAAACATGATCACTGGTGCTGCCCAAATGGACGGTGCGATCCTCGTTGTTGCTGCAACTGATGGACCAATGCCACAAACTCGTGAACACATCTTGCTTTCACGTCAAGTTGGTGTTAAATACCTTATCGTATTCCTTAACAAAGCTGACCTCGTTGATGATGAAGAACTTATGGAACTCGTTGAGATGGAAGTACGTGACCTCTTGTCAGAATACGACTTCCCAGGTGACGATACTCCAGTAATCGCTGGTTCAGCACTTGGTGCTTTGAACGGTGAACCTCAATGGGTTGCTAAAGTTGAAGAACTTATGGACATCGTTGACGAATACATCCCAACTCCAGAACGTGACACTGACAAACCATTGTTGCTTCCAGTCGAAGACGTATTCTCAATCACTGGTCGTGGTACAGTAGCTTCAGGTCGTATCGAACGTGGTACTGTTAAAGTCAACGACGAAATCGAAATCGTTGGTATCAAAGAAGACACTAAAAAAGCTGTTGTTACTGGTATCGAAATGTTCCGTAAAACACTTGACGAAGGTCTTGCCGGCGATAACGTTGGTGTACTTCTCCGTGGTGTTCAACGTGACGAAATCGAACGTGGTCAAGTTATCGCTAAACCAGGTTCAATCACTCCACACACTAAATTTGAAGGTGAAGTTTACGTATTGAGCAAAGAAGAAGGCGGACGTCACACTCCATTCTTCGACAACTACCGTCCTCAATTCTACTTCCACACAACTGACGTTACTGGTTCAGTTAAACTTCCAGAAGGTACTGAAATGGTAATGCCTGGTGATAACGTTCACATCGACGTTGAACTTATCCACCCAGTTGCCATCGAACAAGGAACTACTTTCTCTATCCGTGAAGGTGGACGCACTGTTGGTTCAGGTATCGTAGCTGAAATCAAAGCATAATTCATAAAGAATTATTGAAGTGATCTCACTTCCGAGAAACCTCACTATTGTGAGGTTTTTTTTGATGGATTTCAGCAGAGTAGTTTGGATACATAAAAAACTCCCCTTAGGGAGTTTTTTTTAGGCTTCTTTTTTAATAAAAATATCGCGATCAACAAAGGCATCCATTTGGAAATAAAATTTTTCTTGGATAATTTCGCTAGCATTTTTAAAGATGTTAACATTACGTAATCCAGATTTATCAGTAACAGATAGTTTAAATCCTGTTAAATCTGGATTAATAATAATTTTAAGGAGGAAGCCTTGCCCAGAATTAGGTACTTCTTCAAGGATACGTTTAAACTCAAAGTTACCAACTTTATTTTGAGAAAAAGTAGTGTCTTTTAGAGTAAATTTCTTAACTTTCGGTGATAATTCGTAGCTGTATTTGCAGCCCTCAAGTTTTTTTTCAGTAATAAAAGCCATCTTTTATAGTGCCCTTTCTTTTAGTGCTTTAACAAAAGTGTGAACTTCTTCTTCAGTATTGAGTTCTGAAAAAGAAATACGTATATTTTCTTTAAGTTTTGGAGACTGACTTCCGTAGACTGCTTCGAGAACGTGGGAAGGATCAACTGTACCAGCCGTACAAGCTGAACCAGTTGAAATTGCTACGCCTGCCAAATCAAGTTTTGCAAGCAATAAATCATGATTTTTTCCTGGAAAGCCAATATTAACCACATGTGGCATATTAGGACCAAATTCATGTATATAATAATCGACACCTGAAAGACTTTCTAGAAGTGAAGCTCTCAAGTTTTCAACATGTGCATAATTATCGCTCATTTTGTCTGTAGCAAGTTCTAAGGCTTTTGCCATTCCCAAAAGTGAATGAAGATTTTCTGTACCTGCCCGTCGTTTTTCTTCTTGTTCACCACCGTGAATGATACTGTCAAATCTTAGTCCTGAACGGTGATAAAGAAAACCAACACCTTTGGGCCCGTGGAATTTATGACCGCTAGCTGAGAGAAAATCTATTTTTAGATCCGCCGGATACACAGGAATTTTACCCATTGTTTGTACTGAATCAACATGAAAAACAGCTTGATGATTTTCTAAAAGTTGCCCCACTTCTTTGATGGGAAGCAGTTGGCCCGTTTCATTATTCGCCATCATCATTGAAACGAGAATTGTATCCTCCCGCAGTTCATTTTCAATCAAGTAGGCAGGAAAAGAGCCATCAGATTGAGGTTTAACAAAAGTGACCTCAAAACCATGGCGTGTTTTCAAGTAGTCAAGTGCATTAAGTACTGAAGGGTGCTCTAAGGCAGTGGTGATAATATGATTGCCATTTTGACGATTGGCTAAAGCATAACCTACCAAAGCAGTAGAGTTGGATTCGCTTCCGCCAGAAGTAAAAGTAATTGTTCCAGGTGAAACTTGCAGAACCCCAGCTACTGTTTCTCGTGCTTGACGTACGATTTGGCTCGCTTGGCGGCCAAAAGTGTGCGTACTTGACGGATTACCAAAGTTGTTCGCAAGGACTTCCGTCATGATATCCACAACTTCTGGTAGTATAGGAGTTGTTGCGGCATTATCTAGATATATAATTGTTCTTTCCTCTCTTTCGAGTTTCTATTAAAAGTCTTATTTTAAGGGAGTTGTAAGATTATGTGAAGTAGTTCTCTTTAACAAATGTGTGTATTTCATTTATGTACTATATACGAATGCTTAATAATCGCAAGTTCCCATTATCTCTATATTACCATGTTTTAAATTTTTTTTCTGTAATTCGAACGCCTCCGTTAAATTTTTTAAGAAAAATATAGGTGAGTGAGTTGAAAAAATTATTAAATGAAGTGCAGGAGATGAAAAAAGCCACCTAGGCAGAGAGGTGACTCTTGAAAGATGTATTAATTATATTATCGTTATCTGCCTATACCGATTATAACACTGGGAAGCAGTAAAGTATAATTTTTTAAACGATATGGAACTATTTAAAAATGAAAGTTATAATAAATTTAAGAGAGGTGAGCAGCCATAAAGGAAAGGAATAAGAAGAGATGGAATATAATTTATTGGGTATCTCAGCTTTAATTATAGTTATTTTAGGGCTGACATGGCTCAAGGATGGTGAAAAAATGGTCCCGCCATTGAAGAAGAGGATTGTGATTGATAGTGTAACAATAGCAATATTTTGGGGTGTTTTTGAGTTTTATAGTTTTTCAAATGTTAAAGTGTACAGTAATGAAATAGAATTTGTCATCAACACTTCCTTGCTTTTTTTCTTTGCTCGAATGCTTCAACTCATTTGTCAGATTAACCCTTTATTTCAAGAGCTTTTTGTCTATCTCAAATCAAAAGGAATTACTCTTGAGGATAAAAAATTAAAAGATGAAACACATGAAGATGGAAAAGAGAATGAGAGAAGAAAGTAATCCTTTCCAAATCTGTTAACAAACGACAACGTCATCGAAAAGAAGATATGGTATATTGTGTATGGCAAATCAAAATATCGATTAAAATTTCCTGAATGTTAAGTCTCGTCTTGCCAGCGTGGCTTTTTTCATATAAAAAACCAGCGAAAAGCTGGTGATGAGTGAATTGAAACTTAGCTCGGAGTAGACTTTAGTCTTGATTTTTATCAAATTTGAAGAGTGGAGATACAGGACGACCTTCGTGGATACGAAGAATAGCATCTGCCATATGGTTATCTACGCTAAGGTATTTTACATTGTTAGGCTTACGATTTTTAGTAGCTACAGAATCTGTAACGAGAACTTCACAAATCCCTGACTTTTCAAGTAAGTCAGCAGCAGTTTTAGTGAAAAGACCGTGACTTGCTACGGCATAAACATCTCCAGCACCTGCTTCGCGTACTACAGAAGCAGCATTTGAGAAGGTTACACCGGTATTGAGGATGTCATCAATGAGAATAACTTTTTTTCCTTCAACATTCCCAATGATATAACCATTTTCACGTTTTGCATCGTCATCTTCATAATCAACGATGGCAATAGGAGCTTCTAGATATTCCGCAAGGCTACGCGCACGTTTGATTCCTGAGTTTTTAGGTGCAACAACAACAACGTCATCGCCAGACAATCCTTGATTCATGTAATATTCAGCAAAAAGTGGAACAGTAAAAAGGTTATCGACAGGAATATCAAAGAAACCTTGAACTTGAACGGCGTGAATATCTAAAGTGAGTACACGATCTGCTCCAGCTTTGACGAGCATATCAGCTACAAGCTTAGCTGTGATAGGTTCGCGACTTGAAGCAGTTCGGTCTTGACGCGCATAACCAAAGTATGGCATAACGATATTGACAGAATGTGCAGATGCACGGACGCAAGCATCAATCATAATCAACAATTCCCAAATGTTATCATTGACGGGACAACTTGTTGACTGGATAATATAAACATCATGATTACGAACACTTTCTTCCATGTTGATCATGATTTCTCCGTCAGAAAATTGTTTTGAAGTTACTTTCCCCAAAGGAACATCCATAATTTTGCTAATTTTTTCAGCCAATTCAGGATTTGAGTTCAGTGAAAAAAGTTTAAGTTGTGCGTCAGAATAAGTCACAGTTTTTCTCCTATAATATTATGATATGTCTATTCTATCAAATTTGAGGGGGATTGCATAGCACTATTTACGTGAAACTTTTCACGTTTTGTAGAGGAAGGTTAGAATAAAGAAAATTTTAAGAGACCATACTTAAAACGTAGTGGTGTCCTTTTAAAAATATATTGTATATGGCAAGTCAGGTGTTTTAGCTACCGCAGTTAAGGGTGGACATGGTAAAATAAGAGAAATAATATGTCTCAAGTAGGGATAAAATAAAAATAATAAGAAGAAGGCCGTAACAAGTATCCAAAGAGGTAAAGTTTCTTAGGAGTCCTTTATTTACTGTGGAGCTACAGACAAAGCTCTACTTTTGTGGAGTATGGTTATAGTATACAGATGTGGCTTTTTTATATGGGGAAGAACAAATGAAAAAGAAGATATTAACAATATTTGGTCTACTGTTGGTAGTGGTCAGTTTATCATCATGTACAAGAGATAAACATAATACTCAAAAAATAAATCAAGCTAAAATTACAATTACGACACCTCAAGGTGAGAAAGTAAGAATTCCCCAAAATATTCAGAGAGTCGTGTCACTCTCTCCTGCAGTAACACAAGTGATTAATGATCTTGGACAAAAAGATAAACTTATTGCTGTAGATACTCAAAGTCCCAAGTATGTTAATGGCTTGGAAAAAGTGCAGCAGACAGATCTCATGAACTTGGATCTTGAAAAAATGATGGCGCTAAAGCCAGAACTTTTATTTGTGAGTGATTTGACCTTGTTCCAATCAGAAGCTAAAATCAAGAAACTAGAAGATAAAGGAACAGTAGTTGTCGTCCTACCCACAGAAAAGAATTTTAAAGAAATTGAAGATAATATACGCTTGGTTGCGACTACTCTAAATAAAAAAGAAAAAGGGGAGCAACTGGCTGGGCAGATGGAAAGAGATGTCGCTGCTTTTAAAGAACAAGCCACAAGTATAAGACATAAGAAACGTGTGCTATTTGAAATTGCTGCCTCACCAGAAATTTACAGTATGGGAAAGGACACTTATATCAATGAGATGATTGAAACAATTGGAGCTGAGAATGTTATGGCGAAAGAAACTGGAGCTATAAAAGTTTCAGAGGAAGCAGCAATTATGGCCAACCCAGATGTAATCTTAACAAATGTAGAATATGTGCCGGATCCTATTAACGATATTTTAAAATTAAAAGGTTGGGAAGAAGTCAAAGCAGTAAAAAATAAAACTGTATATTCTATTGATAACGAAAGAAGTTCGCTTCCCAATCAACATATAGTACAAGCAATGACAGAAATGGCTCAAGCGGTATATCCTAATGAATTCAAAAATTTCAAACAAAAATAGACCAACTATCATCGCTCTACTTTTGGTTTTTTCTTTAATAGCAATGCTTTTAAGTCTTCATGTAGGAAGTGCTCCGATATCGCTAGATGATTTAATGAATCTTGTTTTGGGGAGAGAGGAGAGGTCTGCTGCTCTTTTGCAAAGTATCCTTATTGAGGTACGAATGCCTCGGATTTTGCTCAGTTTTCTTGTTGGCTTAGCTCTGGGGGCTAGTGGAACAGTAATGCAGTCCCTTCTCCAAAACCCCTTGGCTTCTTCGTATACTCTAGGGGTATCGTCAGGTGCTTCCTTAGGTGCTTCAGCTGTGATGCTATTGGGTATTAATTTTATGAGCACTTCTATTTCGATGAGCCTTGGTGGTTTCGCTTTTGGTCTTTTGACCGTTTTTATCGTTTTACTCTTTGCACAAAAATTTTCTCAATCACTAGATAATCAAACTATCATTTTAGTAGGAATGGTATTTTCTTTGTTTATCAATTCTTTTTTAACCCTAATGATGACTTTTTCGCCAGATTATATGCAGCGTATTATTTTCTGGCAATTAGGAAGTTTTTCGGGTGCTTCCTGGGAAAATGTTCGGCTTCTCTCTGTACTCTTTATTTTTAGTTTTTTCTGCTTGATTTACTTTCATCGTGAAATGGATATTTTGAGTTTTGGTGATACCTTTGCTCTTAGCCAAGGAGTAGAAGTTAAACGTACGAAAGTTATTTTAATTGGGATATCAACCTTACTCACAGGAGCCAGCGTAGCAATGACAGGAGTGATTGGCTTTATCGACTTGATTGCACCTCATGTCGCTCGACGAATATTTGGTGCGACACATAAGTGGGTCTTGCCTAGTTCAGCGATTATTGGAGGCTTGCTCTGTGTACTTGCAGATACTCTGGCAAGAAGTATTTTTCAAGCAAGAGAACTACCAATTGGAGCGGTAACAGCTCTAATTGGTGGACCATTCTTCTGTTATATTTTCTTTAGAAAAGGACAAGTATAAAATGTTAAAAGTTGAAAATCTAAAGGTTGAGTATTCAGGGAAAAGGATTCTTTCTGATATTACTTTTTCTGTCAAAAAAGGAGAAAGATTAGCAATTTTAGGGCCAAATGGTAGTGGGAAATCAACACTTTTGAAGAGCTTAGCTGGATTGCTAAAATATCAAGGAAAAATTGAGCTCAATGAACAATCTTTGACCACATTAAAAAGAATAGAATTAGCAGAAAAAGTGGCTCTTTTATCACAAAATACAACTGTATATTTTTCTTATTCCGTCTATGAAACATTGATGATGGGGTTATATACCCAACTGAGAAAACGTTTCATGGCTGTAGCGCATGCTCAAGATAAGGCACGTGTGGCTCAAGTGATGGCGGCCTTGAATTTGGAGACGATAAAAGATCAACAGTTATCGACACTTTCTGGTGGGCAATTGCAGCGCGTCTTTTTTGCTCGGACATTGTTACAGAATCCTCAAATTGTTTTATTGGATGAACCCAATAATCATTTGGATATCTATTACCAACTAGAAATGTTACGTAATATTGATAAATATTTTTCCCAAAATCAAATCATTATTGCTGTTTTTCATGATATTAATTTAGCCCTCTCTTTTTCGGAAAATATTTTAGTTTTACAGGAAGGGAAAATCTTAAATCATGGGAAAGCTAATGAAATACTTTCTAGAAGTTTTTTGGAGCAAGTTTACCAAACTGATATTTTGGATTATATGCTTGAAAAACATAAATTTTGGCATGAAATGGATAGAAAGCAAGAATAGTTTTTTGTTTAGCTGGTTATGCTGAAGAAGACAAGAGGAAATCAGAATGCTGAGATACTTACAGTAAAACTGATTATTTTTATAAGAACAGGTTTTGAGCTGTTCTTTTTTAATAAAGAAGCATTAAAAATATTCAAAATCCCCTTAAAAAGTGAGCGTTTTCTTTTATGAAGCTAAAATGCCAAAAACCGTTATAGATTGCTCTAATGAAGCTTTTTTTATCAACAAAAATATAGTATAATGGGCACAGTGCTGTTCTAGACAAAAATGAGTTTACTTGTGAAAAGGAAATTGATTTTTGGATAGAAATGAGAAGCACAGAAATCTCGAAAAGTGGGAGAAAACATGACAAAAGAAACTTTCAAAATGAATTTTGCAGGACGCGAACTTGTTGTTGAAACAGGTCAAGTTGCCAAGCAAGCTAATGGTGCTGTCGTCGTGCGTTATGGAGACACAACCGTACTGACCGCAGCGACGATGTCGAAAAAAATGGCACATGGTGATTTTTTCCCTTTACAAGTTAATTACGAAGAAAAGATGTATGCTGCAGGAAAATTTCCTGGAGGCTTTAATAAACGTGAAGCACGTCCATCGACTTATGCCACTTTGACTGCTCGCTTGATTGATCGCCCGATACGACCAATGTTTGCTGATGGATTTCGAAATGAAGTACAAGTAATCAATACTGTACTCTCTTATGATGAAAATGCGAGTGCCCGCATGGCAGCGATGTTTGGAAGTTCCTTGGCACTAGCCATTTCAGATATTCCTTTTGATGGCCCGATTGCAGGTGTTGAAGTAGGTTATATAGAGGGAGAAATCGTCATTAATCCCGATGTAGCGCAGATGCAACAGTCTGATCTAGAACTTGCTGTCGCTGGAAACATCGATGCGATTAATATGGTAGAGTCAGGTGCAAAGGAACTATCAGAAACAGTTATGCTCGAAGCCCTCCTCACAGGACATGAGGCAATTAAAGAGCTTATAGCTTTCCAAAATGAGATTGTAACCAAGGTTGGTAAGAACAAGGCAGAAGTTGAACTCTTGCGTGTGGATGAAACATTGAAAGCTCAAATTATTGCAGACTATAATAAAGATTTGCAGGCTGCTGTACAGGTGGAAGAAAAGCTTGCGCGTGAAGCTGCCACTCAAGCTGTCAAGGATTGTGTCAAAGCAGAATATGAAGCAACCTATGCTGAACATGAGGAGTTTGAGCGCATTATGCGTGATGTTGCTGAAATTCTGGAGGGAATGGAACATACAGAAGTCCGTCGACTGATCACCGAGGATAAAATTCGTCCTGATGGGCGCAAAGTTGATGAGATTCGCCCTTTAGAAGCAGAAATCGACTTTACACCTAATACCATTACACATGGTTCAGCTCTCTTTACTCGAGGCCAAACGCAAGCCTTGTCAACCTTGACTTTGGCCCCGATGGGTGAAGCACAAGTCATTGATGGCTTAGATCTAGAATATAAAAAACGTTTCATGCATCACTATAACTTTCCGCAGTATTCTGTAGGAGAAACTGGCCGTTATGGTGCCCCTGGACGCCGTGAAATTGGACATGGTGCTTTGGGTGAACGTGCGCTTGAACAAGTTATGCCATCAATAGAAGAGTTTCCTTATGCTATACGCTTAGTCGCGGATGTACTGGAGTCGAATGGTTCTTCATCTCAGGCTTCCATTTGTGCAGGGACATTAGCCTTAATGGCCGGGGGAGTACCAATCAAGGCACCTGTAGCTGGTATTGCTATGGGCTTGATTTCAGATGGCTCCAACTATACTATTTTGACTGATATTCAAGGGTTGGAAGACCACTTTGGGGATATGGATTTTAAAGTTGCTGGTACACGCGAGGGGATTACAGCTTTACAAATGGATATCAAAATTTCAGGCATAACTGCCGAAATTTTGGCAGAAGCATTAGCGCAAGCGAAACGCGCCCGTTTTGAAATATTAGATGTGATTGAAGCAACGATTTCGGAACCACGTCCAAACCTTGCACCATCAGCGCCAAAAATTGATACGATTAAAATTGATGCAGATAAGATTAAAGTTGTTATTGGTAAGGGCGGAGAAACAATCGATAAAATTATCGAAGAAACAGGTGTCAAAATTGACATTGATGAAGACGGACTTTGCTCTATCTTTTCACCTGATCAGGCAGCTATTGATCGTGCGAAAGAAATCATTACAGAATTGGTCCGAGAGGCTAAAGTGGGTGATGTATATGAGGCCAAGGTTGTAAGAATCGAGAAATTTGGAGCATTTGTGCATCTTTTCGGTCATACTGATGCGATGGTACATATTTCAGAACTCGCATGGGAACGTACGAATAAAGTAGAAGATGCTTTGAAGCTTGGAGATGTGGTTAAGGTTAAGATAACAAAAATTGATGACAAAGGACGGGTTGATGCGTCAATACGTGCTTTATTAGAAAAACCAGAAGGTTATGTGGAACCTGAACATAAACCACGAGAACGCCGTAACGGGAAAAATGGCAATGGAGGCCATCGTAGTTATCATAAAGAAAAACTATCTGGTCCTAAGCTTGAGCATCGTGAACGCAAAGCTTTAGAGATAGATGAAGAATTTCCAGAATTATCAACAATTCGACCAGAATGATAAAAGGAGGAAGGCGCAGTATAATGCGCTTTTCCTATAGATTTTTGCTATAATAAATGAATATGAAAAATAAAAAGAGAGGCTTTTGGCAGGAAGCCATCCGTGTCACGAAAGAAAATGATCCTGCTGCACGAACTGGGCTAGAAGTTCTCTTGACTTATCCGGGAGTGAAAGCTTTAGCAGCACATCGTTTTAGTCACTGGCTTTGGACACATAACTTTAAACTTTGGGCGCGTATGAATTCACAGTTTTGGCGATTTTGGACACAAATCGAAATTCATCCAGGAGCAACAATTGCTCACGGAGTTTTTATTGATCACGGCTCTGGCCTAGTGATTGGTGAAACAGCGATAGTGGAAACAGATGTTAAGCTTTATCATGGAGTAACCCTTGGAGGAACAGGGAAAGATAAAGGAAAACGCCATCCTACGGTACGCAAGGGGGCTTTAATATCAGCTCACTCCCAATTACTCGGCCCTATTGAAATTGGTGAAAATGCCAAGGTAGGAGCTGGTGCTGTTGTCGTAAGTGATGTCCCACCCGAAGTTACCGTGGTAGGAATTCCAGCAAAAGTTGTTCGAGTTAAGGGACAGAAAGACTCAGAGAAAATTTCGTCCATAGAAGAAAAAAGGGAGGCTAGCTATCATGCTTCACATCTATAACACAATGACAAGAAAAATCGAGGAGTTCCATCCCCTCGAAGAAAATAAAATCAAAATGTATGTTTGTGGACCAACAGTCTATAACTACATTCACATAGGGAATGCACGCTCTGTTGTTGCTTTCGATTTAATTCGTAAATATATGGAATATCGTGGCTTTGAAGTGACTTACGTCTCTAATTTTACAGATGTTGATGATAAAATTATTAAAGGGGCGGCTCAGGAAGGTCTTACACCTCTTGAATTATCTGACAAATATATTGCAGCTTTTTATCAAGATACAGATGCTCTCAATGTTAAACGCGCCACTGTTAATCCAAGAGCAACTAATTATATTGACAAGATGATTACTTTTATTCAAGACTTAATGGATAAAGGGTTCGCTTACGAATCAGAAGGCGATGTTTATTTCCGTGTTGGCAAGTCAGAAGACTATGCTAAGCTTGCGAATAAAAATTTAGAAGAACTGCTCCAAGGCGCTTCTGGTCGAACAGATGAAGAAACTTCACGGAAAGAAAGCTCAGCGGACTTTGCATTATGGAAAGCTGCGAAAAAAGATGAAATTTCTTGGTCAAGTCCTTGGGGTGAAGGACGTCCGGGCTGGCATATCGAATGTTCAGTGATGAGTGGTGACCTCTTAGGGGATACTTTAGATATCCATGCTGGAGGAGCTGACTTAGAATTTCCTCATCATACAAATGAAATTGCGCAATCAGAAGCTAAAACAGGAAAAAAATTTGTGAACTACTGGATGCATAATGGATTTGTGAATGTTAGTGGCGAAAAAATGTCCAAATCACTAGGGAATTTTAAAACAGTACATGAAATGCTCGAAGTAGTAAATCCCACAGTTCTACGCTTTTTCTTGGCTACGACGCACTATCGTCGTCCAGTTAATTTTACGGATGAAGCTGTGCAAGATGCAGAAAATAACGTCAAAAAAATTGAAAATGCCTACCGTAATCTTGAAATAAATGGTCATGCTGATTTAGGAGTTCTTGCTAATTTTAAAACAGAATTTGAAGCTGCTATGGACGAAGATTTCAACATTGCAAATGGTTTGACTGTTTTTTATGATTTCATTACCTGGGTAAATAAGGGAAATGGTGGATTAGAAGTTAAAGCATTCTTTGATGATATTCTCTTCATTCTTGGATTGCGTTTTGAAAATCAGGATACAAGTGTAGATGCGGAAATTGAAGCTTTAATAGAAGCAAGACAAGCGGCAAGAGCAGCTCGAGATTTTGCTCAAGCTGATAATATTCGTGCTGAATTGAAGGCACAAGGTATTGTTCTGGAAGACACAGCTCAAGGTGTGAGGTGGCATCGTGAATAAAAAAGATGCAGAATTATTAAATGGTGTAGCTCTAGCTTATATCGGAGATGCAGTTTATGAAGTTTTTGTTAGAGATCATCTCCTAGATAAAGGGTTAACTAAACCTGGTGAACTTCAGCGTCAAGCGACTCAATATGTTTCTGCTAAAGCGCAGGCTGCCTTGATTCGTAAAATGGAAGAAGTTAATTTTTTAACAGAAGAAGAACTTCTTTATTTCAAGCGTGGGCGAAACGCACACTCTAAAACGACAGCTAAAAACACAGATGTTGTGACCTATCGTATATCTACAGGCTTTGAAGCAGTTGTAGGTTTCTTGCACCTGACTAAAAAGATAGAACGTCTAGAAGAATTTGCTGCATTTTGTATTAAGAATATTGACCTATCAGTGAAATAGTGCAAAATATTTCTCAAAAGCATTTTTTTTCGTTACAATACATAACAAGAGATGTATATTAAAGAAAAGAAGCTGGACAAGAAATATGTATAGAGTAATCACAATGTCAGGCTATGATGAACCATGGTGGTTTTTTGAAGACTGGCAAAAAGATATTCAATCAGTAGATGAATATGAAGACTTCTATCAAGCTTTGAAAAAGTATAAAAGTGAATGGCTAAAAATGGCAAAAAGCTATAAAGAATTTAAAAGCCAAGATGACCTTTTAGCTGCATTCTGGAAAAGTGGAGATGAAATCTGGTGTGAAGAATGCGCAGGATATCTCCAACGTTATCAAAGTTTGATGCTTCTAGAAGATTGGCACGTATTACCCCCAGAAAAAAAGCGCTGGGCATATGGTAAGTCTTCTGGAGAATTACCTCCAAAATTTTGCAATAAATTCTGGGACAAAGAATAACCAAAGATAAAAGACTTCTAGAACTTAATCTGGAAGTCTTTTATCATGCAGAAGATATCAGGTAAAATATTATTGAAGATAAAGTTATTTTGCTATAATTATTTTATAATCAAAATCTAATCCGAATAGAAAGGAGCCTTCTTTGAAAAAGCTGCTTGTTATCACTGATATCGCTTTACTACTTACTGCAGTTCTTTTAATTTTTGCCGTGAAACAGGAGGAGCATTCTGTGGTAGCACCAACGGTAGAGCTTTCTCAAGCGGATAAATATAAATCAGAAAAAACAGTTAATATTGAACAAATAAAGATGGGGAATTTTGAAACTATCCATGGGGATTGGGTCAATTATGAAAGTGATATTGATGGCAGA
This sequence comes from uncultured Lactococcus sp., assembly GCF_934191625.1. Taxonomy (GTDB): domain Bacteria; phylum Bacillota; class Bacilli; order Lactobacillales; family Streptococcaceae; genus Lactococcus. The sequence goes on from NZ_CAKPUG010000005.1 coordinate 127,018, forward strand.
AGAGCACGTATATTAGATGCTAAAGTGACAAAGCAGAAAAGAGATTTTTATCTCCAATATGGAGGAATAAATGAACAAACTGGTCAGGTTTATTTGTGGATGTATTTGGAAGGAATTGCTCCTGAAAACGGATCACGATTTGAGATTTATCCAAAAGGCACTCCTATTCCGGTTAAATTAAGGAATGGTACGATTGATTATTCTGGGAAATATGATCCGACATCCCAAGAAAAAGATAGAATTTTGCCAGAAGGGTCAGCACGAACAGTAGAGGAGCTCGCTTCGTTGGTCTTGTATCGCGATGTTGAAGTATTATCTTAAAAATAAACAGGAAAATACTCTTGAAAAAATTTTTGAAAAGAGTTAAAATAGTCCTATCATAAAAACTCGATGGTCAAGGCTCGGGAAGATATGTGCTTTTTAGCATGTATTTTTCACTGGCTTTGGCTTTTTGTTTTGAAAAAATGGAGAAATTATGGAATTTCAAGAAAAATATGATGTTATAGTGATTGGTGCAGGGCATGCTGGTGTAGAAGCAGCCCTCGCATCAGCGCGTATGGGGACAAGGACGCTTTTATTAACAATTAATTTAGATATGGTTGCTTTTATGCCTTGTAATCCTTCGATTGGAGGTTCTGCCAAAGGAATAGTTGTTCGTGAAATAGATGCCTTGGGCGGCGAAATGGGTCGAAATATTGACAAAACCTATATTCAAATGAAAATGTTGAATACTGGTAAAGGCCCTGCAGTTCGGGCTTTACGGGCACAAGCAGATAAGGCGCTGTATTCTCAAGAAATGAAGCATACAGTAGAAAACCAAGATAATCTAACTTTGCGTCAAGCCATGGTAGAAGAAATTCTAGTTGAAGATGAAAAGGTAACGGGCGTAAAAGTTACAACTGGCGCAAAGTATGCTGCTCAAGCCGTTATCGTTACTACAGGAACGGCTTTACGTGGTGAAATTATTATTGGAGAGCTTAAATATTCCTCTGGACCAAATAATTCGTTGGCTTCTGTCAGCTTAGCTGATAACTTACGCAATTTGGGATTTGAAATTGGACGTTTTAAAACAGGTACACCGCCACGGGTACTTTCATCAAGTATTAATTATGATGAGACAGAGATTCAATCTGGAGATGAAAAGCCTAATCACTTTAGCTTTTTGTCAAAAGATGAAGATTATCTCCAAGAGCAGATCCCTTGTTGGCTTACATATACAAGTAAAACCACGCATGAAATTATTCAAGAAAATTTGCATCGTGCTCCAATGTTTTCAGGGATTGTCAAAGGTGTTGGGCCACGTTACTGTCCTTCTATAGAAGACAAAGTTGTGCGGTTTGCGGATAAACCTCGCCACCAACTTTTCTTGGAACCTGAAGGAAGAAATACAGAAGAAGTATATATCCAAGGTTTATCGACGAGTTTACCGGAAGATGTTCAGTTTGATTTAGTTCGTTCTATTCCAGGTTTAGAAGATGCAAAAATGATGCGTACTGGCTATGCTATCGAATATGATGTGGTATTGCCTCACCAGCTCCGGCCAACACTGGAAACGAAACTAGTTTCAGGACTTTTCACAGCCGGACAAACAAATGGTACATCTGGTTATGAAGAGGCAGCTGGACAAGGTTTAGTTGCGGGGATTAATGCTAGTCTTAAAGTACAAGGTAAAGAAGAACTTATTCTTAAACGAAGCGATGCCTATATCGGTGTAATGATTGATGACCTTGTGACTAAAGGTACATTAGAACCATATCGATTATTAACTTCACGTGCTGAATATCGTTTGATTTTACGTCATGATAATGCAGATATGCGGTTGACAACCACAGGACGAGAAATTGGCCTAGTGGATGATGAACGTTGGAACGCTTTCCAAGAAAAACTCACTTCTTACCAAACAGAAATTGCGCGTCTCAATAAAGAAAAGCTTAAACCACTTGCGGATACTCAAGAAAAACTTGGAATGATGGGATTTGGCCCCATCAAAGATGCGTTGACAGGTATTGAATTCTTAAAACGGCCTGAAGTGAAATATTCTGATGTGATTAGGTTTGTCGGTGAGTCTTCGGAGAAACTTGATCGAACTATCATTGAGCTTATTGAAACAGAAGTTACTTATGAAGGTTATATCAAAAAAGCAAAAGAACAAGTTGAAAAGATGCACCGCTTAGAAGCTAAACGTATACCTAAAAATATGAATTGGGATGCCCTAGATAGTATCGCAACTGAAGCGCGACAAAAATTTAAGAAAATCAATCCTGAAACCTTAGGACAAGCTAGTCGAATTTCAGGAGTAAATCCCGCGGATATTTCTATTTTGATGGTCTATCTTGAAGGTAAAAGATAAAAAAACAGGAAATCAGACCGAAGGAGTCTGATTTTTTTCTCCCAGAAAACGTGACAACAGAGGGGCTAAACCGAACGAAAGGAAAAAAATCGGAAAAAAACACAGTTTATTCTTGACATGGGGAGATGAGTTTGATAGAATATAATAGTTGTCGCGAGAGAGCGAATCTCTAGTGAGAGCAATAGACCTTTGAAAACTG
>NZ_CAKPUG010000006.1 GCF_934191625.1 uncultured Lactococcus sp.
GTTGCGAACGTAGTTCAGGGGTAGAACACAACCTTGCCATGGTTGGGGTCGCGAGTTCGAATCTCGTCGTTCGCTTTGTTAGTTCTCCCGTTGTGGGGGATTTTCCATATTTTGCCGGGGTGGCGGAACTGGCAGACGCACAGGACTTAAAATCCTGCGAAGGGTAACCTTCGTACCGGTTCGAAACCGGTCCTCGGCATCAGTAAAACCAAGAGTGTTAGCACTCTTGGTTTTTTTATATTGTTTTTTAATAGTTATGTGTGAAGATTAGTCGTTTTGTTAAATATCAGAGAATTGTTATTTATTACTCTAAGATGAAAAGATATGTGCTAATATTCTAGTTTTTTTGATAAAATGTCAATTTATATTCTGGAACTTAAAAAATGACCATAATTTCGATTATGTTTTAGAAATTTAAAAAATAAAAATAATTTGATAATTATATTTATTTGAAGCTATGGTATTCTACTATATAGGAGTAGATCACATTTTAGAAGGAGGAGAACAAAATAAATTACGATAAGTTGGAAATTATTCTAGAGGGGAGAAAAAGATAGAATGATGGAGCATAATTTAGATACAGAACAACTGGAAGAAATATTTCATTCTGTCCAACATATTGTGTGGAGAAATAGTCGTTTAATTTCTATAAATTTTTGGACTATTGATGACTATCAGCAGGAAGGACGTTTAGTATTATATGATTTACTAAAGGATGGTGTGACGCAAAGAAAACTATTTTGCCATTTTAAGGTGCGTTATAAGCAGAGGCTAATTGATATTAAAAGAAGGGAGCGGGCTTTTAAAAGGGGTTTTGATTGTGGGACTGGTTTAGACGTGTATGAGTATTCAGATGCTTTAAAAGGGAAGGGGGATTGTCCGGAACATACTCTGATTTCGGGTAGTTTGCTTGAAGAAGTTTTTGAAAACCTAAATTTACGTTACCGAGAGCTTCTTAAAAGCTATCTTGCGGGAGATGAATTGCACCGAATGGAAAAATATCGTTTGAAAGAAAAAATAAAGAAAATATTATATGATGAACAGTGAGTTTATTGATAATGCTTGGAGAGAAAGTTTTGCCTAAATTGTGATATAATTACTTTATTACTAAATAAAAATTTATAGGAGATTTCCAGAAAATGGCAAAATTGACTGTTAAAGATGTAGATCTTAAAGGTAAAAAAGTTTTAATTCGTGTGGACTTCAATGTCCCACTTAAAGATGGTGTAATTACTAATGATAACCGTATCACAGCAGCTCTTCCAACTATCAAGTACGTACTTGAACAAGGCGGACGTGCAATTCTCTTTTCACACCTTGGTCGTGTTAAAGAAGAAGCAGATAAAGCTGGTAAATCTCTTGCTCCAGTAGCAGCTGCTTTGGGTGAAAAATTAGGCAAAGAAGTAGTCTTCCCAGGAACTACTCGTGGTGCTGAATTGGAAGCTGCTATTGCTGAATTAAAAGATGGCGATATCTTGCTTGTTGAAAACACTCGTTTTGAAGATGTTGATGGTAAAAAAGAATCTAAAAATGATCCTGAGCTTGGCAAATACTGGGCTTCACTTGGAGATGGTATCTTCGTAAACGATGCCTTTGGTACAGCCCACCGTGCACACGCTTCAAATGTAGGTATTTCTGCTAATGTGGATAAAGCAGTTGCGGGCTTCTTGCTTGAAAACGAAATTGCTTATATTCAAGAAGCTGTTGAAAACCCAGTTCGTCCATTCGTAGCGATCCTTGGTGGTTCAAAAGTTTCAGATAAAATCGGTGTTATTGAAAACTTGCTTGGTAAAGCAGACAAAGTTATCATCGGTGGTGGTATGGCGTATACATTCTTCAAAGCACAAGGTATCGAAATTGGTGATTCATTGGTTGAAGAAGACAAACTTGACTTGGCAAAAGAATTGCTTGAAAAAGCAGATGGTAAACTTATCTTGCCAGTAGACTCAAAAGAAGCTAATGCATTTGCTGGTTATACTGAAGTTAAAGATACAGAAGGTGAAGCAGTCGATGCTGGTTTCCTTGGTCTTGATGCAGGTCCTAAATCAGTTGAACGTTTTGCTAAAGAACTTGAAGGCGCTAAAACAGTTGTTTGGAACGGTCCTATGGGTGTGTTTGAAAACCCTGATTTCCAAGCAGGTACTATTGGTGTAATGGATGCTATCATTGCTCAACCAGGTGTGAAATCAATCATTGGTGGTGGTGACTCAGCAGCAGCAGCAATCAACCTTGGTCGTGCGGATAAATTCTCATGGATTTCTACAGGTGGCGGTGCTTCTATGGAACTTCTTGAAGGTAAAGTTCTGCCAGGACTTGACGCTCTTACAGAAAAATAATGCAATAAAAAACAGACCCTGGTCTGTTTTTTTGATACAATAATATTATGAAGAAAATCACAGTAAAAAAGCAAGCCGCACTTAAGCTTCGCCGCGCCTTCCCTTTAATTGTTGCCGAAGATTTAAAGTCTACTCCACAGGAAGATGGATTTATTGACTTTGTTGATGAAAAAGAAAACTTTTTAGGAAGAGGCTATTTATCTAAGCAAAATAAAGGTGCTGGGTGGCTTTTAAGTCAAATCCCAGAGGTTGTAAATCAGAAGTTCTATGAAGCTAAGTTTTCAGAAGCTAAGAGCGCTCGTCTTTCTTTTTTCCAAGATAACTTGACAACAGCATTCCGGATTTTTAATGGTGAAGGGGACGGATTAGGCGGAGTAACTGTAGATTATTATGCTGATTATGCCGTTTTTAGCTGGTACAATGCTTTTATCTATACGCAAAGTACAGATATCATAGCCGCTTTTCGCTCTGTTTATCCTGAAATCAAAGGTATTTATGAAAAAATACGTTTTGAGGGACCAACTTTTGAAACGCGTCATGTATGGGGAGAAACTGCTTCGGAGCCATTGGTCGTGATGGAGAATGGTGTGACCTATGCAACCTATATGAATGAAGGGCTAATGACGGGAATTTTCTTAGATCAGAAAGAAGTCCGTGGTGCTTTAGCAGGTGGTTTAGTCGCCGGAAAGACCCTTCTGAATATGTTTAGTTATACAGGTGCTTTTTCAGTTGCCGCCGCATTTGGAGGAGCAAGCCAAACGACTTCAGTAGATTTGGCCAAACGCTCTTTGGATAAAACACGAGAACAGTTTACGATGAATGGCATAGATCCAGAGAGTCAACGTATCTACGTTATGGATGTGTTTGGCTATTTTAATTATGCCAAGAAAAAAGAATTGACTTACGATGTTATTGTTTTAGATCCGCCAAGCTTTGCCCGTAATAAGAAGAAAACTTTTTCGGTGGCAAAAAATTATGGGGAACTCGTTCAAGAATCAGTTGATATTTTAAATAAAGAAGGGCTTTTGATTGCTTCTACCAATGCGGCAAATGTCAGCCGGGAAAAATTCCGAAAAATGGTAGTGCAAGCTTTGAAAGAGAAAAACGTTAGTTATGACGTTTTTCAAGAAGAACAATTGCCTGCAGACTTTAAGGTAGCACAATCCTTTCCAGAAGGTGACTATCTTAAAGTGTTATTTGTTCAAATACAAAAATAGAAGTAAAAAACTACTGGATAATATTAACCAGTAGTTTTTATATAATTAGATAGGTAAGAAGCTTGCCGTAATTAAAAGAAAAATTAAGGTGATAAGTCCTATTACCCAAAATTTATTATGGGAAAGTAGGGCAACATATTCACGAATGAGGGCAGTAGGTAGGAAGTAGAATGCTGTTGGAGCACCAACTCCTTCTGCTTTGAGGTGCACCCGACGTGCATATAAACGTGCGCGAAGGACATGATAGTTATTGGTAGAAAAGATAATCACAGGCTCCTGCTTTCCTTGATGAGAAGAAGATGCCCAGTCTACTTCGATGAGGCGCTTAGAAAAGAGCATATTCTCATAGGTGGTTGTAGATTGATCTTCCATAATTATCTTCTCTTCTGGAATGTTTTGGGAAAGGAGATACTTTTTCATCGCAAAGGCTTCCGAGACTGGTTCATCATGTCCTTGTCCCCCACTAAGTATAAACTTAGAAGCTGGGTTTTTATTAAAATATTCAATAGCTTTATCTAGACGACTTTTTAAAAGAGGAGGCACTTCCTCACTTGTAATTCCTGATCCTAATACGATGATATAGTTAACTTGTTTTTTAACAGGAAACATTTGATACATCCAAGAATAGAACAGGTAAGCAATAAAGATAAAAGTGAAAATCAAATCTAAAAGTAGGATAAATATTAAGATAAAGCTGATAAATAAAGGTATACGAATTAAACCACTTATTAAAAAGAAAAAAAAGAGGAAAGCTGATAAATAAATTAACTCCTAACCCAGCAGATAGTTTTGCTGTTACACTTTTCCCCTCCTTAGTCCGCATGGTTTTAGAATTTAGAATAAGATAAATACAGATAGCAAAAAAGATGAGAGGTATCAAGAGATAGAAAAGGCCTAGTGCGATGAGAGTGCCGTGCGGAGTACTTTTATCAAGAGCTATAAGACCTAAAAGTAAAAGCGTGAAGCAAGAGAGTAGCAGACCGGAAGATAGGAGTAATCCACCAAATATACTCCTATCTCTAAACTTTATGAGTAGATAGCCCAGGGCAGACATTACCAAAAAGAACAGTAAATAAGACATGAAAACCTCCAATAATCTAGTTAAGTATAACATGTTCATTGCTATTTAAACCAGCATTTTGTATCCTATGAAATAAATTATAAATCTATACTTTTCGATAATTGCAAGGGATGGAATTATTTTTTCTAATTTATTTCTCATGATATAATAGTGTTAATTATTAATGAATCAAGAAGGCAGGTACTTTATGGCAATTATAGAACTGAGAAATGTTACAAAGAAATTTGGGAGAGATTTTAAAGCACTGGATGATGTGTCTTTAAAAGTTGAAAAAGGGGAAGTCTTCGGCTTTATCGGCCCGAACGGTGCGGGTAAATCTACAGCTATTAGGGTGCTGCTTGGGATTATTAAGGGAACAGAGGGACAAGCTAAGATTTTTGAGCAAGATGCTTGGGAGGAAAATGTTCAGATTCATGAGAGGCTTGCTTATGTTCCAGGAGATGTTAATCTCTGGCCTAACTTAACAGGTGGAGAAGTGATTGATTTGTTCTTACGTATGCGTAAAAAGAAGTATAATCCACAATTTAAAGATCAGTTGATTCGTGATTTCAACTTAGATCCTAGTAAGAAATGCCGGACCTACTCCAAGGGAAATCGTCAGAAAGTTGCACTTATTGCTGCCTTTGCATCAGAAGCTGAGCTTTTTATCTTTGATGAACCTACGTCAGGTCTGGATCCGTTGATGGAGGCTACTTTTCATAAGTACGTCCTTTCCGAAAAAGCAACTGGAAAAACGGTCTTTTTATCAAGTCATATTCTATCGGAAGTAGAAAAGCTTTGTGATCGCATAGCCATTATTCGTCAGGGAAAGATTGTCGAAACGGGAACACTTGAGGAGTTACGTCATTTGACTACTTCCACCATTAAAGTAGAAACAGCTCACTCGCTTCAGGAGCTTGAAAATCAAGAGGGTGTACTTAAACTAACTCTTGATTCAACAACATATAAAAAAGCTAGTTTCCAGTTGGAACCGATGTATATGGGCGATGTGATGAATTTTTTAGCAACACATCATATTTTGAAGCTCGAATCACAACCGGCTACGTTAGAGGATCTCTTTATGGATTATTATGAAAATAAGGAGGCAGAATCATTATGAAATTACAGAATTTCTGGTCGTATTTGCGTTTTGTTTTACGCCGTGAGCGTGTCATTATGCCCATTTGGTTGTTGTCCATTGTAGCTTTCACAGTATTTTTAGCACCTGCTATGAATGAAATTTACGGAAGCCCCGCAGAATTACAAGCCTATCTACAAACCATGCAAAACCCAGCGATGATTGCAATGATGGGGCCCGTATATGGTGTAGATAACTATACCTTTGGTGTGATGTATGTGAACAATATGTTGGTATGGATGGCTATGCTGGTTGCGATTATGAATATTTTCTTTGTTAATCGTTATACGCGTCTAGATGAAGAGAAAGACCGCTTTGAAATGTTGCGGGCCTTACCCATGGGCCGAATGACAAATATAGCAGTTATCTTTTTTCTGAGTTTCCTTTTTAATCTCTTTATTGCAGCTGGAATTGGCTTTGGGTTAGCTGGCGTAGGGGTTGCTGATATGGGACTTCAAGGGTCTCTTGTTTTAGGTGTAACACTAGGTACAGTAGGTTTGGTTTATGCAACGATTACGGGAATTTTAGCACAGATTGCTTCAACTAGTCGTGGAGTTCTAGGAGCTGCTATGATAGTTATGCTTGCGGATTTTATGATCCGAGCTGTAGGAGATTTGTCATCGGAAAATTTGTCTCGGATGGTTCCACTTGGTTTAGCCTTACGTACACAAGCCTTTGTTGGTAATTATTGGTGGCCTATTCTGATAATGTTAGTGATGACTTTGGTCTTTGCAATACTGGCTCTCTTTCTCTTAGCACGACGTGATTTAGGCGCGGGACTTGTAAAACAACGCGCTGGACGGACAACAGCCTCTAAGTATCTTATTTCTTATCAAGCTTTTGCGGCAAAATTAATGCGGACAACTTATGTAGTTTGGGGGTTATCTGTGTTTGTCTTAGCGGCTTCTTTCGGTTCTATTTTTGGAGATTTAGAACATTTCATTGCTTCTAACCCTATGCTGAAAGAGGTTTTAATGCGCCAAGGTTTGACAGGGTCATTAACAGAGCAGTTTATGCCCTTTCTCATGACTATTATCTTGATTATAGCGACTATTCCAGTCATTCAGGGAGTTAATCGCTTGCAGAGTGAGGAGAAGAACGGTTATCTTGAACAGATGATGGCACTACCTCTAAGCCGTAGCAAGCTTATGAGTGCATTTCTGCTCAACGCTTGGCTCTATAGTTTTGTGATTTTGCTTCTAAATGCCTTGGGATTTTATGTCGCATCCAGTCAGGTCATGGCAGATCCGATAGCATTAAGTACCTTTTTGCAAGCTAGTTTGATTTACCTGCCGGTACTTTGGATTTTTATGGGCCTGTCGATATTTTTAATAGGATGTTTCCCCCGCGCTTTATTAGTAAGTTGGTTATACTTGTTTTATGCATTCTTTGCTTCTTATTTTGGCCAGATTATAGGCTTGTCTGACTGGTTGAGCGACTTATCCCCTTTTGGACACGTTCCTGCTTTACCACTCGAGTCTATTGACTGGAGCAGTAGTTTTGGAATGCTGGGTATTTCTCTTATACTTATAATTCTTGGATTTATAGGCTACCAACGTAGAGATGGGCTCAGTGCCTGATTATTTAAAAAAGTCGCAGATGATTAAACTGCGACTTTTTAAGTAATAATGTGGAGACAAATATTAAATTGTGAAGTAAAAAGCACTGATTAATCAGTGCTTTTTACTTAATGCGGAAGGCGGGACTTGAACCCGCACAGCCAAGATAGGCCACAGGATCCTTAATCCTGCGCGTCTGCCAATTCCGCCACTTCCGCGAATTGGTACTTTAATATAATACCATTTCGAGAAGTAGAATGCAAGAATGAACTTGATTTTTAGATGTTTTTGTAAAGAATGTTCAGTATTTCATATAAGAAGCCATTTCTGCCGCATGGGAGCCTGCTACATGTCCTGTCACAAAAGCACAAGTGATGTTGTAGCCACCAGTGTAACCATTGATATCAAGCAATTCTCCTGTCATATATAGGCCAGGTGTTAATTTACTTTCCATTGTTTTTGGATTAATTTCTTTAAGCTGAACTCCACCACCTGTGACAAAAGATTTTTCAATAGGAAAAGTTTTATCGATTTGGATTGGAAATGCTTTAAGGATATGAGAAAATTTTTCTAATTGTTTTTCGGACACTTGCTTTGCAGGCATATCAGGATCGATTTGAACTTTATCCAGTAAGAAAAGTAAATAGCGTTCCTGAGTGAGCGCTGCAAAAGCATTTTTAATAGCCTTCCCATTGTCACGCGCAGTATTTTTCAAGTCGTTTAAGAGTTGAGCTGCTGATATTTCGGGAAAGCTGTCAAGTTGTACAGTTACACTTTGTTCACCTTTAGCCAGTTCTTGGTTGATAAAGCTTGAACAGCGAAGTGCTGCCGGCCCACTGATACCAAAATGTGTAAAGAGCATGTCCATTTGGTGCTCAATTATGACCTTCCCCTTAGAATTAAGCACGCTTAATCGGATATCTCGAAGAGAGATACCTTGTAAAATTTTCTCACTGATAAATGTTTCAGAAGAAACGAGTGGGGACTCTGTCGGATAAAGGGGAGTAATTGTATGTCCCGCACTTCGAGTTAATTTATATCCGTCGCCAGTGGATCCTGTCGAAGGATAGGCGCGTCCACCAGTAGATAAGACGACACAGGAAGCCATGAAGCTATCTGTCTCTGTTTCAAGACCAGCAATAGTTCCGTGCTCTATATTAAGTTCAGTTACAGCAGAGTTTGGGAAATAATCTATATGAAGTTCTTCTATTTTATTGAAGAGGCCTTCAACAATGGTTCGCGATTTATCTGTTACAGGGAACATTCGGCCATGGTCTTCCTCTTTGAGCGGAATACCATTATTTTCAAAGAAATCAATAATATCTAGGTTCGAAAATTGAGCAAAAGCACTGTGTAAGAAACGACCATTTCCAGGAACATGCGTAATGATGTCTTCCACAGAATGACTATTGGTAACGTTACAGCGTCCGCCTCCAGTCATCAATAGTTTTTTCCCTACCTTTTTGTTCTTATCAATTAAAGCTGTATGGGCTCCATTTTCAGCAGCAGCGATAGCAGCCATCATGCCTGACGGTCCAGCTCCAACAACGATTACATCATATTTTTTCATAACTTCATTATAGCATAGTTTTAGATGCTATTTTCTTGAGCTCGCTTACCAAAAATATAAAAGAACTCCTATGTAAGAGTTCTTAAATATAGTTTTTAAATCAAACTATGTTTCACTAAAAAATCATGCGCTACGGCAGCGGGATCTTTTTGTTCCACATTGACGGCATAATTCATATCAATCATTTCCTGATTAGTAATTTTTCCTGAAAGGCGGTTTAAAATTTGCTCCAATTGGGGGTACTTCTTAAGGAGATTTTTATTCATCAAAGGAGCTGCCTGATAAGGGGGGAAAAGATTTTTATCATCATTCAGGACGGTCAGTTCATATTGTTTGATTTGACTGTCTGTGGAGTAAACTTGGGCTAAATTAATATTATCACTGTTTAAAGCATTGTAGATTAAGCTGGTTTGCATTGTCTTCACATCAAAATTTAACCCATATAAATTTTGAATTCCGATATACCCATCTTGCCGGTGTGCAAATTCTAAGTCAAAGCCAGCTTTAACTGAAGGCATACCTTGGAGATCAGATATATTTTTAAGGTGATATTTTTGAGCATAACTATTTTTCACGGCCAAAGCATAAGTATCCTGAAACTCCATAGGAGAAAGATAGGCGAAGTTGTTAAGTTTCGCAATTCCTGTGCGTGCTTCTTCGTAAACTTTTTCTGGGTCTGTAGAGGTTGTGTTTTTTTTCAAAAATGTCGTTAAAACCGTTCCAGAAAACTCGGGATAGATATCAATTTTATTAGCTTTTAAGGCATTATAAAGAAAAGTCGTATCTCCAAAATTGGACTTTAACGTAACTTCAATATCACTATTTTCCTCAATTATCTCTTTATACATATTTATTAGAAGTGTAGGTTCAGCGCCCAGCTTTCCTGCAATGGTAATTTGAGGATGGGTAGTGGACTGTGGCTGGTAATATGAGCCCAATAAGAGTAGGAGCCCAGCAAAAAAACTAATCATAATGGTTCGAATTTTTGCTCTTTCTAAGAAGCGGAGTAAAGTTGAGAAAATAACGGCCAGTAAAGCTGAAGAAATCGCTCCTATCAGGATAAGATTAACATCATTGGAGTTAATGCCTAAGAGAATGAAATTCCCAAGGCCACCTGCTCCAATAAGTGCGGCTAAAGTCGCTGTTCCGATAATCATGACTGCACTTGTACGAATACCAGCCATAATAAAAGGAAGAGCAAGTATTACCTCAAACTTCATTAAGCGCTCCCGCCGATTCATCCCAAAAGCAGTTGCTGCTTCAATTAGTGATTGATCAATTTGTTGCAGACCCGTGTAGGTATTTTGAATGATGGGGAACAGGGCATAGACAACTAGTGCGACAATAGCTGGTAAAGATCCGATACCAATAAACGGAATCAATAACCCAAGTAAGGCCAAACTTGGAATCGTTTGAAAAATCCCTGTAAGTTGCAGCACTGACTCAGCAATTTTAGGAAAACGCCTTAAAAGTAAGGCAAGAGGAAGTGCAATTAAAATAGCGATAAAAAGTGAAACTAAAGAAATTTGGATATGCTCTAGAAGAGCGAGCCAAAATTGCTGTTCTTGCTGTTGAAAGGTAGCAATAAAATTATTCATGAGCGCTATCCTCCAGACTATTTAAGATTTCTACTAAAGGTGTTTCTTCAGAAAAAGCATGTGTTGCAATAGCTTGGTCAAGGTTTTTTAAAGTATAATGAGAGAGGTCTTGTTGATAGTCTGTGAAGAAGTCCGCCACAAAATTGTTTGCTGGGGCATTTAAAATTTCGTGAGGGCGACCGACTTGCTGAAGTTCTCCATCTTTGAGAATAGCAATACGATCAGCCATGGCCATCCCCTCAGACATATCATGAGTAACAAAAACAGTTGTGATTTTTAAAGTTTTCTGCAAATCCTTTACTAGTTCCTGTAATTGTTTACGGGAGATAGGGTCGAGAGCTGAGAAAGGTTCGTCCATTAAAATAATTTTTGGCTTACAAGCAATAGCACGCAAAATACCAATCCGCTGTGCTTCGCCGCCAGAAAGTTCATGAGGATAGCGGTTAAGATACTTTTTGGCATCAAGGCCAACTAAAGGAAGGAGTTCGAGAACACGCTCACGAATTTCTTTTTTGCTCCAGCCTTTCATTGTTGGGATGATTCCAATATTTTCTAAAACGGTCATATTAGGAAAGAGTGCAATTTGTTGGAGAACATATCCTATTTGAAGACGCAAGTCTCTTAAATTAATTGTTTGAATATCTTGATCATCAATGATAACCTGCCCTTCGTTAGGTTCGATGAGCCGGTTAATCATCTTGAGTAAAGTTGTTTTTCCACCACCAGAAGATCCTGCGAGTACAAAAAATTCATGGCTTTCAATAGATAGATTGATATCTGAAAGCACGGCTTTGTCTCCGTATTTTTTAGTGACACTTTTAAATGTAATAGTCATAGTGTCATTTTAACATTTTATCTTTCAGTTCTTTCAAAAATTGGATTACTATTTTTGCAGATACAAGCGTGTAAAAAGCCCTCCAAGAGGGCTTTTTTATTTAAAACCATTTTCTAAAGTTTCAATAACCGTTAAAATTTGATCGTCCGAAACAAGTTTTTCGGCTCCATTCACGATAGTTTCATAAGCTGCATCATAGACACGACCATAATCACCGGGAACTGTTGGAATTGTTTTTTCAATACGATCGCCATTTTGATTGTAGTATGTCAGTTGAGCAAAATCGTGAGGAGTATCAGCGCCAAATCCTTCACTTCCTGGGAAGATTCCCACCTTTAAATCGTTTTCTTGTTGATCAACATTTTCTTTAATTAATGTGCCTTTAGAACCATAAAGAATCCATTTTGGGCGTTTGAGCGCAGCAAGCTCAGTAGCTTGAACCGTCGCGCGAAACTCAGTGTAAAGTAGATTTACAGAGAAGTAATCATCTACAGCGCTAGAATCACGGGTTGAGCGAATGTCATACTGTACATCTTTAGGTTGACCAAAAAGTGAAACCATTTGGTCAACCATGTGTACACCATGGCCATACCAGGCGCCATCAAAGTTTTTACCAGCAGCTGCGTCTGCTGGACGATAATGATCCATAGTGACAGTAATATCAACCAAATCTCCTAAGTAACCCGTATCCAAAACTTTTTTGATCGTTAAAAAATCACTGTCAAAACGACGATTTTGGAAAGGCATAAAGAAAAGGTTCTTTTCTTGAGCGATACCAACTAATTCTTCGGCTTGTTCTAAAGTTTCTACCAAAGGCTTGTCACAGATAACGTTTTTTCCACCCAGTAAAAGCTTTTTACTGGTTTCATAGTGTGCAGCACCTGGAGTAACTACTACGACTAAATCAATCGAATCATCTTGAATAATATCATCGATGTCTGTTGAAAAAACAGTTCCTTCAGCCTCAAGGATAGCTTGCTCAGGACGTTTGCCCAAGCTACGATTGACAATGCGTGCAATGTTGAAGTGCTCACGAATTTTAACATAAGGAATATGATAGCGATTGGTGGACTTCCCAAAACCAACATATGCAATGTTTAACTTTTTCATGCTTTCTTCTCTTTTTTCTTTTTCGCTTGGTGTTGCTTTTTTAATTCTTCGATTTTTGACAACTTATCTGTCTTTTTATTTGAATTCTTTTCGTGGAATTTTTGGACAGAGGCTTGCCCTTTATAATCTAATTGATACTTTCCCATAGTTCCTTTTCTCTCTATTTTACAAGGCGGCGTTCAAAGGCATCTGATGAAATACCTTCACTTAAAATTTTCTTCGCCCATTCTTTTGCTGAAAATAATGAGTGGTCACGATAATTTCCGCATTCTTTTTCGGCAACACCTGGAACATTATCCCAAGTGAAACTATCTCCCGCAAGCTCTTCCAAAGATGAAGTGATTACTCTAGCAATTTCTTCAGCAGTTGGTTCGCCCCACATAATCATATGGAAACCAGTACGACATCCAAAAGGAGAAAAATCAATCATGCCATTAATACGATCACGTATCAGACTAGCCATTGAGTGTTCAATAGTATGTAGCCCGCTTGTCGGAATTTCACCATGATTAGGTTGCACAAAACGGACATCAAAGTTAGTGATAATATCACCTTTAGGGCCAGTTTCTGTCCCAATTAAACGCACGTAAGGTGCTAAAACTTTTGTATGATCGAGCTGGAATGATTCTACTTCAGCCATTTTTCTTACCTCCAGTATTCTTTATTATTCTTCTATTTTACCATTTTTTGAACCAAAATTTTTTTGTCTAACCTTGTAAAGTGATAGAATGAAGCTAGAAAGTAAAGAAAAGGAGAAATTATGTCACTTACAGAAACTTATACTCTCGCAAATGGTATGACAATTCCAAAAGTTGGTTTTGGAACATGGCAATCTAAAGATGGCGAAGAAGCATATCAAGCGGTGAAAACGGCCTTAGAAGTTGGCTACCGTCATATTGATACAGCAGCTGTCTATGGCAATGAAGAGTCAGTGGGACGCGCGATTAAAGACAGTGGAATTGCTCGCGAAGACTTGTTTATTACAACAAAGCTTTGGGCTGTTGGTACAACAGAAGATGCCCGAGCAGCACTAGATGAAAGCTTGGAAAAACTAGGTTTAGACTACGTGGACCTTTATCTTATTCACTGGCCAAATCCAAAAGCGTTTCGACCAAACTTTGTAGAGCGCAATGCTGCGGTTTGGAAAGCAATGGAAGAAGGCGTACGACACAAAAAAGTTCGAGCTATCGGGGTATCAAACTTCCACCCGCGTCACTTAGAACCTTTATTGGAAGTGGCCGAAATTAAACCGGTTGTCAATCAAATTATGGTTAATCCTTCGGATCAACAAGAAGAGGTTGTTGCTTTTAATAAAGCGCATAATATTTTGACAGAGGCTTACAGCCCACTTGGTACAGGTAAAATCTTTACGGTTACTGAATTGACTGATATCGCCACTAAATATGATAAAACAGTAGCCCAAGTTGTTTTACGTTGGAGTCTACATAAGGGCTATCTTCCTTTACCGAAATCGGTAACGGCAAGCCGCATTAAAGAAAATGCTAACATCTTTGATTTTGATTTGACCGAAGAAGATATCGCTTTTATTGACAGCCTTCATGGGAAAGCAGGTCTGGCACGCAATCCGGATGAAGTGGATCACTAAAATAAGTTGAAAGCCCCTCAATTGTAAGAGTTGAGGGTCTTTTTTTATAATTGACAGAATATAGACAGAAAGAATAATAAAACGTTAAAAAAGTGTTTTATTTCACAATAATAATTGCCAAAAGAGAATGAAAGTGCTATCATTTAATTGATAAAGAATTCACAAAGGAGAAATAAAATGAAAATTGGTGTAATTAAAGACCCCAAACAAGGTGAAGCACGTGTGGGGATGACTCCAGAAAACGTAAAAATTCTCGTTGAAGCAGGTAATGAAGTACTTGTCGATAGTAATGCTGGCGCAGGTTGTGGTTTTACAAATGATCTTTACGAAGCAGCTGGAGGACAAATCGTTGATACAGAAACTGCTTGGGAAGCAGAGCTGATTGTTAAAGTCAAAGAACCAATGGAATCTGAATATAAATATTTTAAACCCGGTCAAATTATTTGGGGCTTCTTGCACTTGGCAGCCAATAAAGCTTGTGTGGAAAAAATGATGGAAGTCGGTGTAACAGCTATTTCCGGTGAAAATATCTCAATTAATGGTGTGCTCGAGTTGCTTAAACCAATGTCTGCTATTGCAGGACGTCGTGCTGTTAACATTGGGCAATACTATCTTGAAAAACAACATGAAGGCGAAGGAATACTCCTCCCCGGCATTGAAGGTATCGAAGCCGGAACAGTTGTAATCTTTGGTGGAGGTAATGCTGCAGAAAACGCTGCAGATATGGCTGTTGCTTTGGGGTGTAAGGTTATTATCATTGAACTTGGTGATGCGCGCATCGCTCAACTCAAAGAACGTTATGAAGGTAAGACAGTAGAAATCGTTAAATCAACAACTGAAGCTTTGGAAGAAAACATTAAACTTGCGGATGTTTTTATCTCAACAATTTTAATCCCAGGAGCTAAACCACCAAAATTAGTTAAAGAATATATGGTTAAATCTATGAAACCAGGTTCTGTAATCGTGGATATCGCTATCGACCAAGGTGGAACTGTTGAAACAATTGATCATGCAACAAACCATGCTGATCCAGTCTTTATCAAACATGGTATTATTCATTATGCTGTGCCAAATATGCCAGGGGCAACACCTCGTACAGCGACAATTGCTTTGGCTCAAGGCAATATTTCCTTTCTAAAGGACATTTCAGTCAAAGGCTTAGATGAGGCGCTGAAATCAAAAGAACTCCTATCTGGCTTGAGTGTTTATAAAGGAAAAGTTGTTTCTAAAGCACTTGCTGATTCAATCGATGTCACTTATACGGAACTCTAAAAAGAAATCTAAGGAAAAGAATTATGCCAAATTTAGCAAATCTGCCAATTACAATTAAAGATATTAAAAAAGCTCAAAACACTGTCAAGCAATATGCGCGTGAAACACCATTGATTCAGTCGATGTTTTTGACTGCTAAAACAGGTGGCGAAGTTTACTTGAAACTTGAAAATATGCAATTAACAGGCTCATTCAAGTTCCGTGGTGCTTTTAATAAGATTGCTCAATTGTCTCAAGAGGAAAAGGATCGTGGAGTAATTGCTTGCTCAGCAGGGAACCACGCTCAAGGTGTGGCTTTAACATCTAAACTTTTGGGTATCAAGAGCATTATTGTTATGCCAAAAGGTGCACCTCAAGCTAAAGTCGATGCCACACGTGGCTACGGAGCAGAAGTAATGCTTGAAGGTGAACAGTTTGATGACTCAAAGGCCTTTTGTGAAGCTTACGCTAAGGAAAATAATATTACATACATTCCTCCATATGATGACGCAGAGGTAATGGCTGGCCAAGGGACAATCGGTTTAGAAATCTTAGATCATTTATGGGATGTGGACACAGTACTGGTGCCAGTAGGAGGTGGAGGACTGATTTCAGGAGTTGCGGTTGCCTTGAAATCTTTTAATCCTAATATTCAAGTTATTGGTGTTCAAGCTGAAAATTGTCATGGTATGACTGCATCCTTTAGAGAACGTAAGAAAGTGCATCATGATGAAGCTCCAACGATTGCAGATGGCTGTCATGTAGCTTATCCGGGCGAATTGACTTTTGAAGTGGTTAATCAAATCGTCGACAACATGGTTCTGGTTACAGAAGCAGAAATCGAACTTGCAATTAAAGATTTGATTCAACGTACGAAAATCGTGGTGGAAGGTGCTGGAGCTCTTGCTACAGCAGCTATTCTCTCAGGTAAAGTTGATGATTATGTTAAGGGCAAAAAAGTTGTTTCTATCGTTTCAGGCGGGAATGTGGACTTAGCTCGTATTGAAGACGTTGTGGACCATTTTCTCATTGCCAATGACAACGATTAATAATTCTTAAAAGAAAAGACTTTGAATTTCAGAGTCTTTTTTGTATAGTTCAGTCTTTTTTTAATCGTGAGATAATTTACTCTGATATCACAAAATTCACAAAGACATGTAATTTAAATTAAAATTTAATCAAAGTGCAAAAAATTCTTGCATGAGTAAATAAAAAGTGTTAAACTTACTGTAAACGGTTACAAAACATGTGACTAAAAATTGAAAGAAGGTTATAGAATGACTTCAAAAGTTTTAACAGAGTTCCTCGAAAATGGGCTTGGAGACCTTAAACAAAAGGGTTTGCTCAACACAATTGACGTTTTAGATAGCGCCAATGGTCCTGAGATTACAGTTGCGGGCAACAAGATGATTAACCTTGCTTCAAATAACTATTTGGGATTTGCGACACGTCCTGAATTAATTCAAGCAACAAAAGATGCAACAGATAAATATGGAGCTGGAGCTGGTGCAGTACGTACTATCAACGGCACATTAGATATACACATTGAATTGGAAAAAACAATCGCCGAATTCAAAGGAACTGAAGCCGCTATTGCGTTTCAATCAGGTTTCAATTGTAATATGGGAGCAATCAGCGCCGTTATGAAAAAAGGCGATGCAATTCTTTCAGATGAATTAAACCATGCTTCAATTATTGATGGCTGTCGTCTCTCAGGAGCTAAAATTATCCGTGTTAAACACCAAGATATGGCTGACCTTGAAGCAAAAGCAAAAGAAGCAACTGAGTCTGGTGAATACAATAAAGTAATGTACATTACAGATGGTGTCTTCTCAATGGATGGTGATGTTGCTAAATTGCCAGAAATTGTTAAAATTGCTGAAAAATATGATTTGATTACATATGTTGACGATGCGCATGGTTCTGGCGTTATGGGTGGAGGAGCCGGTACAGTAAAACACTTTGGCTTGCAAGACAAAATTGACTTCCAAATTGGTACACTTTCAAAAGCGATTGGTGTAGTAGGCGGCTATGTAGCGGGCTCAAAACTTTTGGTTGACTGGCTTAAATCACAAGGGCGTCCATTCCTCTTCTCAACTTCATTGACACCGGGTGCAGCAGCAGCAGCTAAAGAAGCCTTTGTCTTAATGCATGATCATCCAGAATATGTTGAAACACTTTGGGACAACGCGAAATACTTCAAAGAAGAATTACAAAAAGCTGGCTTTGATACGGGTGTTTCTGAAACACCAATCACACCAGTTATTCTTGGAGATGAAGCTAAAACACAAGAGTTTTCTAAGAAATTAATTGAAAATGGTGTCTATGTTAAACCTATCGTATTCCCAACGGTGCCGCTCGGCACCGGGCGTGTACGTGCGATGCCTACAGCGGCACATACGAAAGAAATGTTGGATGAAGCTGTTGCAGTTTTTGCCAAAGTAGGTAAAGAAATTGGCTTAATATAATTTCTTGAGGCAATAAAAACATTTTATTACAAGTAAGCACACAATAAATATATTGGAGAAAATATAATGAAAAAAGTACTCATCACAGGCGCCCTCGGACAAATCGGATCAGAATTAACAGAACGTCTTCGTAAAGATCTCGGTGTTGACAATGTTATTGCAACAGATGTACGTGAAGTTGAAGGTAATCCGGTCGTAACTGACGGTCATTTTGAAATTTTAGATGTCATGGACCGTGACAAAATGATGTCAATTGCTAAAGATAATGGTGTTGATACAATTATCCACTTGGCTTCACTTCTTTCAGCTGTTGCTGAAGCAAAACCTCAATTTGCTTGGAATTTGAATATGGGTGGCTTGGTTAATGCTTTGGAAACAGCGCGTGAACTTAACCTCCAATACTTCTCACCATCATCTATTGCAGCCTTTGGACCAAGTACTCCAATGGATAATACACCGCAAGTGACTATTCAACGTCCCAATACAATGTACGGTGTGACAAAAGTTTCTATGGAGTTGCTTTGTGATTATTACTACACTAAATTTGGGGTGGATACACGTGGAGTACGCTTCCCAGGTTTGATTTCTTATAAAACATTGCCTGGCGGAGGAACCACAGACTATGCTGTAGATATTTACTACGAAGCAATCAAAAATGGGCATTATTCAAGCTTCATTGCTGAAGGAACAAAGATGGACATGATGTATATGCCTGATGCTATTGATGCGATTGTGGACTTGATGAATGCTCCAGCAGACAAATTAGTAAACCGTAATGCTTTCAATATCACCGCGATGAGTTTTGAGCCAGAAGAAATTGCTGCTTCCATCAAAAAATTCATGCCCGATTTCACAATGGATTATGACGTAGATCCAGTCCGTCAAGGTATTGCAGACAGCTGGCCTAACTCTATTGATGCAACTTGTGCCAAAGAAGAATGGGGCTTCAATCCTAAATATGATTTGGATGCCATGACCAAAGACATGCTCGAAAAACTTTCTGAAAAGTTAAAAGGTTAATGATTAAGTTCATACCATCACAAAATTAAAAAATATGTTAAAATGAGAGAGTAATCGGTTACATGGTTACTCTCTAATGCTGAGCTTAGGAGTCAGCATTGTTATTATTAATCTTATCAAAAATTTATCTTTGAAAGAGGAGCTCTTATGGAACAAAAAAATGAAATGAAGCGAACGCTTGGTTTCTTCCCTGCCCTTACAACTGTAATGGGTACGGTTATTGGTGCAGGTGTATTCTTCAAGGCCGGACGTGTTGCAGAACTTACAGGTCAGCCAGGTTTGCATATATTGGTTTGGATACTTGGGGGTATCATTTCCATATGCGGGGGGTTAACTGCCGCTGAACTTGCTGCTGCCATCCCTGAAACAGGTGGGATGATTCGCTATATTCAACGTGGTTTTGGTAAACGTTGGTCATTTCTCTTAGGTTGGGCACAGTCTATTATCTACTTCCCTGCAAATATTGCAGCGCTGTCTGTTGTTTTTGGTACACAATTTTTAAATTTGTTTGGGATGAATGTGAGCGCAGCTAACACTGCAATAGTGGGTGTAATCGCTGCAATTACAGTTACCTTGATTAATTTCATCAGTTCTAAAGCTGCAGGTGGTTTACAATCCGTTACAACAGTGATTAAGTTAATTCCGATTGCCTTGATTGTTGTTGTTGGGTTACTTCGTCCTGGTGGTGTTGATTTCCAATTGCTTCCTATTACAGCAGGAGAAAACTTATCCTTGGCATCTGCAATTGGTTCAGGTCTTTTAGCAACTATGTTTGCCTATGACGGTTGGATTTATGCTGGTAATATTGCTGGTGAAATGAAAAATCCTGCAAAGCATTTGCCACGCGCGATTATTCTCGGTATTGTTGCTATCATGTTTGTATATGTTTTTATCAATGCAGCTTACATTCGTACTTTAGGTATTCCAACCTTGATGGAAAATGATCCTAATCTCCCTGCTATTGTTGCCAATAAAATATTTGGCGGAATGGGAGGCAAACTCGTCACGATTGGTATTTTAATTTCTGTCTACGGTACGATAAATGGTTACTCGATGACAGGTATGCGTGCTTCATATGCTTTAGCAACCGAAAAATCTTTCCCATTCTGGAAAACGTTCAAAAAGCTTTCAGCTAGCGGTGTTCCCGTAAACTCAGGTATCCTTCAAGTTGCAATCGCAGCAATTATGTTAGTTGTAACTATGCTTTCAAGTGATGCTTTCGATTTCTTAACAAATATGTTGGTCTTTGTAATTTGGATTTTCTACACTATGGTCTTCATCACGGTCTTTATCTTACGTAAACGCGAACCCAATCTAGTTCGTCCCTATAAAGTACCACTTTACCCAGTTATTCCAATCATTGCAATCATCGGTGGTATCTTCATCTTAGTCATGACTTTGATCAGTTCAGACTATATGAGTAACCAAGTTCCAGCCTTGGTTGGTGTTGTCTTTACCTTAATCGGTCTACCCGTTTACAATCATCTGGACAGGAAGTATCATCGTTAATATAGAAAAAACTCCGATTGTGGAGTTTTTCTTTTGGCTTTGGAATGAGCGTCGTTTTTTTAACAGTATTTGCTTTTTAAAGTAAATTTGCTATAATTTGCTTATGAAAAAATTACTGGTATTGATTGACTTTCAAAATGATTTTATAGATGGTTCTTTGGGGACAAAAGAAGCACAAGCTATTGTTCCAAAGGTGGTTGAGAAGTTAGCGGCTTACACGGAAAATGAACGATTGGCAACACAAGATACACACTTTGAAGATTACCTGACAACTCAGGAAGGTCAAAACTTGCCAGTGATTCACTGTCAAAAAGGAACGCAAGGTTGGGAAATTCGTAAGGAAGCACAAGTTGGCTTTAAACGTGTTTTCGAAAAAAATATCTTTGGTTCAGTGGAACTTGCAGAGTATATTCGTAACGAGAATGTGGAGCAGGTGGAACTCATAGGCATCTGCACTGATATATGTGTAGTATCAAATGCTTTGTTGATCAAATCGTTTGCTCCTGAAGTAAAAATTTTTGTTGATGCTTCTTGTTGTGCGGGTGTGACTCCAGAAAGTCATCGTGCAGCTTTAGAAACAATGAAATCTTGTCAAATTAATGTGATTAATGAATAAAAAAGAGCAAAAACTGCTCTTTTTTAATTTTTACCCTCAACACTATATATAGTGTGCTTTCTTTTGTTTTCATAAAAAATACTACTAGATATAGTGGAAAAAGAAAATTATATTTGATAGAATAGAAGAACAAGGAATAAAAAAATGGGGGAACAAAGAATGAGAATGGTTGAGGAAAGTATTGTTGTAACAGATCAAGAAATCAGTGTGATCAAGCGCGATGGCCGCTCTGTAAAATTTGACAGTAGCAAAATTTTTGAGGCCTTGCAAAAAGCTGGGGACGAAATCGTACCTCCAGTTTCAGAGGACCGCATCGCAGAAATCTGTGATCGTGTAGTACGCGAAATATTCACCCGCTTTACGGATAATGTTAAGATTTATGAAATTCAAAGTATTGTGGAGCATCTGTTGATGGAACTTGGCGAAACGAAATGGGCAGAAGTTTACACAACTTATCGGACACAACGTGATCTTGAAAGAAGTAAGGCAACAGACATTAACTTTACCATCGAAAAATTGATCAACAAGGACCAAACGGTTGTCAATGAGAATGCCAACAAGGACAGCGATGTTTTCAATACCCAACGTGATTTAACTGCAGGAGCTGTTTCTAAAGCCATTGGTTTAAAAATGCTCCCTCCTCATGTAGCGAATGCCCACCAAAAAGGGGAAATTCATTATCATGACTTAGATTATTCTCCCTTTACAACGATGTCAAACTGTTGCTTGATTGACTTTAAAAATATGTTTGAAAATGGCTTTAAATTAGGGAATGCACAAGTAGATTCACCTAAATCCATTCAAACAGCGACTGCGCAAGCTTCACAAATTATTGCGAATGTAGCCAGCTCACAATATGGTGGCTGTTCATTTGACCGTGCTGATGAAATTTTAGCTCCTTATGCAAAATTAAACTATGCGAAGCATTTAAAAGATGCAGAAGAGTGGATTGAGCACCCGGAAAAACGTGAAGCCTATGCTCAAGCAAAAACTAAAAAAGATATCTATGATGCCATGCAATCTTTGGAATATGAAATCAATACGCTTTTTACTTCAAATGGGCAAACACCTTTTGTTACAGTTGGTTTTGGTTTAGGAGAAGACTGGTATGCACGTGAAATCCAAAAAGCTATCCTGAAAGTCCGTATTGGTGGTTTAGGAAAAGAGCATCGTACAGCTATTTTTCCTAAATTAATTTTTACCTTGAAGCGCGGTTTAAATCTCGAAGTTGGTACGCCAAACTATGACATTAAAAACTTGGCACTGGAGTGTGCCACAAAACGTATGTATCCAGATATTTTATCATATGATAAGATCGTCGAGTTAACAGGGTCATTTAAAGCTAGTATGGGATGTCGTAGTTTCCTTCATGGCTGGAAAGATGAGCAGGGTAATGAAGTTACTGCTGGCCGTAATAACCTCGGAGTAGTGACAGTAAACCTTCCACGTATTGCTCTTGAAGCAGCAGGTGATAAAGAAAAGTTCTGGGAGATCTTTAATGAACGTATTGCGATCGCTAAAGATGCTTTGGTTTTTCGCGTTAACCGCACAAAAGAAGCTCAACCTAAAAATGCACCCATACTCTTTATGAATGGTGCATTGGGCCGCTTGAAAGCTGACGATTCAGTTGATGAACTTTATAAAAATGAACGGGCGACAGTTTCGCTTGGCTATATTGGTCTTTATGAAGTTGCGACAAGTTTCTATGGGCCAACTTGGGAAAATAACAAGGAAGCAAAAGACTTTACATTGGAAATAGTCAAACGTATGAACCAAGATTGTAAAGACTGGAGTAAAGAAACAGGCTATCATTTTTCTGTTTACTCTACACCAAGTGAAAGTTTAACCGATCGTTTCTGCCGTATGGATAAAGAAAAATTCGGGTCAGTTGCTGATATCACTGACAAAGATTACTATACCAACAGTTTCCATTACGATGTGCGTAAAAATCCAACTCCATTTGAAAAATTGGAGTTCGAAAAAGATTATCCTGTTTATGCAAATGGTGGTTTTATCCACTATGCAGAATATCCAATGATCCAACAAAATCCTCGTGCACTTGAAGCGGTTTGGGACTTTGCTTATGACCGGATTGGCTATTTGGGAACAAATGCACCGATTGACCACTGTTATGAGTGTGGTTTTGAAGGAGATTTCACTGCAACAGAGCGTGGCTTTAAATGCCCACAATGTGGCAATGCTAATCCCCAAACATGTGATGTTGTAAAGCGGACATGTGGTTACCTAGGTAACCCACAAGCTCGACCAATGGTTCATGGCCGTCATAAAGAAATATCAGCCCGTGTAAAACATATGAATGGCTCCGTAGGTGTTCTTGAAGATGGTGAGAGCATCGACAGCGAAGCTGTAGATCATGCAAAGAGTAAGTTTATAAAATAAATAAAAAGTGAATCTTAGGGTTCACTTTTTATTTATTAGAAGAAAAGAAAACTGTATCGATTTTAAAATTTTATTGAAAATTAAAGAATAATATTGACAGTATTTAAGTTTTATTTTATAATTTTAATGCAACCGCTTTTTTATATTTGTAAAAGGCGCGTAAAAAATTACTTTGTCTTGTCCGCAGAGTGACAAAAAATTTAAGGAGTAATATGGACACTAAAAAAATTAGATGGTTTACCGTCGCATTTATCGCCTTCAACATGGTTTGGGGTATGGGAAATGTGGTCAATAACTTCGCCCAACAAGGGATTACAGTTGTTACCTCATGGATTTTGATTTTGGCACTTTATTTTGTACCTTACGCACTTATTGTGGGGCAGTTAGGCTCAACTTTTAAAGATAGCAAAGGGGGCGTAAGTTCGTGGGTTGAGCAAACTTCAACAAAACGTCTTGCCTACTATGCAGCCTGGACATATTGGGTGGTGCACATCCCTTATTTGGCCCAAAAACCTCAAGCAATTTTGATTGCCTTTGGTTGGATTGGCCGTGGAGATGGACAGCTTGTAAGCCTAATGTCTGTTCCTATGGTTGCCATTATTTCCTTGATTATTTTCCTTCTTTTTCTCTGGCTCGCAACAAAGGGCTTAAATACGCTTAAAGTTATTGGGGGACTGGCGGGTACAGCGATGTTTGTTATGAGCTTGCTCTTTATCGTGATGGCTGTAAGCGTTCCTTTTATTGCAAAAGACTTTGCAATTGCAACGCCAGACATGGGAAATATCAACACCTATATTCCTAAATTCGACTTCAGTTATTTCACAACAATCTCAATGCTGGTTTTTGCGGTAGGTGGAGCGGAAAAAATTTCACCTTATGTCAACCAAATGAAGAATCCTGCACGTGAATTTCCCAAAGCGATGTTTATGCTTGCTGCTATGGTCGGTGTTTGTGCCGTTCTTGGATCAGTGGCGATGGGTATGCTCTTTACCAGTGGAAATCTTCCTGATGACCTCATGGCTAATGGTGCCTATGCAGCCTTTCAAATGCTTGGCGAACACTATGGCATTGGCAGCAGCCTAATGTATGTTTACGCCTTTACACAAGGTATTGGTCAAATTGCTGCATTGGCCTTTTCAATTGATGCGCCATTGCGTATTTTGCTTGCAGATGCAGATCCACAATTTGTTCCAGCTTGGCTACGTAAAACAACTGCCAAAGGAACACTGATTAATGGTTTTGTGTTGACAGGAATTTTGGTAAGTATCGTCATCTTGATGCCTTTGCTGGGAATAGGTAACATGAACGAATTAGTCAAATGGCTGACAAACTTAAATTCAGTCGTAATGCCAATGCGCTATATGTGGGTATTCTTTGCCTTTATTATGCTTAATCGTGCGATTAAACACTTTACTTCTGAGTACAAATTTATCAAGCAAAAACGCTTGGCGATGTTTGCTGGTATCTGGTGCTTCTTATTTACTTTAGTAGCATGTGTACTCGGTATGGTACCAAAAGTTGATTTTGCTACAGACCCATCTGCATGGTGGTTCCAGTTGACTTCAAACATCTTGACACCAGTTGTTTTGATTCTTCTAGGGATGCTCCTTCCATTTATTGCGCGTCGTGAACAAAAAAAGACAAATGATTTAGCCTAAAAAGTAGTATAATAGAATGAGTAGTTTCGGAAGAAATTGCTCATTTTTTGATTCGCTACCATCATTCCCCCTAAAGGGACTAATGATGGATGGTAATTCCAATAATAATTGCTTGAGCGTCTCATTAGGTAGCACACAAAAAAGCATCATTTTTGGGTGCGGCCGTC
Organism: uncultured Lactococcus sp.; assembly: GCF_934191625.1. GTDB lineage: Bacteria > Bacillota > Bacilli > Lactobacillales > Streptococcaceae > Lactococcus. Next base: position 25,119 of record NZ_CAKPUG010000006.1, read on the forward strand.
ATGCGTTACTATTATTGTGACGAAAGTCATTAATGATAGACGACAAGCTGTGTGCATATCATTCTCTTCATTGTGATTAAGAGGATGAATTGTGAAATTTAAGATAAAATAGAGATAGGAGTAATGACAGATGAATAATCCAAAACCACAAGAGTGGCTTGCTTCGGATTTGGAACAGGGCTATGTTTCAGATTACAAGCCTTTCAATTTTGTTGATGGTGAAGGTGTACGTTGCTCGCTTTACTTATCCGGCTGTAAATTCCACTGCGAAGGGTGCTACAATCAAGCCACCTGGAATTTCCGTTACGGTAGTCCATATACAAAAGAGTTAGAAGAAAGAATCATGTCTGACTTGAGCCAGTCTTATGTTCAAGGATTGACATTACTTGGCGGCGAGCCCTTCCTCAACACAGGTGTAGCCTTGCCTCTTGTCAAAAGAATACGAGCAGAACTTCCTGAAAAGGATATTTGGTCATGGACAGGCTATACTTGGGAGGAGCTTCTACAAGAGGATGAAACCAAACTTGAGCTTTTACGAAATATCGATATACTTGTGGATGGTCGCTTTAAACTTAGCAAAAAAAACTTATTGCTCCAATTTAGAGGATCTTCAAATCAACGAATCATTGATGTAAAAAAATCTTTAGCAGAAAATCGCGTGGTCATCTGGGAAAAACTCAATGATGGTAAAGCATCAGTGGAACAAATTCATAAGGAAAAACTAATATGAAAACTGTTTTAGTAATTTGTGAATCAGGTTACTGGCATGACATACGTGAAGGATTAGCAGCTGTAGAAGTTGGCTTTCTCGGTTTTGATAAGAAAAAGCCTAAGCGTTCCGAAATTGACCAACTCGTGGCGCAAGCTGACTTTGTGATGATTCGGAACCTCAATGTTGCTCATGCTTCGGTTCGATTTGCAAAAGAAGCAGCAAAAGCGAGTGATACACCTTTCTGGATAGGCAGTAATTTCGGTGTAGAAAAGATTATTGAAAAGCTTAAGCTGGCCTTTCCGGAAATAAAGTTGTCCGAAAAAACTATGAAGCCAAAAGTGCCAAGGAAAAAAAGTCCACGACAAAAGTTGGCTAATCCTACTACGAGCAACTCTGAGGATAAGTACCAGCTACCCAAGAAAGCAAAAAATCTTGCCTTAAAATCGGCTCTGAAGGACTTTAAAGTTGCTGAAGAGGAAGTTGATTTTGCAAAAATGTTTAAGCCCTGACATCAGGGTTTTTTTGCAAAAATGAGAGATAGCGAAAATGCAAGTCATTTGGTATAATTAGTTTTATGAATAAAATCCTCGAAGTAGAAAATCTAACTTTCAAATATGAAGAAGATCAAGAAGCGCCCACTTTAGATGGGGTATCTTTTGCTGTCCAAGCAGGAGAGTGGGTTTCTATCATTGGTCAAAATGGTTCAGGAAAGTCAACCACAGCCCGTGCTATTGACGGTTTACTTGAAAATGTATCTGGAAATATAAAAATCGACGGACAAATTTTAAGTACGGAGAACGTCTGGGCCCTTCGTCAAAAAATAGGAATGGTTTTCCAAAACCCTGACAATCAATTTGTTGGAGCAACTGTTGAGGACGACGTCGCATTTGGAATGGAAAATCAGGGCATTCCTCGTGAAGAAATGATTTTGCGTGTGGACCAGGCTTTAAAACAAGTCAATATGCTAGAGTTTAAAGGCAAGGAACCTGCACGATTATCTGGTGGACAAAAACAGCGTGTTGCTATTGCAGGGATTATCGCATTACGTCCAGAAATTATTATTCTTGATGAGGCAACTTCCATGCTTGATCCGACAGGACGTGCGGAAATCATGCGCGTCATCCGTGAAATTAAGGCAGAATATAATCTGACAGTGCTCTCGATTACTCATGATCTTGATGAAGCTACCCTTTCTGATCGTGTATTGGTCATGCGTGCGGGTAAAATTATTAAATCCGCCAAACCAGAGGAACTTTTTGGTTCTGGTGAAGATATGATTAATATTGGTTTAGACATGCCTTTCACATCAAACTTAGCCGAGGATTTACGTGCGGACTTTAACTTGCCAGAAAAATATTTAAATGAAGAAGAACTGGCAGAACTCTTAGTAGAAAGACTGAGAAAATGATTAAATTTGATAAGGTAAATTTTACTTACCAACCGAATACTCCCTTCGCGAGTCGAGCACTCTTTGATATCAATTTAGAAGTAGAAGAAGGAAGCTACACTGCTCTTATTGGACATACAGGTTCAGGGAAATCAACACTATTACAACATCTTAATGGCTTACTACAACCTACCGAAGGTAAGGTTAATATTGACGATATTGTTATTCAGGCTAGTAGTAAGCAAAAAGAAATTAAGCCAGCACGTAAAAAGGTGGGGGTTGTTTTCCAGTTTCCAGAAAGTCAGCTTTTTGAAGAAACGGTTTTGAAGGATGTTGCTTTTGGTCCACAAAACTTTGGTGTCTCGCAAGAAGAGGCGCTTAATATTGCGCGTGAAAAACTTGAGCTTGTGGGTTTAGCAGAAAAAAACTTTGAAAAATCACCATTTGAATTGTCAGGTGGACAAATGCGCCGTGTTGCCATTGCGGGGATTTTAGCAATGGAACCAAAAGTTTTAGTGCTTGATGAACCTACTGCGGGATTGGACCCCAAAGCCCGCATCGAGATGATGGAGCTCTTTAGTCATCTGCATCAAGAAGGACAGACAGTTGTTTTGGTCACACATAATATGGATGATGTGGCCGAATATGCAGATAAGGTATATCTCTTAGAAAAAGGACGTGTTATTTCATCAGGGAGCCCTCAAGACGTTTTTCAAAATGTTGATTTTTTGATGCAACATGAGCTTGGTGTACCTAAAACAACGGAATTTGCTGTCAAGTTAAAGCAGCGAGGGGTGGTCTTTGACCGCTTGCCTATCAAACGTCAAGAGTTGATTCAAATGCTGAAGGAGGCGAAAAAGTAGAATGCAAAACATGCTTATGGGACGTTACATCCCTGGAAATTCGCTGATTCATCGTCTGGATCCTCGTAGCAAACTTTTAGTCATGTTCATTTTTGTTATTGTGATTTTCTTTGCACATGACTGGTTAGGCTATTTACTCTTAATTCTTTATACCTTTGCTGGTGTCCTTTTATCAGGAATTTCTATTTCTTATTTCCTTAAAGGCCTAAGGCCAATGATTGGCTTGATTTTATTTACAGTCATTTTTCAGATGCTTTTTACACCTGGAGAACATATTATTTTTCAGTTTTGGATATTGAAAATATCAACAGAGAGCTTGATTAATGCACTCTATATTTTCTTCCGATTTGTGTTAATTATCTTTATGTCAACAGTGCTCACATTGACCACACCACCGCTAACCTTGGCAGATGGTATTGAAACTGGTTTAGCACCTTTGAAGAAAATCAAGGTACCGGTACATGAATTAGGACTTATGCTTTCGATTTCACTTCGCTTTATTCCAACATTGATGGATGATACAACCATGATTATGAATGCTCAAAAGGCCAGAGGTATGGATTTTGGTGAAGGCAATCTCTTGCAAAAAGTCCGCTCGATTATACCAATATTGATTCCGCTGTTTGTTTCGAGCTTCCGCCGTGCAGAAGATCTAGCAGTTGCCATGGAATCACGAGGTTATCAAGGAGGCGATGGGCGCAGTAAATATCGTCAGCTCAAATGGTCGAAAAATGATTTTATTTTATTGCTGAGTATTTTTATTTTGGCTGCTCTTTTACTGTCATGGAATACTTTTAGTCGTTAATTCGCGCAGCTACTTTTAGAATAAAAAAACTGAATAATTTCGGTTTTTTTTGTTTAATTATGAGTTTATTCTTGCATTCGCAAAGTTGATTTGCTATAATAATCAAGTAGTTAAAAAACGCACCCGTGGCTCAACTGGATAGAGTACCTGACTACGAATCAGGCGGTTGCAGGTTCGAATCCTGCCGGGTGCATAATAATTAATTCGGGCTTGCCCGTTTTATTATTGTAAAAAATATTTATATCTTCGGGAAGTAGCTCAGCTTGGTAGAGCTCAAAGCAATGCTTTGAGGTTGCGGATAGAAATTTGCTTGGCAAATTTACTCTACAAGTACTCTAGTTAAAAGTTAAGGCTAGTTCTCAATGCTATAAAAATTATCATTTCTTCGGGAAGTAGCTCAGCTTGGTAGAGTACTTGGTTTGGGACCAAGGTGTCGCAGGTTCGAATCCTGTCTTCCCGACTACCGACTAACCCTAACTCATCTTTCGTAGATGAGTTTTTTTGTGGTGTTTAAATCAAGCAATAGATTCTTCGGAGTCTATTTTTATTTTGCCTTGAATTGCTTAGTGATTCTGTCATTCTAATATTAGGAAGTATTAAATATGTCGAAGCGAATAGAGGATAGCATGTAAAAAGTAATTTATTATTTTTTGTTACATTTCGTGTTTTTTTTACGAATAATAGTGTGGGCATGAATAAAAATTATTGGAAAAGAGGCTTTTTTGAAAAAAAGAATTTTAAAATTAAATCTTGGTATCCTTCTACTTAGCATTTTATTTGGGATGTTTATTTTTCAGCTAGAGCAATATTCAAGAGATAAGGTGATTGATTTTTTTAGGTATACGGATAGTTATTCTCCTGTAAAAAAACCTAAAAAAATAATGGATAAAAACAAGAATGACAGAGTAATTGATATTATAGAAAAAATTTCAAAACAGAATAAATTGTTTACTCTGTACAAAGTTGTAGACCAAGGATACTTTATTAAAGAAGGCATCAATTTTAAGTTCCTATCAAAAGAAGAGATAACTTTGTATACACCTAATACGCATCAAAAGAGCGCCTATACTCCTCCATTGAGTAAGTCAGTCTTAGCTATAGACAGTGTAGAGAATTTAAAAAATAAAAATGAATTTGAGTGGCAATTTTTTATCAAAACAGGAGATGAAAACAAATATAAAGATACGGTAGAGCAGATTAAAAACGCTTATAATAAAGAATTTGATGAGAAGTATACTTATAAAGATTTTGCAGATTTTGAAAAAAGGGAAAGTTACGAATTAGCAGCGGATAGAGACGTTTACAATATTTCAAGCTATTTAAAGATTGGCATAGCCTTTTTTATGGTGATGTTAAGTTTTTGGATTTTTTCACTTAATAAAAAATTTCATATTTTACGACAAAATGGCTACTCTATCGTAGCAAGCATAAATAGCTTCATCGGCAAAGGGTATGTAAGTTGTATTTTTGCATTCATTGCTTTACTTACCTATTTATTAGGAAGCATTTCACGCAGCTATTGTGTCAATTTTATGATAAATATTGGACTACTCCTATCCTTGAGTTATGTTTGGTTGTTGATGATGGTTTATGTCGTGGAAAAGTTAGGGTGGAGAAAAAAAGAGAGTAAAAATAAAGGAGAGAAGTTATTTATCAATGTATTGCCAACAGCCATAAAACTTATTTTTCTGATGATGTTAGTCGTAATGCACCTAGAGTTAGCAAGGATTATCTATCAAACCTCCAATATCACCTTTAATAGTGAGGTGCCTAAAAAAATAAGTGAAGATAAGTATCATGTTTTTTACCCTGTTGTTCTTGGAAAAAATCAACTTGAATTTGACCATGACAAGGATTCTAGAGAAGAAGAAGAGGAGAAGGAAATTTATCGCTACTTAAACCAAGAAGGAAGCTTGCTGGTAAGTATACAACATAATACAAAAGAGAACGAAGTATTTGGGAGAACGATACAACTCAACCCTAATTATTTAAAAAAATTCGAGATTTTAGATGAAAATAATCAGAGAGTTTTTATAGAAGAGGAAGAAGAAAAAAGAATATTACTCATTCCCGAAAGATTCAAGGGGAGTGAAGACTTAACGAAGATAGAAGAATACTACTTTAAAGACTTGCCCCAATATGAGGAAAAATTAACTGAGATTATCTATATCAAAGATAAGCAACCTATCTATAGTTTTGTTCCCAATAAGCCATGGATTGATGACTACCCTATCTTAAATATTTTAACACTCAAAAACAGTGACAGTTGGGACAGGAATATTTTTAGTGGTCATGAGTATCCACCAATCAAAATAAAAACAGCTGGGAAAGCAAGTGAAAAACTTAAGGAGCTTTTAGAGAAAAATAGGCTGACAGATAATTTACCTTCTTTTGTACCTTATGAAAAAGCAGATATCACGCTAATAAAAAGCCTGTCCGGTTCGCTCAGCTATTTATTAACCAGCTCCTTATTGACTGTATTTGTCTTTTCCATTGTTTGCTTACTTACTACGGCATATTTTTTCCAGTATAATAATAAAAAATTTCATTTACTAAGGCTAAACGGTTATTCATTTTTTGAAACCTATGCCTCCGTCTTTTTATTGTTGCTATTCGAACTAATGATAGGTTTATCTATAGCTGTATTCTTGTCTGAAATCAGCAAAGAATTTGTTATTAATATCTTTCTGGCGATGGTACTCAATGTCATTATAGTCAGTATGACTTTATTTAGAGTTGAAAAAAGAAAGTCCAATTAAATTTTTATAAAAGGGGAAAGTGATGAATAAAAACGAAATAATCTCTGTACGTAATATCCAGAAAAAAATACAGGATAAACCCATTTTTTCAATCAATGCGTTTACTGTAAATAAGGGTGACTTTGTTACGATCAAAGGAGTTAGCGGTTCCGGAAAGACGACGCTGTTAAACATACTAGGGATGAACGATACGGTAAGTTCAGGAGAATATTTATTTGAAGGTGTTGAAGCAGCAGAGCTGAAAGAAAAAGAAAAACTGAAAATAAAAAGAAATAAAATATCTTTCTTATTTCAAGATTTTGGTCTAGTTGAAGAAGAAACAATTAATTTTAATTTAGAAATAGGCCTAAAATATAGCAAATTAAGTCGGAAAGAGAAAGTAAAACAAAAAAAGGAGGCATTGAATAGGGTCAATTTAAATAAAAAACTGTTCACAACTATTAGTAGTTTATCTGGAGGGGAAAAACAGCGCGTTGCACTCGCGCGAATTATTTTAAAGCCATCCATACTTATCTTAGCAGATGAACCTACAGGTTCTTTAGATTCACTCAACAGAGATATCGTTACTGATATTTTATTTCAACAATCAATAGATGGGAAAGCAGTAATCATAGTCACCCATGATGAGGAACTTGCAAAGAAAGGGAATAAAACCATAGAGCTTTAATTTTATGCTGCCATTTTTTAAAATACAACCTTACAGAAGACCATGATTAAAATTATCGGAGCTATAGTAGAGTAACATTGTATATAAAAAATTTTTGGAGGTAAATATGAAAAAAACAATATATTTAGCAACTTTAGTACTTTCTTTTGGATTGTTTGGAAGTTTGTTAGGGGGTTCAGTGGCTTTTGCGGACAAACAGGAGCCCTATGGAGATATCACACACACATCAGATTCTGAGGGATATATCCATTTTGACTCTGAAGGTAATATTGTAGAAAGTAATTTAGAGGCTAACACCGATAAGAAAACAAGAGCTGCTATTAATCATGAGTCAGGAAGATGGGTATATTTTTCTGAACTTTATGATTGGGGAAGAAAGAAAAAAGGATATTCAAGTCATTACAGCTTTAAATATAATAGACATAGCGCTAAAGCTCAAGTAGGTAGGAACATCAGAATAGCAAATGCTGGATTTAAACAATGGGCGGTGGCAATTGCTTACGGAAAATCTTCTGATACTTTTTCTTGTTGGTATAATCCGACAAACTGGTATTAATTTTTAGGGAGCTTGTTCATGGTCTTGTGTAGGGTTGATTTGAAAAAATAGTAGTGGATAAAAAGCTGTTGTATTCGGACAGCCTTTTAGTTGTGTTTGCTGAGGAGTTTTCGTAGATGAGTTTTTTTGTTCTTTATTTCATCTAAAGAATGACATTTGCTTAACAAGCTCCTGAAGTCCCGCAAATTGTTTGGCGTGTAGAAGTACTTAAAGTATAATAGTGCATAACACTAAAAAATTAGTGAATATGTTACATAAGGAAGATATTATACATGGAAAAAGACTTGAAAAATGATATTGGTTTTTTCGGAGCCTTGTCTATTGTTGTTGGTACAGTTATAGGAGCTGGAGTTTTCTTCAAAATTGCTGCTATGGTCGCAGTTACACAGTCTGCTTCGTTGACTTTGTTTGCTTGGGCTGTCGGTGGAGTTCTAACCATTTGTGCGGGGCTGAGTGTAGCAGAACTTGCAGCAGCCATTCCTGAAACTGGTGGGCCTGTGAAATATTTAGAGCGTAGTTATGGAAAGCTGATTGGGTTCTTGTTTGGCTGGGTTCAGGTTTTAATTTATAACCCAGGAAATATGGCGGCATTAGGAATTATTTTTGCAACACAAGTTCTAAATTTACTGGGTCTCCCACAAAATTTATTGTTGCCTATCGCCATGACTTCAATCTTATCTATAATGGGGATTAACTTACTCGGCTCCCGCTTCACTTCTCGTTTCCAACAAGTCACTTCAATCTTGAAATTGATTCCGATATTTTTAATTATTATTTTTGGTTTGACGACAAATTCACAAGTAGATGTGCAACTATTCCCTATTCAAGCTGGGCAAAATGTCGGCTTCTTCGCAGGACTCGGTGGCGCTTTAGTCGCAAGTTTGTTTGCCTTTGAGGGTTGGATGAATGTTGGAAACATTGCTGGTGAGATGAAAAATCCACAAAAGCATCTGTCAAAAGTAATTACAATAGGCTTGCTTATCATTGCCTTTATCTATGTTAGTATCAGTTTAGGCTTCTTGAAAGTCCTTCCCTTGGATCAGATTGCAGGTAATGTCAATACTGCCTCAGATGCAGCACAAAAATTATTTGGTGTAAATGGTGGTAAGCTAGTAACGATTGGGATTTTAGTTTCTGTTTACGGAACTTTAAACGGTTACACTATGACAGCTATTCGAGTGCCTTATGCTTTAGCTTTGGAAAAATCACTGCCATTCTCAAACTATTTAAGTAAGCTCAATAAAAATTCTGTTCCTTTTGCATCAGCTGCTCTTGTTGCCAGCTTAGCCTGCGTTTTTATGGCAGCAGGTTCATTTGATTTATTGACAAATCTTGTTATCTTTGTGATGTGGTTTTTCTCTTTCTTGTTGATACTCGGAGTATTCATTCTGCGTAAAAAAGAGCCAGAATTACACCGCCCTTATAAAGTCGTTCTCTATCCAGTATTGCCTGTAATTGGTATGCTTGGCGCATTATTTATCATGTGGACTACGATTACGCAGCAACCAATCCTTGCTATGATAGGTATCGCCCTGACAGTTGCCGGTGTTCCTGTATTTTATTACCAAACAAGAGTAAAACAGGCAGAAAAAGGAGCAGCTGTTGCTGTAAAAGTTAGATCTAAATAGTGAGAGATTAGCTTATGGTGTAATTTGACAGAAACATATAATTTTGCTAAAATAGTAAAGTTGAATATAGCAGTCAGCTAGAAAACTCGTCAACATTTCCCTTGTTACGAAGTAACCGAAGCTGTAAGGCGAAAGTGAAATGCACGAATTCGAGGCTGTCAATATTCTTCAAAAAAATTTGAAGGAGACATTTACATGTCACGTTATACTGGTCCATCATGGAAACAATCACGCCGTCTCGGCATCTCACTTACAGGTTCTGGTAAAGAACTTGCACGTCGTAACTACGTACCTGGTCAACACGGCCCTAACAACCGTTCAAAACTTTCTGAATACGGTTTGCAATTGGCTGAAAAACAAAAACTCCGTTTCACTTACGGTGTTTCTGAACGTCAATTCCGTAACTTGTTCTTGGCAGCTACACGTGTTAAAGAAGGAACTCTTGGTTTCAACTTCATGACTTTGCTTGAACAACGTTTGGATAACGTTGTATTCCGTCTTGGTCTTGCAACTACACGTCGTCAAGCACGTCAATTCGTAAACCACGGTCACATCCTCGTTGATGGTAAACGCGTTGATATCCCATCATACCGCGTAGCACCTGGTCAAGTTATCTCAGTTCGTGAAAAATCTATGAAAGTTCCTGCAATCCTTGAAGCTGTTGAAGCAACTAAAGGACGTCCAAACTTCGTATCATTCGATGCTGACAAACTCGAAGGTTCACTCGTTCGTCTTCCAGAACGTGATGAAATCAATACAGAAATCAACGAAGCACTTATCGTCGAATTCTACAACAAAATGATGTAATCTCGTTTTACACGAGTTATAACTCTAAGTCATACTTGGCTTAGAGTTTTTTTGTTTAAAATTACCGCTGTGTGAAAGGAACAGTGACGGATAGAGAGGTGATAATGCCTTCCATAAGTTTTATCTTTGTAGTAATTTTATTTAAATATAAATCAGTTAACCTTTATATGTGTTGATACGCTGTGTGTAACGAAAAAGAAATCTTTTTGATGTATATGAAATAAATGTTAAAATAAAATGAGAAGTTATCCTAAATTATTTAGCGGAGAAAAAGCGATGAATTATAATCAGTTAGCACAGCACAGCACAGCACAGCACAGCACAGTAGATTACCGCTTTTTTCGCTATACCTTTAATACGTCCTAATAAGAGGGCGTTTTTTGGTGTTTATTAAGTAAAAAGAGGAGAAATACGTATGAGTCAAGAAAAGAAAAAGAAGCTACGAAATATAGCGATTTTATCACTGCTTATTTTGCTTGGAGGAACATTTGCCTTTCAAGCTTTTAACCAACAAGCTATTAATGACCGGCTGAGAGAGAATCAAGTGGAAGTCGGAGGTCGTGTGCATGACTATTACAATCGTGATACCGAAAACAAGGACGTCTTTGTCGAAAACTACGGAAGAGAAAAGCCAATCATGTTGCGGGTCCGCCTGTCAGAGTACATGGATATACAGAAACGTGGTGAGCGAGGTTTTACACCAATAGCAGGAGGTACTCGTGAAGATGTAGACAGTTGGACGACATGGAAACCAAGCGAGAAAAACATTAATGACCGCGTGGGTGATTCGGATGCTTTCGACCCGTATTCTAAGCTGACCTTTGGTTGGGAGCGTAACGGGGAGTACGCACCGTGGTACTTGCCAACCTTTAATCATGACAAGGAGAGTGATGTGACAGCTGCGGCAGGTCATGCCCGAGATTATATAAAAGACGGCGCCACTCACCCCGGAGATGGAACAGATGCTTACTGGTCAGAAGGCGAAAGTTATGACAACAGCAATCACAATTGGCATGGCTCTGCGGTTACACGTGAAACTGCCCAGCACTTGCCACAGGAAGAGGTCGTCATGACGCTACAAGAATGGCTAGAACTTCCCAATAATCGGAAGATTGGCTATTTCTGGGTGGTGGACCATGAAACAGGCTGGGCATACTGGGCGAGTATGCTAGATCCTGGTTATGCTACTTCTTACTTGCTTGACGCAGCGAAGATGACAGCAGAAGCAGACCAGATTCCAGGTTCTTATTACTATGCTATTCATGTCGAGAGCCAGCTTATCAGCCCAGATGAATTGTTCAAAGATGAGCCACGACGCGGCTATGGCGGAGACTTAGGCTACTTACTTGAGGGTATACGGAATGGGGCTGTCGATGATGAGACAGGAAATCCGGGAGCAGGTTTAAATTCTCGCCCAGAAGACTTTAACTTTAGCGCCATGAATCCTGGACGCCTCTTCACTATGAGTGGACAGCAATTCCGTTACCTTGAAGAGATGGAAGATGGACATCACTTAATCATCCGTAATGACTCCATTGATGAAATTAGTTGGAACAATCAGGAGTCTGCCCTAACTTCTTGGTATAGTAATCTTAATCAAAATGTCAAGGCTGTAGTGCGACCTGTTGCCGATAGTTTTACAACAGGAGCTGTAGATAATGTTAATATTACATTTGATATGACGTTTCAACATGAGACTGGTTGGATACCAACCAATCTTTCAGGCGATGTTGCGAAAGATGAAACTAAAGTTGATGAGTCTGGCACACCACGTGCCTTTGCCTTATCCCTTGCGGATGTCACACGCTTGTCAGGCCCAGGGCGTGCATTCACTAGTGGCCCAGAACGTGCGGCGGGTATAAGAGGCACTTGGTGGTGGCTCCGTACTCCTGCGGCTGTAACGACCGCTTGGTCTGTGTCAGGGCTTGGTAATGGCGGCTTACTGGCACGTGCGCGGACGAGTACCAATATCGCTGGTGGTATGCGCCCAGCTCTTATCATTCATCAATAGCTGTAAGGAGTAAAAGTCCTTAGTTACCATAGTGAGTAGTTGATATTAGAAAATAAAAAATCTGCTTAAATGCAGATTTTTTATCACCGAATCTCCATGATATCCTCAAGCCCCAAACGAAAACTTGGTTGCCCTGATTCCTCAGAAGTTCCAAAAGGGATGATGAGTTCTGGGCGATATTTTTTATCAACATTGAGAATCTCATTGATTTTTTCTGTACGTTTATAGCCCATAATAACATTGGCCTTATAACCCTTATTGTAAATGGCATAGAGCAGATTCATTGTAACCAGTCCAGTCGTGATGGACATATAGGTATTGAGATATTCAGCATCAAAACTATTGACATAAGCTTGATAGCGTTGGGTGAAGCGTTCCATGTCAAGGCTTGAAAGTACTTCACTTCCGCGCTCGCTAATAAGTTTAAGTCGGTCGGCATATTGACTGTCCGCAAAAATCATGATTAATCCACCTGCTGTTTCAATCTGCTCGTGGTTTGAAGGTTTTACTTCTTTTAAAAGGGCAGCTCTTGCTTCAGCTGAATCAACAACAACAAAATGCCAACTTTGAATGTTGATTCCTGAAGGGGCTAAACTGGCGGTTTTAATAATATCTTTTATCTCTTCAAACGGGACTTTCTTTTTGTCAAACTTTTTGACAGCATGGCGTGTTTGGGCTAATTCTAAATATTCCATTTCTTCCACTTTCTAATTTTTTACTAGAGCTATTTTAGCAAATAAATACCGAAATCACATGAATTGAAAATGGGGATAATATGGTAAAATGGAAGAATGGAAAATACGCAAAAAATAGCTGAATTGCTAAATATTAAGAGTTCACAAGTTCAAAAAGTACTTGAACTTACAGCAGAAGGTAATACCGTACCTTTTATTGCCCGTTATCGTAAAGAAGTTACCGGCAGCTTAGACGAAGTTGAAATTAAAAAAATTATTGATGAAAACGACAGCCTGACAAAACTTTCAGATCGAAAAACTGCGGTTCTGGCAAAGATTGAGGAGCAAGGCAAATTAACGGAAGAGCTTAGAGTTCAGATAGAAGCAGCTGAGAAGCTATCCGAAGTGGAAGACCTCTACCTTCCCTATAAAGAAAAGCGCCGTACAAAGGCCACAGTGGCGAAAGAAAATGGTCTTTTCCCACTCGCACAACTTATTGTCAAAAATACAGCAAATCTTGAGGACGAAGCCGAGAAATATACGAGTGAGACTTTTCCCACAGCAGCAAAGGCGCTTCAAGGTGCAATGGATATTTTGGCAGAAGCTATCTCTGAGGATGCTAAATTACGAGGGTGGCTTTTGAGTGAGGTGAAACAAAATAGTCTCTTAGAAAGTCATCTGAAAGATCAAAGTCTTGATGAGAAAAAAATCTTCCAAATTTATTATGAATTTGCAGAGAAAGTATCTGAACTTCCTAATCATCGTGTGCTAGCTTTAAATCGTGGGGAAAAGATGGGTGTTCTTTCTGTAAAATTTGAACATAATGAAGATAAAATTTTACGCTTTTTTGAAAATCGTTTTTCTGCGCGAAACAACAAATATATGGGTTTAGCAATCAAAGAAGCGGTGAAGAAAAAACTTCTTCCAGCAATGGAACGTGCGGTTCGTGCTGAATTAACGGAAAAAGCTGAAGATGCAGCCATTGAAGTCTTTGGCGAAAACTTGAAAAACTTGCTCTTAGTAGCGCCACTTAAAGGACGTACAGTGATGGGCTTTGACCCAGCTTATCGTACAGGAGCAAAATTAGCCATCGTTGATGCGACAGGTAAACTCTTGACGACGACTGTCATCTACCCCGTAAAACCTGCTAATGCGAGTCAAATCGCCCAAGCGAAAAAGGATTTAGCAGCACTCATATCTAAATATAAAGTCGATATGATAGCTATTGGTAATGGAACAGCCAGTCGTGAATCGGAAGCTTTTGTGGCTGAAGTCTTAAAAGAAAATAGTCTTTCTGATGTCTTTTATGTCATTGTGAGTGAATCTGGGGCTTCTGTTTACTCGGCTTCAGAGTTGGCGCGTGAAGAATTTCCAGACCTGACGGTAGAAAAACGCTCAGCCATTTCCATTGCGAGAAGGCTGCAAGATCCTTTAGCGGAGTTGGTGAAAATAGAACCGAAAGCTATTGGTGTAGGTCAATATCAACATGATGTTGCTGAGAAGAAGCTTACTGAAAACTTGGACTTTGTTGTCGAAACGGTGGTCAACCAAGTTGGTGTCAATGTAAATACAGCAAGTCCAGCGCTTCTTTCACACGTTGCTGGCTTTAACAAAACCATAGCTAACAATGTCGTGAAGTTTCGTGAGGAAAATGGAGCACTTGCGAGTCGCGCACAGTTGAAAAAAGTACCTCGTTTAGGGGCGAAAGCTTTTGAACAGGCAGCTGGTTTCCTTCGCATTCCTGAGGCAAAGAATTTTTTGGACAATACTGGTGTCCATCCAGAATCGTATAAAGTGGTGGAAAAATTACTGGAAGCACTTGATATAGCAGAACTCGATGCAAATTCAGCAGCGATTTTGAAAAAAGTAAATATAGGGGAAATGTCAGAGAAACTTGGTGTAGGTCGCGAAACACTGACAGATATTATTGCCGATTTGACAAAACCAGGACGTGATTTGCGTGATAATTTTGATGCACCAATTTTACGTCAAGATGTACTTTCTGCAAGCGATTTACGTGTGGGGCAGAAGCTGGAAGGAGCCGTGCGTAACGTAGTCGATTTTGGAGCTTTTGTAGATATTGGCATTAAAAATGACGGATTGATTCATGTCTCTGACTTGAGTAAAAACTTTGTGAAAAACCCTCATGAAGTTGTTGCTGTTGGCCAAATCGTAACTGTTTGGGTGAAATCAATTGACCAAGAGCGCGGTAAGATTAATTTGACTTTGGTTGAACCACGTGACCAATGAGGAGTTAACCCAGTATGTTCGGGTTTTATCTTTAGAAAAATTTGGGCTTTCATTTCAACATGAAGCTAAATGGAATAAACGGCTACAAAGTACAGGTGGGCGTTTTTTCCCTAAAGATATGCACTTAGATTTTAATCCAAAAATGGCAGAACGTCCGGAGTTTGACGGTATCATTCTCCATGAGCTGGTTCATTATCATCTCTATGCCCAGCAACGAGGTTATAAGCATAAAGACAGGGAGTTTAAGGATTTACTTGCTCAAGTAGGAGGTTTACGTTATGCTCCATCGATAAGAGAGGCTAAACATACTTATGTGTGTCAAAGCTGTCAGCAGATTTATCAACGTCAACGTAAAATTGATATAAAAAAATATGCCTGTGGCAAATGTCGAGGAAAACTAAAAGAACAAGGATAATTTCTTGTTCTTTTTTTTAGTGTTAATTTTCTTTTTTTCTCGTATTAATTAGTGAATATTTTATCAAGATTCGCTAAGGAGGAAGCAATTGAAAAGGAAAAAGAGATTGGTGCTGTTTGTGACCTTGAGTGTCGTCCAACTACTTCTTGCTGTGTTTATAGTTGTGAAAAGAGAGAATTTTATTTATATATTTCCTACAAAAGAGCCACAAGTATTAAAAGATTTAGCCTATGACAAAGATAAGCGTTTGGGCTACACCGTTCACATCAAAGAAAATGGCAAGTTAGTGCCTTATCTGGTGCTCACGAAAAATTATATTGATCAAGGCAATGTCTTGCTACTTCGAAAGCATCTTGTAGATCCGCCCATGTCTTTTCGAGATGGTTGGGAAGAAGCCTATTACGGACACAGCATACCGGATGCCTTTATGCACAAAGACTTTATTAAGTGTTTGTCTAAAGATGTGCAAGGAAATATTCCCCTCACAGAGCTGGGGATAAAACCCTCGGAAGAAAATGCAGGGATGGGGCATATAGAAAAAATAAAGCGGCAACTTTTCTTGCTTTCGGATATTGATGTAGGAAATTATAAGAATAGCGTTCGTTTTGAAGATGACCGTAACTTACTGTATTTTAAGCGAAAAGGAGGTGTGAAAAATGACAGATTGGCTTATTTAGCTGGGGATTCTACTCCTTACAGTTGGTGGCTTCGTACTGCTTTTGCGACGGCCTCCACAGTAGTTAGCGCAGTTGATTACAAGGGGATGCTATCAGGCGGGGGAGTTGTCTATCCTGCCCATGTCCGTCCAGCTTTTACGCTTCCACCTGAAACAGAGGTAGAGAAAAAAGAGAATGACGGTCAGGGAATGTATGTGCTTAAGATGGATAAATAAAGGAGAAGAAGTTGTTTAAAAAAATATGTTTATTGCTATTTGTGCTGTGTCAACCAATATTTTTTGGTACAAGTGTATCTGCTACAGAAGTGAAAGATTTGGATTTAAGTATCAGTTTGTCAGAAGTTCAAAGGCAAAAGATAAGCTTTGAAGCTCCTGATGACAGTAAAAGAAAACAGTACAGCATTTTTCTGATGGACAGCTCCAGGAGTATGGGTGGAAGAAGCGTCAAGCAGACCAAAGATATGGTTAGCAAGTTTGTAAAAGAGTCGGGTGCGTCCAAGCAGGAGCATCACATTGCACTTGTGAGTTTTGGAGATGAGGCAACCGTGCTTCAAGCTTTTACTCCCGATGAAAAACAGCTGCTGTCCGCTTTGGAAAAGATAGAAACGCGAGGGAAGACCAACTTATACAGTGGCTTGAAACGCGCAGAGCAGATTTTGCAAGAAGTCAAGTATGAGGGACAAAAAAATATCTTCATCATTAGTGACCGGACACCAACCACAGGGGAAAAAGTAAATACAGGAAAGTATGGAAACAAAGACATTTACAGCTATCAATTTGCTAATGCGGCGGATAATCTGGCGCAAAAGATGAAAGCAGAACAGCAGGTAAGCTTTCGGACTTTTGTATTTATGGATAAGATTGTGGACTCGACCAAAGCATTTGCCCGAACCTTTTTCCAAAATATCCAAACAGATGGGGCCTTTGATTTCAAAGATGTACAAGATATGGATTTTGTTTTTAAAAGTAAGGAGGCAGGCAAGGAGTTCCAATCAGGGACTTTTAACTATGGTTCCGCACCTGCAGGAAAAGAAGGTAGGGATTCTCAAGCCATCTACCACTACAGTGATTCTTATTTTGAGCAGAGTGCCTATGCTTATCGCAAGGAGAAAAATCGTCCTTATGATCCACGGCTAGCGACCATGTCCCTCAACCTAGAGCTGTCTGCTTGGTCCAGTATCCAAGAAAAGAACTATATTTTAAAAAATAGAAACGCCAAGAGCTTGCTGGAAGAAATCGGTTTTGAAAAATTCCAGGTCAACCAGTATTTTCAAGTAAAACCCTCGAAAGACTCGATCGGTGCCATTGTTGCCCAGAAAGAACTGACCGTCAAAGAAGAAGACTACACCTTGATAGCGCTAGCTATCAGAGGCGGCGGTTACGAAGCCGAGTGGGCAAGCAATCTGACTCTGGGACGAGCGGGCGAGCATCAAGGTTTTAAAGAAGCTAGTGAAAAAGTACTGACCTTTTTAGACCAATACTTGAAAGAACACAAGGTAACAGGCAAGATAAAGCTCTGGATTAACGGTTATAGCCGTGCGGCCGCAGTGACCAACCTGACCGCTGGAGCTTTAAACAAGGGGCGTAAGCTAGCCAGTGGTGAACTCAAAGCAGAAGATATGTATGCTTTCTGCTTTGAAGCACCTGCGGGGACTTTGTTAGGAACAGGGAATGACGATAAACGACATGACAATATTGTCAATGTTATTAATGTCAATGATGTGGTGACTAAAGTGGGACCAGAAGTGCAACCGTTTGAGTTCACACGTTATGGACAAGATGCACGTTTACCTGATAAGAGTACCGTTTCAACTGCAGCTTATGAAGCTACGAAGAAGCGAATGGAAGGAGAGTTGAAAAAATTAGATTCTAATTTAAGTTATAAATTAGAAAAATTTAGGGCTAAAAAAATCAGTATATTGGATATTTTTGATGGTTTGATTGTGGATGACCCAAAGGGTAAGAAAATGAATGAATTTTTAAATGATATCATTGACAACTTGGCGGTCGAGAGTATAAAGAGTAGAAGCAAGTATGTAAATGCACATCAGGAAGACATACGAATACTAGCTGAACTCTATTTCACAACACGGGTTGAAGACAGGGAAAAACTTACAAAAAGTTTATTTAAAAATCTTGTCACCTCTATGATGTTAGGAAGTGATGCAACGAAAGTGAAAAATTTTGTTATTGACTGGTTGAGAACCATGGGGTTAGTTAATCATTCAGAGGTACGAATTGAGTCTTTAGCAGAGACTTTTCGAGAGCTTGTGTTCAAATTTATGATTAGCCACCCCAATCTTTCCGTAACGCTCATCCAAAATTTAGAACCAGTCGCCCAAGCCCACCATCCTGACCTTTGCCTTGCATGGTTGAGAGCGCAGGATGAAAATTATCAGAAGGAAAAGATTGAGGGTTCTGAGCCCAGTCAAACTTCAAAACGCATCCTAATAGCAGGAGATGTAGATATCAAGGTAAAGCGCGAAACAGGAGAAATGGAGGAATATTCGACGGATGAAGTCATGGAGCTTTCCACTTCAGCAGCAGAAGACACGACGGTACTTGTCCAAGCCAGCGAGGCGACCAACGTGGATTATACGGTACAGACCATTGATAATAAGGACGGAAGCGTACTTCTGACCGAAGAGTTTGAAGATGTTGAACTAAATGCGGGAGAAAAAGTTGAGATAAACCTCTATAAAGAATCAGAAGATAAAGCTACCGAACTTGTCAAGGAGAGTGCACAGCTTGCTGCAGAGACGCGAGGTAAAGAGGAATCATCAAAATATTATGCGACAAATATTAGAGTGGAAAACGAAAACCTAGGCTTTGTCCTAGGAGGTGGAATGACTCGCTTTGCAAACTATTCGCCCTTATATGCTATTTCACGAGAAAATGCAGAGTTTGTGGGTTGGTACAAAGGAGATGAGCGTCTATCTTCGGAAAATACTTATCAGCACCAAGTAAAAGCTGAGGAAGAACTTGTTGCGAAGTTTAGAGAGGTAAAGTCAGATGACCAGTAAAAAAATTTTTTTTCTTATTACTTCACTGCTCTTAAGCCTTGTCCTCTCAATTGTCCTCATAAAGAGAGAGGAACTCGTGTATTTACTTCCTGCACAAGAACCACAAATCCTAAGAGATTTAGCTTATGACAAGGATAAACGCTTAGGATATACCGTTCACATCAAAGAAGATGGCAAGCTAGTGCCCTATCTGGTTCTCACGAAAAATTATATTGATCAAGGTAATGTCTTGTTGCTTCGAAAACATCTGCTGGATCCCCCTATGCCCTTTCAAGAAGGCTGGAAAAGATTTTATTACGGGCATAGTATGATTGATGCCTTTATGAACAAAGAGTTTATTAATCGTTTTCCTAAAAATGTGCAAGAAAATATTCCCCTCACAGAGCTTAGGATAAAAGCTCTAAAACCTAACTTTGAAAGTAGGTATATAGATAAAATAAAGCGGAAACTTTTCTTGCTTTCGGATATTGATGTAGGGAACTATAAGCAAAGAATTCGTTTGGAAGAAGAGGAAAATTTGTTATATTTCAAGAGAAAGGATGGTGGAAATACGACCAGACTCGCTTATTTGGAAAACGACCCTGTCGCTTATACTTGGTGGCTTCGTACTGCTTTTACGACGGATTCAGTAGTTGCGAAAACGATTGATGATGGGATGTTTTCAGGCAACGGTGTTGTATATCCCGCCCATGTCCGCCCAGCCTTCACACTACCACCAAAATCCGAGGTGGAAGAAAAAGAAATCAATGGGCATAAGGAATATGTGCTTAAAATAGATAAGTAAGAGAGGTTGGGACAAAAATTAACATTGGACGCCTTTCGCTTAAAGTTTCAAAAATAAAGTCGCTCACAATGACATGTAAGAATATCGTGTTCCCATATTTTTTTCTTGACGAAAAAATTTGCATGTCACAAGAAAAAAGCGTAAAATAGAAAAAATATATTTTTATGGGGGCTCTAATCGAATGCTTAATCCAGAAATCATTGCTTTAATGCCGAAAGTTGAACTTCATTGTCATCTTGATGGTTCACTCAGTTTGTCTTGTATTAAGCAGCTGGCTACTAACATAGGCTACGATTTAAATATGAATGATGAGGAGATACTGCAATGTGCCCAAGCACCAGAAACGACTCAAAGTCTTTTAGAATATCTAGATCGGTTTGACTTTGTTCTTCCCTTGCTTCAAAGCTACGTGAATCTTGAGTTAGCAGCTTATGATGTGGTCCGACAAGCTGCTGAAGATAATGTCAAATACATTGAAATTCGTTTTGCTCCTGGTCAGCACTTAGAAAAAAATCTAGAACTTGAGGAAGCTGTAGAAGCAGTGATTGCCGGTGTTTCTCGTGCTGAGGAAAATTTTGATATTGCTGCCAATGTTCTTATATGTGGTCTACGCCAGCAACCCGTTGGGCGTTTGGAAAAGTTGGTGCCGCTTTTTGATGAAATTGACGATCAACATCTGGTTGGCTTTGATATGGCTGGTGATGAAGTGAACTATCCTCAATTAAAGTTTAAAAATTTATTAGATAAAGTGACAAGTCGTGGTGTGCAAGTGACGCTACATGCAGGTGAATGTCCAGGATGTGAACAAAATATCATTGATTCTGTGGAGATGGGGGCAACGCGACTTGGCCATGGCATCATGTCTAAAGAGCTTCCGGATTATCACCAAGTTTTGATGGAGTTGGGGATCGTTTTAGAAATGGCACCGACCAGTAATTTTCAAACGAAAGCTGTCCGCTGCCTAGAAGAATATCCTTTTTTTGAGTTGTATAAGAAAGGTCTCCATGTAACGATAAATACTGACAATCGTACAGTGAGCAATACTAACTTGCAGAAGGAATATGAGAAAATTGCAGAGTGGTATGATTTTCAAGTAAGTGATTTTGAGAGAATTAACCACTATGCGATTGATGGAGCTTTTATTAGCGAAGCAGAGAAAGACAACTTGCATCGTCGTTTTACTCAAGAATATGCACAAATAGAAAAAAATTGATTTCAATCAGTTTTTTTTAATGAAGCAAAAGAATAAAAGTAAAGAAGAATAAAAAGCCACCAAAAACTAAACTGATGATATTTTGGCTGTCTTCGTTTTTCTGGAGAGCGTGATAGAGTAGAAGCCCTATCAACCCCCCAGTAGAATTTGTGATAATGTCAGTTATATCAGTAGCTCCTATGCCAAAGAGAAATTGAAGAATTTCGACAAAGAGACTGACAAAGAAGATTGCTCCTAGTTTTCTGAGAAAGCTATATTCTGAGAAGCGGCCCTTAAAAAAACCAAAAGGGATAAAAATGAGAAGGTTAAAAATAATTTCTAAACGTCCTCCAGATGCATCAAAGGGAGATATATTTACACTACGAGAAGGGAAAAAATGTGCTGTATTTATCGTATGTGTGAGATCAAATTTAAAAAGAATTCCCCAAAATAAAAAGAGAAGGTAATAAATGAAGATAATTTTGGAGAATTTATACATGTGCGTCCTTAGCTATTTAAAAGTTTTTATCCCTATTATAGTAAATTAACTGAAAATAAGCTTAATGTCTTCAATATAACTTCAATATAAATAGAAAAAACCATCATCGTAAGATGTGGTTTTTGTATTATTTATCGTCTGGTGTCATAATCATCGGAACAATGAGTGGTCGGCGTTCCGTCTGTTTATAAAGGAAAGGAGCCAGTGCTTCACGCATTGCTCGTGCCACGACAGCTTCATTAACGTTTTCTGTATTGAGCATGGCTTCGCGAATCGCATTGAAAAGTACACGCTGCCCGTTACGAATCAAATCACCAGATTCACGCATGTAAATAAAGCCGCGACTGAGCATATCTGGTCCAGCCAGAACAGTCTTGTTTTTGAAATCCACAGTTGCCACAGCAAGTACAATACCATCTTCAGCAAGTTCATGACGGTCATGAAGTACCGCATTACCAACATCACCAATACCTGAGCCATCAACATAAGTATCAGCAGCAGGAAAATGATCGGCATAACGTGCTGAATCAGCAGTCAATGCAAGCACATCACCATTTTCGAAAATAAAGCAGTTCTCTTTAGGGACGCCAGTGTCTTGAGCAAGTCCTGCGTGAATTTTTAACATGCGGTACTCACCATGAACAGGCATGAAGTATTTTGGTTTAATCAAACGGAGCATTAATTTTTGCTCTTGTTGCCCACCGTGACCGGAAGTGTGAATGTTATTCATTTTACCGTAAACCACGGTCGCACCAGCTTCAGTGATCGTGTTGGCCAACTGATTTACGCCATGGGTGTTACCTGGAATCGCATTAGATGAGAAGACAACGGTATCTCCCATCTGCAGCGTAATGTGACGGTGCATACCATTAGCGATACGGCTTAAAGCTGCCATTGGCTCACCTTGAGATCCTGTACACATAATGAGTAGCTCACTTGAATTATATTGGTTCACTTCGTTTGGTTCAATGAAAGTCCCTTTAGGGGCTTTAATATAACCAAGTTCAAGACCATTGACAATGGCTTTTTCCATAGAACGACCAAAGACCACGATTTTGCGTCCTGTTTTTACCGCTCCATCTACAGCTTGTTGCAAACGGAAGATATTTGAAGCAAAAGAAGCAAAAATAATCCGTCCTTCAATGCGTTCAAAAATTTTCATGATGTTTTGGCCAACAACTTTTTCAGAGTGAGAGAAAATTGGAATTTCGGCATTGGTTGAGTCTGAGAGGAGAAGTAAAACTCCTTCTTCACCAAGAGCAGCCATACGGTGTAAATCAGCAGGCTCACCAACAGGCGTAAAGTCAAACTTGAAGTCACCTGTAGCTACAACTTTACCTTGAGGTGTTTCGACAACAATTCCTAAAGGTTCTGGAATGGAGTGAGTTGTGCGGAAGAAATTAACACTTAATTGGTTAAATTTAATTTCGCTATCCGCATGAATTTCAAAGAGTTTTGCATCACGCAAGAGCCCATGTTCTTCCAATTTTCCACGAATTAAAGCAAGTGATAATGGGCCTGCATAAATAGGGATATTCGCTTGCTTAAGCAGGAAGGGAATACCACCGATATGGTCCTCATGTCCGTGTGTAATGAAGAGACCTTTGATACGATCGATATTTTCGACAATATAACTATAGTCAGGAATAACATAATCGACGCCCAAAAGGTCATCTTCTGGGAATTTTATACCGGCGTCGATGATGATGATTTCATCTTGATATTCGACACCATATGTGTTCTTACCGATTTCGCCCAGTCCGCCGATAGCGTAAACTGCGACTTCATCGGAGTTAATTTTTAATGGTTTAATCATTGTTTTCTTTCTATACATATTTGTATGACAAAATCACTTTAGAGTTGTGACTTTCGTCCCTTTCTAAAGTGTTTTCCAGTAAATCTTTTGATGCTGCAAGTTTAAGCATCTTTATTTTATTTAAAAGCTTGTAATTTCAAGACCACCGTTTTCTTTTTCATATTCAACGGCTTCGTCTGAAAGTGAGTCGATGAATTCAACGTGATAGTCTGTATTTGCAGCTAAAAGTTCGCGCGCTAAGATGACACCTTCACGTGTATCTGTAACATCAAGGTCAAGGTAGAGGACCTTAGTTGTTTCACGACGTGGTGAACGTGTTTTATCTTCTTGGTAAAATGCTTTGAAAATCATATTATATTTGAGCGAATAATGATTCGCTATCCTTTCTTTTGTTTCCGAGTGTTTCAGTTTTACAGTTACTTTCATTTTAGCATAAAATGGAGATAATGAAAAGCAAAGGTTTATAGAGACAAAGCATTTCATTTATGGAAGTAGAGTTTTTTCACAATAGTAAAAGACCAGCCTAAGCTGCTCTTTAAGATATTAGTAAGAAGTTGAAAGGAAATAGCAATAATATTTTTTTGCTAGAGTTGCAGAAAAAATTCAAATTAGGAAATCGATAAAGTTCAAGAAATATAAAAAATGTTATAATAGATGCTATCGTATACTTCTAGATATTAAAAAAGAGCTACATGCTTTGTTCTGGCTTGTACATTTGGTAAGTTGAAAAGGAATTACTGAGGTGCAGGTATTAGGGTATAATTAAATAAGAAGAATGGAGAATATAATCTCGTGAAAATTTTAGCTTTTGACAGCTCGAGTAAGGCCTTGTCTGTGGCACTTGTCGATAATGATATTTTGTTGGGAGAAATTACTCTAAATTTAAAGAAAAACCATAGTACAACTCTGATGACCTCTGTTGATTTTTTGATGCACCAAGCTGCAGTAGAAGCGTCTGAACTTGATCGTATTGTGGTAGCACAAGGACCAGGATCCTATACAGGATTACGTTTGGCAGCAACTGTGGGAAAGACACTCGCTTACAGTTTGAATAAGGATATCGTTGGTATCTCAAGTCTTTTCGCTATTGCGGCAAGATTGAAAACGGAAAGAGCCGTAGTTCCTGTGATGGATGCACGACGGGGTAACGCTTATGCTGCGCTTTACCAAGCAGATAAGGAAGTCGTTCCTGGACAACATTGTGTCTTTCGGGACTTCTTAGCAAACTTAGATAAGAACCTTCCGCTTGTATTTACAGGTGAAACGGACAACTTTGTGGCTGACATTGAAGCAGCAGGATTTACAAATTTTGAAATTATTGAAGACAGCTTAGACAAACTACCTTCAGCTTATCAAATGGCCTTATTTGGTAAAAATATTGAACCTGTAGCGGTTCATGGCTTTGCTCCAAATTATTTGAAAAAAGTTGAAGCAGAAGAGAAATGGTTGGAGACACATGAAGAATCTGAAAACGCTACTGGCGAATATGTTCAAAGGATTTGAACCACGTCGTTATCTTAATATGGATGAAGTGGACTTAAAGTCAAATATTGACGGTGTTGATTATCGCTTGGCAGAACGGAAAGATATCGTAGACATGCTTGCGATTGAGCGTGATGTTTACGATGGTGAAGTGCCTTGGACTTTTTCGCACTTTGAGCACGAGATAGTTCAAGATGAGAATGCTTTCTTTGTTTCAGCAGTCGTTGACAGTAAACTTATTGGTTTCATTGGAGTTCGCCTCACAGAACGTGGTAAAGTTGTGCATATTACGAATCTTGCGGTTGCTGTAGCCTATCAAGGCAAGGGTGTAGGGAGTAATCTCGTTAACCAAATGATACGTCTGATGACACTTCTCGGTAAGCAGCAGATGACGCTTGAAGTGCGGCGTGACAATACAAAAGCTCAAGGCCTTTACCGTCGTTTAGGCTTTTCAACAGGAAAACTCATTTCTCACTATTATGAGGATGGCGGTGATGCTGTGTGGATGTCAAGACAATTGAGAACCGAACATGAAAATTGAACGTTTTGATTCTACAAAGTTTGATACGCAGGATGTAGCTTGTAAACTAAAAGAAATATTAGAACTTTGTTATGGAGAATCACCTTGGTCAGAAGCTTACCTTCTTAGCAATCTGAAAAGGGATATCTATTTTCTAGCTGAAATAGACGATGAGCTTGTTGGATTTTTAGCAGTTCATGTGGTTATGGAAGAGATGGAAATTACTAATCTTGCAGTGAAGCCAGATTTCCAAAGCAACAAAATAGCCACTACCTTAATGGATCAAATTGCTAATTTTGCTGGAACCTTATTTTTAGAAGTCCGAGAATCTAATAAGCCAGCGCAAAATCTTTATAAAAAATATGATTTCGAGGCTTTTTATACTCGAAAAAACTACTATTCGCACCCGACAGAAGATGCGATTCTAATGAGGAAGATACAATAAAATGAATGATAAATATATATTAGCTTTCGAAACCTCTTGTGATGAGACATCGGTAGCCGTTTTGAAAAATGGCACAGAACTTCTCTCCAATGTTATTGCAAGTCAGGTGAATAGCCATAAACGTTTTGGGGGAGTAGTCCCTGAGGTAGCTAGCAGACATCATGTAGAGCAAATTACCGCCTGTATTGATGAGGCTTTAGAACAAGCTGGAATTACTGCAAAAGAGCTTTCGGCTGTAGCCGTAACAGAGGGCCCCGGGCTTGTTGGAGCTTTACTTGTGGGCATTATGGCAGCTAAAACCTTTGCTTGGGCCAACAAGCTTCCATTAATTCCTGTCAATCATATGGCTGGACATCTCATGGCAGCGGCTTTAGTGGATACCATTGAATACCCAGCTATGGCTCTTTTAGTTAGCGGTGGACATACGGAGTTGGTTTATGTTGAATCTGAAGGAAGCTACAAAAAAATTGGAGAAACTCGGGATGATGCAGCAGGGGAAGCTTATGATAAAGTCGGTCGTGTAATGGGGTTGACCTATCCTTCAGGTAAAGAGATTGATGAGCTGGCACATAAAGGAAAAGATACCTATGCTTTCCCACGTGCAATGATGACTGCAGCAGATGGGTTAGAAATGTCATTTAGTGGTTTGAAATCAGCATTTATCAATCTTGTTCATAATGCAAAACAGCAAGGACAAGATTTGGTGGCAAATGATTTAGAAAATTTGGCTGCTAGCTTTCAAGCGGCAGTGGTTGATGTTTTGATTGCTAAAACAAAACGTGCTCTTGAAGAATATCCGTCCAAAACCTTAATCGTTGGTGGAGGTGTATCAGCTAATCAAGGGTTACGTGAGCGCCTTGCAACCGACATGAAAGATATCAAAGTTATCTTGCCGCCTCTTCGCCTTTGTGGTGACAATGCTGGAATGATAGCTGCTGCAGCCACTATTGAGATGGAGAAAGAAAACTTTGCTGATTTGTCTCTGAATGCACGTCCGAGCCTTGTTTTTGGTGATATATGAGAATAAAAAAACTCAGAAATACACTGAGTTTTTTTATTTTTTAACGACTGGCAACCAAATTTCGCCATAATAACTGCCATCAGGTCGTTCTTGGCGATAAGCAAGATGGGGACCACCAAGATAGGTGTAATCTACAACTTTGGGAAGGATTTTACGAAAAGCCTGATGTGATAGGCTTTCAAAAATTTTTCCTTTATCAGCTGTATCAGCGATTACGATATAGCTACTTTCAGGAAATTTGATTAATCGACTGTCATCCTTTAGCTCTTTTCGGGTCTCCACGGCAAAATAGTTCCAAGGTTTACCAAGATAATCCGTATGAACTGACCACTCACGCTCATTTTTGGCTCTTTTCTTGAGCTTTGCTAAGCGACCATCCTTTTGCAAGCTTGTTTCAAATACGTCCCTTTCAAGAGCTAAAGAATGGTGGTCTTGCAGGGAGGCTTGAATGGGAAAACCGTAAGCCGATAAGGTGAATGAGTTTTTATGCTCTAAAGTGTAATCAATCATAGTCGCTCCTTAGTTAACAACGGTGAGTTCGTGAATTGAACGGCCTTTGTCATCAAATATTTCCAACCAACTGTTTTTTCCTGCAAAATAGAGAAAATGACTGAGTTCATTGACGGATCGCAGAATAATATCTTCAGTTGTAGTCCAAGTTTCAGGATCGAATTTTTCTTTATTTTCTT
Organism: uncultured Lactococcus sp.; assembly: GCF_934191625.1. Lineage (GTDB taxonomy): Bacteria > Bacillota > Bacilli > Lactobacillales > Streptococcaceae > Lactococcus. The sequence goes on from NZ_CAKPUG010000006.1 coordinate 52,800, forward strand.
CTCTTAGATTTAACGCAAATTTTGCAGTAAAGCCCAATGTGCCATCAGCTCTTTTAGGTGCTGCATCATTAGGGAGCATCTTCGCTCCTGCAAGCAGACGCATTTCTGTAGATTTTTGCCAGATGACTGTACCTGAAGTTCCTTCATGCTTAATTTGAAATGGAATCTCTGAAATAGACTTTTTCCAACGGTGTTGAGCTTTAGCTGAGAAAGCTTTCTTCTTTGCGAATTTAAAACCAAAAGCTTCAAGACTTGGTAAAAACTCATCAGCCGCTTTGTTACAGATGCTGTAGATGTTTGAGGGAAGTTTAATTGTTTCAGGAAGGACAACTAACTTCATAGAAGCTTCTTGAGCTTTTTCGATGAGAAAAGTTTCAAGATAGGCAGTATCTAGTTCATAGACTTTAGGATTAAGGACAATAATTTTATCAAATTCTAAGTTAGGGATTAGCTTTTTATCGGTAGCAATCATTATAATTTGCCTTTTTTTCGTGAGGAAAAAGATTTCTCCTGTTTTGAGGGAAAAACGACTATTATTACTCTCAAAGATACGGATTGTGGCGCCAGAGGAAAGCTCGATAAGAAGTTTTCCCTTTTCATCAATCGTTACTGAAAATGTTGTTTTTTTCATAACTTTATTTTAACAGAAAAGTCTGTTTTTTCATCTTTTTTTGGATATCTTTTATATTATTAAAGGTTTTATACTATTTTAAGTAAACTCTTTTTTGGTTAAAAAATATGCTCTTTAATAATTAACCGTAAATGCCTTTATAAATTGAAAGTGAAAGAGCAAATCTTTTCTCGAAATTTTCTAAACAATTTGCTATAATTAAGTAAACTAACAAAAAGGAAGCGAACAACATTATGGCAGTAAAACGTTTAATTGAAACATTTGTACCAGGAAATTATAAAATTTTCCTTGATATTGACCGCAAATCAAAGACTTTCAAAGGTCAAGTAGCGATCAAAGGTGAGGCTAAAGCCGAAACCATTTATTTCCATCAAAAAGATTTGAATATCACTAAAGTTTCTGCTTTTAGTGTAGAAGCAGACTTTACTGTTGATAACGCCAATGAAGAAATTACAGTTAAAGTGGGCCAAAAAGGTCAAGTAACCGTTTCGTTTGAATATGAAGGTGAAATTACCGATAATATGATGGGGATTTACCCTTCATATTACGAAGTAAATGGTGAGAAAAAAATGCTTATTGGAACGCAATTTGAATCACATTTTGCTCGTCAAGCTTTCCCCTCAATTGATGAACCCGAAGCGAAGGCTACTTTTGACCTGTCTGTGAAATTTGATGAAGAACCTGGTGACATTATCATTTCTAATATGCCAGAACTTCTCAATATCGAAGGCATTCACGTTTTTGAACGTACAGTTCGTATGAGTTCTTATCTCCTTGCTTTTGTCTTTGGAGATATGCAGTATAAAAAAGGTCGTACAAAATCTGGCGTAGAAGTAGGTACTTTTGCAACGAAAGCTCATTCCGAAGATGTTTTAGATTTTCCTTTGGATATCGCTATTCGTTCAATTGAGTTCTACGAAGATTACTATAAAACACCGTACCCATTGCCACACAGCTGGCATGTTGCGCTACCTGACTTCTCAGCAGGAGCGATGGAAAATTGGGGCTGCATCACTTACCGTGAAGTTTGCATGCTGGTTGATCCAGAAAATGCCACAGTTGCCAGCAAGCAGTATGTAGCAACAGTCATTGCGCATGAGTTGGCACACCAATGGTTTGGTGATTTGGTCACAATGCGTTGGTGGGACGATTTGTGGCTCAATGAGTCCTTTGCCAACAATATGGAATACGTGGCAATTGATGCTATTGAACCTGACTGGAAAGTTTGGGAAAGCTTCTCTGTTAAAGAAGCAAGTCTTGCCTTAGACCGTGATGCTACAGATGGTGTTCAATCAGTGCACGTGGATGTTAATCATCCTGACGAAATTGGTACGCTCTTTGATGCAGCTATTGTCTATGCTAAAGGATCACGCTTGATGGTCATGCTCCGTAAATGGTTGGGAGATGAAGACTTCTCAGCAGGGCTTCACAAATACTTTGAAACGCATCAATACGGTAATACTGTAGGCGATGACCTTTGGGATGCGCTCTCAAGTACATCAGGTAAAAATGTAGGCGAATTTATGCATTCATGGGTAAATCAACCCGGTTATCCTGTGTTGACTGCGGAAGTGGTGGATGACACACTTATTCTCAGTCAAAAACAATTCTTCATTGGGAAAGGTGAGGACAAAGGACGTTTGTGGCAAATTCCATTGAATACAAACTGGAATGGTTTGCCAGATACATTAACTACGGAAAAAGTTGAAATTCCGGGTTATGCAGCACTTAAAGCAGAGAATGCCGGTCAACCACTCTTCTTTAATGAAGCACACGCTGCACATTATATTATTGACTACAAAGGTGAACTTTTAAATAATCTTTTGGCCGACCTTGGGAAATTGGACGATATTACAAAATTCCAAATTCTTCAAGATCGTAAATATCTTGCTAAAGGAGAAGTAATTAGCTATGCGGATGTCGTGAAGATCTTGCCTGCTTTTGCCAATGAGGAAAGTTACATCGTCAATCAAGCGCTCAATCAAATCTTTGGTGAGTTAGATATCTTTATCGATGATGAATCTGCTACCGAAAAATCATACAAATCGCTTGTGGGTAAAGTTTTTGCCAAAAACTATGCACGTTTAGGATGGGAGAAAAAAGCTGGTGAATCAGCTGGTGACGAAACTTTACGTGGTACAGTGCTCTCACGCACACTCTACTCTGAAAATCCTGAAGCAGTAGAAAAGGCAAGTGAAATTTATGCAGCTCATAAAGACAATGTGGCAACTATTCCTGCAGACATTCGTCCGATTATCTTGAATAATGAAATTAAAACAAGTAATTCTGCTGAACTTGTGGCTTCTTACATGGACACTTATGTGAAAACAAGTCTTCAAGAGCTTAAACGTGAATTAGCAGCAGCTGTAGCCAATATTCGTGATGAAGGCGCAATTAAAGGACTTTTGGAAGATTTCAAGAATGCGGATATCGTCAAACCTCAAGATATAGCTTTCTCTTGGTTCTATCTCTTAGGTAAAGACTTCGCTCAAGATGCTGCATGGACTTGGGAGCGTGACAACTGGGATTGGATTGCCGAAAAACTTGGAGGTGATATGAGCTATGATAAGTTTGTAATCTATCCAGGTAATGTGTTTAAGACAGCTGAAAAATTTGAAGAGTATAAAGCTTTCTTTGAACCAAAATTGAGTAATCCAGGACTTAAGCGTTCAATCGAGATGGCGATTAAACAAATTGATGCGCGTGTCTCACTGATTAATAATCAAAAGAGTGCAGTCGAAGCTGCCATTGTAGATGTAGAAAAAGAAATGTAAAAAAAAGACTTCTTAGAAAAGAGGGATGGCCCAATTCTAAGAGGTTTTTTTCTATATAGCTAACTTTTGTAAACTTCTAAAATTCAATGTAAAAGAAAAGCCTTGAAATTGAGAATTGTCTGAACAAGCTATGTGGTAAACTATAAAAGTAAAAAATAACAGAGTAGGGCCGATGCGTTAAGTGCTGTGAAATGGGATGTCGTTCACAGACGAAACTTGAACTTTTCAAGTGCGGTAGAGGCTTGCATCCGCTGATTCTCATATAATCAGTTACTCACCAGATCCTTGGGAGGTACTATATGAAAAGATCTATTGTGAAGCTGTCACTCATACAGCTTGTTTTTTTGGCAATTTTATTGGCATTGTCCATCATTTTGCGTTCTTTCACTTTTGGAAGTAGTTTTTGGAAGTTATCGCCAGGTTTTGTCGCTGATGGTTTGATTGGCTTCTTTGTTGGCCCTTTGTGGGCTGGTTTAGCTTTAGGAGCGGGTGATATCTTTGGCGTCTTGTTTCGAGGAAGTATTTCCTCGCCAGGTATGACAGTAACTGCAGCTCTAGTTGGTTTTATCTATGGTTGGGCTTTTTACAACAAAAAGTTCAGCATTGCGCGAGGTACAGATTGGCTTTATATTTTAACTGTTGTGAGTATAACGATGGTTCTTCAAACTGTCTTACTAAATACTTTTTGGCTTTCGCTTATGTATCAGACACCTTTTAAGGTTTTATTAGCTACTCGCCTTCCTTTACTTATACAAATTCCTATAAGAACGGTCATTTTCATGTTGGTATTTGATAATATTCAACGTTTACCACAGATTATGAGACGTCTAAAAATATAAAAAGAAAACCGTCAATTATGGCGGTTTTTTGCTTTGAAAATTGCAAGAGCAAGGATTAATAAAATAATTCCCATGAAGGTAGGGGCAGGAGAGCCGAAGAGAACATAAAGCTGCCCGCCAATAATGGGTCCTATAATACGTGTGAGTGCTTGTAGTGCTTGGCTCCCTCCTTGGATTTGACCTTGTTGATGTTCAGCAACTGATTTAGAAAGAGTTCCGTTGAAAGGTGGGGCAAAAATCGAATCACCAAAACCATAGATAAAAATACCAATTATGAAATAGGAAGGATGAAGGGTGAGAGCGGATATAGTCATAAAAATATAACCTAAAAGTTCAGCTGTTATCGCACATTTAATGATAGATTGATCTGTTAATTTTTTTATGAGAATGGGCATGATGAGAGCTTGGCTCAAGATATCTTGTAGTCCCATAATAGAAAAAACGAGTCCGATTTGTACCGGCTGCCAAGAGAAGTTATCTAAAGAAAACTGAGCTACGACAGCTTGTAAGGCACCACTTGGAATCCATAGCAATAGCGCCGCGAGGAATAAACGGTTCGTTTTTTTTATCTGGAATAAATTTTTGAGTTGAACAAAGGGATTAAGTTGGTGGGTCTCCAACTTAACAAGACGTTCTTTTATTGGTAGGCTCTCAGGCATGAAGAAAATCCCGTAGAGAAGATTAAATAAGCTTAGAGCAGCAGCAAAATAAAAGGGGACACGGTTACCATAATGTGCTAACAATCCTCCAAAAGTTGGTCCTAATAACGTTCCGGCACCAACAAGGGCAGAAATCCAACCGAACATTTTAGTCCGAGAAGCAGCTGGCGTAATATCTGAAAAATAGGCAAATAAAGTAGCAATATTACCCCCAGAGACACCGTCGATGATACGGCCAAGAAAAAAGACCCATAGAGCTCCACCCAAGCCAAAGATAAGATAACCTAAGGCAGAGCCAAGCAAGCAGAAAAGTAAAACAGGTTTCCGTCCATAGCGGTCACTCAAAATCCCTAGAGCTGGCGCTGCAAGAAAGGAACATAAGGCGTAGATAGAGATTAAGAGACTGATAATTAACGGTTGATTCTGTGATGTGGTATAGGGTTCCAATAAAAATGGAACTACAGGATTGATGATGGTAAAGCCAAGACCAGTAAGAAAAACGGAAAATAAGCCAAAACTCATTGCGTGTTTATTAAGTGGGTACATAAAACTCCTTTATTATTGTTTCTTGGGAAACATTAAAATTATAACTCGTTATTGTTTCTTTGTCAACAAAAAAACGAGAAAAAAAACAACTCTATTCTATATAGAGTTGTTTCGGAGTTCTTTATCAAGATGTTCGTTGTAGAGTTGAGTAAACTCTAATATGGTTTCCAATTTCTCAGGACTAAAGGAATCAAATACCGCTTGATCATTGAGCAGGAAAGCTTTATGAAGCTCTTCGTGCTGCTGGTTTAATTTACTTCCTTTTGAAGTTAACTGGAAATATATCTCTTTATTATTGTTTGGATTTTTAAATGTTGTTATGTCTTCTTTTTGAAGGAGTTTTTTTGTTGCTTTACTGATTGCACCTCGAGTGACATACAGTTGATCTGCTAACCTTGTGACATTTGGACTATCTATCTTAGCAATAAACTCAATGCAGGCAATTTCCAAAAAAGAGTAACCTTTGAATCTTTCCACCATTTGTGGCTTTCGCAACTGGTCCATTTTGTTAAAAAGATCTGTAAGACTCAGCATAATTTCTTCTTGTTGTTTCATACTAACTTTCCCCCGTCACTTGGCGGTAAATGCAGCGCCAATATTCATTTCTGCGCCAGATACTTGACACAGTGTAGCTCTTTTGATTTTCCAAGTAATGATAGGTGAGGATAAAGGTTTTTTTGCTGACTTGCTCTGCTTGATAATTTTTGATAGCTAAATTTTCTGTTACAGTAGCTTTTGCCATATATTCTTCTTGCTGAATAATTTTACCTTTTGTTGTAATAGCCTGAAACTGAGGGGCTAAAAGCTGATCAAGATTTTTACCATTGAGAAGAGCCTCTTCTTTAGGCAAGAGCTCTAATGCGCGTGAAGCAAAGTGTTCTTCTTCAGGCAGCGCAGCAGGTTCAACATGGACATCAACATCATAAACATCAAAACCAGCCATGAGCATGCGTTCTATTTTTTCGGTAGCGGCATGACTTTCATAGACAGAAAGATCGCGGGACATCTCAACGACAACATCCAGAAAGATATTACTGCCATAGGTACGACCCCGTATCATCTTTACAGACTTGACTTTGTTTACGAGCTCAATCGCTTCTTTATAATCTGCTAAAAGATTGTCATCAAAGCCATCAGAAAGTGAAAAAACACTATCACGGAAAATATCATAAGCCGTTTTAAGGATGAAACCGCAGATAACGAGAGCCATAATACGGTCGAGCCATATCCAATGCAAGGCAGCTGCTACAATGGCGACAGTTGTACCTAAGGATGTCAGGGCATCACTAAGATTATCTTTGCTGGAAGCTTCAAGTGCTTTTGATTGTGTTTTCTTAGCTAAGCGGCTAGAGTAGAAGTAAACACCAATCATTACCAAGGCAGAAAATAAGGCTACCATAGCACCAACAGGGTTGATTTCAGTTGAACTTCCTTCTATAAAACCAACGATTGTCTGGCGTAACACTTCAAATCCAATGAAGAACATGATGAAACTAGAAATCAGACTAGCAATTGATTCCACTTTCCAGTGTCCATATGTATGGTCGTTATCAGAAGGGATACGTGCAATGCGTAAGCCAATCACGATAGCAATATTTCCTAAAATATCGGTGACATTATTAAAGCCATTTGCAAGAAGAGAAGCTGAATTAGTAATTTGAGCTACTCCTAGTTGTAAAAGAGACAAAAATATATAAGCAGCTATACTAACCCACACGCCTCGTTCGGCGAGTTTAAGGTTATGAGAGCGTGAAATTTTGCTATTATTCATAAGATTAATTATAACAAAAAAGCAGAAGAGCTGCTGCTAAAGGAGGGGTGATATCTGGTAATCTCATTTTTTTATGTTTGAAAGTTGCTGCTTGTTTGAGCTCAAATTGAGCTTTAAATATGTTGTCGCAAATGATTGACACTCTTGTTAAAAAAAGTTAAAATTAAATTGTTAGTTTATTTTTGTTATAAACTAAAGAAAAGACTAATAGTGTTAGTTATTAGCATTGCAAAATAGATGCTTAAATGTTATAATTTTTCAGCTAACGAATTTGTTCTTGTTATTTTTGACAAGAAAATGAAAGGAAACTTTTTTATTTATGGTAATGAAAGCCATCGGCAAGTACAAATTACTTGTCTTCGCTGCCCTAGCTACCATGCTTCTTCAAGTTGGCGCCGCACTTTGGCAGCCACAATACATGAAGAACATTTTGAGTGTTATGGCAGAATCTATTTCGATATCGGATAAGGTCGATAAAATTAATCATTACGGGGTATATCTCTTACTTATAGCTGCAGTGGGGTTAATTGGTTCGATTCTTAACACCGTAACGGCTGCAAAGATTGCTCAGTCGGTATCAGCGGATATTCGTGAAGAAACCTTCCGAAAAATTCAAACATTCTCTTATGAAAATATTGAGAAGTTTAATGCGGGGAATCTTGTTGTTCGTATGACCAATGATATTAACCAAGTGCAAACGCTTTTAATGATGACTTTCCAAGTCTTAATTCGAGTGCCTTTGCTCTTTATTGGTGCTTTTATCTTGTCTATCATTACGATGCCAGAACTTTGGTGGATTATTATTGTAATGGTCGTACTTATTGTGCTGGTAACGATGTTATCCATGAAATCAATGGGCCCTCACTTTATGGTTTTCCAAAAATTGATGGACCGTATCAATGGGATTGCTAAAGAAAATCTACGTGGTGCTCGTGTCGTTAAATCTTTTGTTCAAGAAAAAGATCAAATCCAAAAATTTGATGCCACATCTGATGAGTTATTGGGCCATAATATGGCTGTAGGTTATACCTTTGCGGCAATGATTCCAGCTTTTACAATCATTTCACAATTGGCTGTGTTTGGTGCAATTTTACTGGTTTCTACATATGTAACACGTGACTTGAACACAGCAGCTAATACGCTTGGTGGGATTATGTCCTTCATCCAATACATGATGCAAATCATGATGGCCATTATCATGGGTGGTATGATGTCAATGTTTGCCTCTCGTGGTTTTGTCTCTATCGGACGTATTAACGAAATTTTAAAAACTGAACCTGCAATGGTGTTTGAAGATGTTGCGGATGAAGAACTTAGCGGTTCTGTCAAGTTTGATCATGTCTCTTTTGCTTATCCTAACGATGACCATCCAACCTTACAAGACATCAGCTTTGAAATTCAACCTGGACAAATGGTTGGGATTGTCGGTGCGACGGGTTCTGGTAAATCAACCTTAGCTCAATTGATCCCACGCCTTTTCGATCCCACTGAAGGTACAGTCAGTGTGGGTGGCAAAGATTTACGCTATGTTTCTAAAGCAACTCTGAAAAACACGATTTCAATTGTCTTACAAAAAGCGATTCTGTTCTCGGGAACAATTTCTGGTAACCTGAAGCAAGGTAAGGCAGATGCTACTCTAGAACAAATGAGCCGTGCAGCTAGCATTGCACAGGCAGCAGAGTTTATTGAAAAACTGCCAGATCATTATGAATCACAAGTTGAAGAACGTGGAAATAACTTCTCTGGTGGACAAAAACAACGTATGTCGATTACGCGTGGTATTATCAAAGATCCTAAAGTCCTTATCTTGGATGACTCAACATCAGCGCTTGATGCCAAGTCAGAAAAGCTAGTACAAGAAGCTTTGAGCAATGACTTAAAAGATACGACAACTATTATTATCGCTCAAAAGATTTCATCTGTCGTTCATGCGGACAATATTCTTGTGTTGGATGAAGGTAAGCTTGTTGCACAAGGTACACACGCAGAGCTTGTTGAGAATTCTGCGGTTTATCGTGAAATCTATGATACACAGAAAGCAAAGGAGGACTAAATTTTCAGTGTTCTTCAAACTGTTTATGAAAAACAAGAAAATGAAAAAAGATTATGAATGATACATCTCGTGCATTGAAGTTCTTCTATCTCTACTTCAAAAAATACAAATTACAGTTCCTCGTGATTGCTATCTTTATTTTTGCAGCTACTTATCTGCAAGTTAAAGCACCAGTCCTTCTTGGGGATTCTATTACACACCTTTCGACGTATGTGGGTGATTATTTTAGTCATCAACATGCTGATGAAGCAGTGAAAGGTTTACAACAAATAGCGGCAGGAGCAAACCAAGCTCAGGATGCTCTGCAGCAAATTGCTGCACAAATGGGAAAAGCTACTGGACAAGTAGTTGACTGGCACAGTCTGACATCTGCCAATGTTCCAGCTGCAGTAACTTCTAACCTTCCTTCTGGGACAACAATTGACAGTCTTCAAGCCATGGCTAAGATTCCAACAGATTGGCACCAACTTACAGATGCCAATGTTCCAGAAGCTATCCGTGCTAATCTTAATGGTCAATCGATTTCTGAGTTGATGAAGGTAGCTACTTCACAAGCGCCAAGCAAGGCAGACTTTATGCATTCAATGTGGATGTTACTTGCCTTCTACGTAATGACAGGTGTTGCTCAACTTATCTATAGCTTGCTCTTTACACGTATCGTTGCACACTCAACAAACCGTATGCGTAAAGGTCTCTTCGGTAAATTGGAACGTCTAACAATTTCTTATTTTGACCGTCATGCGGATGGTGACATTCTCGCCCGCTTTACTTCTGACTTGGACAATATTCAAAATACATTGAACCAAGCTGCAGTCAACGTTACAACTAACTTTGCCCTCTTCATCGGGATTTTGTATATGATTTTCGATCAAAATGTCAAGATGGCACTAGTGACAATTTCAACAACTCCTGTGGCTGTCCTCTGCGCTGTGATTATCATTATTCAGGCTAAGAAATACACGGACAGACAACAAAAAGAAGTCGGCGAACTTAATGCTTATATGGATGAAAAAATATCTGGCCAAAAAGCGATTATCGTTGAAGGACTTCAAGCAGATGCAATTGAAGGATTTGAGGTCCGTAATGATAAAGTACGTAAAACAACTTTTGCTGCTCAAGCTTGGTCAGGTATGATTTTCCCATTGATGAATGGTTTCTCCCTCTTGACTTTGGCCTTAGTTATCTTTGCAGGTGCCAATATCCTGCTTAACGATGCTTCATTATCAACTGCAGCAGCCTTTGGTTTGCTTGCAACCTTTATCCAATATGCGCAACAATATTACAACCCGATCATGCAAATTTCTTCATCTTTCGGTCAATTGCAACTTGCTGTAACTGGGGCTACTCGTTTGAATGTGATGTTCGATGAAAAAGAAGAAGTTCGTCCTGAAAATGGTAAAACATTCGAAGGTATTTCTGAAGGGGTACACATTGAAGATATCGATTTTAGTTATCTTCCTGGCAAGCCAGTCCTCAAAGATGTCAATATTAATGTAAACAAAGGTCAAATGGTTGCCTTGGTTGGACCAACAGGTTCAGGTAAAACAACTGTTATGAATCTCATGAACCGCTTCTATGACGTGGACAAAGGAGGTATCAAGTTTGATGGTACCGATATTCGTGAATTTGACTTAGATTCATTACGTTCAAAAGTCGGAATTGTCCTGCAAGAGTCTGTCCTTTTCTCAGGCACTATTGCGGATAATATTAAATTTGGTAAAAAAGATGCGACGATGGATGAAGTTATAACAGTAGCCAAGACAACACATATCCATGAGTTCATCGAGAGCTTGCCAGATGGTTATGAAACCCTTGTTGATGATGATGACAATGTCTTCTCTGTAGGTCAAAAACAACAAATCTCAATTGCTCGTACTATCTTGACGAACCCAGAATTGCTTATTCTAGACGAAGCAACGTCAAATGTTGATACAGTCACCGAAGAGCAAATTCAAATGGCTATGGAAGCCGCAATTGCTGGACGTACTTCATTTGTTATTGCCCACCGTTTGAAAACAATATTAAACGCAGATAAAATTGTTGTCCTTAAAGATGGTGAAGTTATTGAAGAAGGAAACCATAATGAATTAGTAAGTCTTGGTGGATTCTACTCTGAGCTTTATCATAATCAATTTGTCTTTGAATAAAATTAAGAAGTGCCTTAATATAAAAAACGCTCGTGCCTTAATGAGCGTTTTTTGATGTGGGCAAGGTTTTCTAAAATAAGAGAAAATATTGGTCAATCTTCAATTATGATATTTGTTCGAAGATGGCGGTAATATCAACAGGACCAATACCAGCAGGAATAATTAACTGTTCTTTGCTTAAGGGAGAGTCATCGATTTGCCAGCCGACAAAATGATAGTAAGGTAATTTGACTTTGGCTGGAGTGATATAGCCTTGTTCAATACTTCGTATACCTTGGGGATAGTTCCATGTGAGAGGTTCATTCCAAATCGTTTTAGCACTATATCGTACAGGGTATTTGATTGGCGTCCATTGTGCATGAAAGTCATAGATTTGACCAATAGGCTCAAATTGATGTTTTTCTTGAGGCTTCCATAGAAAGCTAGGATTATAGACCCTAGTGCGATGAATAACAGAGGTTGGACCAGCATAAAGTTGGGCTTGTTCTTGAGAGTGGGGATGAGCAAGTACATTGTGGCGGTTACGTACTTTAGCCCAGCCTTCAAAGGTGTAGCCAGGAAGTTTTAAGGTCTTGTTCTTGAGAGAATAGCTCTGACTTTTAGGGAGGAGTTCAGAGGTCATACCAATCCATTTTCCTTCTGCGCTTATTATTTTATGATAGTCTTGATAGTCCGCTTTATTAATAGAGGGTACAGGGCTCATTTGAGCGCGTTCCAAATGATGGAGCATGTCACTATTAATATTGAAAAAATAGTTTGCTTTAAAAAATTTTGATTTCATTTTATTTGGGATGAAGGAAGTTTTAAGTGAAAAATTCATCATTATCCCTTTCTTTGTGTTTGATGTCTAATGTTATATTATCATTTTTTTCTAATGTTAAATAATAATATACAATGAGATTTTTGACAGATAAATGAATACCTGTTATAGAGGGATAACTGACATCAAAAAAGGGGGCTTTTCACCTATTCAAAAGTCGGGAAAAATGGTAGAATAGAGGGTACATGTAATTCATGTCTCAAATAAAACAATAAGTGATAGAGTAATAAATTTATGAAAAAAATAGTAATCAATGGTGGTAAGAGTATCTCAGGAAAGGTAACGATTTCTGGAGCTAAAAATAGTGTAGTTGCCCTTATTCCGGCAACGATTTTAGCGAATGATGTTGTTACCCTTGAAGGGGTGCCAGATATTTCTGATGTAGCAAGTTTAGTTGATATCATGGAAATTATGGGTGCAAAAATTCAACGTAATACAGATGCGGGTATTTTGACAATTGATACGCGTAATGTGGTTTCAAAGCCGCTCCCTTACGGTAAGATAAATTCTCTACGTGCATCTTATTATTTCAATGGAGCGCTTCTCGGACGGTTTGGAAAATCAACGGTTGGATTGCCTGGAGGATGTGATTTAGGTCCGCGTCCTATGGATCTTCATGTTAAGGCTTTTGAAGCATTGGGTGCAGAATTATCTTATCTTGAAGATGCGATGCATCTTGAGGCTAAAGAAGGAAAATTACATGGCACAACTGTCTATATGGATATGGTTTCAGTAGGTGCAACAATTAATACGATGCTTGCAGCTAGTACAGCAGAAGGTGTGACCATTATTGAAAATGCTGCACGTGAACCAGAAATTATTGATGTAGCTACACTCTTAAATAATATGGGAGCAAAAGTGCGTGGGGCTGGCACAGATGTGATTCGCATTACAGGTAAAGCAGAGATGCATGGGGCACGTCATACAGTTATTCCTGACCGTATTGAAGCGGGAACTTATCTAGCTCTGGCTGCAGCGGTGGGAGATGGCGTCATTGTGGACAACGTTATCTATGAACACCTAGAATCCTTTATTGCCAAGCTTGAAGAAATGGGTGTACGTATGACAATCCGTGAGGATTCTATTGAGGTGCATCGCTCAGAAAACTTGAGGGCTATCAATATTAAGACAGTCCCTTATCCTGGTTTTGCGACTGATTTGCAACAACCGATCACACCACTGTTATTGAAAGCGCAAGGGCGTGGATGGATTAAAGATACGATTTATGAAAAACGTGTTAACCATGTGCCAGAAATAGCACGTATGGGAGCCACAATTTCAACAGTAGATGATCATATTGTTTATGAAGCACCTAATAAACTTCAAGGAACACAAGTCCGTGCTACCGACTTGCGTGCAGGAGCAAGCTTAGTTTTGGCCGGTATTATTGCCGAAGGAACAACAACAATTGAAAATATTGAATTTATTCTTCGAGGCTACGACAGTATTATAGAGAAAATGACGGCTTTAGGTGTAGATATTCAACTTATTGAAGATTAACTGTGAAAAGCTGAATATTTTTACGTATTATTAATATAGGAGGTGGATATGGCTGATTTAAAATTTGAAATTGAGGAACATCTTATTACCCTATCTGAAAATGCTAATGGTTGGACAAAAGAGCTTAACCGTGTATCGTGGAATGGCATGGAAGCTAAATATGATTTGCGCCAGTGGTCGCCTGACCATGAAAAAATGGGCAAGGGGATCACATTGACAGATGAGGAATTTGCTGTTCTTTTGAAAGAACTTGGAAACAAATAAAAAACCAGTTTATCTGGTTTTTTTCTTGAAATATAAAAAGAAAAACCATGTATATGGTTTTCTTATTAGTGCATATAAATTATGACAATCATGGCGATATACAGTGCAAATGTAATCACAAAAGTAATGCGCCAAAAAAGTTTAAAGAAGCGTTTGTACTTGAAATCTTTAAAATAGAATAAGTCCAATAACAGCAAGACGAGAGCTAAAATTGAAAGAATCAAGAAGTAGTAAGGTAAAATATTGATAGCAGTGAATTGTTCCGAAAAAAGTTGAAGTCCAAAAATTAGAAAGAGGACAAAAATATCAGGAATGCGAAGTTTTCGATTCGTCAAGTGACGAATACGTAAAAATTTAAAAGCGAAAACCAGTACAATCCAACAGAGCAGTGGATATAAGGTTGCAATAATCTTAGGTAACATAGCTTAATTTTAGCGGTTTTGGGTGCTTTTGTAAAGTCTTATTTGTCGAAGTATCAACTTGAGAGGAAAAAATAAAAAGAAAAGCTATGGTTCAGCTTTCCTTTTTATTTAAATTTCACGAATCTCAGCAAATTCGGCCTGCACAAAAGAAGCAAGGTCTTTAGGATTGAGACGTACAGAACGGCCAACTTCTCCAGCGGATACAATAATTTTATCGGTTTTCAGTGCGATTGTATCGATGTATATAGGGAATTTTTTTGTTTGCCATATACCAACAGGATTATTGGCACCATGGATATATCCAGTTGTCTTCTGTAAATCTTTCTGAGGGATCATGTGGACTTTCTTGTTACCAGAAACCTTTGCTAGTTTTTTCTCGGAAAGATGCTCTGTTAGGGGAAGAATTCCTACGATTGGTCCAGTTTTATCGCCTATAAGTGCGAGAGTTTTATAAATATCATGGCGTTGGATGTCCTCAGGCATGAGCTCTTCTTCTAAAGCATTGAGAGCAAGTCCTTCATGATTGACTTGGCCTTTGTCCAGAATTTGTTCAACTAATGTTTTTTTCAGTTTCTTTTTCTTGCTCATGCGTTAATTATATCACTTTTTAGCTTGAAAGATTTGAGGAGCGCTTTTGGAGATGAGGACAAGGACGAGAGCAGCAAGTGTTGCGGTTGCAAGACCGCTTATTCCATTCACAACAAATGAATAAGGGATAGCTCCCCAGCCTTTCCACGCATATTGTCCCCAAAAAATGACTCCAGCGACAAAGTGCCAAAAATATTTGATGAGTACACCGAGAAAAGCTACAGCAAAAATTGTACGCGTTTGGCTAGAGTCTTTTTTGCGTAAACTACCAGCTAAGCCCAGTGAAATAGGTGCAACGATATATTCAAGTAAGGCTTGGACAGGTGTTAAGATAGTCGCTTGTCCTAAAACAATGAGAAGTAGGCCAAAAACAAGGCCACCTGTCATGCCCCAAAAAACGCCGCGACGCAAGGCTAAGATCAGTAAGGGAATAACCGCCAGCTCTAGGTAGAAAACTTGAGCATAGTTTATCGAAATGAAGCTCAAGACAAGAGCTAATGCAGCAGCAATAGCTGTTTCGGTAAGTTCTAAAACTTTAGAATTAGACATAAAAAAATCTCCTTTTGTTGGCACAAAGGAGGGTTAAAGAGAAGGGAGGACAGCTTGTCCTCTATACAAACACATTCCTACGCTGGTACGAACCAGATCAGGTCAGATGGTGTTTCTCAGCTCTTGGTTTCCCAAAAGCACCCATTGTGCAAATTTTTAATTTTACTTATTTAATATAACATAACAGACTTATTTTAGCAAAAATGTCATACTTATTCCCAGGAAATTCCAAGCCATATGAATGGCCATATTGAGGTAAAAGTTGCGATATTTAAAGTAGAAAGTGGTCAGTACTACACTCATTGAGCCATAAACAAGCCAACTATAAAGATCTGTAGGGCTATGCATCCCTGCAAACAGTAGAGCTGCTGTTACGAAGGCTAGAATTTTATTTTTTGTAAAGAGAACTTCGAAAGGTCCAACACGGTAAGTAAGTTCCTCAAAGAAACCGGCAAAAATTGTTTGGACAGCAAAGATACCTAGAGGTATAACCTGTGCGAGACTGTTTAAAGCCTCTTGATTTTCTGTACTTGCTTGTAGACCAAGGATCTGTGCTAAAATATTGACACAGAGTGAAACTAAGAAAAGAGAACCAAAGCCGAGTGCGATTTTGCCTATAGGGAATTCTTTTAGAGCAACTGGAGGTATAATATTTCGGCGGCGAGCGAGAAAGTAAGATAATCCCAGAGCAAAAAAGAAAATTAGAAAAAAGATAACTTGATCAAGAGAAGAAAAAGCTCTTCCGGAATGCATTTGGCTGATAAGTGCCGTAGCAAAACTTGGTAATAAAGAGAGCACAAAGAGAGCAAGCCAAATTGTTTTTTTATAAGTGAAAATTAAACTAATGAGGTAAAGGAGGAGGCTAAGTCCTAACCATTGCACCCAACCAGTCCGCAAAGTAAAAGGGAGGGAGAAGAGAAGAGCAGGGATAATAGTCCATGTCCAAGGTTTTTTTATGAGGTCTCGAAATTTAATCATAGAACAATTCTAACATATAATCATTGATAATTTGCATAAGTTTTAATAAAATATAAGAAGATAAATGGAGAATCAGAATGAAAGAATTCGTAAATAATTTAGAAGTATGCTTACCAGGTTACCGTGTGCTCAACCGTGAAGAGAATTTGAATTTTTATCGTGATGTGCTCGGTATGAAAGTCTTGCACGAAGAAAATGCAGAGGTTTTTTTGTCTGGTTATGAAGCAAAGCAGCCGAGGATAATCTTAGAGGAATCACCAGGTGTAGTTCCAGTTCAAGGAGTCAAAAAACATGGACGTACAGTCATCCAAGCTGATAAGGATGAAATCGAACAGCTTTTGGCGCGTAATCTAGATCAAGTAACCCACCTTTATCAGGTGAAGGACAGCTGGGCTTTTGAAGCTGTTTCTCCAGAAAATGATCTTTTTCTGATGGTTGCTGTAAGTGATTGGTCAGATTTAACAGAGGTTGCTAAAACTGATGTTGACTTTGATGAGGGAGAGTTTTCAGGATTATCCGATTTCGCTATTAAAGAGGTGCAAATTAATATCGCTGAAAAGTCTATTGTTTCGGAATATGAAAAAATTCTCGGTGTACAAGCGCAAGGTAACGTTTTAGATCTTGCAGACTTACAACTTGTCTTTTGTCAACATGAAGGTCCTGATTTGACAGCGAACATGGATGAAAAACTTGATCTCATGCTCTTGCGTTTTCAAGTTACACCTTCCTTTGATTTGGTCCAGTTCGCCGATAATTTACCTGATGAAAAATTGTATCTGGATAAAAAAGCAAAGACATTGGCTATCGACATCCCACATCACATGGAACTTTGGTTTACAAAGCAAGGCCTATGAAAAATGAAGAAAAATTTTTAGCGATAATTGATGAGTATATAACAAAAGAAATTTTTCCTGGCTGCCATATAGCTATTTTAGAAGGTTCAGAGGTTCAAGAGTTTGTTCGAGGAAATCAAGCTATACTTCCACAAGAAGAACCATTGATTGCAGGGAAAAAATGGGATTTAGCTTCCGTATCAAAAGTTGTTGGAACAGGAACAGTTGTCATTAATCTTGTTTTGGCGGGGAAGTTAAGCCTTGATGTTCCATTTACGGATTATTATCCTGATTTTCATGATAGTAGCATTACTTTAAGACAGCTACTTACTCATACTACAGGGATAAATCCGTTTATTGAAAACCGAGACGAGTTAGACTTTTCAGGTTTAAAGGATGCGATTGACCATATCGAGGTGACGGAAGACAAAAGTTGTCACTACACCGATATCAACTTTATTTTATTGGGCTTTATGCTCGAAAAACTTTATGGGGAGTCTCTAGATAAAATTTTTGAAGAAGTAGTTTTTGCGAAATGGGGTATGTCTGCAACATCTTTTGGCCCCGTTACAAATGCCGTACCTACGAGTCGGGATACAAAAGTAGGGACAGTACATGATCCAAAAGCAAAAGTGCTAGGAACGCATTGTGGCTCAGCAGGTCTTTTTGCCCCAATGAATGATTTAGTGAAATTTGTTCAGGGGTATTTTTCAGATACGAAATATTTGGCCTTACAGAAAAATTATGCAGCGGGTAAACGTCAAAGGAGTTTGGCTTGGGACTTGATACACGACCAATGGTTGCTACATACAGGTTACACAGGAACTTTCATCCTGATAAACCTGAAATCAAAAAAAGCGGTGATTTTCTTATCCAATCGAGTACATTTGAAAGATGAACGGGCACAATGGATTGCAGATCGTGATGTACTAATTGAAAAACTCATACAAAATTTAAGCTGACTGGTGTGTCGGCTTTTTCTTTCGCCATAAAAAAATACTTCCCTCAAAA
Organism: uncultured Lactococcus sp.; assembly: GCF_934191625.1. Lineage (GTDB taxonomy): Bacteria > Bacillota > Bacilli > Lactobacillales > Streptococcaceae > Lactococcus. The sequence goes on from NZ_CAKPUG010000006.1 coordinate 71,185, forward strand.
AGGAAAGTATTTAATAATTCTTAGCTAATACGGTCTACAGGCTCGTTCTTTTTACGATAACTTATTAATATAATAATATAAAGTAGCGCAGTAAAGATGGTTACTCCCATAGGGTTGGTTGTAAGGATGCCAAAGAAAATTAATAACAAAGCGATAAGAGCAATAAGACTCATGCTCATTGTACCTAAAGCTTTGGTCTTACGCGCTAATAAGAAGCCTGCAAGACTAATCAAGAACCAAACTAACAGAACTGTGTAAGATAAAGAACCAGCAAGATAGTTGAATAGGCTGTCTCCCAAGAAGTAAGAAAGAACCACACCAATATAGAGTGTTCCAGAGCAGAAAAGTACAGCTCTTTGAGGCACCTTGCTTTTGTTCAAAGTTGCAATTTTTTGCGAAATCTTTCCCTTGTGATTTTTCAAACGGAAGAATAAAATCCTTGAAGAAGCATAAATGCCAGAGTTGATTGAAGAAAAGAGCGCAAGAATAATAATGAAGTTGATAATGTCTGCAGCAAAAGGTATATGCATTTTGTTAAAGACCATTACAAATGGGCTCATCGTTGAGGTTGCCAAATCATTCCAATTATAGATAAGGAGCAAAAGGAACATTGGAACGATATAAAAAGAAATGATACGACCAATAACTCCTCGGATAGCGCGTGGGATTGCAGTTTTGGGGTCTTCTGTTTCACTTACAGTTATGGCAATGAGTTCAGAGCCACCGTAGGAATAAATAACAATTAATAAAGAATTGATGACACCTTTAAGCCCATGTGGAGCAAAGCCATCATATTTTGTTAACCCTGAAAATGCAGAGATTAAGTTAGTATTAAAAATGTTTTGGGCAACTAAAATGACACCAAAAATAATAAGAAGAATGATAACGCTGATTTTGATAAAAGCAAGCCAATATTCTGTTTCTGCAAAGAAGGTTACTGATAGGAGGTTGATGAGGGAAGTCAGGATAGCAATGAGTAAGACAAAGGCCCATGAAGGGATATTAGGAAACCAAAGCTGTATAAAGCTAGCAGCAGCAACGGCTTCCGCAATAATATTTATCATCCAAAGTGACCAATATACCCAGTCTGTAAAGTCAGCCGCATGGTTACCCAGATAAGGTTGAACTAATCCTGAAAGGCCGTGCGGTTCGTCGGAGCTGAGAACCAATTTCTCTAAACTCTTCATCACGAAGAATAAAACTACTCCTCCAATGAAATAAGAAATAAGAACAGCAGGACCAGCAGATTCAATAGCAGAGGCACTTCCTTTAAAGAGCCCAGCCCCAATTGCTCCACCTAGAGCAATCATAGTGATATGGCGTGTTGCCATTCTCTTTTGTAAATTTTGATTGTTTTCCAATTATATATTCCTCTCGTTATAAAATAAAAATTTTTGCTTTAAAATTTTAAGTCAAAACAGGCCTCCTTACATTTTATTGTCACATTTGAGTAGCAATAATCAATAAAATTAAATTAAAAAAAGATGCCCAAAGGGACATCTTTTTGTCCCAGTTTGACCAACGCCAAAGAGGACTCACACTTTTACTTTCGAGTAATTAGTGTGAGTCCTTAATCAACAACAAAACTGTGTGATAAGCATTGATCATTTTTGAGCCTCTTTATTTTAATATTGTAAAGTATAATATAAAAAATGCAGTTATTCAAATTTTTGCACAAATTAAAAATTTAAAAGTGGACTTTTAAAAAATTTATGACAAAAGATTTTTACATTGAATTAGCTTGGAAAAAATAAGGCTTATAAAAAATTTTCATTAGTGGCTGAACTACTTTTTTCTTGAGGAATTCATGAAAAAGCTGGCGAAATATGGTATAATATATGCACGTTTTAAAGGGATTTAGAAGAAAAAATAGACGGAGAGTTGGTGCAAAAGGCATCAAAAATAGGATAAAGATAAAATGAGCAGAATGATGCCAGCACGTGTACGCAGTGAAGGAATAGCCCTGTATAGTCAGGGACTTTTAATTGATCCGTCAATAGAAGATTTTAAACTATCTGCAGAGGTTGAAGGAGAGCAAGTAATTTATGATATGGATGGAGCACAAGATTATTGTTCTTGTGCTGATTTTCAACGTAATCATCGTTATTGTAAGCATATTGCTGCCGTAGAAGAGTACCTCAAGAATGAAAATAAAGAAATTGCAGACGATAAAAAAAATATGGAAAAGATTGAATTGGTGGCTAATGATGAACTCGCTGCTAATGCTACTTTTTTGGATGCCTTGAATGGGGAAACACAAGTTAATTTTGGATCAGAACAATTTTCAATTGAAGTGCATGTTGAAGATAATTCGCAACTCTACGATGTATTTTCTATGGACTACTTTATGTATTTCGATTTGCGCTTATACAGTGAACGTTTAGGTAGAGCTTATGTGATTAAAGATATACCTTATTTTTTAAGAACGTTGCAAAATTTTGGACAATATTCACTCGGTGCCCTTCATTATGTTGATCTCTTTTTTGATAACTTTGATGAAACGAGTCAAGATTTTTTGAATTTCTTGCTTAAAATACATGGTAAACTTGATGCTCAAATGGCCAATCAACTGTACATTAAAAATGGGCGTTACCTCAATTTCCCTTATCTTTTTATTGAAGAAGCAATGGATTTGGCTTCTAACTTGTCACGTTTTAGCTTGAGATTATCGGGCGCACTGATTAACTATTTCACCTTTGTTACTCTTGATGAGGACTCAGAGATATTTAAATTTAGTGTAACTAGCCAAAGGGATTTTATTGAGTTAAAAATCGAAGATAATGCCTTTAGTTCCTTTTATAACGGTTCTCTTTTATACTATAATCATGTTTTTTATAAGGTAGATCATGAGCAAAAACGTTTATTGCATCTCATTCAAAAAGAATTAGAAGGTGAAAAACATAATCAATTTTCATATATGGACAAAGACAAAGTAGCCCAAGCACTGCAACAGCTTTCTACTTTAGGTCAAATTTCAGCACCAGAAAACTTTGTCATTCGACCCTTTACACCGATTTTTAATTTTACTAATCCTGATGGACAACATATAGAACTTTCAGTTCAATTTGATTACGGTAATTTTAAAGTGGAACATTTTCACGAATTAGAAACACTTGAGTTTTCACGTGACTTACGTCTAGAGAATAAGATATTTACGCTTATGACTCGTTTTGGTTTCACACGCTCCTTCACAAGTTCTATAACTCTTTCGACACAATTTGCAGAAACTTTCTTTATCAAAATTCTGCCCCAATTCCAGAAGTTGGGACAAGTAAAATTGTCACCTGGATTAATGGATATGAAGGTTGATGAAGTCCCTGAAATAATGATTGATCGACGAGGCGGCTTGCTTGATATCGCCTTTGAAATGCCAAACATTGGGGAAAATGAATTTGCAAATGTCATTGCCCAGCTGCAGAATAATGCTGAGTATTATGTTAGTGAAAGCGGAAAATTATTTATCTTTGATCAGAAGTTCAGTGAGCTAAAGTCAGCCTTGCGAGAACTTGATGATAATTTTACCATCAGTGGGACTAGCTTAGAAGTCAATGTCACACGTAGCTTTCAAGTTTCTAAAATATTTGAAAATATTTCAAGTAGCAATTTTTCGAATGAATTTAAAGCTTTCTATGAACACTTAACGCACCCAGAAACCTTCCCTTATGAAAAACCTGAGCATGTTAAAGCAGAGTTGCGGAGTTATCAGGAAACAGGTGTGCGGTGGATGTCTATGTTGACTCACTATCACTTAGGTGGTGTTTTGGCTGATGACATGGGGCTGGGTAAAACGGTTCAAGCAATCACCTATCTATTGTCAAATTTGAAAAAAGGCGAAACAGCCTTAGTAACTGCTCCTGCCAGTCTTATTTACAACTGGGCTAGTGAGTTTGAGCAATTTACGGATACCGTAGACTATGTGGTTGTTGATGGTATGAAAGCTGATCGTGATGTTTTGATTCATGGGAAACATCAAGTTTATATCACAAGTTATGGAAGTTTCCTTAAGGACTTCGATGATTACCAAGACAAAAAGCTTAATTATCTTCTCTTAGATGAAGCACAAGCTGTGAAAAACTACAGTAGTAAAACGAATAGAGCTTTGAGTCAACTGAATGTTGAGCATACATTTGCTTTATCTGGAACACCTCTGGAAAATCGCTTAGAAGAAATTTGGGCAATTTTCCAAGTAGTAATGCCCGGATTTTTACCAAAACGTGAAACATTTAATAAGATGTCGCCAGAAGTAATTGCCCGCATTATTCACCCATTTATTATGCGCCGTAAAAAAGAAGAAGTTCTGACGGAGTTGCCTGATAAGATGGAAATGACTTTACGCAATAACATGGTTGAAGAGCAAAAACTCTTATACTTAGCGCAGTTAGAATTAATGCAACAATCTGTCCGTCAAATGGATAGTGTCAGTCTTAAAAAATCCCGTATTGAGATATTGGCAGGAATCACTCGACTTCGCCAAATATGTAATACGCCGGCTCTTTTCATGGATAATTATAAGGGGGGCTCGGGAAAACTAGACAGCTTGATGGAGCTTTTAGAGCAAATCAAGTCCTCAGGACATCGTCCTTTGATTTTTTCACAGTTTACTAAAACCTTCCCTTATATTGAAGAAGCTATGGGGAAATTGGACCTCACCGCCTATAAGTTAACTGGATCAACTCCAGTTAAAGAACGCTTAGAAATGGTACAAGCCTTTAACGCTGGAAGTCGTGATGCCTTCCTTATTTCGCTGAAAGCGGGTGGTGTAGGACTCAACCTTACAAGTGCTGATGTTGTTATTCTTGTCGATCTCTGGTGGAATCCAGCAGTGGAAGAACAAGCGATAGCAAGGGCTCATCGTATGGGACAAAAGAGCACTGTTGAAGTTATACGCTTGATTACACAAGGGACTATTGAAGAAAAAATCATGGAGATTCAGGAACGTAAGAAAGATTTGATTGCAAATGTTTTAGACGGCGATGTAATCGACAAGACACTCAGCGAAGCGGAAATCAGAGAAATTTTGGGACTATAACTTTAAAAATCGCTGAAAATGCGATATAATAATAATTGAAACACTTACCTAAGAAAAAAATAAGATTAAACAAACTTTTTAAGGAACGTAGAGGAAAAGTTTCAAGACAAAGAAAAAAATAAGTAGGGCAAGCAATGAACGAAGGAAGAAGAGTCGTATTTCCAATCATCGATGATGATGAAATGCTTGAAAAAGACACGCGCGTCATCATGACAAATTCACAACTGATTACTAAGAATCCTAGTCAACAAGACGAGGCTTCTTTTGGTGGTGTTCAAATGTCTGATAAAAAACGTTCAGATGTCTATAAGCCAGTAAAAACAAAAGTCAGCTACAGCACTCAGCATCGTCCATTAAATAGCAATCACAGTGGATATAGTTCTTTTGACAAAATGCCTAAAAAAACGAGTGTTGATGAATCAAAAGAAAAGGCCAAAAGAGAAGCAGCGGTACCGCCTAAACGTCCAAAAGGCTATGTTCATCCGCTAGAGCGTGATAAAGATGACTTTTCTTTGCGCCGTTCATCAGCAGTACTTAATGCAGCGAAACCGGCATCGAGTGAAAAGAAGACAATCGAACAAAAACCGATGTCTCCAAGACGTCCAGCCACTAATAATCCGATTCGGGATATGAAAAAACGAGGATTAAACCTCGATGAAGCTATTATTTCTGGCTCTCCTCAAAAAGGAGAAGATAAGGCAAAAACTGCAAAAAATGAGTATTTCGATAACAAACGAAAGAACTTATTTGACCGCGGACTTTAAATAAAAGAAGGAGAAAAGATTTCAGTTCCGACTGAAATTTCTTATTTATCATGGAAAAAGTATATCATTTTATAGGAATTAAAGGCTCAGGTATGAGTGCACTCGCTCTTATGCTCCACCAAATGGGTAAAAAAGTACAAGGTTCGGATACAACTGACTACTATTTTACACAACGTGGACTTGAGGAAGCGGGTATTCCTATTCTTCCTTTTGACGAGAAAAATATCACACCAGAAGTTGAGTTGATTGCAGGGAATGCTTTCCGTACTGATAATAATATAGAAATTGCCTTTGCTGAGAAAAATGGCTTCGCTTTTAAACGTTACCACGAATTTTTAGGGCATTTCATGGAAGACTTTATCAGTGTTGGTGTTGCGGGGGCGCATGGTAAAACTTCAACAACGGGTATCCTAGCGCATGTTATGAAAAACGCTGTGGATACGTCATACTTGATTGGTGATGGTACTGGACGTGGAAATGCAGATAGTGAATATTTTGTTTTTGAATCAGATGAATATGAACGTCACTTTATGCCTTATCATCCAGAATATACAATTATTACAAATGTTGACTTTGACCATCCTGATTATTTCCAAAATATCGATGATGTAGCCTCTGCCTTCCAAGATTATGCCCAAAACATCAAAAAAGGTATTTTCGTTTTTGGAGAAGATCCTTATTTACGTAAAATTACAGCAGCAGCACCGATTTACTATTATGGTTTTGAAGATGAGGACGATTATCAAGCAAAAGATATCATTCGCTCAACACGAGGTTCATCTTTTGATGCTTATTTCCGCGGCGAAAAAATCGGTCACTTTGTAGTTCCTGCTTATGGGAAGCATAATATTGCGAACGCCTTAGCAGTGGTTGGTGTAACACATCAACTTGGCCTAGATATGAACGATATTGCGGATCATTTGTTGACTTTCTCTGGTGTAAAACGTCGTTTTACAGAGAAAAAGGTTGGAGAAACAATTATTATTGATGATTTTGCGCACCATCCAACCGAAATTGAAGCAACAATTGATGCAGCACGTCAAAAATATCCAGACCGTGAAATTGTAGCGGTGTTCCAACCACACACATTTACACGAACAATAGCCTTTGCAGATGAGTTTGCTCAAGTACTTGATTCAGCAGATACTGTATATCTTGCTGAAATTTACGGCTCAGCGCGTGAAGTTGACCATCATGAAATTACAGCACAAGACCTTGCTGACAAAGTGCGCAAGCCTGCTCGGGTTATTTCCGTGGAAAATGTTTCGCCGCTTTTGGATCACGATCGTGGAGTTTATGTTTTTATGGGCGCAGGAAATATTCAACAATATGAGGCAGCTTTTGAAGATTTGCTCAGCCAATTGACAAAAAACACATTATAAAAAATAAAAAAACTTCTGGAAAAAGAAGTTTTTTTTTAAGAAGAAAAATCACCAACGCTGCCTTAACAGTCTACTCTCATTAGGAGTTGTTCGTCATCACAATTCACAAAATCTTGCCACATTTCGGCTCTATGATATAATAAATGCATGTTAACATTTCCGCTGGTCAATGATACGTCACGAAAAATCATCCATATTGATATGGATGCCTTTTTCGCATCAGTAGAAATACGGGACAATCCAAAATTAAGAGGAAAACCTGTGGTGATTGCTCGTAACCCGCTAGAAACAGGTGGGCGTGGCGTGGTCTCAACATGTTCCTATGAAGCCAGAGCTTTTGGAATTCATTCGGCTATGAGTGCAAAAGAAGCTTACGATCTCTGCCCACAAGCTGTTTTCATTAGTGGAAATTACGAAAAATATCGATCAATATCAGAACAGGTCCGTGAAATTTTTAATCGTTATACTGATGAGGTAGAGGCAGCATCTATTGACGAAGCCTACTTGGATGTCACTAGAAATAAGATTAAGTCAACAAGTGCTATTAAAGTGGCTAAACTTATCCAACATGACATTTATGTTGAGTTAGGTTTGACTTGCTCAGCTGGAGTTTCTTACAATAAATTTTTAGCAAAAATAGCTTCGGATTTTGAAAAACCTCATGGATTAACGGTAATCATGCCTGAGGCAGCAAAAGAATTTCTGGCAGAACTACCAGTGGAAAAATTTCATGGTGTCGGCAAGGCCACGGGAGCTAAGCTGCATGAGCTGGGTATTTTTACAGGCGCTGATATACAAGCAGCTGACCCCCTACTCTTAGCTGAACGCTTTGGGGTTTATGGCTGGAATCTTTTTTTGAAGGCTAATGGAATTCATCATGCCCCAGTTGTGACAAGCCGTCAAAGAAAATCAGTAGGTAAAGAAAGAACTTATAGTAAACTCCTCTATAATACTGTGGACATCAAACAGGAACTTACCAATCTTTCAGAACGTGTGTCTACCAATTTGAAACGGCATCAACTTCTGGGTGATACAGTGGTGCTCAAGTTGCGTTACTCTGATTTTAAAACAATAACGAAACGTAAAAAGCTTCCTGAGAAGATAAATGAAGCAACTGCGTTAGCACATGTGGCACAAGATTTGCTGGAAGAGATTGATTATGATGAAACAATCGGAGTGCGACTTCTTGGCGTAACCCTTACAGGATTTGGGGCAGAAGAATTACGATTAGATATGCAAAACTTAGAAAAGGAATGAAGGGGATCTCTTTCCTTTTTTTGATAAGTAAAAAGCATAGTCCAAACCCACAAGCCAGTTGGATAAGTAGGAGCATTTCTTCTAAAGATAGAGAAAAAGATGCGAAGAAAAGCCATAGGAAATCTCCAGCACCTATTCCAATATTAATAAATAAGGAAAAACAAGTCAGTGCAAGCCAAAAATAGCTCAGAGAACTGGCTGGGAAGAGAATAAAGAAGCAAGCGGTAAAGCCTAAACCAATATTTAAAGGATAAGAATAAGTATCCATATCAAATTTGCTTAAAAGTATACTTATGAAGAGGGTTAAAAAGTGCAGTAAGGCTAAATCAAAACAAAGAGCACTAAAGAGAAGCCCTGAAAGCAATTCCATAATAAAATAACTATAAGAAAATTTTTCCCCACAAAAAGCACATCTACTTTTAAAAATAATTTGAGAAATTAAAGGAATAAGTTGCCTCCACTGGAGGACCGTTTGACAAGAACTACATTTTGAACGTCCATAAATAATAGAGGCTTCTGTATCCCAGCGATCACTTATTAAACCTAGGAAAGAGCCAAAGATGGTTCCGATAATGAAGAAAAATATAAGCATAGTTTTTAATACGAAAAAAAGCTAAAATAATCACAATCTTAAGCAGAATATTTTCTAATTGACCTTTTTTTTTATATAATTGTAATAGAAATAAAAAATTGGAGGTTTCTATGTCTAAGGAAAAAACACAAGAAGTTTTGAATCAAACAGTTGCAGATTTATCTCAAGCAGCAGCACTTGTACATCAAACACACTGGTATATGCGTGGTTCTGGTTTCTTTACTTTGCACCCTAAAATGGATGAGTTTATGGACGGACTTAATGAGCATTTAGATGAATTTGCGGAACGTTTAATTACAATTGGTGGTTCGCCAGTTTCAACTCTTAAAGAGTTTGATGAAAAGTCAAAAATTGATCTTCAACCAGCAACTTGGGATAAGTCAATGTCTGAACGTTTGCATGGTGTCTTGGATACTTACAAATACTTGGCTCAACTTTTCCAAAAAGGCATAGATATTGCTGAATCTGAATACGATGCAGTTACTGTAGACCTTTATACAGTTGCACTTGGAGACGTTGAAAAAACGGTTTGGATGCTTGAAGCGGAACTTGGATAATAAAAAAGACCTTACCGAGTAAGGTCTTTTTTATTATCCATTTTTAATTTTTCCAGGCCAGTTGTTCAAACCATTTTTAAGAATGTAAACTTCTGGTACACCAGCTTTTTTGAGTTGTTTAGCAACTTTGACTGAAGCTGTTGGTTTACCATTTTCATAAAGTAATACAGGCTTCTTTTTGTTGATTGCGTTCAAACTTTGTTCCATTTGAGAAGCAGGTAAGTTACGAGCGCCAAGGATATGTTTTACTCGAAAATCTGCAGCTTCACGGACATCGATAAGCTGAGAAGTAGCCATCAAACGTTCAAATTCAGGCGCTTCAACAACTTTGGCATTCCGTTTGAGCGTCCAACGTGGATAGATGAAGAAGACAATAATAAGGGCTAAAAGTATAAAGTCAATGATCCAGATCATTTAAGTTCTCCTAAGTATAATTATTTAAATTTTAAAGCGAGACTTGCAGCACCGATGATACCAGCATCATTTCCAAGCTCAGCAAGTTTTATTTTTGTAGAGTCACGAACTGTTGAGAACGAATATTTTTGGAAATAAGTTTCAACTTTAGAACGGAGAAATTCTCCAGCAGCGGAAACGCCACCACCGATAACAATAGCGGCAGGGTTTAAAGTGCTGCCAAGATTAGCACAAGCAAAGCCAAGATAATAAGCAAATTTATCCACAACGCTAAGTGCAAAAGCATCGCCTGCTTCTGCTGCAATGAAAATATCTTTAGAAGTTACTTCGTCACCATTATCGATGCTCGCTTTAATTTGGCTGCTTCCTTCGTATTCTTCTGCAAATTTTCGTGCAAGACGTACAACGCCAGTAGCAGAAGTTACTGTTTCTAAGCAACCGTAATTTCCGCAAGTACAAGCAAAGCCATCATGTGGTTCTACCACAATATGTCCAATTTCACCGGCTGCGCCAACCACACCGTGGATAAGGTTTCCTGCAGAAACAATGCCGCCACCAACTCCAGTTCCTAAAGTGATGAAGACAACATCGGGTTGGTTATCACCAGCTCCGACCCAACGCTCTCCTAAAGCTGCGACATTGGCATCATTGTCAAGAATAAATGGTAGGCCCACACCTTCGCTAATAGGTGTGCCGACTTCTTGAACATCTGCCCAGTTAAGATTAAAGGCACCTCGGACAGTAGCAGCTTCAATATCTACCGTACCAGGAGTACCCATACCAATACCAATAAAATCAGATTTATCCAAGTTATAAAGATTTAAACGATGATTGATAGATTCAATAATATCAGGGACAATATGCTTTCCATCACTGAGAATATTTGTCGGGATAGCCCATTTGTCTTGAACTTCACCTTCAAGTGTCAAAATACCGAACTTGATAGAAGTCCCGCCGAGGTCAATACCAATAATTTTGTTAGCCATTTAGTTTTTCCTTCTCAATTCTTTCTTCACGACGTAAAATAAGTTGGGCAGTAAGATATTCTTTATCACTTTTCTCAAATATTCCCTGCTCAACCATATTTGTAAGTTCCTGTTGCATAAAATAAATCGCATCTAAGCGATTGGTCATGAAATTAATAAAACCATATTTTTTTAACAATTCCTGTACATCATAAAGTGTTTTCATTGTTCTATTTTACCGCAACTGTAAGCGGTTTTCAAGTGTTGAAAGGTTTTTAGTGTCTATTTCGGCGTTACTCTTCCTTAAAAAACTGATAACCTGTTTAAACTATTTAAAAGTTATAAATAAAATTTCATAGTAGGAAGCGGGTCAAATTTACTAATTTTTTCCCTCGCAAAACTTGTAAACGCGTGCATTTTCGCCTTTGACAAAAAGTGTGCTATAATAAATCTGATATATTGTTTGGGCGCACCATAAAAGCTAGCGTTCAAGCTACGGAGACGAGATTTCCGTATGAATTTTTCGAAAGAATAGGTAGAAATAAATTGACTAAATTACGCGAAAACATCAGAAACGTTGCGATTATTGCCCACGTCGACCATGGTAAAACAACTTTGGTTGATGAGTTGCTTAAACAATCACAAACGCTTGATGCCCGTACAAACCTTGCTGAACGCGCAATGGACTCTAATGCCCTTGAACAAGAACGCGGGATTACAATCCTTGCTAAAAATACAGCCGTAGAATATGGCGATACACGTATCAACATCTTGGACACACCAGGACACGCGGACTTCGGTGGTGAAGTAGAACGTATCATGAAAATGGTTGACGGTGTTGTTCTTGTCGTGGATGCTTACGAAGGAACAATGCCTCAAACACGTTTCGTGTTGAAAAAAGCTTTGGATCAAAACTTGACACCAATCGTTGTCGTGAACAAGATTGATAAACCTTCTGCACGTCCACAAGAAGTTGTAGATGAAGTTTTGGAACTTTTCATCGAACTCGGTGCCGATGATGATCAATTGGATTTCCCTGTTGTTTACGCTTCAGCTATTAATGGTTCATCTTCATTGAGCGATGATCCAGCAGATCAAGAAGCAACAATGGATCCAATCTTTAACACTATCATTGAACACATTCCAGCTCCTATTGATAACTCTGACGAACCATTGCAATTCCAAGTTTCTCTCTTAGACTACAATGATTTCGTAGGTCGTATTGGTATCGGACGTGTTTTCCGTGGTACAATCAAGGTTGGCGATAATGTAACATTGTCTAAACTTGATGGTTCAACTAAAAACTTCCGCGTAACAAAACTTTTTGGTTTCTTTGGTCTTGATCGTCAAGAAATCACTGAAGCAAAAGCAGGTGACTTGATTGCTGTATCTGGTATGGATGATATCTTCGTTGGTGAAACTGTTACACCTACAGATGCCATCGAACCACTGCCAGTTCTTCACATTGATGAACCAACACTTCAAATGACTTTCCTTGTAAATAACTCACCATTTGCAGGTCGCGAAGGTAAATGGGTAACTGCACGTAAAGTTGAAGAACGTTTACAAGCAGAACTTCAAACAGACGTATCACTTCGTGTCGAAAATACTGATTCCCCAGACAAATGGATCGTTTCTGGTCGTGGTGAATTGCACTTGTCTATTCTTATCGAAACAATGCGTCGTGAAGGATACGAACTTCAAGTTTCACGTCCAGAAGTTATCGTTAAAGAAATTGATGGGGTAGAATGTGAACCATTTGAACGTGTGCGTATTGATACACCTGAAGAATATCAAGGTTCAATTATCCAAGCTCTTTCAGAACGTAAAGGCGATATGTTGGACATGGAAATCACTGGTAATGGTCAAGCACGTTTGGTTTTCTTAGTTCCAGCACGTGGTTTGATTGGTTTCACAACAGAATTTATGTCAATGACACGCGGTTATGGTATCATGAACCACACATTTGACCAATATATGCCAATGGTTAAAGGAACAATCGGTGGACGTAGCCGTGGTGCCTTGATTTCTATGGACCAAGGTTCTGTAACATCTTATGCTATGGGATATGTGCAAGAACGTGGTGTACTCTTTGTTGAAGCTGGTACAGAAGTTTATGCAGGTATGATTATTGGTGAGCACTCACGTGATAATGATTTGACCGTTAATGTTACAAAAGCTAAACAACAAACAAACGTTCGTTCATCTAATAAAGACTCAACTTCAGTGCTTAACGCTTCTAAAATCTTGTCTCTTGAAGAATCATTAGAATTCTTGGGTGATGATGAATATATGGAAGTAACACCAGAATCAATCCGCTTGCGTAAACAAATTCTTGATAAAGCAATGCGTGAAAAAGCAACGAAAAAGAAAAAAACTGCTGAATAATAGTTTTCACATAGATCTTGAAACAGCAGAGAGATTTGAGTAAATGCTAAGTAGCTAAAAATAAGGAGAAAAGGATGTTTTATCTGATACTTTTAGTTTTATTTGCTTTGGGCTATATCTTTTTAATGCCAAAGGATGTGAGAAGAAGTGCAGACATCTTTGTTTTCGCTTCGGTATCTGTCCTAATCGTAGCAGTAGCCATTGGCCAAGCTGTCAGTCACCGAGCTGCCTTATATGAAATCGCAATGGTGATTGCACTCATAGCTCTCGCTGTTAAGGCTCTTGTAGAAATTGAAAAATTATAAAAAAAGAAATAGTTTGTCTTGGGCAGACTATTTTTTGGAGGTTACATGGATATAGAGAAAATCGAAAAAGCCTTTGGATTAGTCCTTGAGAATATCATGGCAATCCAAGCAGAGCTAATGACAGATTTTTATGATGCTTTTGTAGAACAAAACGCAGCTTACCTAGGTGCTTTAGAGTTTGCATCACTGACGAAGGAAAATAATGATAAAGTTCGCTCAATGAACCTTACCACAAGTGAATGGCAAAAGCTATTTCAGTTTGTCTTGCTTCAAGGATCACGTGTGGCTCCGATGCAAGCAAATCATAATTTAACACCGGATTCTATTGGATTTATCTTTAATTTCATCGTGGAAGATTTGCACAAAGAAAGAAAGATTCGCGTACTAGAATTTGGTTCAGGAACTGGGAATTTAGCAGAAACACTCTTGGTTCATATGCAAAAAGAAGTAGACTATATTGGTTTTGAAGTGGATGACCTCTTGCTCGATTTATCGGCTTCCATGTCAGAAGTTATGGGAACAAAAGCAAGCTATCTTCAAATTGATGCCATTAAACCACAACCTTTGGAACCTGTGGATGTTGTGATGAGTGATCTCCCCGTGGGCTATTATCCAGACGATGAAACTGCTAGCCATTTTCAAGTACATGATAAATCTGAACATACCTATGTACACCACTTAATGATTGAGCAATCCTTCAAGTATCTCAAGGAGAGTGGCTTTGCTCTTTTCTTGGCTCCAGATAATCTTTTAACAAGTGCACAGTCAGAACTTTTAAAAGCCTGGATTAAAGAGCATGCGCATGTTGCTGCAGTCATTACATTGCCATCTTCACTTTTTAAAGGTGCAGGAAAATCAATTTATTTATTAAGTAAAAAACAGACAAATACACCGACTTTTGTTTATCCATTGTCTGATCTAGGTGATCGTTCTATTTTACAAGAATTCATGTCTGAGTTTGTGAAAAATGTCAAGATTTGACCAAAAACTCTTAGTCAGTCACTGTCTTCAAATTGGTTTTGTGATATAATTTAAGAGAGAATTGAAAGAAGAAGGATAGATAAAATGACAAAAACTCTTGCGGTTAATGCTGGTTCCTCATCCATGAAATGGCAAATGTATGAAATGCCAGAAGAAAAAGTTCTTGCAAAAGGCTTGATTGAACGTATTGGCTTGAAAGATTCAGTCACAACAGTAAAATTTGACGATCACAAAGAAGAACGTGTATTGGATATTGTAGATCATACACAAGCCGTTCACATTTTGCTGGAAGACTTGAAACGTTTCCATATCGTTGAAGAATTTACAGAGATTACAGGAGTAGGTCATCGAGTTGTCGCTGGTGGAGAGCTATTTAAAAAATCTACCTTGATCGATCAGGAAGTGCTTAAACAAATTGAAGAACTTTCACCGCTTGCCCCACTTCATAATCCAGCGAATGCAGCTGGTATAAAGGCCTTTTTGGAGTTGCTGCCTGAAGCAACAGCAGTAGCTGTTTTTGACACGGCATTTCATACAACAATGCCTGAAAAAGCTTTCCGTTATCCACTACCAAAAAAATACTATACAGAACATGCCGTGCGTAAATATGGAGCACACGGGACTTCACACATGTTTGTAGCACAAGAGGCTGCAAAAATGTTAGGCAAAGATATTAAAGACACAAAAATCATAACCGCTCATATTGGCAATGGTGGTTCAATTACTGCTGTAAAAGGTGGTGAATCAATTGATACTTCGATGGGCTTTACACCATTAGCAGGAATTATGATGGGAACACGTACAGGTGATATGGATCCTTCTGTTTTCCCTTACCTTATTGCAAATGATGACACACTCAAGGATGCTCAAGATGTTGTCAATATGATGAACAAAGAGTCAGGCTTATTTGGTGTTTCTGGCTTGTCTTCTGATATGCGTGAAATCATCACTGCTCGTGATGCGGGGGATGCTGATGCTGCATTAGCTTTCGAAATGTATGTGGATCGTATTCAAAAATTCATTGGTCAATACTTGGCTGTTTTGAATGGTGCTGATGCAATTGTATTTACAGCAGGTGTAGGTGAAAACTCAGCTCCAGTACGCGAGGGTGTCTTAAAAGGCTTGTCATGGTTTGGTATTGATGTTGATTTCTCTAAGAACGTTTTTGGTTTTGAAGGGGAAATGTCAACGCCAGAATCACGTGTAAAAGTTTTCGTTATTCCAACTGATGAAGAGCTTGTAATTGCACGCGATGTTGAAGCTGCAAAAGTGAAATAAAATAAAACGGCGAGTAAAATGCCGTTTTTTAATATTTCTTTTAAGATATTTTTTAAAGTTATGTTATACTAGTAAGACAAAAAGAAAACACTTACATATTGAAGGGATTTTTAAAAATATGGAAAAAACACTCGCTGTTAACGCTGGATCGTCATCACTAAAATGGCAACTTTATGATATGCCAGAAGAAAAAGTTCTTGCTAAAGGTATTTTTGAACGTATTGGTTTGAAAGATTCTATTTCAACAACGAAGTTTGATGATCAAGTGCATAAAAGAGAGCAGGATATTGTTGACCATCGTCAAGCAGTCTTGCTTTTGATGGACGAGTTAATACATTTTAAACTTATTAGTAGTTTCCGTGAGATTACAGCTATTGGTCATCGTGTTGTTGCGGGTGGAGAATTTTTCAATACATCGACTATAATCACTCCTGAAGTTTTAGAAGAGATAAAAAATCTTTCAACTTTAGCCCCTCTTCACAACCCAGCAAACGTGCTAGGCATTGAGGCTTTTAAGCGTTTGCTTCCAGATGCACTTGCTGTAGCTGTCTTTGATACAGCCTTTCACACGACTTTGCCAGAAAAAGCTTTCCGTTACCCAATTCCAACAAAATACTATACAGATTATGCTATTCGTAAATATGGGGCACATGGAACATCACACATGTATGTGTCACGTGAAGCGGCAAAAGTACTAGGAAAACCACTTGAAGATTTAAAACTTATTACTGCTCATATTGGTAATGGGGCATCAATTACAGCTATTGATGGTGGTAAATCTGTTGATACTTCAATGGGCTTCACACCACTAGCGGGTGTCATGATGGGCACACGTTCAGGAGAAATGGACCCTTCTGTGATTTCTTATATGCTTGAAAGTGATCCTAGCTTACGCTCAGCGCAAGATGTTATTGATGTGCTCAATAAAAAATCTGGCTTACTGGGTGTATCAGAGTTTTCAAGTGATATGCGTGATCTAGAGGAAGCACGTAACTCAGGTGATGAAAAAGCACTTTTAGCTTACGAAATGTTTGTTGATCGTTTGAAAAAATTTATCGCACAGTATTTTGGGGTCCTTAATGGTGCAGATGCGCTTATCTTTACAGCAGGTATAGGTGAAAATGATACAAATGCACGTCGTGATATTATCGCAGGTTTGTCGTGGTTTGGTATGGAAATCGACCCAGAAAAGAATGTCCGGGGTGCCAATGGCATCATTTCTACACCAGAATCACGTGTTAAAGTTTTAGTAATACCAACAGATGAAGAATTAGTTATTGCGCGTGATGTCGAAGCTGCAAAAAATAAATAATCTTGTTAAAAGACCATACGGTCTTTTTTTCAGCAAAATTTTATGGTAAAATAGTAGGGATAAAAAAGAATAGAGAAGAGATAGGTAACTATGGCTGATATTAAATATAAACGCGTACTTTTGAAACTTTCTGGCGAAGCTTTAGCTGGAGAAAAAGGATTTGGAATTGATCCTGAAACAGTTAAAAAAGTTGCTGAAGAGCTCAAAGAAGTATATGCTCTTGGTGCAGAAATCGCCATCGTTTGTGGCGGGGGAAACATCTGGCGTGGCGTAACCGGTGAAAAAATCGGTATGGAACGTGCCCAAGCAGATTACATGGGTATGTTAGCTACTATCATGAACGGCTTAGCTCTTCAGGACACACTTGAAGCACTCGGCGTACCTACACGTGTTCAAACAGCTATCGAAATGAAAGCCGTTGCCGAGCCTTATATCCGTCGCCGTGCTGAACGTCACCTTGAAAAAGGTCGTGTCGTTATTTTCGCGGGTGGAACAGGTTCACCATACTTCTCCACAGATACTACTTCAGCACTTCGCGCAGCAGAAATTAACGCAGATGTTATTTTAATGGCTAAAAATGGTGTCGATGGTGTTTATAATGCGGATCCAAAACTTGATGAAACAGCAGTTAAATTTGACAATCTTACACACATGGATGTTATTACAAAAGGACTTCATGTCATGGACTCCACTGCTTCAACAATGTCAATGGACAACCATATCCCACTTGTTGTCTTCAATATGAATGAATCTGGAAATATTAAACGTGTTGTTCAAGGTGAAGAAATCGGAACAACAGTAGAATAAATAAATATATAATAAAATAAAAAGGAAAAAACATGGCAAACGAAATTATTGATAATGCAAAAGAACGTATGAATAGCTCACTTAATAGCTTGCAACGCGACCTCGGACACATCCGTGCAGGGCGTGCCAATGCAAGCTTGCTCGACCGTATCTCAGTGGAATATTATGGAGCACCAACACCATTGAATCAATTGGCTTCGATTACTATTCCAGAAGCGCGAGTACTGATGATCACACCTTTTGACAAAACGATCTTAAAAGAGATTGAGCAAGCCTTGAATGCAAGTGATATTGGTATCACACCAGCCAACGATGGTTCAGTTATTCGCTTGGTTATTCCGATGTTGACAGAAGAACGTCGTAAAGAGCTTGTTAAAGAGATGGGCAAATATATCGAAGGTGCAAAAGTTGCAATTCGTAATATCCGTCGTGATGCTATCGATACAGCTAAAAAACAAGAAAAAGCTAAAGAAATCACAGAAGATGATTTGAAAGTACTGGAAAAAGACATCCAAACAGTAACAGATAATGCTGTTAAAGAAGCAGACAAACTAGCTGCAGAAAAAGAAAAAGAACTTTTGGATGTTTAAATTTTTTAGCAGGAGAACAAGTTATTCTTTTGTAGAGAAAAGAAGAACAATCAGAAAAATAACGGCTCTGCGGGGCCGTTTTTAAGGAAAAAGAATGAATAATTTATTAGCAACTACATTTTCAGCCATTATTACAGCTGAAAATGATCGATTTTACTTTTTACAGAAAGATGATAATATCATCCGTCTGGCAAAGTCAGAAGGAGCACATCAGGTTGGCGACATTGTGACAGGTTTTGCCTATATGGATAAAGCCGATAAACTGTGTATGACAACGGTGGAACCAAATGCAACACGTGAAAAATTTGGTTGGGGTACAGTAACTGACGTTCGTCGTGATTTAGGCGCCTTTGTTGACATCGGTTTGGCTGGCAAAGATATTGTGGTTTCGCTTGACGATCTCCCACTACCAGAAGATAAGGATCAATGGCCTAAAAAAGGAGATAAACTTTTTGTCAAAATCGTCGTTGATGCGAAAGATCGTCTTTGGGGTAAATTAGCTTGGCACCAAGACTTCTGGGAAATGTCAGGACCGGCCTATGACAATATGCAAAACCAAGATTTACGTGGTATTGTTTATCGTAACAAGGAAACAGGTTCTTTTGTGTACCTGCCAGACAATAATATGCTTGGTTTTATTCATCCTAACGAAGCTTTTGGAACACTCCGTATCGGCCAGGAGCTTCAAGTGCGCGTGATTGGTTTCCGCGATCAAGACCGTAGTCTTAATCTGAGTGCAAAACCCCGTGCTTATGAAATGCTGGATGCTGATGCACAGATGATCCTTGCCTACCTTGAAAGTATGGGTGGAAAAATGCCTTTTAATGATAAGTCAGCGCCAGATGATATCAAAGCCACATTTGGTATCTCTAAAGGGCAGTTTAAAAAGGCACTCGGTGGCTTGATGAAGAACAAGAAAATTAAACAAAGTCCTGAGGGAACAGAACTCATTTGATTAATAGCAAAAAAGTTGGAAGGATTTCCAACTTTTTTTAGTAGGGTAAAATATTATTCTTCCTCAGTAAGTGGCTCGATTTCAAAGGCATTGCTATCTGACAAAGCTTTAAACCAGTGGGCTGATTTTTTCAAACTTTTAACTTGCGTATGAATATTTGTCGAGATGAGTCCATACCGATTGCGGTAAGCATTGAGCCAGCTCCAACAGTCGATAGGTGTCCATAAATGATAGCCTAAGCAATTGCTGCCCTCTTCCATCGCCTTATTTAACCAGTATAGATGCTCTTTGATAAATTGAATACGATAGTCATCTTCAATGATTCCCTGACTATTCATATATCTTTCCTCGTTTGACACACCCATACCATTTTCGGAAATGAACCAGTCGATATTTCCATAGTTTTCTTGAACATCTTTAGCAATGTCGTAAACTGCTTTTGGATAAATTTCCCAACCTTTATCGACATTCATACGGCATGAAGGGAGTTCAAATTCTTGCCAGAATTTGTTAGGCATAAAGTCAACAGCTAAGGAATTTGCCGAGTATTTTGGACGTTGTACACGATTTGGATGATAGAAATTAATACCCAGTAAGTCAACCGTATTATCTCTGATGAGTTTTAATTCATCTTCTGTTGATTCCCAAAGTGCGTTTTCCTTATCTAAAATTTCAACCAGTTCAGCAGGAAACTCGCCTTTGACAGAGGCATCCATATAGAGACGGTTCAACCATAAGTCAGCGATATGGCTGGCTTTAAGGTCAGCTGTTTCTTCGGTAGAAGGATACGGCGGTGTCAGGTTGAGGATAATCCCAATTTTTCCATCGAATTGTAGCGCGCGGTATTTTGCGATGGATTTGCTTGAGGCAAGTTGCAAGTTGTAAGCAACTTGGACAGCAGCGTGTCCATCAACTTTATTTGGATAATGGAATTGGAATAAATAGCCCCCTTCCACGACAACCAATGGTTCGTTGTGGGTGAACCAGTATTTGATGCGATCACCAAAGCATTCAAAAGCTTTTTCAGCAAAGCCAGCATAGAGATCAACAACTTTTTTTGATTCCCAGCCACCATACTTATGGTAGAGTTCAACAGGCAAATCAAAATGGTGCAGATTAATCATTGGCGTAATATCTTGAGCGATAAATTCATCAATGACTGCATTATAAAATGCTACAGCGTCTGAATTTACAGTGTTTTTTTCTAAATCATCAATCAAACGGCTCCATTGTATAGAGGTACGAACTGTTTTTAGTCCAGCTTCCTTCATTAAGCGAATATCATTCTTGAAGTCATTATAAAAGTTACTTGCTGTATCTGGGCCTTGATGTTTATAGAAACTTTCGGGTTTGATTTCATAAAAATAATCAAACATATTGGCGTGTTTTTTATTAAAACGTCCTTCGGTTTGAGGGCCGCTGGTTGCAGCACCCCACCAAAAGTCATTTGGAAATTTGATTTGCATTTGTTTTTTCCTTTATTTTTTTACAATGTTTCAGTACGATCAATAACTTTCAAGAATGGCAGCCAGATGAGCGCGATGACCACAAACTGTACCACTTGAAGTAAAGAACCCATGATAGAATTTGTTGCTAAAAATCCTGAAAGGAAGATTGGCATTGTCCAAGGCACTTGCGCCCCAGTAGTCAGAGGAACTAAGCCAGACGCAAAACCGAGATAGGCGATAATGACTGAAATAACAGGAGCTAAAAGCCATGGAATGAAGATTGTAGCATTCATGACGATAGGAAGCCCGAAAATTACAGGTTCATTAACGTTAAATAATCCAGGAGCCAAGCCCAAACGTCCAATATTTTTATATTGCTTATGTTTCATCAAAAATGCCATAATCAGGACGACAGCCAAGGTAGATCCTGATCCACCTAAGCTTACTGTGAATGTATCCATGAATGATTTTGTAACGATGTGTCCATTTTCAGCTAAGGCAGATGCTCCTTGTTGCGTCAGCGCAGCGTTATCGAGCATATTTGTTTGCCAGAAAGGTTCAAAAACAGAGTTGACAATGATTTGACCGTGCAGACCGAAGAACCAGAGGAACTGGACAAGGAATACGGCAATGATTGTTGCTGGAAGTCCCGTTCCTAAACCAGTCAGTGGTTTTTGGATAACATTGTAAATAACATCATGAAGATTTGTAGTAAAGGCACCAACCATAAGCGCATTGATAAGTAAGAAAACAAGCAATGTTCCTAGGGCTGGGATTAGAGAGGCGAAAGATTTAGCGACAGCTGGTGGAACACCATCTGGCATTTTAAGCGTAAAACCTTTTTTAGTCAGTGCAGCGAAGATTTTTGCGGCAATGAAGGCAGCAAAGATACCTAAGAACATCCCTTTTGCACCCAATCGGTCAAGAGTAAGAAGTCCAGTACCTTCAACAGTTGTAGCTCCATCAGCTGATGTAATAATTGCAGCGAAAGGTGTCAATATCAAGAATGAAGCTAAAGAAACGACACCACTGAAAATAGCTTCGATTTCTTCTGACTTCGCCCAGTAGTACCCAATGGCTAAAGTAACAAACACGGTCATAATTGACATTGTGGCGCTTTGACCATTACCAAAAAGGTTACCCAAGTTTGCTTTCATCGAGTCAGACCAGAAGGGTAAATTATTGAATACGACAATAAGTGAACCAAACATTGTTAAAGGGAAACTGACCATGAAGGCATCACGCAAAACAGTGAGGTACTTATTTTGCCCCAAACGAGACGCTACCGGTAAAACTTTTTCTGATAGCAAAACCATAAATTTGTTCATGAAAAAACTCTCCTTAAATAGTATAAAGAGAGTATAACACGAAATAAAATATATTTCAAATTAAATAATAAAAATAAAATTTATTCCAAAGAGTGGATGTAATAAGCTGCCAGAATTTCTGATAAAACAATAAATGCAAAGCGGTTGTCCAGCTGATAGATGTCTGGTTTGGAAAAATCTGTCAGATTTGAAGGCAGAAGCAGAACCTCGGTCGAAGTTTGTTTGAATTTGGAATTTCTATTCATTGTGATGAGGACAATCTTTGCCCCAGTTTCCTTGGCTTGCTCAAAAATTTCCTCATAAAGATCCGTATTTCCAGAAACGGTAAAGATGATTAATAGTGTATCTTGATCAAGTACGCGCGATAGGTAAAATATTTTGGTACGGCTGGTGATGGCTTCGACATATTTATCTTGATACAAGAGAGAATAGACAAATTGTTCAGCAGCTAAACCAGAACTACCAATCCCTAAAACTCGTGTTGTTTTAGCCTCGCGTATCATTTGCGCAATGCTGGTCAGTTGTTTTTCCGACAAACAGCTACGAATCAAATTCAGACGTTGCTTATACTCACCAATGATGGATTCTGAAAGCAGTTCTTCTCTTGAGCTCTGAACAAGTTCAGTTTTTTCACTCATATATCTTTCTAAAGCATTTTTTAAGTCCGGTAAACCACGATATTGTAGTTTCTTTACAACACGGATAATCGCAGAAGGAGAAACCTCAAGATCCTTGGCAGCCTCTTGAATAGATCGGTCAATAAGTACCTCTGGTTTTCTCATTAATTCGCCTGTTATTTTACGATCAGTCTTTGTCAACTCAGTATAGTGGATAGATACTCTTTCTTTAAATGACATATAACTCCTCTCTTTGTTTATTAATAATTTCGAATAAACCAACTCTAGATATTCAGTTATGAGTTCTCTAACTAGTAGTGTACTAAAAAAATTATCATAAGACAATTGAAGCTAAAAATAAAGTGGAAAGAAAAGAATAAGTGCATGAAAAGGATACTTTTGTTATAATGTTTTCAGTTAATAAGGACGAGGTAAAAAGGATGAGTAAAGAAAGAGCAATATTTGCGGGTGGTTGCTTTTGGTGCATGGTGAAACCTTTTGAGGAACAAACAGGGATTCTTGCTGTGACAAGTGGTTATACAGGCGGTCATGTTGATAATCCAACTTATGAACAAGTTTGCAATCATCAGACAGGGCATACTGAGGCAGTGGAGATTATCTTTGATAATGAAAAAATCACTTACAAAGATTTAGTGGAACTTTACTGGGAGCAGACCGATCCAACCGATATGTTTGGGCAATTTGAGGATCGTGGCGATAATTATCGTCCGGTTATCTTTTATACAAGTGAAACTCAAAGGAAAATTGCTGAAAAGTCAAAAGTAGCCCTTCAAAACTCAGGGCGCTTTGAGCGCCCCATTGTCACTCAGATAGAGCCGGCGCAAAGATTTTGGCCAGCAGAAGATTATCATCAAGGATTTTATAAAACAAACCCTGAGCGTTATGCTTTATCTAGCCGTGTACGTCATGAATTTTTGGAGGAAAACTGGAAATGAGACAACCTTTTTACACTTATTTAATGCGCCATCGAGCGCCGGTTGAGGTAGATGACGTCACACGTTTGGCTAATCTAGCATTTGCGGATACCCAATTTCCCAAACAATCGAAAGACTTTGATGAAGTTTCCACATATTTGGAGACTCATGCCCCATTTTATTTTAACTTGGGATTGTTTGATGATATTTGGGCAATGTACTTAGAAGCCTAAAAATGGAGGAAAATATAATGAAAATGGCACACACTTGTTACCGCGTCAAAGACTTGGATGCTTCAATCAAGTTTTATCAAGAAGCTTTCGGCTTTGAGGAAAAACGTCGCCGTGACTTTTTAGAATATGAATTTACTTTAGTTTACCTGACTTTACCGGGTGATAACTATGAATTAGAATTGACTTATAATTACAATCATGAAGCTTATGATTTAGGAAACGGTTATGGGCATATTGCTATTTCTGTGGATAATCTAGAAGAATTACATACGAAACAAAAAGAAGCCGGATTTGAAGTGACCGAACTTAAAGGGCTTCTTAACTCCGACACACGCTATTACTTTATTATTGACCCAGATGGCTATAAAGTGGAAGTGATTGCGGGGTAAAATAAAAGGTAAAAAGACTGAATTATTTCGGTCTTTTTTTGATTTCTGACTTAATATGGCAATTGCTTTTTTCAAACTTAAAGTATTTCTGCTTTTTCATGAAAACTAAATGTCGAAGAAAAATTAGCAGTTGGTTCTCGTGCTAGACTAATAAATATAAAATAGAAGAAGGAGGCTAAAGAGGACTGTTGTCCTAGAAAAAAATAGCTGTATTTGAAAGGAAGCTTTATTATGAAAATCAAAAAAATTATTGCCGTATCAACTTTAGGACTAGCTCTTTTTGGGGCAAGTCAGATTGCAACTGCTGAGAAAATATCTGCCGATGGTGTTTTTGGCGATAGCTTAGAAAAGTTAGAACGTGCAGTCCATATCTTACAAAAGAATTTTACGAAACACGGACGACAAGTGGCATATTATAAAACTTTTCCAGATGCTAGTTGGGGAAAAAAGACCTTGACAGCGGAGTATTATAACTGGGCGGTGTCTCATCAAAGTATGGCGTATGTTCGAAAAGGTGGGCGTACCTATAGTGGTTGGTATCCAGCAGGTTATAAAGTTTGGACATCTTCTCGCGGGGATCATTATGATCCCCATGATTGGGGATTTTATGCTCAGGGAAATCGATGGTAATCTATGAATAAAGTTTTGAAAATTTCGCTATTACTCCTTTTTTCAATCTTGTCTCTGATGCTTGCCTATATACGCTACAATGATAAAGAAGCAAATAAACTGATAGAAGCTGTTTCTCTCCCAGGATATACCCAAATTTATCAACCAGAAAAATATATAGAAAAATTTTCGGAAGGTTCAGAGCATGAATTTCTGGAGCGCAAAGATTTTATTCAAGTGATGGAAGAAGTCTCAAAGGAGTTTGATACTCCTTTTATCGTTCGTTCACGCTTTATTGGTGCAGAAAATAATGGAAAAGGCAGGGTTGATTTTTCTCAGCCACTTTCAAAGATTACTTTTTTTAAAACAGACTTTCAATCTCCAAATAAAAAGTTTTTTGAAGATTACGGTGATAAGGTAAGTGTTGAATATGCACCGATAAATAAGCTGACTGATGAAAAATACCAAGGAGCAGCTATCCTTTTTAAGTCAAAAGTAAAAGAAGATGTATTACAATCACTCAGTCAAAAATTAAATCAAAGATTTTCTTTGAGAACGACACCAACAAGCTTGGTTACACAACCCAAGTGGTATGTGAATATGCCGCCTAGTTTAGGGAATAATCAAAGACTTGAGTTTTTTATCAAATTTATTCTCGTTTTTTACTTCGTCCTCTTACTCGTGTGGACGATACTAAGGAATAAGGAAGTGGCTATTTATGCTCTTAACGGTATGTCAGCTTGGAAGATTATTAAGCGTATCTACCTTAAAGTTTTTCTTGTCACACAAACTTTAGTTACTTTATTTGCCAGCACGTTTATTTTGAGGTGTCTTGATATTCATTATCTGTCTCGCATGATGTTTCTTTCTATACTGAGTATGCTTCTTATGAGTGGGATTATCGGACTTGTGACTAGAAATTCTCTCGTTAATCAAACCAATGATAAGTCTTTTTTGAAAAAAGTAAATATAGTTGTTTATATCGCAAAAACAGTTGCTTTTGTAGGGAGTGTTTATGCCTGTATGGGGCTTATCTTTTTACTTAACAGTAGTTTAGGCTTATTTCAGAAGTCCCCCATAGATGATTATGGAATATTTTATAAAAGTAGTCTAGGCTATTCAGAAAGTTATGGACAAGCTGTGAGAAGTAAAAATATCTTTACTTATTTGGAAAATAATGGCGGTTTACATGCTGCAAAAAAATTTCTACCTCAGAAATCTTTAGAAAAATATCAAGCTGTGGAGATTAACTCTGCTTATTTACAAAAGTATACCATTAGCGATATCGCAGGAAAACCTGTAAACATAGATAAACATACCAGTGAGGGAATCGTTCTGGTTAACGAGCGTTTAAAAGATAAAATATCTGAAATTAAAAAGGGATATAAAGAGCTGCAAAAATTACCAGATGTTTGGTTTCAGGGAAAAGAAGTACGTTACCTCTTCATCAAAGACAATCAAAAAATTCCTGTTTTTGAAATGGACGAGACGGGCTTCTATGAGGCAAGACAAGAAAAAATTCAACCAGATTTGGTTGAAGTACATACAGTAAAAAATGCAGGCTATAATACCTATATTAACATGTTTCAAGGTGCTAACCCTCTGGGTGTATTGGTTCCCATTAAAGAAAATGTGGAGAAAACTTATCTAGAGCTTTTGCCAGCTTTAAAACAAGACAAGATTGCTAGTATATTCACATCTTTTGTTCCTGTAAGAAAAATAGCTGCAACAGATATAAAGCATACCATAGGAAAGCCATGGAGTTGGGTATTTAGGAATCTCTTGGTTTTTATTCTTTTTCTTTTGATGATTTTTTCTACAACGGTAATTTATTTCAAAAGCAATAGAAAAAAGTTAGCTCTTTATCGTGTACTGGGTTTCTCATTCATAAGAACTTACAGTGCACTACTTGCGATGATTTTCATTCAAAACCTTGTATTTGCACTCCATTCAAGGGCTATTGGCTATGATACAGAAGTTATCCAAGCTTATTTGTTGTTTACAATCATCGAGATATTTTTAGTCTTCCACCTCCTCACCCGCCTCGAAAAAAAAGAGTTAGTCAACACCCTGAAAGGAGCATAAGAGAACATGATAGAACTGCAAGAAGTGAGTAAAAAGTTTGGGAAACACCAGATTTTTGATAAGTATTCCTTAACTATTTCGGCTCAGAAAATAACAGCGATACTCGGGAGAAGTGGTGCTGGAAAGTCAACCTTGCTTAATCTTATTGGATTGATTGAAGCAGCAGATTCTGGGAGCATATACATAGCTGGTCAAAAAGCACCAAAAATTAACAGCAAAGCAGCCTTACTCATGCGACGTAATATCATATCTTTTCTTTTTCAAAATTTTGCCTTGATTGAAGATGAAAGTATTGAACGAAATCTGAATATCTCCTTGGTCTATGAAAAACTCACAGGAAAAGAAAAACGACGTAGAATGAGGGAAGTGCTGAATCAAGTGGGTATTTCTCATCATCTGAATGAAAAAGTTTATGCTTTATCTGGCGGAGAAAAACAGCGGGTAGCACTTGCGCGTGCCTTGCTGAAACGCAGTAAGATTATCTTGGCAGATGAGCCGACAGGTTCTCTTGATGGTCAAAACAGGGAACTCATATTATCCTTATTACGTCAAGAAGTAGAAAAGGGTAAGACAGTCATCATAGTCACACATGATCCAGCAGTTGTTGCAGCTTGTGACGCGTTCATCGAGATTTAGAAACTTGACAAATAAGCGGATATTTGATAGACTGTTTAAGTATGTTTTTAGCATATAGGCGTGGAAGATAGAATGGTCTATCATCATACCACATCACGAAAACAATATTATAAGGAGAAATTTATCGTGGCTAAACAAGTAGAAAAACTCGTTAAATTGCAAATTCCTGCCGGTAAAGCAACACCAGCTCCACCAGTTGGTCCAGCTTTGGGTCAAGCAGGTATCAACATTATGGGATTCACTAAAGAATTCAACGCGCGTACAGCTGATCAAGCTGGTATGCTCATCCCAGTTGTAATCTCAGTATATGAAGATAAATCATTTACATTCATTACAAAAACTCCTCCAGCAGCAGTTCTTTTGAAAAAAGCAGCTAAAGTTGAAAAAGGTTCAGGTGAACCTAACAAAGTTAAAGTTGCAACTGTAACAAAAGCTCAAGTTGAAGAAATTGCAAATACTAAGATGGCTGACCTTAACGCTGGTTCACTTGAAGCAGCAATGTCAATGATCGAAGGTACTGCGAAATCTATGGGATTTGTAGTAGAAGGTTAATTCTTAATTAATCATCGCTCATATTCCACACAAGTGGAAGGCTGTTATAATAACAGACAACCGATATTACCACAAGGAGAAATATAGAAATGGCTAAAAAAAGCAAATCAATGCGCGCTGCTATCGAAAAAGTAGACGCAACTAAACTTTACAGCGTTGAAGAAGCAGTAGCACTCGCTAAAGAAGCTTCAATCGCAAAATTTGATGCATCTGTAGAAGTTGCATACAACCTTAACATCGATACTAAAAAATCTGACCAACAAATCCGTGGTGCAATGGTATTGCCAAACGGTACAGGTAAAACTGCTCGTGTACTTGTTTTCGCTCGTGGCGAAAAAGCTAAAGAAGCAGAAGCAGCTGGTGCAGACTTCGTTGGTGCTGATGAACTCGTAACTAAAATCAACGGTGGTTGGTTGGACTTCGACGTTGTAATCGCAACACCTGACATGATGGCTGTTGTAGGTCGTCTTGGACGTGTCCTTGGCCCACGTAACCTCATGCCAAACCCTAAAACTGGTACTGTAACAATGGACGTAACTAAAGCTATTGAAGAATCAAAAGCTGGTAAAGTTAACTACCGTGCTGATAAAGCAGGTAACATCCACGTACCAATTGGTAAAGTTTCATTTGACAATGAAAAACTTGTTGAAAACTTCAAAGCGATCAACGCCGTAGTTGTAGCTGCTAAACCAGCTACAGCTAAAGGAACTTACATCACAAACCTTTCAGTTACTACAACTATGGGTGCTGGTGTTAAAGTTGATACTACAAGCTTCTAAGTTAAAATCAGAAAGTCTCCCTAGGGGGATTTTTTTTTACTTTTTAAAATGTTTGTGTAATGTTACGTAATTAAAAACACAAAATATTCTTTTTCGTGTTACAATAGATACATGGAACGTATAACCTTATTAATAGGCTTTATAGTAGCGGTATGGTTAAGCATTGTTATCGGAACAGTATTTGAGTTTCCCTTGATCAGTTTACAAATAATTTCTCTGCTATTACTTTTCACATCATTTCGCTTAGTTAAATACGATCAGATTCGCGCTTGGCCTTACTTACTCATCATAGATATTTTTTTGGCATTTTTTCTCTTTATTTTTTATAATTCCCGTTATTTTTTCACATACATTCAATATGATAGTGATGTGACTGAAATTATAATTATCGCTGGATCCTTTGTTATCTCTCAAGTTTTAGGGATATTTTGGGGGAGTCAATTTTACATTAAATCGAATAAAAAGTAGTGAATCATTTTTCACTACTTTTTTCTGCAAGCTTTTCTAAAATTTCATTGATTTTATCCACTTTAGGCTGAGCTAGGATTTGAAATTCATTAACTTTTCTTTGTATTTCTTGGCCAGTAAGTTCAGCTTTTTGTGCTTCAATTTTCACCTTTTCTAAGTTAGTCTTGACGTCGTCTATTTCTTTACTTAGTCTCGAGAAGGCTTCTGAGATGTCATTGATGAAATTTTTCATAAGATTTCCTCCGCGATTGCACTAAGGTCATAAGTATGTGCTGTGAAAGCAGCGGAGAAGCCATCATTTTCGGCATAACGTGGAATAAGATGGACATGCGTGTGAAAGACAGTTTGTCCAGCAATCTCTTCGTTATTCTGTAAGATATTCATCCCCTTTGCTCCTAAAGACTTAACAAGCTTATTTGCAATCTCTGGAATTTTAGAGAAAAGCTGTGATGCTTGCTCAGGTTCCATTGCCAATAAATTTCGTGTGTGGGCTTTAGGCACCACTAAAGTATGACCTTTTGTTGTCTGTGTGATGTCAAGTAAAGCTACCAAGTTCTCATCTTCGTAGATTTTCGTACTTGGGATTTCACCCGCCACTATTTTACAAAAAATACAATTATCCATATGAAATCTCCCCGATTATTTGTAGAGTTCTAAAAGGTAACACTACTTTGTTATAAGTAAATTATAACAAAAACTTCTAGTTTTACTTAGCATAACTTGTTCAATAATTGTTTCAAAAATAATAAGGCAAAAAAATAGTTTTTACTTCTGAAAATTGGTATTATCAGAATAAGTAAGCTTAGGAGGAGGAAAGAATATGAAAAAAATTGGAAATGGAATTTTGCTCTTACTACTAATGCTAGGGAGCATATTAAACATTACACCACTGGTGGGCGCCGAAACAGTCTCAACGAGTGCAATACAGTTTGTAGATCAAGTTACTTTATCTAACAGTAATGGACCGATAACTTCGAATAAAATCAGTGATGCTTCTTCAGTCAATACAACTTATAGATTAAGTATTCCAAATGGGACGGTGATTGATACGTCACAAATTTATACTTTGCCTTTACCTCAAGAGCTAAAGTATACAGAAGCAACACCCATACAGTTGACAAAGGAAGATGGAACATTGCTAGGTTCAGTGACGATTCAAAATAATGTTCTGAATATTGTTTTTGAACCCATAATTAATAATCTATCTAACCGTACACTGTTTTTTAATTTTTGGTCAGCTTTTAATAAAAATCTTTTAAACTATGATGTAGGTAATGATTTAGCCTTTCCAACTAAAAATAATCCGAATAATACTATCCATGTTAACTTCTCTAAAAGCAGTTCAGGAGAAGGTTCAGGTAGTAGTGCGATTGCAAAAACTCTACACTATGAAGCCAATAATGTAGTGAGCTGGACTATAACTATAAATAATGGTGGTTATAATGTATCTGATGCGATATTTACCGATACAATGAGTAATACCCAAGATTATATACCAGGCTCAACACGGATATATTATAGAAATTATAAGAATACTGTCATAAAAACAGAAACAACGGATTTGGCTTTTAATTCCAATTTAGATGGGAGTCAATCTGCCACGATAAACTTTGGACGTTTGTACGGAGATACACAAGCATCTCTTACAGAGACAAACTCCATCGTTATTCATTATCAGACAAAATTGAAATTTAATCCTCTTAATAATAAGTACCCTAATCATGCATATTCTTATGATGGCGATATGCTTATTGATAGTGCAGTATCTACAGCGACCTACCATAGTCAAGGAGGAGGAGGTACCGGTGATGCTGCTGGTGATATCACCGTTCAGTATGTTGATGCATCAGGGAATAAACTTGCAGATGATGTGATCCTAAGTGGTAATATTGGAGCAACTTATACATCGGAGCAAAAAGAATTTGAAGGTTATAACTTTAAAGAAGTGCAAG
>NZ_CAKPUG010000007.1 GCF_934191625.1 uncultured Lactococcus sp.
ATTGGGAGTTTAGCTCAGCTGGGAGAGCATCTGCCTTACAAGCAGAGGGTCAGCGGTTCGATCCCGTTAACTCCCATTGAATATGTTATAATATATTCAATGACAATTAAATATCGGAAGGGTAGCGAAGAGGCTAAACGCGGCGGACTGTAAATCCGCTCCTTCGGGTTCGGGGGTTCGAATCCCTCCCCTTCCATAGCTTTACGGGCATAGTATAAAGGTAGTACAAAGGTCTCCAAAACCTTTGGTGTGGGTTCAATTCCTGCTGCCCGTGTTTATATTATGGCGGATGTGGTGAAGTGGTTAACACACCAGCTTGTGGCGCTGGCACTCGCGGGTTCGATTCCCGTCATCCGCCCTTTTAATGGGGTATAGCCAAGCGGTAAGGCAAGGGACTTTGACTCCCTCATGCGTTGGTTCGAATCCAGCTACCCCAGTTCAAATATTTTATTTGAGAAAAGTCTGTTGCCGAAGTGGCGGAATAGGCAGACGCGCCAGACTCAAAATCTGGTTCCTTCACGGGAGTGCCGGTTCGACCCCGGCCTTCGGCATAACAAAAGACTTAAGTTTATCTTAAGTCTTTTTTCGTCTAATTTTATAAAACCAGCTTTACAAGATAGATAGTAAGTTTAAAAAAAGTTAACTAAAAAAAAACGGAACCTCCTAAATAAGAGAGGTTCCGTTTTTTTTATGCGAGGAATGTTTTATTTGCTTTTTTGATAATATTTTTTTCAACTTCAATGACTACAAAGATTACGAGAGAAAGGAGTATAGCAATGAGCCAATGTGTACTAGTAAGTGGAACAAAATCAATGATGGAGCGTAATGGTGTAAGAGTGAATGTAAAAGTTATTATAAGTGAGATGATAGTTGTCCAGAAGATTGTTTTGTTTGAATACAAACCATCTTGGAAAATGGAGTCATTACTTCGGGCATTGAAGATATGATAAGTTGAAGCAAGAGCCAGGACAAGGAAGGTCATAGAGCGTCCTTGTTCTAGACTTGGAGTAATACCTGCTATTTCCACGAATCGACCAATGTAGAAACCGATGAGTGAGATAATGATAAATGTTGTTGATGAAGTAATGATACGTTGAGAGACTCCACGAGAAAAGAGACTTTCATTGACATCTATAGGAGGTTTTTTCATTATATATTTATCTGAGGTTTCGCGACTTAAACCGAATCCTGGAATACCATCAGCCAAAACATTGATATAGAGGAGTTGCATACCTGTTAGTGGTAACCCCCATCCGATGATGGCACCAAAAAGCATGATGAGTATTTCAGCGACATTTGCTGAGAGGAGATAGTAGATTGTACGTTTAATATTAATATAGACCCGACGTCCTTCTGCGATGGCACTGACAATTGTTGCAAAGTTATCATCTGCTAGGATGATGTCAGAAGCGTTTTTAGCGACCTCTGTTCCAGCTATACCCATAGCTGTACCGACATCAGCTGCCCGTAGAGATGGCGCATCATTAACCCCATCTCCGGTCATAGCGACAATGTGTTTCTTGTCTTGCCAAGCCTTTACAATACGAAGCTTATCTTCTGGTGAGACTCGAGCATAAACGGATATATTTTCAATTTTTTCTTTGAGTTCATCGTCTGTCATTTTGGAGAGAGTGAGACCATCGATAACCAGATCACCTTCGCGATAAATATTGAGTTCTTTGGCAATAGCTTTAGCAGTAAGGGCATGATCTCCTGTAATCATTACAGGAATAATACCAGCAGACCGTGCTTCAGCTACAGCATGCTTACTTTCAGGCCGTGGCGGATCAATCATTCCAATAATACCTAAGAAAGTTTGGTCCTCTTCCAAGAATTGATGATTTTCTGGAATTTTATCAATTACTTTGTATGATAAAGCGAGAACGCGCAAGGCATTTTCTGCAAAAGTATCATGTATATGGTGTGCTTCGCTAAATTGTTCCGGCACAAGACGATCAAAAGCGCCTTTTGTAATAACGAGATACCCTCCGCCTTCATTAGGTACAACAACCGTCATTTTTTTTCTGGTTGAATCAAAAGGAAGTTCTAAGAGACGCTGAGGATTTCTATCTGGATGATAAGAGTTGTGAGCAATGAGGAAGTTAATAATGGCTGTTTCTGTTGGATCACCGTGTGTTATCCATTTACCCTCATCTAGTACGGCTGTTGCATTAGATACTAAACCAAACTTGTAAATTAAATCTTTCTCTTTATCTGAAAGTTGATTCGTGTGCCAAATATCTTCTCCTTCTACCCAAAGTCTTTGAATAGTCATCTGGTTTTGAGTAAGTGTTCCAGTTTTATCAGATGCAATGACAGAAGCATTTCCGAGAGTTTCAACAGCTGGAATATTACGGATAATGGCTTTTTTATAAGCCATATTCTCTACACCATACACGAGGGATAAGGTCACAATGACAGGAAGGGTTTCAGGGACGGCAGCAATACCAAGAATGACAGCTGTCATCATGTTTTCACTGAAAGGGATACTGCCGTGCAATAAGTTGACGAAAAAGATAATTGCCCCCGCGCCGAAAGCAATTGCGGCAAGACGCTTCGCCAGCGAATCAATACGTTTTTGTAAGGGTGTTTTGCCTTTAACTTGATCTTCTAAAAGCTGGGCAATTTGTCCCATCTGACTTTTCATACCTGTAGCAACAACAATACCTTTAGCTGTACCATTAAGCACGTTTGTTCCAGAGAAAACCATATTTACTTGGTCACCCAGAGGCACGTCATCAAGGATTTCACGTGAAGCATCTTTTTCTATCGGTTCGGACTCCCCTGTTAGTGAAGATTCATCGACTTGTAAGCTATTTGCTGAAAGTAGGCGAATATCAGCACCCACCTGTTCACCTGCACTTAGTTGAAGCAGATCACCAACAACCAATTCTTCAGAAGGAAGTGTGCTTAGCTTTCCTTCTCGTATAACCGTAGAATTAGGTGCCGATAATTTTTTGAGAGCGGATAAGGCTGTTTCAGCACGTTCTTCTTGCATATGGGCAACGATAACATTGATGACAACGATTAATAAGATAACGATTGGTTTTGTGAAGTTACCTGTATCCATCGATAGATAAAAAGCGGGAACTGAAACAAAGATTAAAACAAGATTCATTACCTCCAGGAGATGCTTTAAAAGCTTTTGAAATATACTTTTTTCTTTAGCTTCTTGAAAAATATTACTGCCGTATTTTTCCCTATGAGCATTGACTTGTTGTTTAGTTAAACCCTCTAAAGTGCTGGTTTTATAGTATTCTATGACTTTATTAATATTGCTTTTCTTATAATTCATAAATCCTCTACTCTACTTTTCTCCTATTTTATAAAAATGTTTTATAATAGAATTATAATATTTTTATCATTTATTACAAAACGATTTAGCATTAAGAAAAAGCTGTATAAATAGCTAAAAATGTGGTATTATGGTAGATATGGAAACGAAAACAGTAAGTGAACTTGCAGAACTTTTTGGTGTGACTCGCCAAGCGATGAATAAACGTATCAAGCAGCTAGACGAGCAATATGTAGAGAAAAATGAAAAAAATGTTACTGTAATTAATGAGGGTGGTATTCATGAACTTGAACGCCTTTATGGCAAGGTTGTGACAGCGCAGGCGGAAGTTGTTGATGATAAGGATGCAACACAAGAACTTTCGACATCGCCAACGGACACAGCTGTTTTTGAGTTGGTTTCAAATCTGATGAAGGACAAAAATGCAGAAATTGACCGTCTTAACCAGCAATTGATGGCCAAGGATGCACAGATTGCAGAAAAAGATAAGCAAATCAATCGTCAACAAGAGTTGATGGAAAAATCTTTAAGTGATAATAATCAGTTTTTACTGGAAATGAAGGCTGAATCAGAAAAAGGTTTTTTTGCCAAACTTTTCGGAAAAAAATAACAGGGACATACTGTTATTTTTTTATTAGAAGTACAAGGAAGTAGACAAATGTAAACGTTTTCCTCTTCGTTCCCACGGTTGTGCCTCTTTTCCGGCTTTTATGTTTGCAAAATCTCAAAAAAGTGTTAAAATGTAAGAGTAAGTTAAATGATTAACTTAGTGATAGAGAACTTCTCTATAAACAAAATTTTAAACCTATAAGGAGACTTACTCATGGTAGTTAAAGTTGGTATTAACGGTTTCGGACGTATCGGTCGTCTTGCTTTCCGTCGTATTCAAAACGTTGAAGGTGTTGAAGTAGTAGCAATCAACGACCTTACAGATCCAGCAATGCTTGCTCACTTGTTGAAATATGACACAACTCAAGGTCGTTTCGACGGTAAAGTTGAAGTTAAAGATGGTGGTTTCGAAGTTAACGGTAAATTTGTAAAAGTTACTGCAGAAGCTAACCCAGCTAACATCAACTGGGCTGAAGATGGTGCAGAAATCGTTCTTGAAGCAACTGGTTTCTTCGCAACTAAAGAAAAAGCTGAACAACACTTGCACGCTAACGGTGCTAAAAAAGTTGTTATCACAGCACCTGGTGGTAACGATGTTAAAACTATCGTTTTCAACACTAACCACGAAATCTTGACTGGTGAAGAAACAGTTATCTCTGGTGCATCATGTACTACTAACTGTCTCGCACCAATGGCTGATGCTTTGAACAAAAACTTCGGTCTTAAAGTTGGTACAATGACAACTATCCACGGTTACACTGGTGACCAAATGACTCTTGATGGCCCACACCGTGGTGGTGACTTCCGTCGTGCACGTGCTGCAGCTGAAAACATCGTACCTAACTCAACAGGTGCTGCTAAAGCT
This sequence comes from uncultured Lactococcus sp., assembly GCF_934191625.1. GTDB lineage: Bacteria > Bacillota > Bacilli > Lactobacillales > Streptococcaceae > Lactococcus. The sequence goes on from NZ_CAKPUG010000007.1 coordinate 4,770, forward strand.
ATCGGTCTTGTATTGCCAGAATTGAATGGTAAACTTCAAGGTCACGCACAACGTGTACCAGTTCCAACTGGTTCATTGACAGAACTTGTATCAGTTCTTGATAAAGAAGTTACTGTTGAAGAAGTAAATGCAGCTATGAAAGCAGCATCTAACGAATCTTACGGTTACAACGAAGATGAAATCGTTTCATCTGATATCGTAGGTATCTCTAACTCTTCACTCTTTGACGCTACTCAAACTGAAGTTACTACAGCTGACGGCGTTCAATTGGTTAAAACAGTTGCTTGGTACGATAACGAAATGTCTTACACATCTAACCTCGTTCGTACACTTGAATACTTCGCTAAAATCGCTAAATAATTCTGTTATTTAACGTTATAAAACAGAGAAGCTTAGCTCCTCTGTTTTTTTGTCTCTATTTTTTGAGAGAGCTTTTGAGTTTTTAATATTATATTACACTATAGGGAAGTACGAACTGAGAAGTATATTTAAAAAAGTGGGTTAGTGTCTAGGATAAAGAAAGCTGAAAATGAGCAGGACTATCGTGGACTATTCTTATTGTAAGGTCAGCAGATGGTCAGCAAAACTAAAGCTTCTCCATAGTAGCTAGCAATTCTGAAGGCTCTCTTTTATTCCAACAGGTTACAATTGGGCAGATACAGACAAGACGAAACCGCGTATTTGGCTGTCTAATACTTTTGGTCCTAGTGCACAAAGCCTCCCAGATAGACAAAAAATAGCAGTACAAAAAGCAATTTACTATAATGTAGATTAAACTTATAATAAACCTTACCAATAATTAAAACCAAAGAATGGAGAAAAAATGGAAACACCTAAATGCCCAACTTGTTCAAGTGAATATACATACGAGCTTTCAGATACGACATTTGGATGCTCAGAATGCGGTATCGAATTTACACAAGCAGATTTAGAAAAAGAAAAATTTGTTGTACTTGATAGTGTGGGACAGCCTTTAGCCGATGGAGATGCTGTAATTATCATTCAAGATCTTCCGGTTAAAGGAATGCCTAAGCCTATTAAAAAAGGAACAAAAGTTAAAAATATCCGCATTAATGAATTTGGAAAAAATGAACACTTTATTGATTCAAAAATTGATGGTTTCGGATCTATTGGTTTGAAGGGTTCTGTCGTCAAGAAAGCATGAGTGATAAAAAGACCGTTGGTCTTTTTTATTTTTGAGGACTAAGGTAAAAGCAGTAACACGGCTTTTCTGCTATAATGAACTTATGAAACTAACAGACAGTATACAATATCTGAAAGGTGTCGGACCGAAGTCTTTTGAAAATTATCAGAAGTTGGGAATTTCTACGATACAGGATTTATTACTTTATTTCCCTTTTCGTTATGAAGATTTTGCTGGACGTTCAATTTTTGAATTACTAGATGGCGAAAAAGCAACAGTAATTGGCGAAGTTGTAACGCCTGCAAATGTCCAATATTATGGCTTTAAACGTAATAGGCTTACTTTTAAGCTCAAACAAGGAGAAGCTGTAGTCGCTGTGAGCTTTTTTAATCAACCCTATTTAGCGGATAAGATTGAGGTAGGAAAAGAGGTTGCGGTCTATGGAAAATGGGAACAAAAAAAGCAGCAACTTTTGGGGATGAAAATATTAACACAAGCAGAAGATGGTTTTTCCCCTGTTTATCACCTTACTGCAGGGATGAAACAATCCAGTTTGGTGAAAACAATTCAAATGGCTTTTGATAGTGGACTTTTATCGGAGTTAAAAGAAAATCTACCAGAATACTTGTTGAAAAAGTATCGCTTGATGTCCCGCCAAGAAGCTGTGCATGCCATGCATTTCCCAGATGATATGGAGATGCACAAGCAAGCTTTAAGGCGCGTGAAGTTTGAGGAACTCTTTTATTTTCAATTGAAGTTGCAAGCTTTGAAGCATAAAGAGAAAGCCCAACGTTTTGGGCGCGAGGTCCTTTTTGACCAGCGGTTGATGGATGAAAAAATTAATAAACTGCCTTTTGAACTCACAGGGGCTCAACAAAAATCCTTAGACGAAATTTTATCAGACATGACCTCACCTTATCACATGAATCGTCTTTTACAAGGTGATGTCGGTTCTGGTAAAACAGTCGTTGCTAGTTTAGCAATGTATGCAGCAGTCTTATCTGGGCTTCAAGCTGCTATAATGGTTCCGACTGAAATTTTAGCGCGGCAACATTTTGCTAACTTACAAAATCTTTTTCCTGAACTAAAAATTAGTCTTCTTGTTTCGGGTTTAAAAGTTGCAGAGCGAAGAGAAATACTAGACAGTTTAGCAAGTGGTCAGACACAGATGGTTGTGGGAACGCATGCTCTAATACAGGAAGGTGTTGATTTTAATGATTTGGGATTAGTCATTACCGATGAACAACATCGCTTTGGGGTGAATCAACGGAAAATCTTACGCGAAAAGGGGCAAAATCCTGATGTACTTATGATGACTGCGACGCCAATCCCTCGGACTTTAGCGATTACTGCTTTTGGTGATATGGATGTCTCCATTATCAACGAATTACCTAAAGGACGGCAACCGATTACAACCAGATGGGTAAAGCATCAACAGCTACCTGAGGTTTTGAAATGGATAAAAGAAGAACTGATACAGCAGGCTCAAGTCTATTTCATTTCGCCACTTATTGAAGAATCAGAAGCTTTAGATTTAAAGAATGCTGTAGCTCTTTATGAAGAATTAAACCAATATTTTGGTGAAGAAGCGGGCATAGGCTTACTACACGGTAAAATGAAAAATGAAGAAAAAGACCAAATTATGCAGACATTTAAGGCAGGAAAATTGTCTGTTTTGGTTTCCACAACGGTCATTGAAGTTGGTGTTGACGTGCCAAATGCAACGATTATGGTTATTATGGATGCGGATCGCTTTGGTCTTTCCCAGTTGCATCAGTTAAGAGGCCGTGTAGGTCGGGGGAGCAAGAAGTCCTATACGATACTCGTTGCCAATCCAAAAACAGACTCAGGAAAAAATCGGATGAAGATAATGTGTGAAACACAGAATGGATTTCGTTTAGCAGAAGAAGATTTGAAGATGCGAGGCTCTGGAGAAATATTCGGGGTGCGTCAATCGGGTTTACCAGAATTTCTAGCAGCGGATATAGTGAATGATTACAACATTTTAGAGGTAGCGCGTCAAGAAGCACAGGAAGTTTTTAAGTCACCTGAACGACCAGAATATCAGATGATATTGGCCGACTTGGATGTTGTCGGTGGTTTTGATTAACTTTTAAATTGTAAATTCAAGAAAGGATAATAAATGGGACTTTTCTTAGCATTTCTAGGTGGTGGACTTTCTTTGCTGAACTTTTCGGCCGAATGGCGGGTTCTTCCATTACAGTTTATCTTTACTCTCCTCTCCTTAAGTAGCATGTTTGCTTATAAAGGAAAGCGCACAAGAAGATCGTATGAAGGAGATGGGACAAGAATCTTTACCTTTGGTTTTGCCTTGTGCTTCCTTTCCTTTATCGGATCAGCCTCTATTCTTCTGGCTCTGTTTATGGGCTGGCAGTAAATAAAAAAACATAAGTAGGAAATACTCCACTTATGTTTTTTTTATTTTCCTAAGCAGAACTGGCTGAAAAGCTGAGTAATCAATTCATCAGGTGCAGCTTCCCCAGTTATTTCACCAAGCAATTGCCAACAGCGTGTGATATCGACTTGGATGAGGTCGACAGGAAGGCCCATCGCCAAACCTCGGTTTGCTTCCTTCAGAGAATCTAAAGCTTGTTCGACCAGTCCAATGTGACGTGCGTTGGACAGAGTAGTTGCATCTTTTGCTTCAATTTCTCCAGAGAAAAAGAGAGCGCGTATGTTTTTTTCGACGGCATCAAGATTTTCATTTTTTAAGGCAGAAATTCTAATAAAGTCTTTAGGAAGTTGCTCAAGTTCAATTTTTTCCGGAAGGTCCGTCTTATTTAGCAGGATGATACGGTTTGTTGAAGCGGAAAGTTCCAGCAACTCCAAATCTTTTGTTGTTAAAGGAGATGAAGCATCCAGTACAAGCAAAACCAAATCAGCTTCTTCTAATGCTTTTTGGCTGCGTTCGACACCAATCTTTTCAACAATGTCTTCGGTTTCTCGTATACCTGCAGTATCAATTAGCTCCAGAGGTACGCCACCAATATTCGCAAACTCTGTAATAACATCACGTGTTGTTCCTGCTATATCGGTAACGATGGCTTTTTCTTCACGTAAAAGCTGATTGAGTAAACTTGATTTTCCGACATTTGGTCGACCAATAATTGCCGTTTTTAGTCCTTCACGAAGAATTTTACCACGTTTTGCTGTTGCAAGAAGAGTTTCTAAAAGTTGTTCGAAATGTGCCGTTTTTTCTAGAAGCATTTGACTGGTCATCGTTTCAACATCATCATATTCAGGATAATCAATGTTGACTTCAACTTGCGCCAGTGACTCTAGAATTTCTTGTCGGATATTGTTGATTAAGTTAGAGAGGCTACCATCAAGTTGTTTTACAGCAATATTGGCAGCCTGATCTGTTTTTGCGCGTATCAAATCCATCACGGACTCGGCTTGCGCTAAGTCAATGCGTCCATTTAAAAATGCACGTTTTGTGAACTCACCTGGTTCAGCGAGACGTGCGCCAGAGCGAAGGAGAAGTTGCAAAATTTCTTGGGTTACGGCTATTCCACCATGTGTGTTAATCTCCACGAGATCTTCACGTGTGAAGGTTTTAGGAGCTTTCATCACGGAGAGCATAACTTCATCAACAAGACGTTCTTTATCAAAGATGTGTCCATAATTGATAGTATGAGAAGCAACTTTATCGAGATCTTTTCCATGAAAGACCTTTTTAGCGATTGAGATGGCATCACTACCAGACAATCTGACGATAGCAATGGCTCCTTCACCTAAAGGCGTGGAAATGGCTGCTATTGTATCAAATTCTTTTGTTATCATATTTTTATCCTAATTACTAAATTCAGTATGCCCTATTATATAACAAGTCGTGATAAAAATAAAGATTCGTCAACTCCCCACAAAGGTTTATCTTATCCATATTGAGCAAAATTCTAGTAAAATAAGAGTATGAGATTGGATAAATATTTGGCGGAAGCCGGGCTAGGATCACGTAAAGAAGTTAAGGTGATTCTCAAGACAGGAAAAGTGACAGTTAATGAAGAAAAAGTGAAAAATGGCAAATTTCATGTTGCTCCAGATAAAGATAGAGTAAGCTACGATGGAAAACCAGTACGTTATCAAGAATTTTATTATTACCTCCTGAACAAACCTGCTGGTGTGGTTTCAGCGACGAAGGATAATAAGGACAAAACAGTTGTTGAATTATTAAAGACTCCAGATTATCGCGAAGATATTTTTCCTGTAGGGCGCTTAGATAAAGATACAGAAGGCCTTCTTTTACTGACAAATGATGGAGCACTGAGTCATAATCTCTTGAGTCCCAAAAAGCATGTGGAAAAAGAATATTTTGCACACATACAAGGCCATGTTACGCAGGAAACAGTACAAAAGTTTGCGGCAGGATTGACTTTGAAATCTGGAGAAAACGTCAAACCAGGCCAGCTTTTTATTGAGAAAGCAGAGGAGAATAAAAGTAAAATCCGCCTCATTATTCATGAAGGTAAATTTCATCAGGTCAAACGAATGTTTGAAGCTGTAGGGATGAAGGTTACTTATCTCAAACGGCTACGTATGGGAAGTTTAGAATTGGATAAGGCATTGACTTTGGGAGCATATCGTCCACTAACAGAAGAAGAAATCTCAATGCTTAAGGAATAGCTATGGTAGAAGGAGCTTCTGTAAAAATTTAAGGGTACAATTTGAAAAAGAAGTTGTTTTGAAAAGTTTTGAGGAAAACTTAGTTCTTCAAATAAAAAGCCAGTTATTTTTACTTTTTTGTTATAATGATTGAGAAGAGTATTTGAAGGGATTTCAAAAATGGAAAATTTAAAAAAACAAGTAGGTATAAAAGCAGCTGAATATGTGAAGTCTGGTATGATTGTTGGCTTGGGAACAGGTTCGACGGCGGCTTTCTTTGTGGAAGAATTAGGTCGTCGGGTTAAGGAAGAAGGCTTGGATATTGTTGGTGTTACGACCTCGAACGTAACTAGCCATCAAGCTACAGATCTTAAGATTCCTTTGAAATCAATTGATGAAGTGGATCATGTTGACTTAACCGTCGATGGCGCAGATGAAGTTGATGCAGCACTTAATGGTATTAAAGGCGGTGGTGCGGCTTTGCTAATGGAAAAAATTGTTGCAACATATTCTAGAGACTATATTTGGATTGTTGATGAAAGTAAACTTTCAAAAACTCTTGGTAGTTTTAAAGTTCCTGTTGAAGTTATCCCATACGGATCTGAGCAGTTGTTCCGAAAATTTGAAGCGGCGGGTTATGCTCCAACTTGGCGTATGAAGGCTCAAGATAAGCTAATAACTGATATGCAACATTATATTATTGATTTACATATTGATAGTATTACTGAGCCGGAAAAGCTGGCGGAAGAACTAGATTTAACAGTAGGTGTTGTTGAACATGGTTTGTTTAATAACATGGTTAAAAAAGTTATTGTTGCAGGTCAAGACGGCGTTAAACTTATAGAAAAATAAAAAGAAGGAAAGTATTTCCTTCTTTTTATTTGGTATTAAGCCATTGTTCCACACCCCACTTATGGGATCCACGTTTGAGCTTAGCCAAAGCAGTCGGTACGTCAAACCAGAAAATTTTATTGAAATCTTCAAGTGGGACTTGATCAAAATGCGCTTCCAGAGTCTCATAGATATAAGCGGGATTACAAAAGTATTTATCACGGTGGGAGCTATAAAAATATTCGTCGGCTTGCCCAAAATAACGCCCTAAAGTCGCAGTCGCACCTAGTTCTTCCATAAGTTCTCGTTCTAAAGCGCGTGCATGGTCTTCATCTGCTTCAATTTCTCCTCCAGGGAGAAAAAAGGCTCCGTTTGGCGCTTGAACAAGACAAATTTGGCTCTTGTTTTCACGTGAAACAATACCATAGACTCCATAACGATATTGATAATCCACTCCGGTAATTTTTTCACCGAAGACTGGAATTTCTTGTTGTGTCATATTTACGGCCCTCCGATATAATTTATAGAAGAAAATTTAATTATATTCTATCAAAAAGTTGACAATTTTGATAAAATAAAGAGGCTAAACAAAGCTCTTGTGAAGGGAAATATGAACAGTGAAAAAATTCAATCTTAGTAAAATGATTATTATCGCCTTAATTATTGTTATTTCAGCATTTACAGCAATTTTTATCTCGGCAGATAATTTTAAGAATAATAAAAATCCATCAACAATGACACAAATTATTAATGACGGTACAGGTACTATTGACAGAATCATTGGTGCTCCAATCCGTTTTGTTCAAGACAAAGCCAATCAGGTCGGCAATCTTTTTGATACCTACAAGCAAAATCAGTCGCTGAAAACAAAAGTGGCAGACTTAAGCAGCACCAAAAATAATCAAGAAAGCTTAGAAGTCGAAAATAAAGAGTTAAAAGAAGCATTAAAACTTCAAGAAACTTTGACAGATTATAAGAGTACCTCTGCTAATGTAATTACCCGTAATCCGGCCAGCTGGGCAGATACACTCGTGATTGATAGCGGCAGTAAACAAGGTATTAAAAACCGTCAATTAGTAATGGCGAATGGTGGTGTTATTGGACGTGTAAGTCAAGTAAATGAAAACTCTTCTAAAGTTTCCTTGCTGAGCTCTGATAAGGGTATTGATGCAAAAATCCCGGTTCGTCTTGGTAGCCCGAGTGATCCAGTAAATGGACTTCTTGCAAGCTATGATACTGATCAGAATGCTTATGTAGTTACTTCCCTAGTAGGAGAAGGCAATATTGAAAAAGGCAGTCAAGTTGTTACTAGTGGCCTTGGAGGTGATTCGCCACGCGGTCTTTTGCTTGGAACAGTAATTGATGTTAAAGAAACAGACCAAGGGTTGAATCGTAAAGTATATGTGAAGCCTGCTAGCAATTTGTACGATATTCGATTTGTTTTTGTGATTCAAGGCATGATTGGAGGTAACTAAATATGAGTCGCTTTAGCTTCCAATTTTTTAGCCCCTTATTTCTTTTTTTCCTCCTCTTACTTGATGGGCAGTTGACACATTTCTTTACAGCTTTATCTGGGGGAAGTATCATGCCCGTAAGTCATCTATTACTCATTTTTATGGTGTACACTGTGACGCAACACGGCCACAGCTATGTACTTATCATGGGCGTTCTTTTGGGAATTATCTATGACAGTTACTTTTTAGGTATATTTGGTATTGCGAGTTTAATTTTGCCACTTATTGCTCTTTTTGTCTATCAAATCCAGACCGTTGTCTTTACTAACCGCTGGACTCGACTATTTACAGTGATTATCATTGTTTTTGCTTTCCAAGTTTTAAGTACATTTATTGTTAATCTGGTTGGTGTAGTCAACGTCAACTTTATCTCATTTATTGTTAGACAGCTCGCACCTACATTAGCCCTAAATATTGTCTTTGCAATCTTACTACAATGGCCTTTAGAAAAGATGTATCGCCTACGGTGATCATCTTTTTGTAATTAAAGAGTAAAAAATGTATTTTTAAAGAAATTAAATTGACTTGATTAAGTTATGAAAGAGTGTTATACTTGGGACTATCTTGGCGTTATATTTATAATTTAATAGAAAACGGGAAGAAAAGAAAACTATGAAAAAGAAACTTATCACAGCATTAATGTTGTCGACGGTCATTTTATCATCGGGTGCAAGCCTTGGAGCGGTAAAAGCGGACAGCACAGACGATCAAATCGCAAAACAAGATGCAGCAATCAATGCTGCTAAAAGTTCTTCTGCAGCAGCGCAAGCAAAAGTAGATGCGATTCAATCACAAGTAGATAGCTTACAATCTAAAAAAACTTCAACAGCAAATGAAGTAAATAAATTGATGAAGGAGCAAAAAGAACAATCGGCCGAGATTGCTCGCTTGCACAAAGATATCAAAGAGCGGAACTCAGCACTTGAAGCACAAGCACGTAGCGCTCAAACAAATGGTTCAGCAACGGACTATATGTCCACTATCTTAGATTCAAAATCTTTGACTGATGCAATTCAAAAAATGACAGCGATGGCAACTGTTTCTGGTGCCAATAAAGCCATGCTTGAAAAGCAACAAGAAGATGAAAAAGCTATTCAAGCTAAGTTGAAAGATAATGAAGCAAAATACGCTAAAGCTACAAAACTTCAACAAGAGTTAGAAGCACAAAGTAACGAGTTGGCAAGCCAAGAAGCCGCCCTCAAAGTTGCTCAATTAAATTATCAAACAACAATTGCTAACTCTGAGAGCAAAAAACAAAGCTTGATTGATCAAAAAGCCGCAGCAGTAGCTGCTCAAGAAGCCGCAGCTAAACAAGCTGCAGCAGTAGAAGCTCAACAAGCTAAAGCAGAGCAAGCTGCCCAAGCTGCTCAAAAAGCACAAGCAGAACAAGCTACAGCAACTAAGAGCGAAAATAAACCAGCCGCAAGTACAGAAACAGTACCAGTTGTTACTACGCCCGTAGAGAAAACTCCTGTTGCTTCTGCACCAGCAGCAACAACTCCAGCTGTAGAAGAAAGCAAACCAGCATCAAATAACAACGCATCAAGTACGAATACTGGTTCAACTTCAAACTCAAATACTACTAATAGCTCAGACACAACTACAGAAGGTAGTTCAAGTAACAACAATAATAATGGCTCTGGTAGCTCAAGTTCAGGGTCAGGGTCAACAAATACTCCAAGTTCAAGCTTGAGTAATCCTTATCCATGGGGCCAATGTACTTGGGGTGTTTGGGAATACTTCGGTGGAAGTATTCCTACATATGCCGGTAATGCAGGAGACTGGGTAGTTTATGCAAATAGTGGACCAGCAGTTGGCACAATTGCGGTATTCCCTCCAGGTAACCAGGGAGCAGGTGGAGTAGGTCACGTTGCCGTGGTCACAGCTGTAAATGGTAATAAACTTACTGTCTCAGAAACAAACTTCTCAGGTCCTAATGGTGGTGGTTTAGGTATCCGCACAACCCGTGAAGTTTCAGCTGCAGGCTTAAGTTTCATCCGTCCATAAGAATTAAATCTCAACAAGCAAACAAAATATTGCTTGTTTTTTTGAGCGGTGAAAAAAAATAGAAATCTGAAGAAACAAACTTAAACGTAACTGTAATTGACTTGTTACAAAACAGGTGTGGGCTCGTGATACAATATACTATATTCACCGAACTAACCTAGGGAGGCAAATTTAAAATTTTATGAAGAAAAAACTTATTACAGCATTGATGCTTTCGACAGTCGTGCTTACGGCTGGCGCACCTTTTGCTGCCGTAAAGGCTGATTCGACAGATTCAAAAATTGCACAGCAAGATTCAAAGATTGCAAGTGCAAAGACTGAAGCTGCTAAAGCGCAATCACAAGTTGATTCAATTCAATCACAAGTAAGCACTTTAAAATCAAAGCAAACTTCAATGACTAAAAAAGTTAATGAGTTGATGGCTCAACAAAAGGAACAATCACAACAGATTCAAAAGTTGAGCGAGAGCATCAAGGAGCGTAATACAGCACTTGAAGCTCAAGCACGTAGTGCACAAACTGATGGTTCAGCAACTAACTATATGTCTGCTGTACTAGACTCAAAATCTTTAACAGATGCTATTCAAAAAATGACAGCAATGGCAACTGTTGCTGGTGCTAACAAGTCAATGATTGAGCAACAACAAGCCGATCAAAAAGATATTCAGACAAAGTTAGCAGATAATCAAAAAAAATATGCTGAAGCAACAAAACTTCAGCAAGAGTTAGATGCACAAGCTAACGAGTTGGCGACACAAGAAGCCGCTCTTAAAGTTGCTCAATTAGACTATCAAGCTACTGTAGCTACGGCAGAAGATAAGAAAAAAGATTTATTGAGCCAAAAAGCAGCAGCAGAAAAAGCTGCACAAAAAGCAGCAGCAGCAGAAAAAGCAGCAGCAGCTAAATCTGTAGTAGCTCAGCAAGAAAAAGCTGTAGCAGCAGCACCAGCTGCTTCTAATCCAGCACCAGCTGCTAATAATACAGCAGATAACAGCAATTCTTCTACTACAACACCTACGCCTACACCAATCCCAACTCCAGATCCAGTAAAACCTTCTGATCCAGATCCAGTGGATCCTGTAAAACCTGTAAATCCAGGACACAGTGGTACTAACCCTTATCCAGCTGGTCAATGTACTGCATTTGTTTGGGACTACTTTGGTGGTAACATGCCAACATACATGGGAAATGCTGGTGACTGGGTGGCTTATGCAAACAGTGGTCCAGCAGCAGGTACAATTGCGGTATTCCCTCCGGGTAATCAAGGTGCAGGCGGCGTAGGACACGTTGCAGTTGTTCTTTCTGTGTCTGGTTCAAAAATGACTGTTATCGAAGGGAACTTCAATGGCGGTTGGGGAACAACTCGTGAATGTTCAACAGCTGGCGTAAGCTTCATTCGTCCATAATTAAATAAAATTTAAATACAAACTTCGGTTTGTATTTTTTATTTCAATATTTTAGCACTCTAATATAAAGAGTGCTAATTTTTTTGCCAAAAGCTACAAAAAATGCTAAAATAGATTATGGTAGAAGTGAACATAGTCTACTTTTAGAGAGCAAGTAATTGAAGAATCAAATAGACTCTCAAAATTCCATGTCAAGAAGGTTTAAAACATATGAATAACACAGAATTTTACGAACGCCTAGGTGTGGATAAAAATGCCAGCCAAGACGAAATTAAAAAAGCTTATCGAAAGATGTCTAAAAAGTACCACCCAGATATTAACAAAGATCCGGGTGCAGAAGACAAGTACAAAGAGGTCCAAGAGGCTTATGAAACTTTAAGTGACGAACAAAAACGTGCCAGCTATGATCAATATGGTGCCGCCGGAGCAAATGGCGGCTTTGGTGGCGGCCAAGGTGGTTTTTCGGGCTTTGATGGTTTCCAAAGCGCGGGCGGCTTTGGTGGTTTTGAGGATATTTTCTCAAGCTTCTTTGGCGGTGGCGGCGGCCAAGCTGATCCGAATGCACCTCGTCAAGGTGATGACTTACAATATCGTATCAATTTGACGTTTGAAGAAGCCATTTTTGGTGTTGAGAAAGAAATTAAATACAATCGCGAAGAGCTCTGTCATACTTGTGCCGGTTCGGGTGCGAAACCGGGTACTCATGCTGAAACATGTCATAAATGTCACGGTCGAGGACAAACACAAGTTATTCGCGATACCCCATTAGGCCGTATGTCAACAAATGTTGTCTGCGATGTTTGTCACGGTACAGGTAAAGAAATCAAATCTCCTTGTCCAACATGTCATGGTACAGGTCATGAAAAATTGGCACACACAGTTAAGGTAAAAGTTCCAGCTGGTGTGGAATCAGGTCAACAAATGCGCCTACAAGGCCAAGGTGATGCTGGAACAAACGGAGGACCTTATGGTGATCTCTATGTGCGTTTCCAAGTTGCAGCAAGTGATAAATTTGAACGTGATGGTAGCGAAATTTATTACAAGATGCCATTGAACTTTGTTCAGGCTGCCTTAGGCGATGAGATTGAAGTACCGACCGTGCATGGTAATGTGAAATTGAAGATCCCTGCAGGAACACAAACAGGTACCAACTTCCGTCTTAAAGGTAAGGGTGCACCTAAGTTACGCGGTAGCGGTCAAGGTGATCAACACGTTGTGATTAATATTGTAACACCTGAAAAATTGAATGATGCTCAACGTGATGCTTTGCGCGAATTTGCAAAAGCTAGCGGCCAAAATGTATCAGAGCAGAAAAAAGGTTTTTTCGATAAATTTAAATAAAAAAACTGTCGTGAGACAGTTTTTTATTTATCAATTAGGTAAATGGCGGTGTATCTGATATAATGTTTTTATGAAACTTGTGAATTATAAACCAGACTATCTTCTAGAAGCTGTGTATAACTTGGATGTGGAAAACTTGAAAAGGCGAGATATCCGGGGAATTATGGTGGACTTAGATAATACACTCATCGCTTGGAATAATCCTGATGGAACTCCGGAATTACACCAGTGGCTACAGACAATGCGCACAAATGGTATAAAGGTTATTGTAGTGTCAAATAATAAGTATGACCGTGTCAAACGTGCCGTTGCTAAATTTGACGTTGATTTTGTTTCACGGGCAATGAAACCATTTGCTTGGGGAATAAATAAAGCCTTAGTGAAGCTTGAAGAACAACCAGATCATGTTATTATGGTTGGTGACCAGCTAATGACAGATATTCGAGCAGCTCACCGTGCAGGGGTCCGTAGTATTCTTGTCAAACAATTGGTTGAATCTGATGGCTGGAGTACAAAATTTAACCGTTGGCGCGAGCGGCGTGTGTGGAAAAAGTTGATACGAAAATATGGCTATCCTAAATGGAATACAAGATTGTAACTCTGCGTATGAAGAGTTACTTTTTTATTAGACTTTTCCCAAGGTTTTCCACTTTATCTCTATACTTATCCCAAGTTTTCCACAGTTTTACACATCTTATTCACAAAAATGTGGAAAACTGTGAATAAAAATGTGGAAAAAAAGAAACCTCAGTGAAGTTTCTTTTTTTATTTACATTAATCCACGTTCTCTATACCATTGATCAGGTTGCCAGATCCAATTTCTTCCATCATTTTGGAGGAGATCGAATGCTTCCTGTGGTCCCATACTTGCTGCAGGGTATTTAGGGAGATCCTGATGTGCTTCGTCCCATGCTTGGCGGATAACGTCAATGAGTTCCCAAGAACGCGAAACTTCTTCCCAGTGGGAGAAGTTCGTCCCATCTCCGTGTAAGACATCAAGCAACAGTTTTTCATAAGCTTCGGGTGAGTTTCCTAAAATTGCTGCATCATGGCGATATCCTAATTTTATAGGAGTGATATTAAAGCCTTGACCGACTTCTTTACCGTTAATTGTAAGTGAGAAGCCCTCAGTCGGCTGAATATAAATAGTAAGAATGTTCTCCCCAAGTTCTGTATCAAAAATATTATTAGGGTCTTGTTTGAAAACGATGTTAATACGTGTCCCTTTTTCTGTGAGACGTTTTCCACTACGTACGTAGAAAGGTACGCCATCCCAGCGGTCATTGTCAATAAGGAATTTTCCAGCGACAAATGTTTCTGTATTAGAATCTGGGGCTACAGAAGGTTCGGAACGGTAAGCTTCAAACTCCTTGCCATCAATATTACCCTCGATATATTGGCCAGGAATGAAGGCATCAAGAGCTTCTTGTTTTGTATATTTACGAATACTGTGGAGAGCCTTAACCTTTTCATTCAAAATATTTTCTTGTGTAAAAGTTTGAGGTTTTTCCATAGCCAGTAAAGCTAAGACCTGAAGAACATGATTTTGAATCATATCCTTGAGTGCACCACTCGTTTCATAATAGCCTCCCCGATCTTCAACACCGATACTTTCAGCAAATGTAATCTGTATATTGTCGATGTGATCTTTATCCCAGATTGACTCAAACATTTGATTAGCAAAACGGATAGCTGAAACCGATTGAATCATTTCTTTTCCGAGATAGTGGTCAATACGGAAGGTTTGGTCTTCTGAAAAGACATCTTTAAGAGCGGTATTCAGCTCTTGAGCAGTTGCTAAATTACTTCCAAAAGGCTTTTCGATAATCACACGTTCAAAACCTTTACCTGTCAGAATCTTTTCTGATTTGAGGTGGTTAGCAATGATTGAGAAAAATTGTGGGGCCATAGCCAAATAGAAAACTTGGTTACATGCAGTATTATACTTATCTCGGAGCTGATCTCCGAGCTCTTTGAGAGCATGGTAGTGCTTGGTATCATTTACATCATGGCTTTGATAGTAGAAGTGACTCGAAAAATCATTGAGCTCCTCTTGATTATTGCTTAAGCCAGATAAAGATTCAATAACAATTTGGCGATAATATTCATCGGTCCATGGACGACGAGCGGTACCGATCACTGCAAAATTTTCTGCAATTTCGCCTTTTTTATAAAGTTGGAAAAGGGCAGGATAAAGTTTCCGTTTCGCGAGGTCGCCAGTCGCCCCGAACATGGTAAAAAGTACTTGTTTACTCATAAGTCTCTTCTTTCTATTGATTATCAAACATCATTTTCAGCATAGTCGATATAGGTATCAACATAGTCCAGATAGTCTTTGTTTAACTGTGCCTTTATATCTTGATACTCAGCTTCTGTATAGTCCCGTTCAGCAATTTTAGCGCGATAAAAAGGTAGGTTTAATTCTTTTTGAAGTCTCTCTTCAAGCTCTTTACGATTCATAATGATTTCCTTATATGAGAAAAATTTACTACTAAGAAAATTATATCACAAAATCATCTTCGCACACTCCAACTGAGATTCTTTCACATGAAAGTGATAGAATAGGAATATGTCATTATTAACTTTTACACTCTGCATGCTCCTACTTGGTGTCGTTGCTGGCATTGTAGGAAGCATTTTAGGTCTCGGTGGGGGTATCATTATCACGCCGATTATTACTTCTTTTTTTGGTGTTGATATAAAATACGCAATTGGAGCCAGTATTGTAGCCGTTATTGCAACCAGTTCAGGTGCTGCCATTTCTTATTTAAAAGATGATTTGGTCAATGTGCGTGTCGCAATGTTCTTGGAAATTTTTACCACGATTGGTGGATTATTAGGTGCGATTTTGGCCGGCCTGTTTAATGCTGCGGTATTAAATATTCTTTTTGCTTGTTTGTTGATTTTTCAAGCCTATAATATGTGGCGTAAGCTACATCAAGGTGAAAAAGTCTTGCAAAATGTTACTTCAGACAAATGGGCAGAAAAGATGAAACTTAATTCTTCTTACTTCGATAAACAAACTGGAAAAGAAGTTGCTTATCAAGTAGAAAAAGTCCCCGAAGGTGCATCAATTATGTTTGGTGCAGGAATAGCTTCTGGTCTTTTAGGTATAGGATCGGGTGCATTTAAAGTTTTAGCCATGGACACAACGATGAAAATGCCATTAAAACCCTCAACGGCAACCTCAAATCTCATGATTGGGGTGACTGCAGCAGCTTCAGCAACAGTTTACTTTTTTAATGGTTATGTGGATCCTTCACTAGCAGGTCCCTTAGCTATAGGTATTGTAGCTGGCGCAGCTATAGGCTCACGTATTATGCCCCATTTACCTGCTCGGACGATTCGCTTGATATTTATTCCTGTAATTGGTCTTATGGCTTTACAAATGATACTTAAAGGACTTGGTTTATGATGGAAGAAAAAGAAAAATTACTTGAAATTGAACTCAGAATAGGTAAAATTTTAAGGGCGGGTGTATTTATTAGCTCGGCAATTATTATTATTGGTTTAATTATGTTTGTTTTCACTGGTCATTCTGGTTACCCAGGGGCGACCTATCCTCGAGGCGTAGTGGAAATTGCAGAAGGACTGGTTGCTTTCAAATCTTTCGCTTGGCTTATGACTGGTTTATTTCTTTTGATCTTAACACCTGTCCTTCGTGTGATTGCTTCTGTTTTTGCCTTTGCAAAAGAGGGCGATAAAATGTATGTTATTATTACCTTGATGGTACTTGCGGTACTGATTCTAGCAATCCTTTTAGGGCATACAGGGGCGTAAGATATTTCTTGCAAAACCCTATTGAAACTGGTATTATAGGTAGTGCTGGGGGAGTGGTGGAATGGCAGACACGCATGCTTCAGGTGCATGTGCTCGTAAGGGCGTGGGGGTTCAAATCCCCTCTCCCCCATAACCAGTTACAATCTCGCTTCGGCGGGATTTTTTATTTAAGAGGTGAATATTATGGTCAGAAGATTGACAAAAGAAGAACTACAGAAATACATAGATGCTAATCCCCTCCGAGCGTTAGCAAATATAGGAGCGGAAGTGGGCTTAACACGTGTCGGGATTGAAAAGCTATTGAAAAGCTACAAGTTAGAAGCTTATCGAAATCAAAAAATTAAAGCCTTACGCCGAACAGCAGCAAGGCAAAGAAGACTGAACAAATAAAGGAGAAAACATGGCAAAAATCGGTTTTATCGGTACGGGAGTAATGGGTGCAGCGATGGCAGGACACCTACTTGATGCAGGAAATGAACTGTTTGTATATAATAGAACAAAAGCAAAGACAGATTCCTTAGTAGCGCGTGGAGCAACTTATTGTGCAACACCACAAGAAATTGCAGAAGCAACAGATATCGTTTTTTCTATTGTGGGCTATCCAAAGGATGTACGTGAAATATACTTTGGTGAACAAGGTGTATTTAAGGCAGATGTTCAAGGTATGTTTGTGGTAGACATGACGACTTCAGAACCAGCTTTAGCACAAGAGATTTATCAGGCTGCAAAAGAAGCGGGAGCTTTAGCTTTAGATGCACCAGTATCGGGAGGCGACATTGGAGCAAAGAACGCAAGCTTAACAATTATGGTAGGTGGAGAGGAAGAAGCCTATAAACACCTCTTGCCATACTTTGAAACTATCGGCAAAACAATTACATGGCAAGGGGCAGCAGGAGCTGGTCAGCATACCAAAATGGCAAACCAAATTGCTATTGCAGGGACGATGACCGCTATGACAGAACTGATGGTGTATGCAGATAAAGCTGGTTTAGATGTGGAAAAGGTCCTTCAAACAGTAGGAGGTGGATCAGCAGCTACTTGGTCAATGACCAATTATGCACCACGCATTTTACGTGAAGACTTTAGTGCGGGTTTCTTCGTTAAACATTTTATTAAAGATTTAGGTATCGCTTTAGCAGAGGCTGAAAAAATGGGTATTGAACTTCCTGCCACAGCAGGTGCGAAAAAACTTTATGATCGTTTAGCAGAAGAAGGATATGAAAATGATGGTACGCAAGCGCTGATTAAACTCTGGTGGCCAGAAGGCGTGAGACCGAATAAATAAAAAAATAGACCTTTTGGTCTATTTTTTTATTTGAAAACTTACATTTCCTCTGGTGCTTCAACACCAAGCAGACGCAATGCTTCTTTTAAGACAAGGGAAGTTGCATTAGCAAGCGCTAAACGTGCTTGAAGCCCTTCGTTGTCCTCAAGGATACGTACATGTGCATAGTATTTGTTAAAGGCTTGTGCCAATGAAATTGAGTACTTCGCAATGATAGAAGGCTCATATTTATCTGCAGCACGTTTAACAACATTCCCAAAGTCTTGGAGTAATTTCACAATTTCCCAAGCTTCAGCTGGTGTTTCTTCAACATTTACTGGTTGAGATGCATAGTTTGCTTTACGTAAGATTGAACGGATACGTGCATATGCATATTGCACATAAGGACCAGTCTCACCTTCAAATGAAACCATCTCTTCAAGGTTAAAGTCATAACCATTATTACGGTCGGTTTTTAAGTCGTAGAACTTCACGGCACCAACACCAACTTGCTGTGCAACAAGTTCTTTGTTTGGCAAGTCAGGATTTTTATCATTGATTTGCTTCAGAGCACGTTCTACTGCTTCATCAAGTGTTGTTTCTAATTTAACAACGTGACCTTTACGTGTTGAGAATTTTTTCCCGCCTTGCGTTACCATACCGAAGGATACGTGTGTCATATTGTCTGACCAGTCATAACCAGCTTCCTTGAGTACTGCCTTCAATTGTTTGAAGTGGTTTTGTTGCTCGCCACCAACAACATAAAGTGATTTTACAAAATCAAAAGTTGCTTTACGATACATTGCCGTTGCTAAGTCACGAGTGATGTACAAGGTTGCACCGTCAGTTTTCTTAATCAAAGCTGGATTAAGATTGTATTTTTCGAGATCTACAACCATGGCACCTTTAGATTCGTGCATCAAGCCTTTAGATTCTAAGTCTTCAACAACGGCATCCATCTTATCAGAGTAGAAAGACTCACCTGTAAAGTGATCAAACTCAATACCTAATTTGCCGTAAATTCGATTAAATTCAATCAAGCTGACATCAGAGAACCATTTCCAGATGCGAAGGGCTTCTTCGTCGCCTTGTTCCATTTTAAGGAACCAAGCACGTCCTTCTTCATCTACTGTTGGATCTTCTTTAGCTTCGGCATTAATTTGAACATAGAGCTTCAATAGCTCATCAATTGGATTGGCAGTGATTGTAGCTTCATCACCATATTTTTTATAAGCAGTGATCAAGAGGCCAAACTGTTTGCCCCAGTCACCCAAGTGATTGATTTTGATTGTATTGTAACCAATCTTTTCATAAATTTTTGAAAGTGAATCTCCGATAACTGTTGAGCGTAAATGACCAATAGAAAAAGGCTTGGCAATATTTGGAGCCGACATATCAATAGGAACATTAGCACCATGACCGATATTTTGGTCGCCATAGTCTTCTTTTTCAGTAATAACTTCGTTGATAACTGCTGTGGCAACAGCTTTTTTGTCAAGGAAGAAATTCACATAAGGACCAGTAGCAACTACTTTATCAAAGCCAGTAGCATCAATGTTCTCAGCGATTTCACCAGCGATGATTTGTGGGGCTTTGCGCAAAGTCTTGGCTAAACTGAAAGCTGGAAATGCGATATCACCCATTTCTGATGATTTTGGTTTTTCAAGCAAATTTTCGATTTGTTCGAGTTCAAGCGCACCATCGAGTACGGCGAACAAAGATTTTGCTGCTAATAGTTTTTCATTCATAGAATAATTATACCATAATAGAAATAAAAAAGTATAGTGCTTATTGTGTTAAACTTCGTGCTTCATGAGTGAAATGAGCCAAATAACTTATAGGATAAGGAGCTTTCTCTTTCACATATCTCTTTTTATGTTATTCAAGGAATTGAAGGGCTAAAATTCTAAAGAAGATATATACTGTATTTTTATACATTATTAATAAAAGGGTAGGATTGCTGATATAAGGAAGATGTATCTTTATTAATTGCTATTACGAGGTTAGGGTGCATATATTTTAACCTCAGAGATAAAATATGTATAAATAATAACTAGAAATAATGATAGATGCACCTTCATTCCTATATTTTGTTTAGTATTTTTATGCTATAATGAATTTATGAAAAGAGAAGAACGATTAAATTTAATTAAACAAATTATCTCTGAAAATAAGATTGCTACACAGGAAGAACTTCAAAGTGTCTTGGAATCTAGAGGGGTAAAGATTACTCAGGCGAGTTTGTCACGTGATATTCGTGAGCTACATATTATCAAAAAGCGTGAAGATGGTAAGAGTTTTTATGTTTTTTTGACAGAGCTTAATTCGCCCTCACAATCTCTATTGCAACAATATTTGACTAACTTTGTATTAAAAGTTGATGTTGCCAGTGTTAATGTAGTTGTACACACGCACTTAGGCGAGGCAGATCTTTTGGCTAATGCTTTTGATGATGAACAACGACCAGAAATTTTAGGGACATTGGCTGGTGCAGATACTTTATTGCTCATTTGTAAGGATGAAGCGGCTGCAGAAAGCTTAGCCTTGGAGATTGAAGATGCCTTATAATGCAAGTAAAGAAAAATTAATTGCACGTATTCTTGATTTGGATTATGTTAAGGCTTTTCAAAAAGCAGAAGGTAACTTACAAAAAGAAAAAGAATTATTTGAGCGACAAAGTAAAATGAAGGAGCTGCAAAAAGAAGCTGTTCTCTATCAAAAAATAGGTAAAATACAGGCCTTTAAAGAGACATCGAATGCAGCACAAAAGTTACACAAGTCTCTAAAAAATGATCCCTTAGTTGAGGATTACCTTTTAAAAATGCAGCCTGTTGATGCTCTTTTGAATTATGTGACAGGTGAGATTGAAAGAAAAGTTAATGAAGCTTTGGGACATTGAAGCTGTGGGGAGAAGGACTTCGTGTCCTTTTTGTTTTACCTACAAACTTACCCAGGTTTTTGTATGTTATAATAGAAGCAAACAATTTCAAAAGAAAGAAGAATTATATGTCTGAAAAAATTTCACCAGGAATGCAGCAATATCTTGATATCAAAGCTGATTATCCGGATGCTTTCTTGCTCTTTCGCATGGGAGATTTTTACGAGCTTTTTTATGAAGACGCAGTTAATGCAGCCCAAATTTTAGAGTTATCTTTGACTTCACGTAATAAGAATGCGGAAAATCCGATTCCGATGGCTGGTGTCCCGCATCATTCAGCAGATCAATATATCGAGCAGCTTGTGAATTTAGGCCATAAAGTTGCCGTGGCAGAGCAAATGGAAGACCCTAAAACAGCAGTTGGTATTGTCAAACGTGCTGTTACGCAAGTTATTACACCAGGGACGGCTGTCGACGTAGGCTTAACAACTGAGAACAACTTTTTGGTGGCCTTGGATAAAGCATATGGAACATTTTCTCTAGCTTATATGGATCTGTCAACTGGTGAATTCAAAGCGACTCAATTCTCCGACTTTTCATCAGCCCTCAGTGAGATATCCTCCCTAAAAGCACGTGAGATTGTCATTGGTTATGAGCTATCGGACGATGACAGACAAGTCTTTGAAAAACAGCTTAATGTGATGGTTTCAGAGCAATATGATTATGAAGATATTGCTTCCACCCTTGCCCCCTTAGAAAACCAAGTGGCTTCAAAGCTCTTGGCCTATGTTAACCGTACCCAATTACGAGATCTGAGTCACTTACAGGAAGTGGAGCACTATGAAATAAAAGATTTTTTGCAAATGGATTTTGCAACAAAATCTTCTCTAGAGTTAACTGCAAATAAACGAGAAGGAAAAAAACACGGTACACTTTATTGGTTGCTTGATGAAACAAAAACAGCTATGGGTACCCGCCTTCTCCGTAATTGGGTGGACCGACCATTGATCTCTTTTGAAGAAATCAACAAACGTGCGGATATTGTACAACTTTTTGTGAACAATTTCTTTGAACGTGCGGATTTGATTGAGGCTCTAAAGGGGGTTTATGACCTCGAACGTCTAGCTTCTCGTGTATCCTTCGGTAAAGTTCTTCCCGTAGATTACTTGCAATTAGAAAATTCCTTGTCTAATGTTCCAGGAATTAAAAATGTATTACTGGCCATGGATAATCCAGTTTTGGAACCTTTGATTTCTCAATTAGATGAAATCCCAGAACTTATAGCCTTAATACGTCAAGCGATTGATGAATCAGCTCAACGTGTCATTACTGAAGGGGGCGTCATCAAGTCAGGTTACAATGATCAGTTGGATAAATACCGTGAAGCTTTAACAAATGGTACCTCATGGATAGCAGAATTAGAAGCAAAAGAGAAAGTTAATACAGGGATTTCGACATTAAGGATTGATTTTAATCGTAAAGACGGTTATTATTTCCATATTACGCAGAGTCAGCTTGGTAGTGTTCCTGACCACTTTTATCGTAAAGCAACGTTGAAAAATTCAGAGCGTTTTGGTTCAAAAGAGTTGGCTGAAATTGAAGAAATTATGCTTGAAGCACGTGAGAAATCAAGTATTTTAGAATATGAACTTTTTGCACAGGTCCGTACAGAGACTGAACAATATATTTCACGCCTGCAGAAATTAGCAAAAGTCATCGCCAGTATTGACTGCTTGCAAAGCTTAGCGACGGTAGCGGAAAAGTATCAGTATATCCGACCTATTTTTACTCCAGAACGGAAGGTCAATATTACTAAAGGACGTCATCCGGTGGTGGAAAGTGTCCTTGGAGCACAAGAATATGTGCCTAATGATATTGAATTATCAGAACAAACTGCGATACAACTCATCACGGGCCCAAATATGTCTGGGAAATCGACATATATGCGACAATTTGCGATGATTGTTATCATGGCACAGCTCGGGTCTTTTGTACCGGCTGAGGTTGCTGAACTTCCTATATTTGATGCGATTTTTACGCGTATTGGGGCAAGTGATAACTTAATCTCAGGAGAGTCTACCTTTATGGTTGAAATGATGGAAGCCAATCATGCTATCCAACATGCTACGCCTCATTCTTTAATTATTTTTGATGAACTTGGACGAGGAACTGCAACTTATGACGGAATGGCTTTAGCACAGTCGATTATAGAGTATATTCATGATAATATTCATGCTAAAACACTCTTTGCGACACATTATCATGAATTGACAGAGTTGGCAGATAGTCTTGAGGAGTTAAAAAATGTGCACGTTGCAACTTTAGAAAAAGGTGGGGATGTGACCTTTTTACATAAGATTACAGAAGGACCAGCAGATAAATCCTATGGTATTCATGTAGCTAAAATTGCCGGTCTGCCAACAAAATTACTTGAACGTGCCGATATTATTCTGCAAAAGTTGGAGAATAAGCCTGTGATGGGTAAGGCACCCCAAGTTGAAAAAGAGCAATTAAGTCTTTTCACTTTTGAAGATAACCATCACGAGTTGATTGAAATGTTAAAAGAAACGAATGTTGATAATATGACAGCACGTGAAGCTTTGAACTTTCTATGGGAACTCAAAGATAGGCTGTAAGATTTGGTTTTTAATAGTAAAATTGTTAGAATAAAGTAAATAAAGAAGCGCTAAAAGGAGAGTATATGGCGGAAGATAAAGAGAAGATCATAGAAACACCTGAGAACCCTGAAGTTGAAGCTATGACGGAAGAGAAAGCTGTTATAACTTCTGAAGGAACAGATGAAGAAACTCTTGCAGTATCAGAAACAGAGAGTTCTATCTCTCCTACAGATGCGACGTTGGAAATCGAAGAAACTATGATTGAAGACAAGGTTAACGCCCCTACTTCAGATTTAAAAGAAGAGCTGATTTCTGAAACAGAAGAGGCTGAAGCACCTAAAGCTTCCCAATTAAATTATGCAGATGAGCCATTTTTGGCGGATAATCGTGTCAAATCAGGAATAACTCCAAAATGGAACTGGGGTGCAATGGCTATGCCCGTCTTCTTTGGTGTGGCTAATCGTTCTTACTTAGGCTTGCTTAGTTTACTGGCGTTTATTCCTTGGATTGGCTGGATTTTTGGTATTGTGTGGGCTATTGTTTTCGGTATCAATGGAGAACGTTGGGCTCTGCAAAACCCAGACAATCACTATCGTGACGAAGAAGAGTTTCGTAAAGTTATGGATGGTTGGAATCGTGCAGGTTTAGTTGCCTTTATTATTGGGGCAGTGGTTATCGTACTCCTCTTGCTATTCTTTATGATTCTTGGTGCAGCCATATTCAGTAATATGGATCAGCTTCAGTATTAAAATAGATGGTGAAGTAATAATATGAGAGGCCTCTCCGGTGTATCACAGGAGAGGTTCTCTTTGTTGTTAAGAGACTAGCTCGTTTGCAAATTTTGTCTCTTGAAATTATGCTATAATAAGTATTGATTATAAAAAGATAAGCAATCGCTTGATGCGGAGGTCTGAATAAGTGGGAAAAATAATCGAACTTGATGAATCACTTTCTAATCAGATAGCAGCTGGTGAAGTGGTAGAACGGCCTGCTAGCGTTGTCAAAGAATTAGTAGAAAACTCAATCGACGCAGGTGCATCCCGTATCATTGTGAAAATACAAGAGAGTGGCTTACGACTCATTGAAGTAATTGACAATGGAGCGGGGATTGAAAAAGAAGATGTTGCTAGGTCTTTAAAGCGGCATGCAACTAGTAAAATCAAAAACAAAGCAGACTTATTTAAAATACGTACACTCGGATTTAGGGGCGAGGCAATGCCTTCGATTGCTTCGGTCAGTGAATTTTCTATCGAAACAAGTGCGATGGAAGAAGAGTCAGGCACACGCTTGATAAGTCATGGTGGAAAAGTGGATACATTAGAAGCAATTGCTCAAAGAGAGGGGACGAAGGTTACTGTACAAAACCTGTTCTATAATACTCCGGCGCGCTTAAAATATATTCGCTCCTTGCAGGCGGAACTTAGTCATATCACAGATGTCATTAATCGCCAAAGTATGGCTCATCCTGAGATTTCTTTCACATTAATTAATGAAGGAAGGGAGCTGATGAAAACGGCGGGGAATGGTGACTTACGCCAAGTCATCGCAAATGTTTATGGTCTTTCAATTGCTAAAAAAATGTTAAAAGTGGAAGCGGAAGACCTAGATTTTACCATTTCAGGATATGTGAGCCTCCCAGAGTTGACACGTGCTAACCGAAACTACATCACCTTGATGATAAATGGACGTTTCATAAAAAATTTTTTGTTGAACCGTGCAATCCTTGAAGGATATGGTAATCGCTTGATGGTGGGGCGTTTTCCTATTGCTGTGCTCTCTATCGAAATTGATCCACAATTAGCCGATGTCAATGTACACCCTACAAAACAAGAAGTGCGCTTGTCAAAAGAACGCGAGTTGATGCGTTTGATTTCGGAAGCTATTCAAAGTGTTTTTGTGGAACAAACCTTAATCCCTGATGCTTTGGAAAATTTAAATTCACGGCGCGTAAAAGTAGAGGAGCAACCAAAAGCTGTGAGTGAGAACAAACCAGCAAACCTTTACTATGACAAGGTAAGTCAGGATTTCTTTGTGGATAAAACTCAGGTGCGTGAAGAGTATAGCGTACCTCAGGAGAAAAAAGGGCCTTCAGAAGAAGTCCACATCACTTCTATTTTCGAAGAAAGTGTAGTTGAAGAAAAACAACCAGCTGAAATTTCAGAGGGAAGAGAAGAGAAGCAAACCTTTCCCGATTTGGAATATCTAGCACAACTGCATGCTACTTACTTGCTTTGTCAAGCGCCAGATGGACTGTATGTTGTAGATCAGCATGCAGCCCAAGAACGTATAAAATATGAATATTGGCGTGACAAAATCGGTGAAGTCAGCATGGACCAACAACTTTTGTTGGCACCTTATATTTTCAGCTTGCCTAAGAATGATTTTTTGATGTTTTTGGACCGTAAAACGATTTTGGAAGAGGCCGGATTATTCCTGGAAGAGTATGGGGATAATCAATTGATATTGCGTGAACATCCTACTTGGCTTCAAGAAAATGACTTAGAAGAAACTGTTTATGAGATGATTGATGAAATCCTTTTGACAAAAGAATTTTCAGTTAAAAGATATCGCCATGATTTAGCGACAATGGTGGCTTGTAAGAGCTCGATTAAGGCAAATCATCCGCTTGATGCAGATTCAGCGCGGGCTTTAATCAAAGAACTTGCTACTTGTGAGAATCCATACTCTTGTGCACATGGGCGTCCAACAATTGTCCATTTTAATGGTGGAGATCTAGAAAAGATGTTCCGTCGTCGCCAAGAAACGCATCTCTCCAAAGCTGCAAGTTGGAAGAATATAAATTAAAATAGGAAAAGAAGAAAATGACAACTTTATATATGGTAGTACCTTGTTATAACGAGGAATTGGTACTCGATGAGACATCTCGCCGTCTTGAAGAAAAATATACAGCTTTAAAAAAAGCTGGAAAAATTGATGAAAAAAGCCGCGTAGTTTATGTTAATGATGGTTCGCGAGATAGCACGTGGGAAAAGATTCAAGAAAAACATGCGGCAAATCCAATGTTTAGCGGCATCAATCTCTCACGTAATAGAGGACATCAAAATGCGCTCTTAGCAGGCTTGATGCAAGTTAAAGATTTAGCAGATGCCGTTATTTCCATGGATGCCGATTTGCAAGACGACATCAATGCTATTGATGCGATGCTTGATGAGTATGAAAAAGGCTACGAAGTGGTTTATGGTGTCCGTGATAATCGTGACACAGATACAGCATTCAAACGACGTACGGCAATGGCTTTTTATGGTTTGATGAAAAAGTTAGGTAGTGAATCTGTGCCTAATTCGGCTGATTTCCGTTTGATGAGTAGCCGCGCCTTAAATGGTTTGGCTGAGTACGAAGAAGTTAACCTCTTTTTACGTGGAATGGTTCCGCTTGTGGGTTACAAATCAACAAATGTTTACTACAAACGTGGGGAACGTTTTGCAGGGGAAAGTAAGTATCCTCTTAAAAAGATGGTGAGCTTTGCGATTGATGGTATTACTTCTACTTCAGCTACCCCAATGCGCTTTATTTTCTGGACGGGACTAACAATGTTCCTTCTTGCTTTTGTGGCTGGAATTTATGTTGTGGTACGTCATTTTATTGGAGGTTTCCCAACGACTGGCTGGGCATCAATTATGGTTGCCATTATTGGGTTAGGGGGGATTCAACTTCTGGCTCTTGGGATTATTGGTGAGTATATCGGTAAAATCTTCCTTGAAGTTAAAGCGCGCCCACGTTTTATTATCCAAGACTTTATTAACACAGAAGGTGATGAAAACTAATGTACGAATACTTTCTAGGCAAGCTAGTTAAAATTACGCCAACATACATTGTTGTTGATGTCGCAAATATTGGATATCTCATTAATGTCGCAAATCCCTATGCTTGGTCGCATATGACGAATCAAGAGATTAAAATATATGTACACCAAGTTATTCGGGAAGATGCCCATAATTTATATGGCTTTATGGATGATGTAGAGAAAAACTTATTTTTACGTTTGATTAGTGTATCAGGCATTGGACCAAAATCAGCTTTAGCAATCATTGCTGCCGATGATAATGTTGGCCTTGTTCATGCGATTGACAACAGCGATATTAAGTATTTGACAAAATTTCCCGGTGTGGGTAAAAAGACAGCAATGCAGATGGTTCTAGACTTAGCTGGGAAATTTGATGTTACAGCTTCAGCTGAAATGGTCAAAACTACAGCTAAAAATGAAAATCTAGCCCTTATTGAGGCGATTGAAGCTTTGCAAGCTTTAGGCTATAAAGCAACCGAACTTAAGAAAATTCAGAAGAAGCTTGAAGTTGAAGCGGGATTAACAAGTGAGGAGTATATCAAAGCAGCGCTTAAATTAATGATGAAATAAAATCCGTACGACACGGATTTTTGTTATAATAAAAACAATGAACGAAAATTTATCAGCAACACCACTTGAAGATGAAATGATAGTTGAGAAGTCGTTACGGCCTCAATTTTTCAATCAATACATCGGTCAAGATAAGGTTAAAGAACAACTTGAAATATTTATCAAAGCAGCAAGACTACGTGAAGAAGTACTGGATCACGTGCTTCTTTTTGGTCCTCCTGGTTTAGGGAAAACAACTATGGCTTTTGTTATTTCGAATGAGTTAGGGGTGAATATTAAACAAACGTCAGGTCCAGCAATTGAAAAACCAGGTGATTTGGTTGCTATTTTAAATGAACTTGAGCCAGGAGATGTCCTTTTCATTGACGAAATCCACCGTATGCCTATGCAAGTGGAAGAGGTCCTTTATTCCGCGATGGAGGATTTCTATATTGATATCATGCTGGGTTCTGGAGATGGCAGTCGTTCGGTTCATTTGGATTTGCCGCCCTTTACTTTAGTAGGTGCCACGACACGAGCTGGGATGCTTTCCAATCCTCTACGTGCGCGTTTTGGAATTTCTGCACACATGGAATATTATACAGAGCGTGACCTAGAGGAAATTGTCAAGCGAACTGCGGATATATTCGAAGTTGAGATTGTGGAGCAAGGAGCACTTGAAATTGCCTTGCGAAGTCGTGGGACACCGCGTATCGCAAATCGCTTGCTCAAGCGTGTTCGAGATTTTGCGCAAATTATGGGCGATGGTCGCGTGGATAAAGATATCACAGATAAGGCACTGCAGATTTTAGATGTGGACAATGCAGGTCTTGACTATATTGACCAAAAAATATTACGTACAATGATTGAAATGTATAATGGGGGACCTGTAGGTTTAGGAACATTGGCTGTTAATATAGCAGAAGACCAAGAAACTGTTGAAGATATGTATGAACCTTATCTGATTCAAAAGGGATTTATCATGAGAACAAAGCAAGGACGTAAAGCTACTCCTAAAGCCTATGAACATCTGGGTTACCCTTATCAAGAGAAATAAAAATACTCCTTTGGGAGTATTTTTATATTTTTGAACCTCGCTCAAATAAATTTCCTTTATATGATATTTTTTATGTCCAGAGCTGTGCTATAATGAAGATATGAAAAAAATAGTATTTGTTTGCTTAGGTAATATTTGCCGAAGTCCCATGGCTGAGTTTGTCATGAAAAACTTAGCTGAACAAGAGGGCAAAAATTTGGAGGTGGAAAGTAGAGCTACATCGAGCTGGGAACATGGAAATCCTATCCATCCAGGGACGCGTTCTCTTTTAACCGCGCATGGAATTCCATTTGATGCCAGCAAAGGCAGCCAACAGATTTCACCAGAGGATTTTCAATATTTTGATCAAATTATTGCGATGGATGAATCCAATAAAAAAGATTTAGAGAAAATGGCTCCAGAAAATCAAAAGAATAAAATAAAAATGCTCTTGAATAAATCAGTCCCAGATCCTTGGTATACAGGGGATTTCGAGGAAACTTATCGCTTAGTAAAAGAAGGTTGTTTAAATATTTTAGAAAATAACAGCAATTGATGTAATATAATATGACATAAACCTTTGACAAGAGATAAAACTAGGTTTATAATATGGCCATAGAGTTGAAGTTGAGGAGATGACGGGTGAAAGAACGTGAATTGAGACACTCCCTAGCAGTGCTACCTATTGGTACTGTTATGAAACTAACAGGATTGAGTGCGAGACAAATTCGCTATTATGAGGAACAAGGCTTACTTCTTCCAGAGCGTAATGAAGGCAACCGCCGGATGTATTCCCTTAATGATATTGAGATTGTTTTTGATATTGCCGATTTGCTGGCAGAAGGCAATAATATTGCCGATATTAAGCGCATCTATGCACAAAGACAGAAAAAAGCAATGAAAAATCTCTCTATTAGTGAAGTACACCTTGCCTTAGAACGTGAGTTTGCACAGCAAGGACGTTTCGGACATCCGACATCTACTCATTTTAACCAGCCGCGCATGTAAGGAAAACTTACATCAAAGAAATTATCGCATCGTTTATTCTTAAAAGGAGCCGTATTATGGGAATCACAGCAGCAAACATCCGTCGTGATGTCAAAGAAAAAAATATCAAGTTTCTACGCCTGATGTTTACCGACATTTTAGGAACGCTTAAAAACGTAGAAGTACCAGCTACTGACGAACAGTTAGACAAACTTTTTGACAACAAGATGATGTTTGATGGCAGTTCAATTGAAGGCTTTGTCCGTATTAATGAATCAGATATGTATCTTTATCCAGATTGGGACACATGGATTATTTTCCCATGGGGAGACGAATACGGTAAAGTAGCTGGGGTTATTTGTGACGTTTATACAGCAGAAGGACAACCTTTCCCAGGAGATCCTCGTGGGGTTTTGAAACGTAATCTGAAAAATATGGAAAGATTAGGCTTTAAAAAATTCAATCTTGGACCAGAACCTGAATTTTTCCTCTTTAAGCTTGATGAAAATCAAGAACCAACACTGGAAGTAAATGATAAAGGGGGATATTTTGATCTTGCTCCAACGGACTTGGCGGGGAATACACGCCGCGAAATCGTTAATGTTCTTACCGATCTTGGATTTGAAGTAGAAGCAAGTCACCATGAAGTAGCTGTTGGACAACACGAGATTGACTTCAAGTATGCAGATGCATTGAAAGCTTGTGACAATATTCAAATCTTTAAACTTGTTGTAAAAACAATCGCACGTAAACATGGTTTACACGCAACATTTATGGCTAAGCCGAAGTTTGGTATCAATGGTTCAGGTATGCACTGTAATATGTCTCTTTTTACAGAGGATGGGCAAAATGCCTTTTACGATGAAGCAGGCGTCATGGGACTTTCGGAAGCTGCTAACTACTTTATTGGAGGTTTACTCAAGCACGCTTATAACTATACAGCAATCACAAACCCAACAGTCAACAGTTATAAACGATTAGTACCTGGATATGAAGCACCGGTTTACATTGCTTGGGCTGGTCGTAACCGCTCACCACTGATTCGTGTACCAGCATCTCGTGGAATGTCTACACGTGTTGAACTTCGTTCAGTAGATCCATCAGCCAACCCTTATTTGACAATGGCTGTTCTCCTTGCTTCTGGTCTCGATGGGATTGAAAATAAAATCGCTGCACCAGAAGCAGTTGAAGCAAATATTTATGTAATGACCGAAAGTGAACGTAAAGCACATGGTATTACAGATTTGCCTTCAACTTTACATAATGCTGTGAAGGCTTTACGCGAGGATGAAGTAGTAACCGCTGCTTTAGGTGAACATGTTTTAGTTAACTTTGTTGAAGCTAAGAAAATCGAATGGGCGAGTTATGCACAATTTGTTAGCCAATGGGAAATTGATAATTACTTGGAACTTTACTAAAAGAGATAAGCATCCTTAAGATGCTTTTTTTGAATTTTTATACTAAAAAGACTAAACTAGACATATGGATATAAAAGAAAATTTAAAAAATATTATAGATAAAATAGACTATGGACAGGTTGTGAAACTTGCGATGCTGGAGAGAGGAGCTTACGCAGTATCTAGCCCGCAGGAACCAGTCTCTGAAGACGCATTATTTGAGGACTTTGCTTCTAAATATTTGTCAGAGGTGGAGGATTTGACGATTGTCAAACGCAAAGAACCAGAATCAGCACTTCAACAAGAAGATTTTGAGGCGTTACTTAAACAATTGAAAGCTCCTCAACATGTCATTTTCGTGGAATGTCTTGAATTAGGAACGACTGAAATCAAAGGCTTTTTGAATGCACTACTTTCCGCTAATTTAATCGAAAGCAGTAAAGTTGTACTCTTGGACTTGCCGCAATTAGAATATATGGCTCTTCGTTCAAGTATGAAAGGAAAAATCGCTATTTAAAGCGATTTTTTTCTTGGTATTCTCGGGACTGTTTCATAATTTCTTTGTAGATAGAGTGGATAGCAGGCTCATATTGAGGTTTCTCTGTCCTTTTTTTTATCTTATCTAGGATAAAGTATTCTCGGTCAGAGTCATAAACGTCTCTATTTTCTTCTGCCTTAGCTGTGATTACCTCTTCGACTAAGGACATGCGTCTTTCTAAAAGCATAATAATTTGATTGTCTAGTGCATCTATTTCTTTACGAATTTTTTCTAAAGTCATATTTTTATTATGACATAAATGCCTCTGGAGGACAATTTATAAATAAAAAGTAATGTAAATGAAAGCTAGAGATATTTTAAATAGAAAATAAAAGATAATTTAATCGCAAGTATTGACTCTATTGTGGGTTAAGTTTATAATTATAAGATGAATAAAAGCGAAAAAATTGAAGGATATGAACTCCTTAATCTACAATTGAAAGGGTTGCTTTCAACTCAAAACTATACACTGTCAAATCTCTCTAACGCATCAGCACTTCTCAATGATTTCTTGCCTAATCAAGTCTTTGTAGGGTTTTATTTATACAACGGTGAACAACTTATTTTAGGTCCTTTTCAAGGTGGGGTTTCTTGTGTCGAAATAAAGCTAGGTGCCGGTGTATGTGGTGAAGCAGCAGAAAAGCGCCATACATTGATTGTTGATAACGTTAAAGAACATAAAAACTATATTTCTTGTGATAGTCGGGCGCTGTCAGAAATTGTAGTACCTATCATTAAAGATGGTGAATTAAAAGGAGTTTTAGATCTGGATGCTTCAGAAACTTCCTTTTACGATGACATCGATCAAAAATACCTAGAAGAATTCTGTCGCATTTTGTCAGATATGACGGATTGGAAATTTTTTTGAGCGAGGTAAATAATGAAAGAAACAGTAAACAACTTTATAGCAAATAAGTTTGGGATAATTGAGTCGGAGCCTGTAGGTTTTAAGACATTGGCTCAGCCTAAAGCATTTGCTCAAGACTTAGGTAACTTTGTGTATCAGCTGCATCAATTAGAAGCCACGGGAGCGGAAAGTCCAGCCTTGATGTTGCCAATCATTGAAGCTGAATTTTTGACATTATTGGATCAAATGAAAAGAGTTGCTCCTATAGAAGGACTCCATTTGTATTGGGATAAAGCTTCTAAAAACCCATGGACGAAACCCGCAGTAATTTTACATGGGGATATAAACCTGAATACAGTAAGAAAGCAGATGGATAAATTTTCGGGAGTAGCTAAAACAGCTTCTTCCTTGGTCGGTGATCCTGCCTGGGATTTGACCATTGCATGGGAAATATTTGATGAGAAACAAAGAAAGATATTTTTCTCTGCTGCTGAAGCCGATAAGGCAACAGTCATCCGCGCTCGCGTTTGGGCGATTTACAAAGCAATGAAAAATTATAACGCTGCCGATATTGATCAGTCTATACTGGCGCGTGATGTTCTTTTCCGAATCAATGAAGAGCTCGGTCTTGGCGCAGAGCCAGACCTTTATTAGAAGGAATGAAAAATGGCTTACCAAGCTTTATATAGAAAATACCGTAGTCAAAGATTTGATGAGATGGTTGGCCAAGAAGTGGTGGCCACAACCTTAAAGAATGCTATCGTTAATGGGCAGATTTCCCATGCTTATCTTTTTAGTGGCCCACGTGGGACAGGGAAGACTTCCGCTGCAAAAATTTTTGCCAAAGCAATCAACTGCCCCAATCAGCAAGAGGGAGAGCCTTGCAACACTTGTGATATTTGTCAGTCCATTACTCAAGGGAGTCTTGAAGATGTAATTGAACTTGATGCTGCTTCGAATAATGGTGTTGATGAAATCCGTGAAATTCGCGATAAATCAACCTATGCAGCCAGTCGTGCAACCTATAAGGTTTATATTATCGATGAGGTTCATATGCTTTCCACGGGAGCATTCAACGCTTTATTGAAAACCTTGGAAGAACCTACTGATAATGTTGTCTTTGTTTTAGCCACAACTGAGCTTCAAAAAATTCCGGCAACAATTATTAGTCGTGTGCAAAGATTTGCTTTTAAAGCCATTACAACCCATGATATTCGTCAGCATTTAGCAGAAGTTTTAGCTGACGAGAAGATTGAGTTTGAAGATGCGGCACTTGATGTTATTGCAAAATCGGCTGAGGGAGGAATGCGTGATGCGTTGAGTTTATTGGATCAGGCCTTAAGTTTTTCTGATGGCAAGCTCGCAGAGAAGGATGCTCTCTTAGTGACAGGATCCATTGCTAATGAAGCGCTTGTCTCTTATGTTGCAGCATTGGCCGCTTCAGATGGACCAACTGCACTTGATGCCTTAGAGAAAATCTTTCTTGAAGGTAAAAATATGTTGCGGTTTACGGAAGATCTCTTAACTTATTTCCGTGATTTGCTTTTGAAGGAAAACAATGAAATCCCACGCCCTCGTCTTTACCAATGGATCAACATTGCGATTGAGTCTCTGAAAATTATTAAGGAGACAACACAGAGCAAGATAGCTACTGATGTGATGACGATGCGTCTTGTAGATGCAGGTGCTTATTCTTCTGCGGAAGATAAGGAAGTTCCGGAAAGTTTAGCTCAAGAACTTCAAGCATTAAAAGCAGAAGTTGCAGAGCTAAAAGCTAAGTTGGCAGTAGCGGGAAGTCAAGCCGTAGTATCCACCGTCAGTCAAGAAGTACAAATTAAACAGCAAGTAAAAACGAAGACAGTGACTGAAAAGTATACGGTAAACCAAGACTTAGTTTTCAAAGCTCTGAAAGAAGCGACAAATGAAGCACGTCAAGCAGTATTTGGGGCGTGGCCAGAGATTGTCTCTAGTTTTACAAAACCTTCAGACCGTGCCTTAATCAATAATACCGCTCCTGTAGCTGCCTCAAGTAATTTTGTAGTGGTAACTTTTCCTCACGGGAATTTAGCGAAGCGCGTTACAGAAAATGAAAACCTTCAATTAACTTTTGGCAATTTAATGTCATCAATACTGGGCTTTTCGCCAGAGATTATTGCTTTAGCAGAGCAAGATTGGCAGACTGTACGTCAAGAGTATGTTATGAGCCTTAAAAAAGGAGAACAGCCTCTTGTAAAAGATACTGAAGCAGCGTCAGAAGCAGAAGAAGACCTTGTTAGTAAGGCCAAGGAATTTTTTGGCGAAAAAGTGAAAATAATTAACGACTAAAAAAACGCCTTATGGCGTTTTTTTATATTAGTTTTAATCAATATGTCGGCTTAAATCAACTTCTTCAAGCGGAATGAGTTTTGTTTTCTTCACAAGCTTATAAGAGAAATATAAAATCAAGAAGAGGGGGAGAGCGAGGTAGGTCGTAATAATGCTTTGCACATTCATTGTTACAGTAGTAACTTGGCCAATAACAATAATGATGGAAAGAATAAGAGCGATGATTGGTCCAATAGGGAACCATTTAGCATGATAACCAAGCTCAGAAAGTTTATGGCCTTGTTTAATAAAAGCACGGCGGAAGCGGAAATGACAGATAGCAATACCAATCCATGCTAAGAAACCAGACAATCCAGAAGCAGCTACTAAATAGAAGTAAATCTCAGTACCAAAGATGCTTGTCAAGAAGGCCAACAGTCCGATTGCAACCGTAGCTAAAATTGCATAAATTGGTACACCGTTGCTCGTATTTGTTTTAGCGAATATTTTTGGTGCATGTCCTTCTTTTGCCATACCAAAAAGCATGCGAGAAGCAGCATATAACCAAGAATTGGCCGAAGAAATAACAGAGGTTAAGATGACTGCGTTCATAACAGAGGCAGCAGCAGCTAAGCCAGCACGTTCAAACACTAAAGTAAATGGAGAAACAGTAATATCGCTTTGGGTTGCTGCACGAAGAAGACTTGGATCTTTATAGTAAACCAAGGCGCCAATCACAAATATTGAAAGGAAATAGAAAATAATAATCCGCCAAAAAACTTGTTTGATGGCTGAAGGTACATTTTTCTCAGGATTTTCTGACTCACCGGCTGCGATACCAACGATTTCTGTGCCTTGGAAAGAGAAACCTGCAATCATAAAGACAGCAATCATGCCTCCAATACCACCGACAAAACCGTGATTTCCCCCGGCAGAAAGATTGCGTGCCACATCTGGCTTATAATTCATAATGCCAAAAATTGTTGCGAGACCTATTATGATAAAGGCAATAACGGCGACGACTTTAATTGTTGCCATCCAAAATTCTGCTTCACCATAAGCCTTAGCAGAAATAAGGTTAACCAAGAGTATAAGCGCAATAACAATAGTGGACCATATCCAGGTAGGCACATGAGGTAACCAAAATTGCATGATTACCCCAACTGTAGCAGCCTCAACCGCCACAGTAATTGCCGAGTTAAACCAATAATTCCATCCCATAGCGAAGCCAAAGGCTTTATCCACATACCGGTCGGCAAAAGAAGCAAAGGATCCAGAAACTGGAAGATAGGAAGCCATTTCACCCAGCGATGTCATTAGGAAGAAAACCATAAGTCCAATAGCGACATAGGCAACTAACGCGCCTAGAGGTCCAGCTTGAGAAATCGTTGCACCTGACGCAACGAATAGTCCGGTACCAATTGTTCCTCCTAAAGCAATCATTGTTAAGTGACGATGTTTAAGGCCACGTTTAACCTGCGTGGATGGCGTGGCCTCATTATTTGAAGTATTATCCATTACTTCTCTCCTAAATTTATAAATATTAATACAAAAAGCAATCCCAAGAGATTGCTAAACGTCAGAAAGTTCTTTCATCCGAATAGCGCATCGTGACCACAGTAAGACCACGACAGTTTAACAGGTGTTTCCCGCTAAACCAAGAAAAGTCTGTGAGCATAACTTTTCTTTCGGCAACCGCTCCTGGGCTAAACTTCTCAGCATGCTCTAGCTCTGTTTAGCTTATTATTGGTTGCGACCTCTATCGTTTATTAAGTATTTATGAATATTTTAGATTAATTTGAGAGTGATGTCAAGGATGAGCCTACTATAAATGAATAATTATACATTTCGTTGTTTAAAGTTACAGACTTTTTAATGTCCAGGCATAAAAAATCTAGTCATTTGTTTTAAAGATTAAAAAGAGTTATAATATAAGGAGAGATGATTGCGTTTTCATCTCAATTATATCTGGAGGTGGTTTTCAATGACGTTTACCCCAAAATATGTATCTCCAACTTACGCGGGAGAAAAAATAGTATGCGTAACCCGTAGCCAAGAAGGGGAAATTTCCCACTTATACCAGCGTTTTGACAGCCGTTGCAAGTTGCATTTTATCGTGAAAAAGCTTGGCTATTATCAATCGAAAGAAGGTGAGTACCGCTACATTCCAGCTAATGTGCTTGATGTAGTCGCTTAATAATAAAAAATGATGAGAAATCTTCTGCAGAGGCAGAGGGTTATTTTTTATTTTATAATAGAATAAATAAGATAAGCCAGCTTGCAAAAAGTAGCTAAATCTGATAAAATATATACTTGTGAGTAAAACTCATAACTTACACAGGCTCCAACCTGTGTCATTAGTCCAAAAGGAGGAAAAATCAATGACAAAATACGAAATTCTTTATATTATTCGTCCAAACATTGAAGAAGAAGCAAAGAAAGCCCTCGTTGAACGTTTCGATAGTATCTTGACTGACAACGGTGCTGCTAATCTTGAGTCTAAAGACTGGGAAACACGCAAACTCGCTTACGAAATTCAAGACTTCCGCGAAGGTATCTACCACATCGTAACTCTTGAAGCTGCTACTGATTCAGAAGCATTGAGCGAATTTGACCGTCTTGCTAAGATTAACGGCGATATTCTTCGTCACATGATCACTAAAGTAGAAGCTTAATTCTAGTTTAGCTGGACAAATTTAAAGGAGAAACATCATGATTAATAATGTTGTTTTGGTCGGACGCGTTGTGCGTGACCCTGAACTGCGATACACACCGCAAAATACTGCGGTTGCTACATTTACGATTGCTGTTAACCGCCGTTTTAAAAACGCGCAAGGCGAACGTGAAGCTGATTTCATTAACTGTGTCATCTGGCGTCAATCAGCTGAAAATTTAGCAAATTGGGCTAAAAAAGGTGCTTTGATTGGTGTAACAGGTAGTATTCAAGTACGAAACTATGAGAACAAAGAAGGTCAACGTGTTTACGTG
This sequence comes from uncultured Lactococcus sp., assembly GCF_934191625.1. Taxonomy (GTDB): domain Bacteria; phylum Bacillota; class Bacilli; order Lactobacillales; family Streptococcaceae; genus Lactococcus. The sequence continues at coordinate 42,626 of NZ_CAKPUG010000007.1, forward strand.
ACTGAAGTATTGGCTGATAACTTCCAAATGCTTGAAAGTCGTGCCGCACGTGAAGGTGGCTCTGGTTCATATTCTGCACCGCAGCAACAACAATCACAAAATCGTCCTTTTGCTGGCTCTAACAGCTCAGCAGGCAATTCAACACCTGATTTTGGTCGTGATGCAGATCCATTTGGTGGCTCACCAATGGAAATCTCAGATGATGATCTTCCATTCTAATAAGTAAGACAGCTGTACAAGGCAGTCTATCTGAGCCCTATTCGTTGAGTATAAAAGCGGTATCCGTATTGACTTTTCTACTCAACAACATCATACAATAATATAAGGAGAAACACACTATGGCTTTTCAAAAACGTGGTGGCTTCAAACGCCGTAAAAAAGTTGACTTTATCGCAGCTAACAAAATCGAAGTTGTTGATTATAAAGACACTGAACTCTTAAAACGTTTTATCTCAGAACGTGGTAAAATCTTGCCACGTCGCGTAACTGGTACTTCAGCTAAAAACCAACGTAAAGTGGTTACAGCTATCAAACGCGCACGTGTTATGGCTCTCTTGCCATTCGTAGCTTCTGACGAAAACTAAGAAATAACGAGGCACCTTCGGGTGTTTTTTTGTTACGTGCTTTTATACGATAGGGGGAACGTTAATCTCATTATGAAGAATAAAAAATCTGAATGTGGTAAAATAAAGCAATGACATGGATTATAATTTTACTTTTCTGCCTTTTGGCTTATGGTATTTTCGTTGAACCGCATTTGATGCGTGTGCGACAAGTGAGAATTTCAAACACAGCTGGGCTGAAAGTTGCACACTTTACGGATACACATTTTAATTGGCACACACATCCACGCCGCTTTATTAAGTTTTCAAAACACATAAATAAAACTCGGCCTGACTTGATCTTGTTCACAGGCGACTTATTTGATAAAGTCGATTGGGCGCAAGCGCATGATGTTAATAAGGTAAAAGAAATTTTAGCAGAACTTGAAGCACCTTTAGGGAAATTTGCGATTTTGGGTAATCATGATTTTTCGCGTGAAGGGGATGCAAACTATATAAAAACTTTTCTAAAGGAAGCTGGTTTTACTGTACTTACCAATCAATCTTTCTTATCCGGGACAGTATCATTAACCGGTCTTGATGACTTACGTGAAGGACAACCAAATTTTAGTATGGTACCTGAACAAGCCGATTTTTCAATTTTAATGATTCATGAGCCAGATACAATTTTGCAAGTGGACTTTCCTGAAAAATATAATTTAGTTATTGCAGGTCATAGCCACGGAGGACAAATTCGTCTTGGTAGTTTGCGCTTACGCAATGATGGATCGAAGACTTATGATTCTGGCTTATACTCGTTAGGTAACGGTACAAAACTTTTTGTCAATGCCGGCATTGGGTTAACCTTTCTTCCTATCAGATTTGGGGTTCCACCAGAAATTGTCTATTATGAAATTTAAAAAGTCTCCAGAATTGTATCTGGAGACTTTTGTTTAACGTTCTTGTGAAGAAATAATAGTTTCTTTACCATTATTATCCACAGCATGGAAATGCCGTGGCCAAGAATTATTAAAAGGGTATTGGAAATCAACCGTAATGGTTAAAGGAGTGTGCGGCTGTGAAAATTTCACAGAAAGCAGTCCTTTTTGATTGAGTAATTCAAAATTGATAAGGGGCTCAAGCGGAATAACGCCTTTTAGCTGATTGTCAATGATGAACCAAAAACTGTCAATGATTTCACCAGGAATGCTGGAGACAGTTCCATAGCTTGCATAGCGTCCTTTTGTTTCAGTAAATGCCATTTTGGTCCTCCTTTATCATTAACTTTCTAGTTTAATTTAAACGGGTTTGGCTAATCACTTCTCGAATATTTTCCAAAGTATCTTCGATTGTATCCTGAGCTTTCATACCGTACATCAAAAAGATGGCATCTAGAAGACTAATTTGGGAGACGGTTGAAGCGACAGCTTCGGGTCGAAAAGATATTTCTTCAGCAATTGAAATAAGAGCTAAGTCACTTTTTTTCACCAAAGCTGAGTTTGCAAATGACGTGATGGCAATCACGGGGACGTGATTGTTCTTCAAAATATCAACGATCTTTAGAGTATCTTTGTTTTTACCGGTATGCGAAATAACAAAAGCGCAGTCTTTTTCCGTTAGTTTAGAAGCCAACATTTGTTGATAGTGAAAATCTTGATGATATACCGTTTGCAATGGCATACGCAAAAATTTATGATAAGCAATTAAAGCAACGGCATTAGAACCACCCAGACCAAAAAAACCACAAGTTTTAGCGGACAAGAGGATAGTCATGACCTTATCCAAAGTTTCGTTGTCTATCAGTTGTAAAGTTGCATTGAGAGAAGAAATATTACTTGTGAAATTTTTGGCAAGGATATCTTTGTAGCTATCTTCTGGTGAGAGCTCGCTGAAAAAATTGTCTGCTTTACTTTTTTCAGTGCTGTGGATAGCTAATTTTAAATCTTGAAAAGACTCAAAGCCAATTTTTTTAGCAAACCGCGAAATTGTTGCAGTAGATACTTTAGTGTTCTTTGCGAATTCTTGAATGGATAAACGCGCAGCGTTATCCATATTTTCAATCAAGTAATTTGAAATGGCTTGATCAGATTTACTGAGATTATCGTAATAAGAGTTGATACGTGTGATAAGAGATTGTGTCATATGCTTTCCAGTCTTACTTTTATTATATCATAACACAATTTTGAGGTGGAAAATGGGAAATGCTTTTAAAGAGAGAGTTGCTTTATTCCTCTTCAAAATCATAGTCACGAATTGCGCTAGAAATATCACTAAAGTCGAAGCCTTTTCGGGCCAAAGCTTGGGTGATGCGTTGTTTAAGCTCATAGCCTTCGTATTTTCTACTATATTTACGTGCGCTTTTATCAAGTTCATTATAAAGAAGTTCTAGTTCGTTTTCTTCATCTGCTTCAAGTTCTAGACTTTCCAGAGCTATAGCGCTAATGGCATAGGAAAACCCCTTAGCAGTCAGACCTTGTGTGATTTTTTGTTTAAGCTGTTGTAGAGTGTGACGACTTGCTTTTTGACGGACTATCTTTTCCGCAAGAGCGACAGCCACGTCAATTTGTTTTTCTTCATTAAAAACTTGCGCCATTCCCTCATCAATAAGTTGCAAATCTAGTCCCTTCAGGTGGAGCTTTTGTTTTATCTGATAAGGGCCAGCACTTGCTGTGCGCACTTTTCCCTGAATATAACTTTCGATATAAGCTCGGTCGTTGAGGAGACCATTTTTAGTAAGGTTGTCAATGATCGCTTCGACTTGAATTGGTTGGATATTATGGTCAGAGAGATATTTTTTGACTTCTGATGAGGTCCGAGCTTTGAAGGAAATAAAGTAAAGTGCTAAAGATTTACCTTGTGCAAAATTATCAAAAGCTAACAGTTGCTCCAGTTCAGCTGTAGAAAAGGTTTTATCCCTCGTCAGCATATATTTTACAACGGTATCCTCACAGACGTAAATTTTATCTTTAGCTTCCTCCCAATCCTTATATGAAAAAGGTTCTGTCAGTAAAACTTTATAAAGCTTTTTGAGTTTTGTGATTTCCTTGATTTTTATCATAACTTTATTATAACAGAGTACCGGATGAAGGGGAAATAGATTTTTTAAACCTAAGAAAAAAGCACTAGCGAATGAACTAGTAGCTTTTTCTAAAGTTGTATTTTTTAATCTTGGAGAAATTTATTTTATAGCAACTTTTTGTTTTTGAGCTCCTATAATGAGAAGCATAGCAAGGAGAACAATAACAATTCCTGCAAGTGGTGTATAGACAACACTACTTATCTTCGCTACCTCGCCACCAGTAAATGAACCAAGTGTAATACCAATGTTGAAAGCTGAAATATTAAAAGCTGAAACAAGAGTGATGTCTTGCGGAGTGAATTTTTCAGCCAGTTGGACAACGTAGAGTTGTAAACCAGGCACGTTCATGAAGGCAAATAAACCCAACAAGAGCGTTGCAAGTAATCCAAGCCACTGAAAAGCCATTAGTGCTGCTATAAAAAGGATCAGCAAACTTACAGTTAAAGAACCAAACATTTTAAGTAGTACAGGTAAAATATTTTTGTTTGAATAATGTCCACCGATAGTATTGCCGATTGCTACCATTATACCGTAAGCGACCAAAATAAGAACAACAATACTTGAGCTAAAATTAAAAGTGTCTTCTAACAGAGGCGCTAAAAAAGTATAAGCAGCAAAGGTGCCACCGTAACCAAAAGCAGTAATAAAGAAAGAAGTCATAATATATTTATTGCGGAAAATTCTCGCAAAACCGCTTAAGTTTAGTTTGCCTGGTATAGGGAGGTTTGTCGGAATTAAAAAGATGCTCGCTAATAATCCAATTAACCCAATTGCAGCAATGAAGATAAAGGACATATGCCATGTAGAATTTTGTCCGATAAAAGTTCCTAAAGGCACGCCAATAACAGTTGCTACAGTAAGTCCGGTAAACATTAAGGCAATAGCAGAAGCGCGTTTTTCAGGACGGACGACATTTGCAGCAATAAGTGTTGACACCGACATAAAGATACCGTGTGCTAGCGATGCTAAAATACGCCCAACTAAGAGTAGAAGGAAAGTTGGGGCAAAGGCAGATAAGAGATTACCGCTGATAAAGAGTAGCATAATAGCTAACATTAATGAGCGACGTTTCCATGTGCCTGTCATAATCGTGAGTAGTGGTGCTCCAATAGTTACCCCTAAGGCATATAAAGAAACGGTAAGCCCCGCTTGAGACAAATTAATATTAAAAGTGTTTACTATCATTGGCATAAGACCAACGCTGATGAATTCTGTTGAACCTATGGCAAAGGCATTAATGGCTAAAGCCAATAAGGTAAGGCTTGGAGAAATTTTTTTCATAAAGAGTTCCTATTTTTTAAAAATTAAAAGATTCTGGATCTGGTCCTACACGCAGATTTTCGTCAAGGCTATTTAGGAGATCCATATCCTCTTGATCAAGAGAGAAGTCAAAGATATCACGGTTGGCACGCATACGTTCTGGTTTGACAGATTTCACGTTTACTAGGATACCTTGTTCTAAGTGCCAACGGAGGATAATTTGTGCTGTTGATTTATTGTGCTTTTGAGCAATTGTCTGAATCGTTTCATTGTCTAACAATTGTCCTTGCATCAAGGGCGACCAAGCTTGTACTTTAATATTGTGTACTTCTAAAAAGTGCCGTAATTCTTTTTGAGCAAGTTTAGGGTGAAGCTCGATTTGATTTACTACAGGGCTTGTTTGGGCATAGGTAAAGAGACGTTCTAAGTGGTGTTTTTGGAAGTTGCTTACACCAATAGCTTTGATACGCCCGGCTTTATAGAGATCTTCCATAGCTTTCCACGAAGCTTCAAAGCCATAATCAGTCCCAGGCCAATGAATGAGATAAAGATCAAGGTAATCTAAGCCCAATTTTGCCAAACTTGCCTCAAATCTTTGTATCGTTTCCTCATAAGAAAGATGGCTGCCCCATAGTTTTGACGTTACGAAGAGTTCTTGACGTGTAAGGCCTGTAGCTTCAAGACCAGCCTTGATTCCTTGCCCTGTACCTTCCTCATTACCATAGATTTGAGCAGTATCAATTAAGCGATAACCATTGATGATACCCTCTTTCACGACCTCAGCAGTTTCCTCATTTGAAATTTGAAAAACACCTAGTCCTACTTCAGGGATATTTGTTGTATTGTTAAGTTCCATTGTCTTTTTCTCCTTAGGTTTTATTTTGACAAAAAATAGTATATAATAAAAAGAACTTGTTGAATAGTACCTACTTTTTTGTCATATACATACAAAAAAGTAAGTTTTGCTTGAAATAAAGGTTGTAGAAAGGAAATTTTTTTGGAAAAAACTTACAATATAGGTGTAGAAGCTACGATGGATGTTATTGGGGGAAAGTGGAAATCTATCATTTTGTGTAATCTCCGACACCAGCCCCGCCGCCCAGGAGAACTTAAACGCAGTATTCCGGGTATCAGCCAAAAAATGCTGACACAACAATTACGTGAATTAGAGCTGGATAATATTATTATCCGCACAGTTTACAATCAAGTGCCACCAAAAGTTGAATATTCGCTTAGCCCATATGGTGAAAGTTTGAATAATATTTTGGATAGCCTTTGCTCTTGGGGTGAGGATCACGTGCGCAATCTCAAGGCTCAAGGCGAGGCCGTCTGTATCTTGGAAGAAGATGAGATTGAGGCTTAAGCTAAGACGATAATGAAGATAATATAGAGGAAAACATGTATAAACCCAACTTTAAGAAGATACACCACGTTGCTATTATAGGTAGTAATTATGAAAAATCACGAAACTTTTACGTCGATATCCTAGGATTTCCAGTAATTAGAGAAAGTCATCGTCCGGATAAAGCAGATATTAAAATTGATCTACAAATGAATGAAAGTACAGAAATAGAACTCTTCATCAAAGCTGATGCCCCGGAGCGTGTTTCTTATCCCGAAGCAAAAGGTTTACGGCATTTAGCAATACAGACTACTCATATTGAGAAAGACATGGCTTATTTATTAGATCAAGGAGTTAAAGTTGAAGAACTCCGTGTGGATGAGATAACCAATAAAAAGATGGTTTTTTTCTATGATCCTGACGAATTACCAATAGAATTACATGAATAGAAAAAAATCCAGTTAATGTACTGGAGGAGGAGAAGTTGATTAAGAGTGTCAGAAATTGTTAGGGGCACTTAGGATGGTTTGATATAATGAGTATATAAATAAAAATTCCAGTATTTTAGAATAAAGATTATTAATAAAGGGAGACTCTATGAAAAAATTTTTATTATTTAGCTCATTTATATTGTCGCTAACCTTAGTAGGATGTTCTTCTAAAATTAATGAAGACAAAAGCAGATTAACATCTCCCAAAACTACCAGTCAAACAGAGCAATCAGACGAAGCTCAGAGTAGTGTAATGCAAGAAGATGCTGGAAATGATGAAGATTTAACAGAATTAGAAGAATACTCTACTATAAAATCTCAGGTATCTTTAACAGATTTAACAGGTACAGTTTCCTTAAATAATCTAAAGAAAAGAATTATCATATTTAAAGATCACAATCACATAGAAAAATATAAGACTATATTTATTAAGTCAAAAAAAATGGTAAAAATAATCGATCTATCGGATCACAATACTATGATTTTTAGAGGAACTGTTTGAGGGAATAGTCTTACAAAATGAGAATCAATGAATTTAGACAGTAAAGAGGTCCATAAGCAGATGGGCTTTTTTGTGTAATTTTAGTATTTATTCATTATTAAGAAACTACATTTAAAAAATTAATAAAAGTACAAGAGCCATTGTTCCTATCTTTATCCTGGTAAGTTTGATTAAAAGATTATTTTTTAAAAACGAAGGAATTTTTTCATGAACTTATACAATTAAATACCCCCTTAAAGAGTTTATGCTTTAAAAGTTTCTCCAAAGCTATACACTAGGTGATCCCTTACACCCATTTTTTAGAAGGGTTTATTACTTCAGAACACTTATATATTTTTTTGAATTATCCCTGGCAAAAACGATATTCTCGCACTGTACATTATAATCTTTCTTGTCCTTAGCTATTTTTTAATTCCCCTTTTATGTTTTAAAAGTTTTCTATATATAATAAATATAATAATTTTTAGCAGGAAACCTTTTAAAAAACACTAAAATGATTATATATTGCTATATATAAGAGTTTACCGTATAATTGGGATATGATTAATCTGAAAATTGGACAAAAAATCCCTCTCAATATTGAGCGTATGGGTATCAATGGCGAAGGAATCGCCTCTTACCATGGGCGCTTGGTATTTGTGCCTTATGCACTACCTACAGAAGAAATTTTGGCAGAAATTACAGAAAATGCACGTAATTTTTCACGTGCTAAAGTTGTAAAAATAAATAAAAAGTCAAAATATCGTGTCAAACCCGAAGACCGTGTGTACCATGAGCTTAGTGGTTCACACATCATGCATCTTGCTTATCCGCAACAATTAGAATTTAAGCGTGATTTGCTACGTCAATCTCTTGAAAAATATCGCCCAACGGGTTGGAAGAAATATGAACTTTTACCAACACTTGGGATGGAAAACCCTTTACGGTACCGTAACAAATTGCAATTCCAAGTGCGTCGACTAAATAATGGCGATGTTATTGCTGGATTGTATAAAGAAGGCACCCATCACTTAGTGAACTTAGAAAATTGTTTGGTTCAAGACGAAGTAATTCAAAATATCGCAAATCGTATTTGTCGTTTGATTGAAAAATACAACTTACCTGTTTATGATGAGCGTAAAGTCATGGGTATCCGTACTATTGTTGCGCGACGCAGCCAAAAAACAGGCGAAGTCCAAATTATTTTTGTTACATCAGCACGTATTAGCTTAGATGGACAAGTTTGGCCTGCTCCACGGGAAGAGCTTTCCAAACGTCAACGTAAAGACTTGGTGAAGATGGATAACATTTTATCTGATTTGACAGAAGAGTTCCAAGAGATTGTTTCTGTATCGGCTAATTTCCATCCAAAGAAAACCAGCGAAATTTATGGTGACCGTACACAAATGCTTTTTGCGGAAAAAGAAACGATTACCGAAGGCGTTTTGGATTATGACTTTGAGTTGTCACCACGTGCTTTTTATCAACTTAATTCGGAACAAGCTAATGTTCTTTACGGTGAAGCCGTACGTGCGCTAAATCCGAAAAAAGATGATCGTGTGATTGATGCCTACTGTGGTGTTGGGACAATTGGTTTTGGTGTGGCTAAGAAAGTTAAATCTGTCCACGGGATGGATATTACACCAGAATCCATCGCCGATGCTAAAGCTAATGCAAAACGCCTTGGCTTTAAAAACTGCCATTATGAAGTGGGTAAAGCAGAACGTATCATTCCTAACTGGTATAAATCAGGACATAGAGCTACAGCACTTATCGTGGATCCACCGCGTACAGGATTGGATGATGCCTTATTGGAAACCATCACCACATATACGCCAGAAAAATTGGTTTATGTCTCTTGCAATGTTTCGACGCTGGCAAAAGACTTAGTAATTCTTTCACAATTTTATAGCATCGAATATATTCAATCTGTCGATATGTTCCCCCATACAGCACGTACTGAAGCGGTGGTGAAAATGCGTAAACTTGCGCAACCTTTGGCAGCACCTTTCCGTGCTGAAAAGCCACAGCAACAATATGACAAGCCACGTAGAAGACGAAAATAGGAAGTTTAGTTTGAGCTGAGAGGAAAAGATGATTTATTTAAAAAAGGCAACCAAAGCTGATGTTGCAGCTATTATGCCGATTATTGCTCAGGCACGAGAATTTTTAGGCAAATCAGGGAGCGATCAGTGGCAAGCAGAGTATCCTGCACAGAGTGATATTGAAAATTTTATTCGTAAAGATGTAGGTTACGTTCTGATTGTGGATGAAAAAGTTGCAGGTTTTTGTGCGGTTATTACCGGAGAAGATACACAATATACGAAAATTTATAATGGCAAGTGGTTAAATGATAGCTTGGACTATGTCACTGTCCATTGTTTAGCGCTTTCCGACCACTATCGTGGTTTGGGTCTGACAAAATATCTTTTTTCAAATATCTTTACTTTGATGCAAGCACGCGGATATAAAGACTTCCGCGTGGATACGCATCCAGCTAATGCAGTGATGCAGGCAGTATTTGAGCGTGAAGGTTTTGAAAAACGTGGTTTGGTTTTCTACGAAGGCGATCGCATCGCTTATCAACTCCTTTTGGGAGAGTGAGATGAATAAAGAAAACTGACAAAGGTTTGGTTTATCGCTTGAACCAGCTTTTCGGATACGCCTTTATCAAAGCTGGAAAATTATCAACGACACTTGTGTTGCGGACACTCAAAAATAAAAATTGCTTTGTTTTTATCCCCGAATGTGAAAGCAAGTTTGACTTGAATATTAAAGCTTAACCGAACCAATGAAGAAATCCGTGGGTCTTTTGTCACAAGAAGTCTAGCTAGACAAATAAATAAAAGGGACTGGTATGATCCGTGCTTTGGTGGTGTCATGTTCGATAAACAGGTGATTAAAGACGGTTATCATTTAATCTAATCAAACCAAAAAGAGAATAAAAATGGAATATAAAGAAAAATTTTTAAAAGATTTTAGTGAATGGGTGGACCAACAGGTTCAACTTTCAGAAATTGCAATGAAAGCCGCAGAAAAAATTGCGCATGAAGATAAAAAAATTGAAGCAAAAGAAGCAGCTATTCGTTATGAAAGTCGTCTCGATGCTTATCAATTTATTCAAGGGAAATTTGAAAACTATAAAGCAGGTAAAGATTTCCACGACGTACCGGACTTAGGTACAAAAACTTTTTAAATATGCAGGAGGGTTTTATGAAATTAAATCCTATGGTTGGTAAACAAGTGCGAGTAACTGCTCTCGCATAAGTTTACCGCTAAGTTAACAACATTCTCACTTAGCGGATAGTTAAGGAGAAATAATGAAAGCCTACGAATACAACAGAATAAAATATCTTACTTATGACCTCATCAACGTCTACCATTCGGTTAATGATAAAGCCACGGTAGAAGCAGTTTATGCTCAAACTGTAGCCGAAATAGAGGCACTTTCGCCAACAAAAGAAGTTAGACTCTTTTTAGAGAGACTTGCTGAAAGTAAAACAACTAAAGAGCAAGTGGAACGTGAGTTGCTTCGCTTGAAGGATTTAATTGAAGCTTTTGTCTTACCATCTGAAAGCCAAATTAAAAAGATTTTTAAGAAGGTCAAAAAGCTTAAAGTTCCAGCGCAAGTAACTTGGGACATGAAAGAACTCACCTATTTTGCTTGGAATGAGATTTCCAGTCAGCGGAAGTATATCGTGACGAGTGATGGACGGGGTTTTTATGGGACGACATCAGGAAGTATAAAAAATATTTGTGCAATTTGTCAAAAGACAAGTCAAGTGACACAGTTTTTAGCAACCACTAAAAGAGGTTCTGATGGTACCTATACTAAAAACGGAACATATATCTGTGTTGATAGTGTGAACTGTAATCGACAAATGCAAAAAATAGAAGGTTTCGAGCATTTCTTAGAAATAATCAAAGAACGCTGAGCGACCTTGCAAAAAACTGACAAATCTGATAGAATAAAAACACTAAATGAGGAGTAACAAGCCTAATCTTTGAGAGAGAAATCGGTCGCTGTGAGATTTTAGATGAAGCTTGTGAAGGTTGCATTGTGGTCAGTTAAATAAAATTAAGTGTCTGCTTTAAAAAGGCAGGAATTTAGGTGGTACCGCGCGTGAGCGTCCTATTTTGGATGTTTAGGTGCGGTATTTTTTATTGGCATACTCTTGAACTTTCCCCTCGACATTATCAACTGTTTTCATACCGAAAGGAAAAATAAATGACAGAAGAATTATCAACAAAATTTAATCCTGCTGAAGTCGAAGCAGGGCGCTATGAAAAATGGCTCGAACAAGGTGTTTTTGCCCCTTCAGGTGACAAAAAAGCAAAACCTTATAGTATCGTTATTCCGCCACCAAACGTAACAGGGAAGCTCCACTTAGGACATGCTTGGGATACAACCTTGCAAGATATTATTATCCGTCAAAAACGTATGCAAGGTTTCGATACGCTCTGGTTGCCAGGTATGGACCATGCAGGTATTGCTACGCAAGCCAAAGTGGAAGCACGTTTAGCTGAAGATGGCATCTCTCGTTATGATTTAGGCCGTGAGAAATTCTTAGACAAGGTCTGGGAATGGAAGGATGAGTATGCCTCAACCATCAAAGAACAATGGGGTAAAATGGGTATCTCTGTTGATTATAATCGAGAACGTTTTACTCTAGATGAAGGTTTATCTGCTGCAGTCCGCAAAGTTTTTGTTCAACTTTACAAAAAGGGCTGGATTTATCGTGGTGAATTTATCATTAACTGGGATCCAAAAGCTATGACTGCCCTCTCTGATATTGAAGTTATCCATAAGGATGTCGAAGGTGCCTTCTATCACATTACTTATCCTTTGGCGGATGGTTCAGGTGCACTTGAAGTAGCGACAACGCGTCCAGAAACTTTCTTTGGTGATACTGCAGTTGCTGTTAACCCAGCAGATGAACGTTATGCCAAATACATTGGTCAAAGTGTTGTTCTCCCTATCATTAACAAAGAAATTCCTATCGTTGGTGACGAACATGCGGATATGGAAAAAGGGACAGGTGTAGTTAAAATTACGCCTGCCCATGACCCTAACGACTTCTTAGTTGGTCAACGTCATAACTTGCCACAAGTTAATGTGATGAATGCTGACGGTACAATGAATGAGCTCACAGGCGAATTTAATGGTATGGATCGCTTTGAAGCACGAGAAGCGATCATTAAAAAATTAGATGAGCTGGGTAACTTAGTTAAAGTCGAGAAAATGATGCACTCTGTTGGGCACTCAGAACGTACAGGGGTGATGGTTGAGCCACGCTTATCAACACAATGGTTTGTTAAGATGGAAGATTTGGCTAAAAATGCCATCGCAAATCAAAAAACAGAAGATGCGGTTGAGTTTTACCCTCCGCGTTTTAACGACACTTTCCTCCAGTGGATGGAAAATGTCCATGACTGGGTTATTTCGCGTCAACTCTGGTGGGGACATCAAATCCCTGCCTGGTACAATGAAGCTGGCGAAATGTATGTCGGTGAGGAAGCTCCAGAAGGTGAAGGTTGGGTGCAAGATGAAGATGTGCTCGATACGTGGTTCTCTTCAGCCTTGTGGCCTTTCTCCACTATGGGCTGGCCTGATGAAAAAGCAGAAGACTTCCAACGTTACTTCCCTACATCAACTTTGGTTACGGGATATGACATCATCTTTTTCTGGGTTTCACGTATGATTTTCCAATCACTGGAGTTTACAGGAAAAGCACCATTTAATAATGTGCTTATCCATGGTCTGATTCGTGATGAAGAAGGACGCAAGATGTCCAAATCTTTGGGGAATGGTATTGACCCAATGGATGTGATTGAAAAATATGGTGCGGATGCCTTACGTTGGTTCTTGTCCAATGGTTCAGCTCCAGGACAAGATGTCCGTTTCAGCTACGATAAAATGGATGCAGCTTGGAATTTCATCAATAAGATATGGAACGTTTCACGTTATATCTTGATGAATGCAGGTAATATCACAGCTGAGGAAATTTCTATTCATCTTGATCAAGTGGCAGCGAAAGAAGCGGGTAATGTTACTGATCGTTGGATCCTCACACGTTTGAATGATACAATTGCACGTGTTACTGAACAAATGGATAAATTTGAGTTTGGTGTTGCAGGGCATATTCTGTATAACTTCATTTGGGATGAATTTGCCAACTGGTATCTTGAATTGACCAAGGAAGTTATGTTTGGCGAAAATGAAGCAGAAAAAGATGTGACACGTTCAGTCCTTGTACATGTCCTTGATCAAGTACTCCGCTTGTTGCATCCAATCATGCCTTTCTTCACAGAAGAAATCTTTGAAAAGCTTCCGACAGCTGAAGGTAAATCTATTGTGGTATCTGAATATCCAGAAGTACGTCCAGAATTTGATGATGCAGAAGCAGGTGACGGTGTTGCCATGTTGATTGAAATTATCACAGCTGTACGTAATATCCGTGCGGAAGTAAATACGCCTTTATCAAAAGCAGTACCAATGATGCTCAAATCAGACAAGGCATCATTCTTGAAAAATGTAGCGCCTTATATCAGACGTTTCACCAATCCAAGTGAATTAACTATTGCGACTGATATAACTGCGCCAGAGCAGGCTATGTCAGCAGTTGTTACTGGTGCGGAAATCTATCTTCCATTGGCAGGCTTGATTAACATTGAGGAAGAAATTGCTCGTCTTAATAAAGAACTAGACAAATGGCAGAAAGAACTCGATATGGTTAGCCGTAAGCTTTCGAATGAAAAATTTGTAGCAAATGCCAAAGCAGAAGTTGTAGACAAAGAACGTGCTAAACTGGCAGACTATCAAGAGAAGTTTGAGAGTACTCAATCCCGGATTGAAGAGTTACAAAAATAGTAATATGAGACGTGGAAAAGTTCCTAATTGTGGGAACTTTTTCTTTTTGGTATAGATAGGTTTACAATATCTTAAATTTTCATTTCTTGTTAAAGCTCTGAAAAAGTGATAAAATAAACAAAGAAAAAAACTCTAAGGAGAGATATAAGATGGCACATATTAAATTTGACTATTCTAAATTGAAACCATTTGTAGCTGATAAAGAACTTGACGAAATTCAATGGCAAGTTGACGGCGCAGATAAACTTCTTCGCGAAGGAATTGGTGCTGGTTCGGACTTCATCGGTTGGTTAGATCTTCCAGAAGACTATGACAAAGAAGAATTTGCTCGCATTCAAAAAGCCGCAAGCAAAATTCAATCTGATTCAGAAGTACTTATCGTTATCGGGATTGGTGGTTCATACCTCGGTGCCCGCGCTGCAATTGATTTCTTGAGTAATAGCTTTGTTAATCTTCAATCAAAAGAAGAACGTAAAGCACCACAAATTCTTTATGCAGGAAATTCAATTTCTTCAAGCTACCTTTCAGACTTGGTAGAGTATGTTGCAGATAAAGATTTCTCTGTGAATGTTATCTCTAAATCAGGTACTACAACTGAACCAGCAATTGCTTTCCGTGTCTTTGAAGAACTTTTAGTTAAAAAATATGGCCGTGAAGAAGCAAATAAACGTATCTATGCAACAACAGATAAAGAAAAAGGTGCCGTTAAAGTTAATGCTGATGCAAATAACTGGGATACTTTTGTTGTGCCAGACTCAGTTGGTGGACGTTTTTCAGTTTTGACAGCTGTTGGTCTCTTGCCTATCGCAGCTTCAGGTGCTGATATTACAGCTCTTATGGAAGGTGCTAACGCAGCGCGTAAAGAATATACAGCCACAGATGTACGTGAAAACGATGCTTATGCTTATGCGGCACTTCGTAATATCCTTTATCGTAAAGGTAAACTTTCAGAAATCTTGATCAACTATGAGCCATCATTGCAATACTTCTCAGAATGGTGGAAACAGTTGGCAGGTGAATCTGAAGGTAAAGACCAAAAAGGTATTTATCCAACATCAGCAAACTTCTCAACAGACTTGCACTCATTGGGTCAATTTATCCAAGAAGGAACACGTTCTGTATTTGAAACAGCTATCCGTGTTGAAAAACCACGTAAAAACATTAACATTCCTGAGCTTGAAGCAGATCTTGATGGACTTGGCTACTTACAAGGTAAAGATGTTGACTTCGTCAATAAAAAAGCAGCTGATGGTGTTCTTCTTGCCCACACAGATGGTGACGTACCTAACATGATCGTTACTTTGCCTGAGCAAGATGAATTCACTTTAGGTTACACTATCTACTTCTTTGAGCTTGCGATTGCAATCTCTGGCTATTTGAATGGTATCAATCCATTTGACCAACCAGGTGTTGAAGCTTACAAACGTAATATGTTTGCACTTCTTGGTAAACCAGGCTTTGAAGAATTGAGTGCAGAATTAAATGCACGTCTTTAATTAAAAATGAGTTAAAAACAAAAACTACAGTACAACGAACTGTGGTTTTTTTTATGCCTGTGGGCGAAGAAGATACAGTGTGTTATAATAGAGCAATGAGAGTTGTAGCAGGAAATTATGGTGGAAGACCACTGAAAACATTAGCAGGAAAAACAACGCGTCCAACGACTGATAAAGTTAAAGGTGCGATTTTTAATATGATAGGACCGTATTTTGAAGACGGGCGGGTGCTAGATTTATTCTCGGGTTCGGGCTCTCTTGCTATAGAAGCTGTCTCGCGTGGTATGGACAGTGCTGTAATGGTTGAAAAAGACCGATCAGCTCAGCTGATTATTGCTGAAAATATCAAGATGACAAAAGAAACGGAGAAATTTCAGCTTCTAAAAATGCCAGCAGAGCGAGCTTTGACTAATCTTTCTGGACAGTTTGATTTAGTCTTATTAGATCCGCCTTATGCCAAAGAAAGTATTGTTGCTAATTTAGAAGAACTGCAGAAAAAAGACTTGTTGGCAGATGACGTTATTATTGTTTGTGAGACGGATAAGGAAGTCATACTTCCGCAAAATATTGGTCACTTGTCGTTAAGTAAAGAAAAAGTATATGGAATTTCAAAGGTAAGCATCTATGAAAGATAAAATCGGTTTATTCACAGGCACTTTTGACCCGGTAACAAACGGGCATCTTGATATTGTTGCACGTGCCAGTAAGATTTTTGATAAGCTTTATGTTGGTATTTTTAAAAATGAAGCTAAAAATCCTCTGTTCAGTCTGGAAGAACGTGTTGCTTTACTTGAAAGATCCTTAACAGATTTACAATTAACTAATGTGGAAGTGATTGCACATGCTAGTGATTTGACTGTAAACATTGCGAAGCAACTTGAAGTAACGGCGCTTGTGCGTTCCGTTCGTAATGCGGCCGATTTAGACTATGAGAAAAATATGATTTACTTTAACCGTGAAATGACAGGGATAGAGACAGTCTTACTGACTGCCAAGCCAGAACTTGAAAATATTAGTTCCACACGTATGCGCGAGCTTTATCATTTTGGCCAAGATCTTAGCCAATGGCTACCTAAAAATGTTATGGAAGCACTGAATGAGAAAAAAGCACATGAAAATTGAAAAATTGAAAAAATATAAAAAACTAAAGCTATTCTTTGCCATCGCGTTGCCGCTTCTTATTGTAGTAGGTTTATTCTTTCCCTTACCTTACTATATTGAGCAACCAGGGGGAACCATTCCAGTTAATCAGATGGTCGATGTTGCGGGAAAGAAAGATGAACATAAGGGTAACTTTTATTTAACGACTGTTGAAATGGTGCGGGCCAATGCAGCAAGTATGCTTTATTCCAAGTCAAACTCCTTTGCTACGGTTTTGAGTAGTGAAGAGATGACAGGTGGGATGACTAATCAGCAATTTGATTTAGTCAACCAGTTCTATATGCAGACGGCGCAAAACACAGCTGTTTATCAGGCCTTCAAACTGGCAGGGAAACCTTATGAGATGAAGTATCAAGGTGTTTACGTCTTGAGTATTACTGAGGATTCAACATTTAAAAATGACTTGCAACTTTCAGATACAATAACAGCAGTGAACGGTCACACTTTCAAGTCTTCATCTGATATGATTGATTATGTGTCTCAACAAAAAGTAGGTGATAGCGTTACAATTAAGTATACACGTATGGATGGCAGCAAACATGAAGCTACAGGTAAGTATATTAAATTGAGTAACGGTAAAACAGGTATTGGTATTGGATTAGTAGATCATACAGAAGTTGTGACAGATCCTAAAGTTAAAATCGATGCTGGAAGCATTGGGGGTCCGAGCGCCGGTATGATGTTTACTTTGGAAATATATAGTCAAATTACGGGTAAAGACTTGCGTCAGGGACGCGAAATTGCTGGTACTGGTACTATTAACGAAGATGGCAGTATCGGGCAAATAGGGGGAGTTGATAAAAAAGTTGCTACGGCAAGTAATGCAGGTGCCAAAATTTTCCTTTGTCCAGATGAAACGGAAGAGCAATCAAAGGCTTCTGGTACAACAAATAATTATAACGATGCTCTCGCGGCCGCTAAAAAGTTGAATACAGATATGAAGATTATTCCTGTGAAGACTATTCAAGATGCACTTAATTACCTCGAAAAATAAAAAAAGCTGTAAGTTACAGCTTTTTTTAATACTTAATATTGATCTTGTAAGAGTGTTTTAAGTTCGGAAATACTTGGTTGGCGTGGGTTACCAGGTGTGCATTGATCATCGTAAACAAGGTTTGCAAGCTTATCTAATTCACGCTCTAAGTGGTTCTTATCAACTCCATTTCCTGATAGGGTGACGTCAATATCAATACTGTCAGTTAATTTTTTAATTTCCTTAATAAGTTTGTCCACAAGCTCTGCATCATCCTTACCAGTAAGGCCAATGTAACGCGCAATTTCAGCATAGTCTTCTTGGGCGCGGTAAATCTCATAACGTGGGTACGGTGTACGTTTAACGTTTCCTGTTACAGCGTTAAATTTAATGACATGAGGCATAGCAATAGCAATAGCTAAGCCGTGTGGTAACTCAAATTCACCACCCACTTTATGGGCTAAGGAGTGATTAATACCGAGAAATGCATTGGCAAAGGCCATACCAGCTAAAGTCGCTGCATTGTGCATATTTGCACGTGCGACTTGCCCTTCTTTAGAAGGCTGAGATGGATCATAGTGATATGAGGTTGTCAAATTATCAAAAATTAACTTAATAGCACGAAGTGACAATGGTTTAGTATAATCCGAAGCCATGACTGAAACATAAGATTCAAGGGCATGACTAAGTGCATCTATACCTGACCAAGCCACAGTACGTTTTGGTACTGTCATAACAAATTCAGGATCGACAATGGCTACTTGAGGTGTAAGCTGATAATCAGCTAAAGGATACTTAACATGTGTTTCATCATCGGTGATAACAGCAAATGGTGTTACCTCAGAACCTGTACCGGAAGTAGTCGGAATGCATACCAGTTGTGTTTGGTCTTGGTGTGGGAATTTTACGATACGCTTACGAATATCGATGAATTTTTGAGCTAACTGCTCAAAGAGTGCTTTTAGTGCAGCATCATCATTGAGGTCAACCTCTCCTCGAACGGAATATTCGTAAATCAAGCGACCGATTTTAGCTGCATCAAGTGGAGAACCACCACCGAGTGCAATCACTGTGTCAGGCTTGAAATCAGCCATTTGACGTGCAATTTCAATAGCTTGAGAAAGCGTTGGATCAGGCTTTACAGAACCATAGATGGATGTTTGCACCTGAGTTTCACGAACAGCCAACTGCTCAAGCATATGGTCCACAAAGCCAAATTGGAGCATTCCGTGGTCTGTGACGACAAAAGCGCGTTCGATATTAGGCATTTCTTGTAGATAAGAAATAGAGTTGTTTTCGTAGTAAATTTCTTTTGGCAGACGAACCCATTGTGGGCGATTACGACGACGTGCCACTGTTTTGATATTCAATAGATCATATGTACTCAAATTGTGTGAGATTGAATTTTTCCCCCATGAACCAGTTCCTAAAGTCAGTGATGGACGCATTGCATCAGTATAAATATCACCAACACCACCAATAGAATCAGGTTGGTTAACTAAGATGCGTGCAGCACCGATAGCGTCAGCATATTCTTTTACAAATGGATCATCTTGTGCACCTATCTGAATAGCTGCATTGTGTCCAGCACCTTGATAAGCCAAAAGCTTTTGTACAATTGCAGTACCATTTTCACGTGAGGTAGATTTGTAAATTGACAAAAGTGGGCTAAGCTTTTCAGAAGATAGAGCTTCACCGATGTTTTTTTCCTCCAATTCAAAGAGAAGGACATCTTTGCCATCAGGGACTTTTACGCCTGCTTGTTCAGCAATCCACGGGCCAGGACGTCCAGCAACTGGTCCGGTTACCCCAAAGCCTTCACCTGCACGTTCAACGAATACAAATTTTTCGATAGCTGGATAATCTTCCTTTGGAACATTGTAAGCGCCATGTGCTTGAAGTTTTTCGAGAAATTCATCGTAAATTTCTGCAGCAACAACAGCAGAGTTTTCAGTGGCACAAATCATGCCGTTATCAAAACGTTTAGAAAGGAGCAGGTCTTCAACTGCACGATCCACATTTGCAGTAGCATCAACGAAGACGGCACCATTACCTGCGCCCACACCTAATGATGGATTCCCTGACTTGAGCGCCGCGTTGACCATTCCCGGTCCACCTGTAGCTAAGATAGAAGCAATACCGTGGTTTTGGATAAGGGCAGTCGTGTTATAAAGGCTAGGATCTTCAACCCACTGAATAAAGTTTTCTGGCGCTCCAGCCTTTAGAGCAGCTTCATAGACAATGCGTGCGGCATGTGACGAGCAATTTTGGGCTTGAGGATGGAAAGCAAAAACGATGGTATTTCGTGTTTTTGCTGTTAAGAGTGATTTGAAAATTGTAGTAGAAGTGGGATTGGTAGTTGGGACGATTCCTGCAAGTACTCCTAAAGGAGCTGCTATTTCTACAGAGCCTGCGACTTTGTTCTCACTGATTACGCCTACTGTTTTATCGTTTTTGATTGAGTTATAAACAGATTCTGATGCAAATCGATTTTTAGTGTCTTTGTCCTCAACGATGCCTCGCCCTGTTTCATTATGGGCTTCATGTGCGAGTTCAAGGGAGTGTTCACTAGCAGCTAAAGCCATTGCTGCAACAATTTTATCTACTTGTGATTGTGTATAGCCTTCAAATTGTAAAGCTGCTTGATGTGCCTTTCGAACGAGACCGTCTGTGTACTGCTCTGCTTTTTCTACAAGGACAGCTTTATCAGCGGGTGTTAATTCTTTTTTTATATTCTTGGTTGACATAATTTAAATTTCTCCTTTGTGAAATTTATCACGTTATTATTTTAACAAACTTTGAAAGTGCTGTCAAACAATATTGTGTAAATTAGCACAAACTTTCTTTGGTTAAAATACTATCTGCATTTTAATGATAAAAAAACCGCCGAAATGGCGGTTTTGATTAGAGTGTTGGTAGAATACACGTGCCCTCTGGGCTATAAAAATCTTTTTGTTTTAGTGTGAGCATCCCTGTTTTCCTATTGCGGCGGAAAAGACTGATATTATCACTATCTTGATGTGCAACGATAATAAAATCTTCTGTACTGTTGAAATTGAAGTCTCGAGGTGTTTCGCCTTCGGTTTTTACAATCTCTTCTAAAGTTAGCTTTGTACCCAAGGGGCTAACACTATAAATAGCAATAGAATTATGCCCGCGGTTTGAAGCGTAGAGAAACGCACCGTCGGAAGAAAGGCGTAGAGCAGATGCGCTCTTTGTACCTTCAAAATCTACGGGAAGAGTACTGATTGTTTCGAGTGCGGCAAAGCGCCCTTTTTCTTCATTGTAGCTGAGAACAGTTACGGTAGAAGAAAATTCACCAATAGCATAAGCAATCTTACCGTTTGGATGGAAAGTAAGATGACGGACTCCCGTGCCTGCAGGCATGCGGTAGAGGCTTACAAGAGAGAGCTTGCCTTCTTCTCCAACGACATCGTAAACGGTAATCTCATCTGTTCCCAAGTCACATGTAACCAAGCGTCCATCAGGTGTAAGATCTGTATAATGCACGTGTGGGCGCTCTTGACCGGGGTGTACTTTTGATCCTTCGCCTTCATGTCTTACAGTGTCCGTTAAAGTAAGGGAACCATTTTTTTGAATTTTGTAGACTCGAATTTCCCCCAAGTGATAATTGGCTCCATACACAAAACCGCGTTTATTATCTACAGCTACATAGCAAAGAGGTGCACCAACACTTGTAACATAATTGAGAAGCTCTGTCTTTCCTCTCGTATAACTGAGAGCAGCAATACCACCACCATTTTTATCTGCGGCACAAGTATAAAGATGCTGTTTTGTCTTATCTAAAGCAAAATAGGTTGCGTTCTGAACATGAGCAACTTCTGTTAAATTAGAAAGTTCTTCCTTTGCAATATCTAAGTCAAAACTGTAAATCCCCTTTGATTCACGCTTAGTGTAACCGCCAACTAGAATTTTTTCACGCATATCTTGGCTCCTTTAACATTTAATATTCGTATAATTATTTTATCATAAATGAGCGTTTTCAGGAAACTAAATATCTCGCAATATGTGAAAGGAGAAAAGACTACAAAATGTTTCACCAAGCTCTTGCAATACGGTCGTTGTTAGTGTATAATATTATTGTTGTCTATGGGCAATAATTTCACATTTTGATTTGACAATGTCGTAGTGCACTTGTGTAGCGGCATTGGCTGATAGTCAAAAGAGGAAAAACTATTTTAAAAGGAGACATTAATATGTCAGTTATTTCAATGAAACAACTTCTTGAAGCTGGTGTTCACTTCGGTCACCAAACTCGTCGTTGGAACCCAAAAATGAAACCATACATCTTTACAGAACGTAATGGTATTCACGTTATTGATCTTCAAAAAACAGTTAAACTTGTTGACGATGCTTACAACTATGTACGCAACGCTTCATCTGAAGGTGCAGTAGTACTTTTTGTTGGTACTAAAAAACAAGCTTCAGAAGCTGTTAAAGAGGAAGCACTTCGCGCTGGTCAATACTATGTAAACCACCGTTGGCTTGGTGGTATGCTCACTAACTGGAACACTATCCAAAAACGTGTAGCACGCCTTAAATCAATCAACAAAATGGAAGAAGACGGAACTTTCGAAGTTTTGCCTAAGAAAGAAGTTGTTCTTTTGAATAAAGAACGCGAACGTCTTGAAAAATTCATCGGTGGTATCGCTGACATGCCTCGCATCCCAGATGTGATGTACGTTGTTGACCCACATAATGAACAAATCGCTATCCAAGAAGCGCAAAAATTGGGTATCCCAGTTGTCGCTATGGTTGATACAAACGCAGATCCAGATCCAATCGACGTTATCATTCCAGCTAACGATGATGCTATCCGTGCAGTTAAATTGATCACTGCTAAAATGGCTGACGCTATCATCGAAGGTCGTCAAGGTGAAGATTCAGCAGAAGAAGAACTTGCAGCTAAAGATACTGCAGCTTCAGAAGAATCACTTGAAGAACTTGCTGAAATCGTTGAAGGCAAGTAATTTGTAATGAATAATACAGGCGAGGCCCTACGCCTCCCTGTTTTTTTATAAAATATAATAATAGGAGAACTATACAATGGCAGTAACAGCAGCTCAAGTAAAAGAATTGCGTGAAAAAACTGGTGCAGGTATCATGGATGCTAAACGTGCACTCGTTGAAACTGATGGAAATATGGAAGCAGCCGCTGAGCTCCTTCGTGAAAAAGGTATTGCGAAAGCTGAGAAAAAAGCTGACCGTATCGCCGCTGAAGGTTTGACAGGTATTGCTGTAAACGGCAATACTGCAGCGCTTATCGAATTGAACTCAGAAACAGACTTTGTTGCTAAAAACGAACAATTCGTTGCTATCGTTAAAGAAACAGCTGAACTTATTGCAGAGAAAAAACCTGCAACTAATGAAGAAGCTTTGGCTTTGACAACTGCAGAAGGTATTAGCCTTGAAGATTCTTACACACAAGCTACAGCAACAATTGGTGAAAAAATTTCATTCCGTCGTTTCCAACTTATCGAAAAAACAGATGAGCAAACATTTGGTGTTTATCAACACAACCAAGGACGTATTGGTGTAGTCACAGTTATTGAAGGTGGCGATGCTGAACTTGCTAAAGCTGTAGCGATGCATATCGCTGCTATGAACCCAACTGTTCTTTCTTATAAAGAATTGGATGCTGAGTTTGTTCATGATGAATTAGCAAAATTGAACCACACTATCGATGAAGATAACGAAAGCCGTAAATTGGTAAACAAACCTATGCTTCCACATCTTGCATATGGTTCACGTAGCCAGTTGACTGAAGAAGTTCTTGCGAATGCTGAAGCAGAAATGAAAGAAGAACTTTTAGCTGAAGGAAAACCTGAAGCAATTTTAGGCAAAATCATTCCAGGTAAAGTTGCGAAATTCATCATTGATAACACTAAAGTAGACCAAGCTTACACACTTCTTGGACAACTTTATGTTATGGATGACAGCCAAACAGTAGAAGCTTTCCTTGAGTCTAAAGGTGCTAAAGTTGTAGCGTTCACACGTTACGAAGTTGGTGAAGGAATTGAGAAAGCAGAAAATAACTTCGCAGCAGAAGTTGCAGAAGCAGCAGGCCTTGCCTAATTATAAAAAAAACAGTTCGATTGAACTGTTTTTTTTTATAATTATACTTGTGAGGGTCTTCTTTTTCATGGTTTTAAACTTATATTGTGTATAAATTAAAAAATGTAGAAAAGTGATGTAAAATCAAATATAATGTGCTATAATAAAGAGTGAAACTTTGTATTTAAAAATAAGTTTAAATAAAAAGATAAAATTACCTAAAGTTTTGGAGAGAAGATGTCAAGTACAATAATTATTCTTTTGGGCGTTCTCATAGTGATTGTCGTTGGATTTTATGTATTTTCAATGGTAATGCGTAAGAAAACAGAAAATCGTATTCTTGAGTTAGAAGAGCGCAAGGAGCTGCTTTTTGATTTACCTGTGCAAGAAGAATTAGATGCCGTCAAGAAGATGCATCTCGTTGGACAGTCACAGACCATTTTCCGTGAATGGAACCAAAAATGGATTGATTTGTCATCAGATTCATTTGCTGATTTAGAAAACCATATCTTTGAAGCTGAGCAATTGAATGATTCCTTCCATTTTTTCCGTGCACGTGAATCTGCCGACGATAGCGAAGCACAAATTGAAGTCATGGAATCTGAAGTTGAAGCGATTCGTGCAGGAGTTGCAGAATTAGTTGAACAAGAAAAGCGTAATTCGACAAAAATTCAAGAATCACTTGACCTTTATGAAACACTCCGTGATGAAATCACTGACAATCAAGAAAAATATGGGACAGTTATCGATGAAATTAATCGTCACCTAGCAAATATAGAAACAGAATTTTCACAGTTTGTCACTCTTAACTCGACGGGTGATCCCATCGAAGCAGCAGAAGTGTTGGAAACTGCGGAAGAACATACGATTGCTTTGCGTGCTATTACGGAGCAAATCCCAGATTTGCTTGTTGTGGTTGATAAAGAATTGCCAAAACAAATCGAAGAGCTAGAAGAAACAGTTCATAAGTTCGAAGAGGAGGATTACGTACTTCCTGCAAGTGTTAATCTTGAGAATGAAATGAAAGCTATACAAGAAGATTTGGAAGAAGCGAAAGCACTTCTTGATAGCTTTGAACTTGAAGCAACGGAAGCGCGGATTTCTTCGATTAATGACCGTATTAATGGTATTTATGACATTTTTGAACGTGAATATAAATCACGTCGTAGTGTAGAAAAACGTGTTAACATTCTCCGAAGCTATATTGAACACACTCGTGCAAATAATAAAAACCTTTTGTTGGAAATCGATCATACAATGCAGTCGTATTTGCTTTCTGATAATGAAAAAGCAGCTGTACGTAGTTATTCGGAACACCTTGATATCCTCGAAGGAGAGGTTGATAGTGTACTTGAAGCAGTTAAAGAAAAACAAAAACCTTATTCTGCTTTAGGTGGTAACGTCAATTCAATCATTGAAGCTTTAGAAGATATCGAAAAGAATCAAATTAGCATTAGTGAAGGACTTGCTAACTTACGTGAGCAAGAAAAAGTTGCCCAAGAAGCTGCAGATCGTTTTGACTCAGAGTTACGCATTATTAAGCGTTATGTGGAAAAACGTAACCTTCCTGGTTTGCCGAAAGATTATTTAGATCTTTTCTTTGCGACAAGTGAGCGCTTAGAAGCCCTCTTTAAAGAATTAGGTAAGGTACGTATCAATATTGATGTAGTGAATCATCAGCTTGACACATCCACTCAAGATATGGAAGCTTTGAAGGATGCAACAGATGACTTAGTAGATCATGCCGTTCTGGCAGAACAATTAATGCAATATGCTAACCGTTATAAAGCAAGTGACGAACGTATTGCTGGAGCAATTGCTCGAAGTTTACAACTCTTTGATCGTGCGCGCAACTACGATGGAGCCTTTAACGAAATTTCCAATGCTTTAGAAATGGTTGAGCCAGGAGCAGCAGAACGTATTGCTAACGTATATAATAATCACAAAGAAAAACCAGATTATCGTTAATAAAAAGGCGTAAGGAAACTTACGTTTTTTTATTTTGTATCATTTTTAAATGCTCTTTCTTATCATATGTAAGAGGCGAATAAAAGGACAAATGGTTATTGTATGAAATATGTTATAATAGGCCTATGAATGAAACTGAAAATATGATGGAAGAATTACATTGCATTGGCTGCGGTGCCTTGATTCAAACAGAAGATAAAAATGCACTGGGTTTCCTGCCTGCAGGAGCGCTTGCGAAAAGAGGAGAGGATGATGCTTTATACTGTCAGCGTTGCTTCCGCCTCCGCCACTATAATGAGATCGCTGATGTCAGTTTAACAGACGATGATTTTTTACGTCTTTTGAGCGATATCGGCGAACATGACGCTTTAATCGTGAATGTTGTTGATATTTTTGATTTCAATGGTTCTCTAATTCCAAGCCTGCATCGTTTTACTGGCAATAACGACCTTCTTTTAGTAGCCAACAAGAAAGACATTTTGCCTCACTCATTAAAGGTTGGTAAAATGAGTGCTTGGCTTAAAGAGCAAGCAAAGAAAGCTGGCCTTCGTCCTCTTGATGTTCTCGTAACCTCAGCTAAAAATCAAGACGATGTCAGAGAGCTCATGGAAAAAATTGAAAAAATGCGAAAAGGCCGTGATGTGTATGTGGTGGGTGTGACAAATGTGGGTAAATCGACCTTAATTAATGCCATTATCAAAATTGTCACAGGTGATGATAATGTGATTACAACCAGCCGCTTCCCTGGAACAACTTTAGATAAGATTGAAATCCCACTCGATGATGAGAGCTTGCTGATTGATACCCCAGGGATTATCCATCGTGGGCAAATGGCGCATTATCTCGAAGCTAAAGACCTAAAACTTGTTTCCCCTAAAAAGGAAATTAAGCCTAAAACTTATCAACTTAATTCAGGGCAAACTTTATTTTTAGGAGGTTTGGCACGTTTTGACTATATACAAGGAGAAAAGCAAGGCCTTACCGTTTTTTGTGACAATGAGTTAGACATTCATCGTACAAAATTAGAAGGAGCTACTGAATTTTATGAAAAGCATGCGGGCGGGTTACTACAACCGCCTCGTGCAAAAAACATTTCGGACTTTCCAAAACTCATTCGCAAAGAATTTTCTATAAAAGAAAAATCGGACATTGTTTTCTCAGGTTTAGGGTGGATTAGAATTGTGGAGCGCGGTGTGGTTGCTGCATGGGTACCAGAAGGTGTGGATGTAGTTCTTCGTAAGGCGTTGGTATAAGTATGATAAATCTAGAAGAAAAACAAGAACGTGTATTACTAGCTGGTGTAGAAACTTTTGAAAACAGTGAAAATTTTGAAAGCTCAATGCTTGAACTTGCTGAATTAACAAAAACAGCTGGAGGTATCGTAGTTGATACTTTTACACAGAAGCGGGACAAATATGATACTAAATTCCTCATTGGGACTGGCAAACTTGAGCAAATGAGGTGGGCAATTGAAGTTGGCGAAATGGACACAGTTATCTTTAATGAACGACTTACACCACGCCAAAATATCAATTTGGAAGAAGCTTTAGGCGTTAAAGTTATTGATCGGATGCAACTGATTTTGGATATTTTTGCGTTGCGCGCTCGTTCTCATGAAGGAATGCTTCAAGTAGAGCAAGCACAACTTAGCTATTTGCTACCCCGTTTGGTTGGT
Source organism: uncultured Lactococcus sp. (assembly GCF_934191625.1). Classification (GTDB taxonomy): domain Bacteria; phylum Bacillota; class Bacilli; order Lactobacillales; family Streptococcaceae; genus Lactococcus. The sequence continues at coordinate 70,040 of NZ_CAKPUG010000007.1, forward strand.
CAAGGGATCATGCTCAGCCGACAAGGGGGCGGTATTGGCTCCAAAGGGCCGGGTGAAAGTAAACTAGAAACGGACCGACGTTATATTCGTACACGTATTGAAAACATTGAAAAGCAGCTCAAAAAAGTAGAAAAAACCCGTGAAACGATTCGTAAAAAACGTAAAGAAAGTTCTATCTTTAAAATAGGATTGATTGGCTATACTAATGCCGGTAAATCAAGCATAATGAATGCTTTGACTGAAAAAACTCAATATGAAAAAGATGAGCTTTTTGCTACACTGGATGCAACAACAAAGGTGGTGAAAATAAAAGAAGACTTTACAGTCAGTCTTACAGATACAGTTGGTTTTATTCAAGATTTACCGACGGAGCTGATTAAAGCTTTCAAGTCGACTTTAGAAGAATCGACACATGTTGATTTATTGATTCATGTCATTGATGCAAGTAATCCTCATCATGAAGTCCATGAAAAAACGGTCCAAAAACTGATGGAGGAAATGGACATCCAAGGGATTCCTGTGCTAAATGTCTATAATAAGATGGATATGGCTAAGGATTTTGTGCCTACTTTGGCACCGGCTGTACAGCTATCAATTAAGTCAGCTGAAGGGGTCCAATGGTTACGCACATCAATCTTAGAAAAATTGCACGAGCTTTTTGTCGCTTTTGAGTTGGATTTACCTTATGCAATGGCTTATAAACTACCTGAACTGAAAAAAATAGCCATGGTCAATGATGTTGTCGAGGGAGAAACAGCTTATCAAGTTAAAGGGCTCATTGCTCCTAATATGACATGGAAACTGGATAATTATTAGAAAAGAGAAATAAAATGGAATTAACTGGAAAACAAAAGCGTTACTTGCGAAGTCTAGCAGTAAATATACGTCCCATCGTGCAAATTGGAAAATCTGGATTAACAAATGAAATCCTCACAAGCATCCGTCATGCGGCAGATGCACGTGAATTAATTAAAGTTAACATCTTGCAAAATTCAGATGAAACAGCCAAAGATGTGGCAGCGATGATTGACGAGATGGGGCTCAACGTGGTTCAAATTATCGGACGCAATATCGTAGTCTTTAAGGTTAGTGATCGTAAAGAAAATCGTAAAATTTCGGAAGATGTAAAAAAGGTATAAGTTATGTCGCTTGAACTTCTAACACCTTTTACTAAGGTGGATTTACAAGAGGAAAATACTAGGGGGCGCCGTGCCATCGGTCTTTTTTGGGGGAGTTTTAATCCTGTACACATTGCACATTTGACTATTGCTGATCAAGTGCGTCAGCAGCTGAATTTAGAGCAAGTCGTTTTTCTTCCGGAACATAATACTGATGGGCATGTTACACGCATGTTAGAACTAGCATTAGAAGGAAAAGAAGGCCTTATATTAAATAAATGCCGCTGCCAAGCAGATGAAGGAATATATGAAACAGTCAAGGCTCTCAAGGAAGAATATCCTGATACAGATTTTTACTTTATCATTGGCGGAGATTTAATTAATAGTTTACCGAGCTGGAAAAATATGGAACAACTATTGGAAATAGTACAGTTAGTGGGTGTACGGCGCCCACGCTTCCGTGCTGGGACAAGTTACCCTATTCTATGGGTTGATGTGCCAGGAATGGATATCTCTGGGAATATGATACGTGAGCAATTTAGCCGAGGAATTGTACCAAATTTCTTATTAGCGCCAAAAGTACTTGCTTATATCAAGAAAGAGGGGCTTTATGTTTGATTTTTATCCAGAAGTAAACTTGTCAAGAGCAGATCTGCTTGGGAAGATAAAAGCACAAATGTCTGACAAACGATTCCAACATATTCTTGGAGTAGAAAAAGCAGCTATTGCGCTTGCCGAAAAATATCATGTAAATGTACATAAAGCAAGTCTTGCTGCTCTTTTACATGATTACGCAAAGGAAGTAGCTGATCCCATCTTTTTAGAACTGATTGAAAAGTATAGCTTGGATACTGATTTAAAAAATTGGGGTAATAATATCTGGCATGGGTCAGTGGGTATCTATAAAATGCAAGAAGACTTGGGGTTGAAAGATCCCGAAATTCTTCATGCAATCGAGGTTCACACTGTAGGAAGTGCAACGATGTCTGACTTAGCTAAAGTGATTTATGTGGCAGATTATATTGAAGAAGGACGTGATTTCCCTGGTGTTGTCGAAGCGCGGGCTATCGCGGATTGCTCTCTTAATATGGCAGTTGCTTTTGAGGCGATGCGACTTGTTGACTATCTGGCTGAACTTCGTGTAAAAATTTATCCACAAAGTATAGAAACATATAATGCATTTGTCAAATATCTTAAAAAATAATAAAAAATAGAAAATAGGAATAGTATGAATTCAAAACAATTACTCGAAACAGTTGTAAAAGCAGCCGATGATAAAAAAGCTTTGGATATTGTAGCTCTTGATGTTGCTGCCGTATCAGGCGTGGCAGATTATTTCGTTGTCCTTGAAGCAATGAATACACGTCAGATTGATGCGATTGTTGACAATGTCGCTGAGGAAGCAGAGAAGCTTGATGTTAAAGCGGCAGGCCACATCGAAGGAGATGCTCGTACAGGATGGGTACTCGTTGACTTAGGTGATGTGATTGTCAATGTTTTTGACCATGATTCACGCCTTCGTTTTAACTTAGAAAAACTCTGGTCTGACGCACCACTTGTTGATATTAATGAATGGATTTCAGAATAAATGACAGCTTCTTATGAGGAATTTGCTCGGGTTTATGATTCCGTAATGGATGATTCACTTTATGATTTGTGGTTTGACTTTAGTCAAAGACATTTTCCCGCAAAAACGCAAAATATTATGGAATTAGCCTGTGGTACAGGGATTCTCTCGATAAAATTTAGTCAAGCTGGTTACGAGGTAACCGGTATTGATTTATCAGAGGAAATGTTGACTATTGCGGATAAGCGGGCCCGTCAGAAGGGGGAAAAGATCACTTTTGCGGCAGGAGATATGCGTGAGTTGTCCGGAGAAGCGACATTTGATGTTGTAACTTGCTATTCGGATTCGCTATGCTATATGTTGAATACTTCCGAAGTACAAAATGTTTTTGATGGTGTTTATAATTCTTTAAATGCGGACGGCGTTTTTATCTTTGATGTTCATTCGACATATCAAGTGGATTCTGTCTTTCCGGGTTACTCTTACCACGAAAATGATGAAGATTTCGCTTTTCTTTGGGATTCTTTTAAGGGAGATTATCCTCATTCAATCGTTCATGAATTGACTTTCTTTGTTAAAGATTCAGATGGGAAATTTGTTCGTAAAGATGAAGTACATCAAGAGAGAACTTATCCAATAAAGGAATATCTAGCAGGACTTCAAAAATTTTCTCAAGTAGAAGTATATGCTGATTTCGAAGATGAAAAACCTAATGAAGAAAGCTTACGTTGGTTCTTTGTATGCAAAAAGTAATAGGAATTGTTGCTGAGTTTAATCCTTTTCATAATGGACATAAATATTTATTGGATCAGGCAGGCGAGGGTATAAAAATCGTTGCCATGTCTGGAAATTTTATGCAAAGGGGTGAACCAGCTCTTTTTGATAAATGGACACGAGCGGAAATGGCTCTACAAAATGGTGCAGATATCGTGGTTGAGCTACCTGTCATGGGAGCCGTCCAAGCTGCGGATTTTTTTGCTCAGGCAGCAGTAGATATTCTTTATAAAATGGGGATTGATGAACTTGTTTTTGGTTCGGAGTCTGTCCTTGATTATCAAAATATCGTGAATCTTTATAAAGAGAAGTCAATAGAAATGGAGCGTTTCATTAAAGACTTACCTGACACATTGAGCTACCCCGAAAAAACTCAGCTGATGTGGCATAAATTCTCAGGTTTACATTTTGATGGGAATACGCCCAACCATGTGCTAGCTCTCGCGTATGCTAAGGCTAGCGTAGGGAAAAATATAAAACTCCAAGCAATTCGCCGTAGTAATGACTTTCATTCTCGCAACTTATCTGGTGAAATTGCTTCAGCTACAGCAATCAGAGCAAATATTGATAGACAGGACATTTTACGTTATGTTCCTGAAAATTTAAAAAAACTCTATCAGCAACCCAAAGTTTCTTGGGATAATTACTTTACTTTGCTTAAATATAAGATAATTTCTCAAGATTTGAGTGCTGTTTTTCAAATGAATACAGAGCTAGAAAGCCGGATAAAAACGGCAATTAAAAAAGTAACGACTTTTGACGAATTGGTAGAGGCAGTTCATACGAAGCGGTATACGAGAGCGCGCGTGAGAAGACTTTTAACGTACGTTTTATTGGATATTCCACGTGATTTTCAATTGCCTCAAAATATTCATGTTTTAGGATTTACAAAGCACGGGCAGCATCATTTGGCAAAAGTTAAGGATAAACTCGTAACGCGTATTGGAAAAGAATCATGGGATTTACTTACGCAAAATTCAGATGATATTTATCAATTAGGAAATTGTGATTTTAAAGAACAGAACCACGGTCGCAAACCATTGATTTTGTGATATAATATTTAAGAATAAATTGAAAATAGGAGGTGTCCCATGGGACGCAAATGGGCTAATATTGCCGCAAAAAAATCAGCTAAAGACGGAGCTACATCAAAAGTTTATGCAAAATTTGGTGTTGAAATATATGTAGCCGCAAAGCAAGGAGAGCCAGATCCAGAATCAAATACAGCGCTCAAATTTGTTATTGAACGTGCTAAGCAAGCTCAAGTACCTAAACATGTTATCGATAAAGCAATTGATAAGGCAAAGGGGGGAGCAGAAGAGGCTTTCGTTTCAGGACGTTATGAAGGGTTTGGTCCGAACGGCTCAATGATTATCTGTGAAACTTTAACTTCAAATGTAAACCGTACAATTTCTAATATCCGTACCATTTTCCATAAAAATGGTGGGAATATTGGTGCTGAAGGTTCTGTAGGCTATATGTTTGATAATACAGGTGTAATTGTTTTTGCTGGAGAAGATGCTGACGAGATTTTTGAGTATTTGATTGAACAAGAAATCGACGTCCGTGATGTTTCTGCGGAAGAAGGTCAAATAATCGTTTATACGGAACCAACAGATTTACATAAAGCAATTGCTGCACTTAAAGAAAAAGGTATTACAGAATTTACAACAACGGAACTCGAAATGATTGCACAAAGCGAAGTTGAACTTTCTGGGGAAGATTTAGAAACTTTTGAAGGTTTGGTAGATGCTTTAGAAGACGACGACGATGTTCAAAAAGTTTATCATAATGTTGATATGTAAATAAAAAAATGGCCAAATGGCCATTTTTTTATTTACATATTGATATTTTCGTCTTAATTAACTGTTAATTTCAAAAAAATATAAGCTATAAAAGCCCATTAATTAAGGCTTAAACCGAACGAAAGGAAAAAAAGTGGAAAAAAACACAGTTTATTCTTGACATGGTGAGATGAGTTTGATAGA
>NZ_CAKPUG010000008.1 GCF_934191625.1 uncultured Lactococcus sp.
GATTCGCTCTCTCGCGACAACTATTATATTCTATCAAACTCATCTCCCCATGTCAAGAATAAACTGTGTTTTTTTCCACTTTTTTTCCTTTCGTTCGGTTTAACCCCTCTGTTGTCACGTTTTCTGGGAGAAAAAAAATCAGACTCTTTCGGTCTGATTTCCTGTTTTTTTAAAATAAATCTTCAAAGAGACTTAATTGATTGTCTTCCGGCATCCCTTGGAGAACTCCCATAGCTTTCATATTATCAACAACCGTTTGTGACACGCCTCCTCTTTTGCGAAGTTCCATGATACTCAAGAACTCACCTTCTTTGCGAGCTTCAACAAGTTGTTTCGCAACGTTTTCACCCAAGCTGTCCATTGTAATAAATGGTGGAATCAACGTATCACCATCTATTACAAACTCTGTTGCTTCACTACGGTAAAGGTCAATTTTGCCAAATTTGTAACCTCGCTCAAGCATTTCATTACAGAGTTCAAGTGTTGTTAGTAAAGAAACTTCTGTATTTGTTGCATCGAAACCTTTATCACGGATCTCCTTCATCTTCGCCTTAACAGCCTCTAAGCCTGCTCCCATCGTTGCAACATCAAATGTTGTTGCACGAATAGAAAACCATGCACAATAGTAGAGAATTGGCTGATGTACCTTGAAGTACGCAACACGTAGTGCCATCATAATATAAGCAGCGGCATGGGCTTTGGGGAACATGTATTTGATTTTGGAACAGGATTCAATATACCAATCTGGTACACCATGCTCACGCATAGCATTGACATAGGTTTCTCTTTCTTCTGCACCGATCTTACTCCACATTCCTTTACGTACACGTTCCATAATATTAAAGGCCATGGATTCATCTAAGCCAGCATGTATTAAGTAGACCATAATATCATCCCGACAGCCAATAACACTGGACAAGTCAGCAATCCCTGAACGAATTAATTCTTGGGCATTGCCTGCCCATACGTCTGTACCATGTGAAAGACCTGAAATTTGTAGTAAATCTGCAAAAGTTTTCGGTTTGGCTTCAGCAATCATGTTCATTGAAGTGAAGGTTCCCATCTCCGGAATACCCAATGTTCCAAGTTTTGCACCCAGCTGTTCCTCCGTAATTCCCAACGATTCCGTACCTGTAAAGAGCTTCATTACTTCTTCATCATCCATGGGAATATCTTTTGGGTCAATTCCTGACAAACTTTGGAGTTTTCGAATCATTGTCGGATCATCATGTCCTAGAATATCAAGTTTTAAAATGTTGTCGTGAATCGCATGGAAATCAAAGTGAGTAGTTTGCCATTCTGCACGAACATCATCAGCTGGATATTGAACAGGGGTAAAATCATAGACATCCATATAGTTTGGTATAACGATAATCCCGCCTGGGTGTTGTCCAGTTGTACGTTTGACACCAGTTGAGGTCATAGCCAAGCGATCAATTTCGGCATTGCTATAAAATTGATTGTAATCTCGTTCATAGCCTTTGACAAAACCAAAAGCTGTTTTTTCTGCTACAGTACCAATAGTTCCCGCACGAAAAGCGTAGTCTTCCCCAAAGATATCACGGACGTCTAAGTGGGCCAAGGGTTGATCATCGCCCGAGAAGTTCAAATCAATATCGGGAACTTTGTCCCCTTTGAAACCAAGGAAAGTTTCAAAGGGAATATCATGACCATCTTTAACTAATTTATGTCCGCATTTTGGACAATTTTTGTCAGGCATATCGTAACCTGAGCCATAGCTCCCATCATCATAGCATTCAAAATATTGACATTCCGGGCAGCGATAATGTGGTGCAAGCGGGTTAACCTCAGTAATACCAATCATTGTTGCTACAAGGGATGAACCAACTGAACCACGAGAACCTACTATGTAACCCCGCTCGTTGGATCGCCGTACAAGTTCTTGGGAAATGATATAAACCACTGAGAAGCCATTCCCTATAATCGAACGCAACTCTTTTTCTAAACGAGCATCTACAATATCGGGTAAGGGATTTCCATACCACTCATGTGCTTTCTCATAAGTCAAACGTGTGATACGCTCCTCGGAACTTTCCCCACCTTCAAAGGTCATCTTAGGGGTATAAAGATCATCCCTTACAGGTGTTAATTCTTCAAATCGCTCTGCCATTTCTTGCGTGTTGGTGATAACAATTTCACGCGCTGTGGCTTCACCTAAGAAACTGAATTCATCCAACATTTCATCTGTCGTACGGAAATGTGCTTCAGGCAAAGGTAGAGGTTTGGCATGCTCGCCTCGACCTTGATTCCAGTTTATTTCTGCTCCTTGTCCTAACGAACGTATGATAATTTCACGATTTATCGCATCTTCTGGATTAAGATAATGAGCATCACCGGTAGCTAAGACTGGTTTACCTAATTTCTTCCCAAGTTTAATCAAGTCCTTCAGCGTTTGTTGAAGCTCTTTTTCATTTTTAAAATTTCCACCGACAACAAGAGAATGATACAGGGCTGGAGGCATGACTTCAATAAAATCATAAAATTTCGCAATCTCTAGTGCTTCTTCAAAAGTTTTATTCGTTATTGCGTCAAAAACTTCGCCTGATTTGCAAGCTGATCCAACAATAATTCCTTCTCTATGTTCTTGCAAAACTGAACGTGGAATACGTGGTACACCAGCAAGATACTTAACATTAGAATAACTAACAAGTTTAAATAAATTCTTCAATCCCGCTTGCGTTTGAGCATAGAGTGTAACATGTTTTGGACGGACTTTCTTATAAGAATCTTCCGCTACGAGTTTATCGTTCAAGTCAAGCAGTGACGTCCAACCAAAACGATCACGTACTTCATTAAGGAATACAAATAATAGTCGACCAGTAGCTTCCGCATCATAGTTGGCCATGTGGTGATGTTCTAAACCAATCTGAAACTTTTTCGTCAATTGTCCCAAGCCAAAACGCTTCATTTCTGGGTACAGATTACGGGCGAATTCCAAAGTATCCACCACAGGTTGCTTGATGATTGGCAAGCCATTTCGCTGATAATTCATATTCATAAAACCAACGTCAAAGGTGGCATTATGGGCAACCAAGATACTGCCTTGACAAAAATCTTGAAAGGCTTTCAAAACGTCATACAAAGGCTTTGCATTTTTTAAATGGTCCTGTGTAATACCTGTTAGTTCTGTTGTAAAATCACTAATAGCATAACCTGGGTTAATAAACTCGTCAAACTCCCCAATAGGATTCCCCTTATGCATCTTGGTTCCTGCAATTTGAATCAGATCATTATGAACAGCAGATAAACCTGTCGTTTCTACGTCAAAGACTACATAAGTAGACTCATACATATTTACATCTTCTTCATTATATACAATGGGTATTTTGTCTTCTACAAGGTTCGCTTCTACGCCATAAATTATTTTTACACCATGTTTTTTCCCAGCTTGGTGGGCTTCTGGATAAGCTTGGAGGCCTGCATGATCTGTAATAGCAATTGCTTTATGACCAAACTTCGCAGCTTGGGCGATAAGTTTACTTGCAGGAGGCATCGCATCCATAGTTGACATATTCGTATGACTATGAAATTCCACACGTTTATCTTCTTCGGCTGCCTTATCTTCGCGTACTCTTTGAGTCGGTATTTCTTGCAGATCACTCATCTGGAGGACAAGATCCTTTTTATAGTCATCATGCTGCACTGTACCACGTACACGCGCCCATATCCCTGTCAGCTGTTTAGCCACAGCGATTTCTTCATCGCCACGAATCCATTTTGAGATATAAAAGCTAGATGTATAGTCAGTCATTTCGATTTCTAGCAAATGGCTAATATTTCCTGTCTTGCGTGACTTAATCTCTCGTAGTTCACTCTTGAAGATGTACCCTTCGAATACCAAAGAGCCATGTGTAGAAAATTCACTAACTGAGCGCATGGGAGTGATGGGCTCAGAATTTTTAATCTCGCGCCCTATCTGTATTTTATCTGATTTTACAGCACTGATTTGAGCTGCGACTCGGCTACAATCTTCTTTTTTAGCAATCTCAACGACATCATTTGCGGTCATGACTAGATCGTCTTTATAAACATCATGTGCAATATTTCCACGCACACGCAGCCAGATGCCCTGATCAAATTGAATCGTGCCATCTTCGCTGGTATTGGCCGCTTTGACTTTCTCCACAATGGTATTAAATTGAGCTATTTCATTGTCTTTGCGTCCCCATTTAACCACTTGGAAGATGGAAGTTTCATCTGCAATCTTCATCTCCAAAACATGATTTACTTTACCTGTACCATTGCTGGCAAACTCACGATGATGCGCATCAAAGACATAGCCTTCAAAAACTACGCCACTTCCCTCGCCAGCGATAAAGCTCATGGAAGTCACAGGGCTTGTGCCATTTATTTTACGTCCAAATGAAATTCCTTCTGACATGGCTGTATCAATTTTTTCAGGTGCTTTTTCGATTTTGGCGCTAGCTTCATCCGTACGTTGCTTTTTGAGTTCACTTATCTGCTGTTGCGAAGCTGACTCAGCAACCAACATGTTATGCACTTTACGTTCATGTGCTTCTCGTTTTTCTAAGGTTAACTTTTCATCAACAACAGGACGAATGGTAAGTGTTCCAAAGCCAAAGTTTTTCAACTTTTCTTCTAATATAGGAAAGTCTTTTTTTACAAAATGATCCAACTGAGGATTATCTTCAACCAAAAGATTGATCTGAACGCCTCGTTGCTCTATCTGATATTTTTTAAAGATATTCGCAAAAGCTGTATCTTTTAAGCCTGGTAAAGTTAATGCAAGCTGATAATAATCGTTAAGCATCGCCTCATCAAATTCGGGTTGGTCCACTGTTATTGAAAGTTTTGTCTCAGCGATAGTTGAGAAAGCAGATTCAATCAATCCAGACAAAACCTTCCACTGCTCAACTGGCAAGATTTTCTCAAATTTCAATTGAAATTTCCAAAGCTTTCGTTCTGTATGTACTTCGACATTTTCAATTTCTCCATTTGAAAAAAGAGCCGATTCGCGAATTTGGTTTGGCATTTTTATTTGATCCATCAGTTTTTCAAAAAGAGTTTCCATTTTTTCTCCGCATATCTCTATTTTTTCTGTATCCTCCATTATAACAAAAAAGCAACATCTGTGCTTTTTATCGGAAATTATTATGAAGTTAAAAAATTATAACAAAGAAAATAAGCAACTTAGGCTGATTTATAATGTTAATAAAATATATTTTTCTTTCTAATTCAAACTCCTATTTTCATTAAGATTGATGATTTTTCTACTTATCTGATACTTCTTTCATAGTACTTCAACACAAGATACCCTAACAAACTTCTCATAGTAAGAAACAGTAAAAATATTATGATTATATCATTTGAATTAATTAAAATATCGCCTAAATATCCAGGTAATGTCACAATTGTCAATATCATACCTAGTACCACTACAAATCCATCCATAATACCAATGAGGACACTATTTCTTTTCACTAATAAACTTTTATATTGTGTATTATTCTTATTTTTTACTTTTTCGGTGCCCTCAAGTGAATTAATAAGTAAAAATATAAAAGTGCTCATTATTGTAATAAATATCATATTTCGTATTCCTTCGTCACTAAAAAACGAAAAGTTTTTCAGTCATTTCCCTTTACACCAATTTCAAAACCAATAACACATTTTAATATTATTTAACACAAAATGTTTTGTAATATTATTATATAATTCGCTAAACATAGTTCCTTTTTTAAACTTTAGCCTTTTTTTCAATATATTTGTATTATGTTTTAGTAATAATATCTATCGAAAGTCTATAGTACTCTTCAACAAGACCTTTTAGTTAAGGATATCTCCCTTCAAATATATTGGAATTATAAGAAAAAGTAATCTGAAAAGCCCAAAATATATTTGGCTAGGATTTGGTTTTTGTTTTCATCAGTATATACAAAAAATCGAGATAATTTTAATCTCGATTGTTTATATGTATATCTTTTCTTGGCTTTTTGTATCTAAATTTTAACTTTAAAAATTCTCCACTTAATATCATTGCCCCCACAAGGTAAAAAATAATAAGATAAAATCCATTATTAGCAAATGAACAAACAAAAAAGGCTAAAGGTGCAAGTATTGCAACTAGCCAACCAAATAAATCGACTAATTTTGAAATAATCGTAAAAGAGAATATGTCAATCTTCCCAATAGAAAGTGCTACACTAACTATTTGTATAGCGAAACTCCCAATAAGTGTCGTAATGAAAACAAAAGCTACATTTTCTATTGTTTTAGGATAAAAACCAACACTCCGGAAAATATCAAAACGTAAAGGAAGAAATATTTCATCTGGCAGTCTTTCCCAAAGTATGAGGGTAATCGTGAGGTAGAAAAATGATATTCCAAGTATTCCCCAAACGTATCTTTTCTTATTTAAAATCTGTTTTAGCATATCTTATGGTTCCTAGTTCTTTATTTTTGTTTTGCGTATGAAATACAAGTTAATTAAATCGAGCAAACTTCTTATCCAACTAAGGGTATAACAAAAGAAAGCAAAATTAATCTACTATCCCGTGTTATTGCTGGTAGATTGATCTACTACATATAAACAAACAGCTACCAAAAGTGGGGTTGGCGGTTTCAGCGGCAAGCTTATATTACATCTCTTGCTTTCAAGATTCATTTTACCAATCGAGTGAAAATAAAGAAAGCGAAGAAACTAAAAAATATGAAAAAAACATCAAAACTTTTAATTAGTCCTAAGAATCCTAGAAAGCATCTTCTTCCCAAAATAGTTTTACTTTCTTTTAGGAGCGTTTCAATTCCCATCTTGCAAATAAACAACCTTTCCGGAAAATTCGCCTTGAATCTTTAAGTCATCTTTATCGCTCAGCCTTAAAGGCTGCTTATTCTCTAACACTTTTTCTGTTTCTCCTATATGAACAACTGCTTCACCTTCAGAAATATCTGCTTGTAAAATACCTGGAGAATTAAATTGCTTCTTGATGTTGGTAGTTCCTTTAAAATCAGAAACAGACAATTCGGTTTTACCCTTACTTTCATGGTAATAGTATTTTTGAGCTGTGTAATTCGGAGTAAATTTCCCTATGCTAAATTCAATCTTCTGATCAAAATTCACCAACAGCATAATAAAAACTGAAAAGACAAGAATTGAACCAGCTAAGATAAACCATAACTTCCACTTTTTATGTTGCATCATAAAATCCCTCCATGTATAAATTTTTAAAATATTTAGATTTCACTTAGAAACATTAACCTCCCGCCCTAGGATAGCAAAAAGTATTCCAAAGATAAGAGCGGGAAGAGCAAAACTCAAAAACTCTATAGCTAAAGTGTTAGGAAAATCAAAACCAGACACAAGCATATGGTTGAAAAGCTGACTGAAAAAACGGGTAAGCAATAAGAATGATAAAAAAATTAATTTTAGAGTATCAATTTTCCGAGGTCCAAGCATAAAGACTGCTAATAAGAAAAGACCAGAAATGGCTAGACATAATAAGTCTGTCGTTAGATTGATGGGAAATTCTAGGAAAGCCACAAGTCCCCATTGCACAAATCTCCTCAAAAAATTTGTGCCTAGTATAAATGCTAAACCTAAGAAAAATAATTTCATAATGTTTCACCTAACCTTTATTAGATATTCTAAGTTCATTTTATTATGGGCTTGAGGAAAATAATGCTAGTTATTCAATTATGATTAACCTCCCCACTTTCCCAAAAGGGGGTTATTTTAAAGTTTTACCTGCCAAAAGGTGGAAATAAACAATTTATTCTCCAGATACAAGCAAGAATTATTTTACATCGCTTTGCAAGTCATTCAGTATTAACTTTACTTTTTCCATGATAATCTTTTCTTAATAGAATAAGAGGAACTTCCTCTAAATATATTTCTGCCTTTAACATTTCGTTAATTAATTTAAATAAATTGTAACATAACATTTTTCTTTCAAGTAAAGATATAAAAAAAGATCAAGACTATTCCAATCTCAATCTTTTCATTTATACTTTAAAAAGTTGCCAGATAAAGTTTTAGAGACTTAATCTGAAGTATCTTATTTCGTCAAAATCTCAATCGTGTTGACAAGTTCTTCTTTATTGATTTCAACAACTTCGCCAGTCGCACGAATTTTGACTTCAACAATACCTTCGCTTGCTTTTTTACCGATAGTCACACGAACAGGCAAGCCAATCAAATCACTATCAGCAAACTTGACTCCCGCACGTTCATTACGGTCATCCACAAGAACTTGATAGCCTTTACCACGAAGAGCTGTTTCTAGTTCAGCTGTTACAGCCATTGCTTCTTCATCTTTTGTATTGACAGGTACCAAGTGGATATCAAATGGTGCAAGTTCTTTAGGGAAGTTGATTGACCAGCTGAATTTGTACTCTTCGCGTGGTGTTTTCTCTACGTAAATGCGGGCAAATTGTTCAAGAATTGCTGAAAGCAAACGGCTCACGCCGATACCATAACAACCCATAACGATTGGTACTGCCTTACCATTTTTGTCAAGAACGTTAGCGCCCATTGAATCTGAGTAACGTGTGCCTAATTTAAAGATGTGACCAATCTCAATACCACGTGCAAACTTAAGTGTACCACGACCGTCAGGAGACATTTCGCCTTCGTTAACCGTACGTAAATCAACAAATTCGTCTACTTCAAAGTCACGACCAAAATTAGCATTACGATAGTGGAAACCATCTTCATTTGCACCGATGATAGCATTCTTAACTGCTTGAACTTCACGGTCAGCAATAATCTTAACATCTTTCAAACCGATAGGACCAAGTGATCCGAAGTGAGCACCAGCTAAGTTTTCAACATCTGCTTCTGTAGCAGGTTCAACAGAACTTGCACCTAAGTAGTTTTGGAGTTTGACTTCATTCAACTCATCATTACCGTGCATCAGGACTACAACCAACTCTTCATCAGCACGGAAAACAAGTGTTTTAATCGTTTCAGCAACGTCAGCTTCTAAAAAGGCAGCAACTTCATCAATTGTCTTCGCGTCAGGTGTTGCAACTTTTTCAAGCTCCAAAGTTTCCGTATAGCTGGCGATATTTTCAAACTTGTTTGTTGCCATTTCCAAGTTAGCAGAATAGTCACCACCGTCAGCATAAACGACTGTGTCTTCACCAGCAACAAGCCATTTGGCAAGTTCTTCTTGGATTTGCTCAATGACTGTGTTTGGAATTTCGTCAATTGATTCAATAGAATTTCCCAGAACCAACCATTTTTCCAGATCCGTACGATCAGCTGTGATAGCCATGAATTCTTGACTATCTTTACCGCCCATAGCACCACCGTCACCGATAATCGCCTTGAAATCAAGCCCTGCACGGCTAAAGATTTTTTCATAAGCACGTTTATAGTCGTTGTAAGTTTCATCAAGGCTTTCATAGTCCGCATGGAAACTATAGCCATCTTTCATGATGAATTCCCGACCACGGAGCAATCCGTAACGCGGACGTTTTTCATCACGATATTTCGATTGAATTTGATAAACATTTAAAGGAAGTTTTTTATAAGAAGTAACTTCATCACGCACCAAGGCCGTCATTGTTTCTTCATGTGTAGGTCCTAAAATGAAATCGGAATGATCGCGATTTTTCAATTTATAGAGATCTTCCCCATAAGTGTCATAACGTCCTGATTCACGCCAAAGGTCTGCAGTGAGAAGTGCAGGAGCCAAGAGTTCTACCGCACCGATTTCTTCAAATTCTTCACGCATGATTGTTTTAAGTTTTTCAAGCACACGATTTGCCAACGGCAAGTAAGCGTAAATACCTGCAGAAATTTGTCGGACATATCCCGCACGAACTAAAAGAGCATGTGAGATAACTTGTGCATCGCTTGGCATTTCGCGAAGCGTTGGTATAAGCATTTTTGATTGTTTCATATTTTATTCCTTAAATTTTTCGTTTCTTATCTAATAAAGGCCCGGAGAATATCATTCCAAGTTACAGCAATCATCAGGACTACCATAAAGACAAGCCCAACAAGTGTTAAAATACCTTCTTTTTCTTGTGAAAGAGGTTTACCTCGTAGAGCCTCAACAATATTGAGGACAATCTTTCCTCCGTCAAGGACGGGGATTGGGATTAAATTCACGATACCCAGATTGATTGAGAGCATGGCTAGTAACGCAATGACAGATAGTAGTCCTTCTCGAGCTGCTTGCCCACTTAAATCATAAATGGCAACGGGGCCACCAAGTTTATCAAGACTTGGCTGAGCAATAAGATTACCTAAAGCTTTAAATATCAGCGTTGTAGCGTTAGCAGCCTGTGTAAAGCCGCCCGTTAATTTATCCAAAAAACCAGTTTTGATCGTTTGAGTGATACCAATACGGTATCTTCCATCAATTTTTTCTGGTTTAAGCTCTAAGGTCTTTGCCACGCCATCGCGTTCAATATCCAGCTTGATTTCACTTCCATCATTTGCACTAATCCGTTGAACAACTTCTTCCCAGTTCCCAGTTTTTTCACCATTGACTGCTTGGATTTTATCCTTCGGCTGTAAACCTGCTGAATAAGCTGGGGTGTCTGATTGGACTTGTCCAATCTGATTCGTGTTAGAAGGTACACCACCTTGCATAAAAGTGATGATAATAAAAGCGATAATCCCTAAAATAAAGTTATTTAAAGGTCCAGCAAAATTTGTTAAAATTTTGCCAAGAACGCTAGCACTTTGATATTGTACATCTCGTGGAGCGATACGAAGTTCCGTACCATCAGTCTCAATAATCGTTGCATCATGGTCAACTGAATAACGTTTTGTTTCACCGAAAACTTCTCCTTCAATGAAAAGCGCTTCTTCAAAATCGTATTCAGTGACCAACATGGGAACACTGTTCTCCAAAGTTACTCGTTCCGAAAGATTAATTTTCACGACGTGATTTTCCACAATCATCAAAGATGCCGGGGTACCTTTTTTTATTTCTGTTGTATCATCGCCCCAACCCGCCATGCGGACATAGCCTCCAAGAGGAAGTATACGAATGCTATAAAATGTGCCATCTTTGGCTTGGTGTGCAAAAATTTTGGGGCCCATTCCAATGGAAAACTCGCGGACTAAAATTCCCGCGCGCTTAGCAAAGAACAAATGACCATACTCATGGACAACAACAATAATACCAAAGACAATGATAAATGTTACCAATGTTTGAATCAATAAAGATCCTCCCTTAATCTTCTAGCTTTTCATCAGCTTGTGATTGAATAGCTTTAAAGGTGTATGTATTTCTTATTTTCTTTGAAACAAAACTCTCCTTAACACTATATTTTACCTAAAGCGTAATAAAATGTGAAGTGAGAGTATTTTTATTTCATATTATTTTACCTAAAGGCTTAGAACAAGCCTAATAAATGCATGATTGGGAAGACAAAGATTAAATTGTCAAAGCGATCAAGTACACCTCCATGTCCAGGTAAAAGTTTCCCCGAATCTTTGACACCATAATGACGTTTGATGCTTGACTCTACTAAGTCACCAATTTGCCCTACGATAGAAAAGACAATGGTAAAGAGGACAAGTTTTACCAAGCCGATTTGAGGCAAGTCATTTTTATAAAAAATATACATCAGAATTGCAACGACCACTGCAGACAAGATACCTCCAATAGAACCTTCTACAGTCTTATTTGGTGAAACATCAGGAATCAATTTTCGTTTACCAATTGACTGCCCTACAAAGTAGGCACCAATATCTGTAGACCAAACAATAAATAAGGCCAAAAAGACTACAGCTAAACCACTCTCACGTGCCAAGAGCAAACTTTGAAAACCAATGCCTACATAGAAGGCTGAGAGAAAAGGAAAACCGATATCTTCGAAACTATATGATCCTTTTGAAAAAACCATAGCCGTCAACATACCAAACAAACAGAGCATGAAGAGTAGTGTGCTCCCCTCAACGTCCATACCAAAGAAATATTTCCCAATTGGCAAAGCCAAACATAAGGCCGCCATGGTTGATAATATTCCTTCGAAAGACATCAGCTGTAGTTTATGCATTTTGAACAGTTCATTCATCGCTATAATAACCAACAATGCTATTAATATTTGAAAATAGGCACCGCCTGCCAACATTAGGCCAATAAAAACGGCTCCTCCGATAATAGCAGTGATTATACGCTTTATCATTTTATTCCTCCATATCTGCGATCACGTTTTTGAAACTCTAAAATAGCAGCATCTAAAGCTGCTTCATCAAAATCTGGCCAAGCTACATCTGTAAAGTAAAGCTCGCTGTAGGCAGCCTGCCAAGGTAAAAAGTTAGACAAACGTAATTCCCCTGAAGTCCGGACAATCAAATCTGGATCCCGTAACTCTTCAGGTAAAATTGAAGTCTGCAAATGGGCGGAAAGTTCTTCTTCCGTAATTTTCGACAAGTCTTTACCATTTTTTGCCAACTCTTGAATAGCCAAAAGGATATCCCGACGCCCGCCATAATTCATGGCAAAGTTAAGAATCATACCTGTATTATTTGCTGTTTCAGAAGCTGCACGATCAATTGAATTTAAAGTTGCTTTTGGTAAACCTTCGCGCTCACCAATCATCCTAATTTGAATATTTTCTTCGTTAAGTATCGGAAGATATTTACTATAAAAATCAATGGGCAAACTCATGATAAACTTAACTTCATCCATAGGACGAGACCAGTTTTCTGTCGAAAAAGCATAAACAGTCATTACTTTTACACCACGTCTTTGACCGTGGATAGCTGCTGACTTCAGGGCATCCATTCCAGCCTTATGCCCAAAAATTCTGGGCTTTCCTTGTCTTTTAGCCCAACGGCCATTACCATCCATAATTATTCCTATATGCCGTGGCACTGGAACTTGCTCTTGCGAGTTATTTTTTAAGTTATTAAACATAGCACCTCACAGTTAGTATTCCCATTTTATCATATTTTAGATAAAAACACAGTTAAATTCGATAAATTTTGCTCTAAAGACACTTCAATAGTGGCTTTCTAAAGAGAACAAGACCTGTTTTTACAATATAATCTCGGGTTTTTAGAAAAACAAAAAACCTATCACAAGTGATAGGCTTTTAAACTTATCTTTTACTGCTTATTCTTCGATTGGGTTATCTTCTTTTTTAGTTTCTTCGACAACTGTTGTTTCAGAAACTGTTGGTGCTGCAGCAGTATTGTTTTTTACTGTTTTAACAGCTGCACGGTCAAATGTCAAAATAACGCCTTCACAGTCTAATTCAATTGTTGCATCAGCTTCGTTAATACCACTCAAGACACCGTGTAAACCACCAATAGTTACGATTTCTGCGCCAATAACCATTGAGTTCAATTGTTCTTGACGTTGTTGTTGAGCTTTCTTTTGACTACGGTTCATGAAGAACATCATCCCACCTACAACAACAACCATAAAGATCAAAGACATAACATTCATTTATTAAATTCTCCTTTAAAACATTGATTATCCACAGACAATAGCACTATTATAGCACATTTTGTAAGGGCTGTCTATAAATACTTAGTCGCTTCACGTAAAGTCAAAGTTGCAAGTTTGTCTTTATTTTCTGAAAGAAAGTGGGCAACCCATTTTGGATTCGTCTTCGAATAATCTCTTAACGCCCATCCAATTGCTTTATTAATAAAAAATTCTTTTGACCCCAGATTATTTTGAATTACACAGGCTAAGAGTTCTGTATCAGTTACTTCTTTGAAGCCAAGCTGACAGTCAATAGCGATTCGTCGAATCCAAAAATTTTCATCTATTGACCATTGCAAAATATCTTGTCTTTCTATCTTCTCGCTTAACAACAAATATCCAACCACTTCATCCAGGCTATCCACTGTTTCCCACCAAGATTTGGTCGTTGCCAATTGATAAATTTTTGGTAGATCTGTAGCCTTTAGATATTTCTTCATTTTTCGGAGATAATCACAAGCTAAATATTGAAATTCTCTTTCTGCTTCTGACCATAATCGCTCAATAAGTTTCCAATCCACTACTTTTTTCTGAGTTTTTTCCTTCAAAAAACTTTTGGATAACTCACGACGAACTGGTGTAGGAAGCCCTAAAAATTTAAATTGGTCTCGCAAATAAGCTTCTTGCTTCTTAGCCTTTGCTGCATCAGCATGAGCATGAAAGTCCTCTATAATTTTCATTTATGATAGGCGCTCCCTCTATTTATCATTTGTGCACGATAAATTTGTTCAATAAGTACAAGTCGCATTAATTGATGCGGCAAAGTAAACCGTCCAAAAGAAATTTGTAAATCACTTCGTTTATAGACAGCATCAGATAATCCTAAAGAGCCACCTATTACCAAAACCAATTGGCGTGTACCATAAATTTCACAGTTTTTCACAAATTCAGCCAAATCCTCACTAGTCATTAGCTTTCCTTGAATGGCAAGAATAGCCAATTTATCCCCATCCTCAATTCGAGCCAGTATTTTTTCACCTTCTCGATTTTTTACTGCTTCTTTTTCCTTATCTGAGGCATTATCGGGAATTTTTTCATCGGGCAACT
Source organism: uncultured Lactococcus sp. (assembly GCF_934191625.1). Classification (GTDB taxonomy): domain Bacteria; phylum Bacillota; class Bacilli; order Lactobacillales; family Streptococcaceae; genus Lactococcus. The sequence continues at coordinate 14,490 of NZ_CAKPUG010000008.1, forward strand.
CAATAATTTCCACAGGGTTCATCGTACGCATACGCTTTTGGTATTCAGCTATTCCATCTATGAGGTACTTTTCTTTCAGCTTTCCTACAACAATTAATTTTATCTTCATTCTCCTATTTTATCTTTTTCCCCAGTTGAAAGCAAAATGAAAGCTAGATTTATCAACATTTATCCCAATTTATCCACATTCTTGTGGAAAAGCTGTGAATTTTATTCACTTGTTCACAATTACTATCATGTTTTACACAGAATTGTGGAAAACTTATTCTTCTATTTCCATTTTAGTGGCTTTTAAGGTATTATATAAATGTGAGTATCCCCCTATTATAAGTATTATATTAAAGATTATTTAAGGAATGTACATTATACTTGTGTATAAATATTTCTTACTGGAAAAGGAGAATCTTGTACTATGGCAAAGAAAAATATCGCCTCATTACTTATTACGGGCGTAGCCGGAGGTGCTATAGCCCTCGGAGGTAGTGCTATCTACCAAAACATGACCAACACACCCTCAACTAATAATACTACTGACAATTCTGTAAATACAGTGAACGTACAAGTAAATACAGATACAACCAAAGCAATCAAGAAGATTTCGAATACTGTTGTTTCCGTTCTTAATTACCAAAAATCGTCCTCAAGCAATGATTTCGAAAAGATTTTCGGCGAAGGCAGTGCAAACAGTAATGAAAGTAATACCCCACAGCTGGCTGGAGAAGGATCTGGTGTTATTTATAAAAAAGACGGAAATACTGCATATATTGTAACTAACTATCATGTTATTGAAGGCGCTTCGTCTTTAGAAGTTCTCATGGCTGGTGGTCAAAAAGTTACTGCTGAAGTCGTTGGTTCTGATGCTTATTCTGACTTAGCCGTCCTTAAAATTGATGCTAAATATGTCAAAGAAACAGCAACATTCGGGAACTCTGACAAACTTACTGTTGGCGAGCCAGCTATCGCGGTGGGTTCTCCACTGGGAAGTGAATATGCCAACTCAGCAACAGAAGGAATTGTTTCAAGTCTTAATCGCAATGTTACATTGCAAAACAGCCAAGGCCAAACCATTAATGTTAATGCTATCCAAACAGATGCAGCGATAAACCCCGGGAACTCTGGCGGTGCACTCATAAATATTCAGGGACAAGTCATCGGGATCACCTCAAGTAAAATTACCTCAACACCAAGTGGAACAAGCGGCAGCGGTGTCTCTGTAGAAGGCATGGGCTTTGCGATTCCGGCCAATGACGTGGTCAACATTATTAATAAGTTGGAGAAGGATGGCAAAGTTATTCGACCAGCTCTCGGTGTGCAGATGGTTAACTTATCAAGTCTTTCACAAAATATGTTAGCATCACTTAACCTTCCTGAAGATGTTACTAATGGTGTGGCTATCGCTGAGGTTCAAGCAGGAATGCCTGCCGCTAAAGCTGGACTCAAGCAAGGTGATGTTATTGTTAAAATCAATGATGATGAAATCACCTCAAGTGTGAACCTTCAAAGTACACTTTATAAATCTTCAATCGGTGATACAATCAAGGTAACTTATTATCGTAATGGAAAACAAGCTACTACGAATATTAAGTTGGATAAAACAAGTAGTGATATTAACTTTGACAAACAAAATTAAAAAATTACATCCCCTTAAAACAGGGGATTTTTTTGATAAGTAATTATAATAAATATTTATTTTTTGTTAATAGAATTATGGTAAAATAGTGATAAGCATGAAAATATTACTTTATTTAGAAGCCGAACAAATTTTGAGTCGCTCAGGAATTGGTCGTGCAATGAAACATCAACAAAGAGCATTAGATCTAATGCAGGTAGATTGGACACAAAATCCAAATGAGGATTATGACATTCTCCATCTCAATACTTACGGGCCGCAAAGTTGGCGAATGCTCAAAAAAGCCAAAAAAGCTGGAAAAAAAGTTATCTTCCACGGACATTCTACAGAAGAAGATTTCCGAGATTCATTTCTCGGTTCTAACTTGATTTCACCTTTATTTAAACGCTACTTGATGCGTTTTTATCGTCAAGCTGATTTGGTGATTACGCCTACAGGCTATTCAGCTGGCCTTTTACGTGGGTATGGCTTGACTTGTCCTATTCTACCTATCTCAAACGGGATTGATTTGAACAAGTATCAAGCAAATCCTGAGAAAGAAGAAGCCTTCCGTCAATATTTTAAGATTAAAGATAAGCAAAAAGTGGTTATCTGTGCTGGTCTTTATTTTAAACGGAAGGGCATTGACGATTTCATTAAAGTGGCTGAAAACATGCCAAATGTTCAGTTTATCTGGTTTGGCTATCAGAATCTTTGGACCATTCCCGGCTGGGTACGTCGTCTAGTCAAAAAGAACCATCCTGACAATGTATGCTTCCCTGGCTATATCAAGGGAGACATTTATGAGGGAGCAATGACTGCTGCTGATGCCTTCTTCTTCCCTTCACGCGAAGAAACCGAAGGAATTGTGGTTTTAGAAGCTCTGGCTAGCCATCAAAATGTCGTAGTACGTGATATTCCAGTTTATAAAGGGTGGCTCGATCCCACATCAGCTAGTTTAGCCTCAGATGTTGATGGTTTTGTAGCTGAACTCAAAAAAGTATTGAACGGCACAATTGATAAAACAGAAAAAGGCTATCAAGTAGCACAAACACGCGCCATTGAAAATGTCGCGGCTGAGCTTGCTGCTGCTTATCGCCAAACTTTGGAGTTATAAAAGAGAAAAACTATGAGAATCGGAATTTTTACAGACAGCTACTTCCCACAGATTAGTGGGGTAGCGACAAGTATTCAAAGCTTAACTATTGAGTTAGAAAAACTCGGACATCAGGTTTTTATCTTTACTACAACGGATCCACACGCTGATGTTGATCATGAGCCTGAAAATATCATACGTTTCCAAAGTGTGCCATTTGTGTCACTTGCTGAACGTAAAATTGTAATCAAGGGGGTTTTTGCTGCTTATCAAATTGCACAAACCTACCAGCTTGATATTATTCACACACAAACAGAGTTTGGAATGGGTCTCTTAGGAAAGATGGTCGCACAACAACTTCAAATTCCTGTTATCCATACTTTACATACAAAATATGAAGATTACGTCCATTATATTGCGAAAGGACATTTGATTCGCCCTAGTATGGTGAAGTATATCATCAAAAATTTCCTCCGTGGCAGTGAAGCTATTATTTGTCCGAGCCAAATGGTCTTAGACACTGTAAATGGCTATGGCATCGACTTACCTAAACGAATTATTCCCACAGGGATTGATTTGTCCCGCTTCAAACGAGATGAAATTACTCCTGAAGAGATTCATGACCTACGTCACAGCTTAGGTCTTAAAGATGATGAAACCATGCTCCTTAGCCTCTCACGAATAGCGGCCGAGAAAAATATTCAAGCAGTTGTCGCAGCTATGCCACAATTGGTTAAACAAATAGCTGTAAAATTAGTTATCGTTGGAGATGGTCCATATATGAAAAATCTCCAAGAACAAGTGGATGAACTAAATCTGGAAGAATATGTGGTCTTTACAGGTGCTGTAAAAAATACAAAGACAGCTTATTACTATAAAGCAGCAGACTTTTTCATTTCAGCCTCTACTTCTGAAACCCAGGGTTTAACTTATCTTGAAGCACTGGCTGCTGGGACACGTGTTTTAGCAACAGTAAATCCATACCTCACAGAGCTTATTGATGATAAGGAGTTCGGCCGCCTCTTTGCTTCTGATGAAGAAATCGTAGATACAGTCGTAGCAGCGGTACAAGAAAGCCAAACTCTTGACCAAGAAAAATTTGCTGAAAAATTGTATGAAATTTCTGCAGAAAACTTTGCGCAACAAGTATACAACTTTTATCAAGACACGATTGTAGAATACCAAGCACGTAAAAATTCTGAGCATTTTTTAGAAGAATTTGATGTCGTTACTCAAAAATGGTCAAGACAAATGAAACGTTCTATCCGTAGAGAAAAAATTAGAGCGCAATATTTAACAAAAAAAGCAACTAAACTCGCTAAAAATCTACAGAATTATGTTAAAATAGATAAAGAAAATATGAAATAAGGCTTGTGGGACAATTAAAAAGGCCCTTAAAATAAGCATTGGAGGAAATAATGAAATCACATTTGATGGCAATCATGGATCGTTTAAATCGTTTGATTGAAACGGCTGATCCAAAAGAAACTTACAACTTTGAACGCGAAGGTGAAGTTATTGCAACTGTAAGCTTCGTGCCAGAAGAAACTGCCTTTTCTATCAAATATCCAAAACAAAAAGATGTTGCTATCTTTGATGATATCGACCTTATAGCAATTGAACTTTATGATATGATTTATTAAACTAAAAAAGCCATCTTAGATGGCTTTTTTTATTTTTCTGGCACTGTAACTTCGCCATCAATAATCTTTTGTTTTGCAGCTTCAACTTCTTTCCATGTTTTATCTGACAAATGATCTTTGGCTAGGCTAACCCCACCATTTTTTAGATTGTAATTAAGAACTTGTCCGCCAGGGAATTGATTATCCTTAGTTTTGTTTGCAATATCTTTTACAGCAACACCAACTTCTTTGACAGATGAAGCTAAGACAAAGTTCGAATCTTTTCCGTCTTTAGATTTATAATTACCAAGATACTCTTGATCTTGGTCTACTCCAATGACCCACACCTTATCTGCTTCATTTTTTGTATTATTTAGAGCCTTAGCTTCAGAAAAGACACCTGCACCAGATCCCCCTGCTGCTTGATAAATAACATCATTACCTGAACCATACATTGCTGCTGCTATTGTTTTACCTTTGGCAGCATCAGTAAAAGTACCAGCATACTGCACTTCAATTTTTATCGCCGGATTAACGGATTTTACTCCTGCGGTAAAACCTTTTTCGAAGGCAGTGATAATATCTGATTGCATCCCACCAACAAAACCGACTTTATCTGTTTTAGTAGTTTTGGCTGCTGCTACACCTGCAAGATAAGCTGCTTCTTGATCTGCAAATGTCGCTGAGGCAACATTATCTTGTCCTTCTATCACTGAATCAATAATTGTAAATTTTGTATCCGAATTATTTTTTGCTGCCTGTGATGTTGCTTCTTGGAGGTCGAATCCAACCCCGAATACTAAACCATAACCTGCCGAAACAGCAGAGTTAAAGTTGGTTGTATATTCAGAAACGGCGCTTGCGTTAAAGTAGTTGATACCTTTTGATTGTGACAAACCGTTTTCTTTGCCCCATTCTTGTAGGCCTTCCCAAGCGGATTGGTTAAATGAACGATCATCTACCCCTCCTGTACTTGGAACAAGTGCTACTTTTAAGTCTGTTGCAGCGCCCGCTGATTCAGTATTGCGACCACGACAACCAGCCAGGACAGTTACTGAGGCAAGTGCAAGTACACCAAGTGTTAAAATTCGTTTATTCATTAAATAAAATTCTCCCAAAATTTAATAGATACCTACTATAACATAACAATGGTTTTTTTGAAAATATTTTCTCACAAAATCCGACTTTTTGTAAATTTTTACATTTTTTCTTATGAAAAAATACCAGATAATTTCTGGCATAATCTTCTTTAAAACGTTTATGCTTCACCATAATAGATTTTTCGAACTTCTTCTGTATAAGCGCCATCCTCTCCATGTACAATCAAAGGTGGAAGAAAAACTTCTCCCCCAGCCTTCCCATCTTTAATCGCATCAATCAGTAGTATATTTGCTGCTTGATTAGCTTTTGGATAAACAAACTGAATGCGCTTAGGAATCAGATTGTGGGCTCTCATTTTATCTGTGATTTCAAAAAAGCGCTCAGGACGATGGACCATAGCCAAATGCCCATTTGTTTTTAAAAGGCGCTTGCTGGTTTCAAAAATTTCATCAAGATTTGTCGCTAATTCATGGCGCGCAAGTGTATAATGGTGATTATCATTAATATGACTCGCTTCATCCAGCTTAAAATATGGCGGGTTGCAAAAAATTAAATCAACTGTTGAGGTATTGATATAGTCTAAGGAATTATTCAAGTTATCATTAATAACAGTCATTTGCTCTTCTAAGCCGTTGAGTTTAATAGAGCGTTGTGCCATTTCAGCTAGACGTTCTTGCAGTTCAATTTCTGTAATATGTGCATTGGTCATTGAGCTGGCAAAAAGTCCCACTGCCCCATTTCCCGCACACATATCCACGATCTTTCCTTTTTTAGGAAGGCGCGGGAATTTTGCGAGGAGAATTGCATCAATCGAGAAGGAAAAAACCTCTCGACTTTGAATAATTTGTACATTTGATGCCGCGATCTGATCCATGCGTTCACCAGCTTTTAATTCGATTTTAGTCATTCTTCTATTATACAATTTTCATTTCTAAAATTCCTGATAAAAATAAGGTATATAAAAGCGAGCCAATGCTCGCTTTTATAAGTGAAAGACCATTGCTGTGCGTGCAGCTAATGAAAGTTTAAGTTTTCCCGTTTCTTTTTGATAAGAAAAACTTGAGCGAGGACCAAATCCCCCATATTTTTGATGATCTGTATCCATGAGAAAGATTGGTGTTTGAGGCATATCAAGCTGGAGTTTTTGCTCCATTGTGGGATGGAAATTGAGAACAAATAGCAGTTCTCCCTTACGATAGGCTAAAAGTTTATCCTCATTTTTTATCCAATATTGTTGTAAACTATCACTTTGTTTCAAAAAGTGATAGTCTTTTTCTAAAGCAATCATATCATGATCGAACTTGAGAAGGTATTGGTAGCGCAAATTCTCCTTTGCTGCGAGAGACCATTGCCGACGAGCGTGTTGAAAACTGTTTTGATTACCTTCTCTTGGAAAATCCAACCATTCTGGATGCCCAAATTCGTTTCCCATAAAGTTGAGATAGCCTTCTCCGGCTAAACTAAAGGTAATCAAGCGTACTATTTTGTGCAAGGCAACGGCGCGGTCAACCACCATTGATTCACTATGGATATCCATCGCATCATAGATTGCTTCATTTGCCAGCCACATCATCAGCGTCTTATCTCCAACCAAAGCCTGATCATGACTTTCCACATAGCCAATGTTCTTTTCTCCGGGACGTCGTGTGGTTAATTCCCACCAAAGTTGCATCAAATCAAGATCCTCATCAGATTTTTCTTTAAATTGCTTGATCCAATAATCCGGTACCCCCATCGAGAGGCGATAGTCAAAGCCAATACCTCCATCAGATATGGGAAGTGCCATTCCGGGCATAGCGGACATATCTTCGGCAATCAGTGTTGCCTCCGGCTTCACTTGACGAACAAGTTCAGTAGCCAACATAAGATAAACAATTGCTTCGATGTCTGTTTCTGTTGAAAAATACTTCTCATAGCTATCAAAACTTGTACCCAATCCATGATGATGGTACAACATACTGGTAACCCCATCAAAACGAAAACCATCAAAATGATAAGTCTCTAACCAAAACTTGAGGTTAGATAAAAGAAAGTGGATAACTTCATCTTTACCGTAATTAAACAATTTTGTATTCCAAGCTGCATGCTCACCACGCGCTCCTTGATGAAAATATTGATCACTACTTCCATCAAAAAGATTCAGACCGTCTCCAACATTTTTTACGGCATGTGAATGGACCACATCCAATAGCACGCGAAGACCCATACCATGTGCTGCATCAATCAGAGCCATTAAATCCTCAGGTTTACCAAAACGGCTGGATATTGCAAAAAAGTTAGAAACTTGATAACCAAAACTCGCATATAAGGGATGCTCCATAATACCCATAAGCTGGATTGTATTGTAGCCCGCTGCCTTAATACGAGGTAAAACTTCCTGCGTAAATTCTTGATAAGTACTTATCTTATGCTCTTCACTAGAAATCCCGATATGGGCTTCATAAATGAGTGGTGCTTCATCCTTCAAAAGGGGAGAGGAATGTTGAAATTTATATTTGGGAGCAACAACCACACCATCTAGCTCAAAATATTCATTTTGAACAGCATAGAAAGCATAAGAAGGTACTCGATAAACTTCCGCCCCATTGACAATCAATTTAACCTTCACCTTAGAGCCTAAAGGTAGGGAGCCTGGGACAACTATTTCCCACCCACCACCATAAGCTTCCTTTAGTTCATGTTGGTCGGACCAACCATTAAAGTCACCTACTAAAAAAGCTTTTTCTGCATTCGGGGCCCATTCACGAAATGTCCAATAGTTTTCTTCTTGTTGAAAGCCAAAGTATTTATGGCCATTGGCAAAATCTGTAAGTTTTCCCTCCATTCCAAGTAATCGCTTCTTCGTTCTTGAAAATTCAAACAAGCGATAGGACAAGTCCTCTTTATACGGTGCTAGGTACGAATCATACTGCAAAATATTCAACATTCTGAGAAACCTCCTCTTCATCACGGTGACAATCTTTTCCTTATTTTACCATTTTTAAATGTGGGATTATATTTTTATGAGGGATTCAATCAAAAACAGAGAAAACGTAAATTTTCTCTGTTTTTGATTTTTAAAAGTTTTTAGCATTTGGCTTATTATAGCCGTATTTTTCACAAAAGTCTTCTCTAAACTCTAAAAGATTATCATCCATAATAGCTTGACGAACATTTGTCATCAAGTTAATCAAGAAATGTAAGTTATGATAGCTTAAAAGGCGCAATCCAAATGTTTCATCTGCTTTGAATAAGTGACGCAAGTAAGCACGAGTATAATTTGAGCAGCAATAGCAATCACATTCTGGATCAAGCGGAGTGAAATCAAGCTCATATTTGGCATTTTTAATATTCACACGGCCAAAACTTGTCATTGCTGTGCCATTTCGCGCAATACGCGTTGGTAGCACACAGTCAAACATATCTACACCACGAATAACCCCATCAATCAAACTATCTGGTGCACCAACCCCCATCAAATAACGTGGTTTATCTTCTGGTAAAAGCGGCGTTGTAAAGTCAAGGACAGCGTTCATCTCAGCATGAGACTCACCCACAGCAAGCCCACCAATAGAGTAGCCAGGGAAATCCATGCTGACAAGATCACGCGCAGATTGGCGGCGTAAGTCTTCAAAGCCAGCGCCTTGCACGATACCAAAAAGTCCTTGATCATGGGGACGTTGATGCGCTTTTAGACCACGCTCTGCCCAACGAGAGGTCCGTTCCACAGAAGCTTTGACGTAATCATAAGGCTGATAGAAAGGGGGACATTCATCAAAGCTCATCATGATATCTGATCCTAGATTATTTTGGATAGAAATCGCCTTTTCTGGATTAAGGAAAAGTTCACGGCCATCAAGATGACTTTTAAACTTAACCCCTTCCTCGCTAATATTCTTCTTGTTTTGTACTAAAGAATAGACTTGGAAGCCACCACTATCTGTTAAAATAGGCTGATCCCAATTCATAAACTTGTGCAATCCACCTGCTTTAGCAACAAGTTCATCTCCTGGTCGAAGCCACAAGTGATAGGTATTGGCAAGAATAATCCCCGAACCCATCTCTTTGAGTTCTTCAGGGGATTGAGTCTTAACCGTTGCTTGTGTCCCTACAGGCATAAACATAGGTGTTGGAAAAGTCCCGTGCGGAGTTATAATTTCCCCGAGACGCGCGCCTGTATGTTTTTCTTTTTTAATTAGTCTGTATTTTATTGCATGTTCAGTCATGTAAACTCCTTTAAACTTCTACAAGTATATCAAATTTCTTTGATTTTTCCCAGCCGGTCTACAGCTACTTTTCTCTAAAAGTTTTTGGTTGTTAAGCCCCATCTTTTATGGTATTCTAAGAAATGGAGGATTCTATGAAGTTTAAAGATTTAAAAGAAAGAGCAAAGGACGCTCTGAGAGAAAACTTTGGTGCCAAATTACGTTTGTTCTTAATTCCAATTTTCTGGGGAATTATCTCAACAAATATGACTTACCAATCAAATTACAATTCTAATATGGATACCGTAAATAATTTTGATTCTAGTACTATTACTACAGGATTATTATTTTCTATACTGATAGGACTTCTTATTGGTGGACTAATTGGTCTCTTAATTTCCATTATTATAGATGTTATCACCGTTGGAGCTCGTTTCAATTACATTAAAATATATCGTGGAGAAAGAGAAAATCCGCGATTTAAAAATGTTTTTACTCCTTTTAAGGATGGCAGTTGGTCTAAAATTTTTGTTCTTCATTTAGTCGCTGCACTCCTTATTGGTCTCCTAGCGGTAACAATTATTGGTATTCCTTTTGCTGTATATCTTGGCTTGGGCTGGTCCCAAAAAGATTATATTCTTTTTGACCAATTAGAATCTGGGACTTATACAGGTATTTGGGGGGTGCTTAATGCCTCTGCTCAAGTGATGCGCGGCTCACGTGGAGATTATTTCCTCTTCTTGCTGAGCTTCATCTTATGGTATATCCTCTCAGGCATTACTTTAGGACTTGCTAAATTCTGGACAACCCCATATATCGAAATGTCTACTATCGCTTATTACCAAAACTTAATCGATACGAAGAGACATATGAATCAAACTGCATATTAAAAAAAGCTCTTATTGAGCTTCTTTTTTTACTTTTTTTCCATGGGTGAAATAGTAGATAATAATAATGAGGATGATAAATACTGCAGATGCATAGTATAGGTTACGATAACCTAAAAATGGAACGAGAAGGCCCATAATAAAAGGTCCAAAACCTACTCCCATATCTAAAAAGCCAAAAAATGTCGATGTGGCCACACCTAAGCGCTCAACACCCGAGCTACGTATGGCAATAGCTTGACCAAAAGGTGAAAATGAACCATATCCGAGCCCAATAAAAATAGCGGCTAAGAGCAAAATAGCTGAAGAATGTGTCCAGCCGATCAGTACCAAACCAATTGCAAAAAAGATAAAGACAGGGTACATGACATAATTGTCACCTTTTATATCAAAGATACGTCCTGTTACAGGGCGTGAAACAAGGATTGCTAATGCATAGATAAGGAAGAACAGAGATCCAGCGGTTGCGAGACCAATTTCAGAAGAATAGGTATTCATAAATGCCAAAATACTTGAATAAGCAATACCTATCAGCATGCCCACTACAGAAATAGAAACAGCCTTCTTTTCAAAATAATTTGACCAAGAGAATTTCTTCTTCATACTTTCTGGGCTAGCTACAGTTGTATGAGGCGCTTTAATAAAGAAAACGCCAATAAGTGCAAGCAGCAAAAGCACATTTGAAAGATGAATTAAGAGTGTAAATCCATATTTACCATAAAGAAACATTGAGAGGAAAGGTCCTATCGCTGAAGACATTGTTACCGACAAAGCATAATAACCAATACCTTCACCTCTACGAGAAGAAGGAACTGTAGCTCCTGCTAAAGTCCCAGAAGCTGTTGTTGCTATACCAAAACCTATTCCATGTAGGAAACGAAGAATAAGCAAGCTTTCAACACTTGGTACAAGATAGTATACCAAACCAAAGAACAAATAAATACTTGTTCCCATATAGAGCATTTTCTTGACGCCCCATTTTGCAATATTATTCCCCGCCCAAAGTCGAGCAAATAAACTACCCACGATAAAAAGTCCTGTCAAAATTCCGGCTGTACCCGCTGAGGCATTATACTTTGCCATTGCATATGTACCAATAACAATTGTTGGAATATAGAATACTAAATAATATATAAAATTGAGTAACATATTAATAATAAAACTTGGCGTCCATAACTTTTCTTTTTTCATTTTTCTCCTTCACTTGTATCCGCTATCAATCAAATAAAAAGCAGGAAAACTCCCGTTTCCGAGAGCTTATCCTAATATTTGTTGATTATAGCCTAATTTTAGTTACATATTATTATATCATTTTTCTGCCTATTTTAATTTCCTGAAGTTTTACATTTTACTAACGCGTATCTCAAGAAAATTTTAGGAATAGTAATGGAGGAAATTTAAAATTCATTCAAAAGGCTGATAATTCCTAAACTTTCGAATGGTATAATAAAAATGTAAACAAATCAAAGGAGTTAATGATCATGCTATTCTTATTATTCTTTATTCTATGTACTTATCTCTTCCTCAAGGGCTTTATAAAATTTCTCTTACCATTGCTTCTTTTTCTCTTCCTTGTAAAGATTTTTCTGGGTGGAATCCTTCTCTTCTTTAATACCCATTTCCTTTTCATACTAGCGATAATTGGTTTCTTCATCTGGTTGATTCATACAGTAAGCAGTCAAAATTACTAATAAAGTAAAAACACTCTCTAACTAAGTAGCGAGTGTTTTTTTATAGCCAATATAGCTAAAATTATTTTGCTTCATACCAGCTATAGCCAGTATTTTCATCTGCAAGTAAAGGAACATTTAACTCAACAGCAGATTCCATGGTTTGTTTCACCAATGATTGAACAGCTGTGAGTTCTTCTTTAGGTACTTCCAGAATAATCTCATCGTGAACTTGCAGCAATAGTTTTGTTTTAAACTTACCTTCTGACAACGCTGCATCGAGATTAATCATGGCAATTTTCAGGATATCACCTGCTGACCCTTGAATGGGAGCATTAATAGCTTGACGTTCTGCACCTTGGCGTACCATGAAATTTCGATTATTGATTTCTGGAAGTTTACGACGGCGGTTGAACATCGTACTCACATAGCCTTTATCTTTGGCTTCACGTTTTGTTTCTGCTATATAATTTGCAACTCCTGGGTAACGTTCAAAGTATGCTTGGATCATCTCTGCTGCTTCCTTGTTGGAAATACTTAAGCGCTTAGCTAAACCATATTCTGTTTCTCCGTAAGAGATACCAAAATTGACGGCTTTCGCATTACGACGGTCATTAGGTGTAACATTTTCGGGCTTATCTATGTTGAAAACACGCATAGCTGTACTACTATGAATGTCAGCCCCGTGCTTAAAGGCATCAATTAAATGTTCGTCTTTTGACATATGTGCCAATACACGAAGTTCAATTTGTGAATAATCAGAACTTAGAAGAATGTTATTTTCAGCTGCGACAAAAGCTTTCCGAATCAAGCGACCAGCTTCTAAGCGCACTGGAATATTCTGCAAATTAGGATCTATCGAGGAGAGACGTCCTGTTTGCGTTAAATCTTGCACATAGCGTGTATGAATTCGACCATCTTCGGCGATTTGCGGAATCAAGCCTTGCACATAAGTAGATTGAATTTTTGAGATTTGTCGATATTCCAATATTTTAGCAACTAATTCATAATCTTGCGCCAAGTTTTCTAAAATATCTGCTGCTGTGGAATAGCCTGTTTTTGTTTTTTTCCCATGCGGCAACTGTAATTTTTCAAAAAGAATAACTCCAAGTTGCTTTGGAGAGTTTATATTAAATTCTTCTCCTGCAAGTTCATAAATTTTTTCTGTCAAATCAGCAATCAGCTTCTGATTTGCCGAACCAATTTCTTCTAAAGTACTCACTTCAGCAGCTATTCCAGCGATTTCCATCTTAGCTAATACACCAGCTAGAGGAAGTTCCATTTCTGTAAGAAGATGATATTGCTCATTTTCCTCTAGATTCTTAATCATTATTTCTTTAGTTGTAGCTAAAACATGAACTTTACTGGCCAAATGTTTGAATAAAATTTCATCTTCAGGGACGCGACGTTTTGCTCCCTTGCCATACACCTCGTCATCTGTAGAGATATATTTATTGGCAAATAAGCGCCCAATAGTTTCAACCTTATTATCTTCCGTTGTAGAAATAAGGTATTTGGCTAACATACTGTCAAACTTGACTGCTGGTAATTCAATACCTAAGCGATGAAGCAAAACTTTATTTTTCTTAAAATCGTACGTATTTTCAGGAAAAACAAAATTCATTAACAGCTCTGTATTCTTTGATACAAAAACTTTTTCTTCATTTCCCCAAGCAAAGCCTATAATTTCTTCTCTATGATAATTCTCATTTAAAATTTCAAGATAAAAGAAATCATCCTTGCTCACTAAAATATCAGCTGCTTCTTCAACAACTTCAAAGCTAAGTGTTACTTCATCAGCCTCTGCCGTTTCAAGTTTAGCTTTGAATTGTGCAAAACCCATCTCATCATAAAACTTAATTAGTTCTACTGAATCCACGGGCTTAATCAACGTATCAGCAAGGTCTATTTCAATAGGAGACTTTGTGTCGATTGTGGCAAGTGTACGTGATAAAAAGGCCATTTCACGGTCAGCAATAAGATTTTCCTTCATCTTGCTTTTCTTAAGCAAATCGATATTCTCATAGAGATTATCAATAGAACCCCACTCTTGAAGTAACTTCATGGCTGTCTTTTCACCAATTTTTGTTACACCCGGATAATTATCCGAGCTATCACCCATCAAACCTTTAAGGTCAATAAACTGTTCTGGTGTTAAGCCCGTTTTTTCCTTTAAATAAGCGGGGGTAAAACTTTCAAACTCGGCCACTCCCTTTTTTGAAATTTCAACTGTCGTATTTGAGTCAGCTAACTGAATCAAATCCTTATCTCCAGTTACGATGGTTACATCATATTCACCAGCTTCAGGAAGCTCAGCCATTTTATCTAAGGTACCAATAATGTCATCTGCTTCATAGTTTTTAAGTTCATAATGATTATAGCCTAACTTTTCAATAAGTTCCTTAATAAAAGGAAGCTGTTCCCGAAATTCATCCGGTGTGCGCGCTCGTCCATCTTTATATGCAGGAAACATTTCCGTTCTAAAGGTCGTTTTTCCTGCATCAAATGCAATCAATACATGGTTCGGTTCCAGCCTTTCAACCAAATTATTAAGCATAAGATGAAAACCATATATCGCATTAGTATGTAAGCCACTTGGAGCCACAAAACGATCTACTTGATTATAGAGAGCAAAAAAAGCCCGAAATGCTAATGAAGAACCATCGATAAGTAGTAATTTATTTTTCTTGTTTTCCATAACTCCTATTATACCTTAAATTTATAAAAAAAAAGAAGCCTTAGCTTCTTTACTTCACTTGGCATTTACCCTATCTCGCAGGGGGCAACCCCCAACTACTTCCGGCGTAATAGGACTTAACTTCTGTGTTC
>NZ_CAKPUG010000009.1 GCF_934191625.1 uncultured Lactococcus sp.
CACTTCAAAACAAGTCGATAAAGTCAAAGATAAAGTGGACGATATGACTCCGGAAAATGGAAGAGTTGAGTAACATTCACCTTGTATTAAAACCTTAGCTATTAAATTGGCCTCTTTTAGGGAGGCCTTTTGATTACAATAACTATATTACTTTCTGGATATGGCTTTTGGAGGATAAAAACATGTTTAAATTTAAAGAACTCAAGGCTTCAGAAATTGTTAATTCTAGCGCAATATCGCTTAATAAGACAAAAGACAATACATTACTTTACTTTTATCAACCAGATTCACAATTCTTCGATTACTTAAATAGTCCGTTCCAGCAAGATTTTTCTTCTTTGTATTATGATAAAAAAGAGGCAAATTATTTTTTATCTAAGACAAACAGAGAGACAGAGTGCCTCACACTCCTTCTCCTCTACCCACGAGAGAAATACGAAGCTAAGTTCGATCGCATGGTTGATGCACTTCTCATTATAAAATATGAAAACTTAGTCATGCTTATAACTGAAGAAAAAGAAACTTTTCTTTCAGACTTTCTTAAAGACTTTAGCAACAAGGACTTGGCGTCTGAAGAGATTATTGTCGAATTAATTAATGCTGCTCTTACTAATATGACTGATGATGCTCAAAAAATTAGAAATGAAATCACAAAGTTAGAGATGTCGATTAATGAAAATGGACCTTCACGATCAGTTTTTACTGAATTACTTCAATTAAAGAAGTATCTGATTTCCCTATCCTTAACCTATGACAGTGATGATAAAATAATAGAATTTTTTAAGCGTGAAAAGAATACTCTAAATCTAGATAAAGAGGGTTATACTGGCATCATAAAACTTGAGGAAAATTTAGACAGTTTGAAAAAACTCACTCAAGCCTATAATAAGTACCTTGCTAGTCTTGATACGATGATTAATAACTTGAGTTCTTTCCGTTTAAATACCATTATGAAGACACTTACTGAAATTTCAATTGTATTAACTATACCGACTATGATCTATGGTTTTTGGGGAATAAACTTGAAACTCCCCTTTGAAGAACTTTCTTTTGGGTTTTTACTAGTATTTGGTATTTCACTGCTTATTAGCGGCAGTGTGTGGTATTGGCTGAAAAAATTAAAATTTTTATAAAAAGAAAAACATCCTTGATTGGATGTTTTTTGTATGCAGCTTGTTTAGATTATCCTTGAACATATTTTGAGGCTTCTTGTCCTGCTTGACGTCCAAAGATGATGATATCAGCGACTGCATTTCCTCCGATACGGTTACCACCGTGCAAACCACCTGTAACTTCACCAGCGGCATATAAACCTTTTATTGGTTGACCATCTTCTTTTAGAACTTGTGTTTGTGTATTAATTTTGACACCAGCCATAGTATGATGAATTCCTGGTGCAACTTTAATAGCATAAACCTTTCCAGAAATATCATTGGTCATACCTGTTGTACGTCCAAATTCTGAATCCTTTTTATCGGCCACTGCTTTGTTCCATTTAGTCACTGTTGCTTTAAGTTCTTCTGGTTTTATATCAAGTTTTTTCGCAAGTTCCTCAACATTGTCTGCCTCAACAACCATATTTTTAGAAATATATTGATCTACAGCTTTAACTTTATCCTTTGTTCCTTCCCCAAAAACAGCATAGGCATATTTGCCATCTTGTTTGAGCTCCGCTGCGGAAACTTTATCACGTGTATCCATTTCATTAAAGAAACGATTACCTTCTTTGTTTACAAGAATAGCTCCTTCACCACGAATTGACTCAGATACAAGATATCCTGTTTTTTGGAAAACAGTAGGGTGAATTTGAATTTTATCCATATCAACCAAAGCACCTCCAAGAGCGGAAATCATTTCAATCCCATCCCCAGTAGAACCAGCTGCATTAGTTGTGACATAGTCTTTCAAGTCAGGACGATATTTAGCAATCATTTTCTGATTGGCCCCAAATCCACCTGTTGTTACAACGACAGCTTTTGAGTCAACTTGTTTTGTTTCACCTTCGATTTTAACTTCGACACCTGAGACTTTTCCGTCTTTTTCATTTATTTTTGTCACATCACTGTTAACAAAAATTGGTATATCACGCTTAGAAATATTTTCTTCTAATCCTTTAACAAGGTAAGCACCGACAGCTGAACCATCATGTGGACGGTGTGTTCTAGAAACACTCATCCCACCTGTAGTCGTTAAATTATCAAGGACTATATCATTCTGTGCTAACCAATCTACTGCTGCTGCAGAGTGATTTACAAAGTAACGAAGGAGTTCTTTATCATTTGTTCCACCGCCACCTTTAAGAGTTTCTTCATAAAATTTATCATTTGAATCTTTAACACCTTGAGCTTTTTCCACAGATGTTTCCGAAGCGTTCAGTCCAGCAGATGCTTTTGAAGTGTTTCCGCCAGCCATAGGCATTTTCTCAAGAATAACAGGATTCATCCCCGCATCTTTAGCTTCAATAGCTGCAGTCATACCTGCACCACCCGAACCAACAATAATGACATCATAGCTTTTTTTCAAGCTTGAGGGTTCTGCATAAGCCATAGTTTTACTGGCTCCTGCTTTAGTATCGGTTTTTTCTGATGAACTGGAAGATGTACTTTTACTTTGAGTATTTCCCCCACATGCCGTCAATGAAAGACCAAGAACGGCTAATAATCCTAATTTTGTCCAAATTTTCATAATTTCTCCTTGTGTTTGTGTTCACATGAACATTAAAAATTTTACCATGTGTAGATTTGTTTGTCAAGATTCCATTAAAAAGTAGATAAAATATAATAATTTATATAGTTTTTCCAAAAAAAGTTCACATCTTTGAGATGTGAACTTTTATTCTTCGTAAAGTATTTTACGTTTGTTGCAACCTTGACTACCTTTTAATAATGTTTCATATTTTTTTTATTTCTAGTATAGTTGGTGTAACTCTATCTATTTCAAGAATCTTTATTTGGAGATTATTAAATACTTTTGTACTGCCTATATCAAGTACTTCACTACTTTCCAAAAACGCATTAATGATATAACCACTTATAGTATTACTTGATGACGGATTGAAAAAGTCAATGTCAAACTTCTCTTCAATTTCAGATAAAGGTGTTTTACCTTTGACTCGATAAATCCCTGGTTTAACTTCGAAAATATTTTCTTCTTCATTATCTTGTTCATCTTGGATATCACCAACTATTTCTTCCAAGATATCTTCAATAGTGACTAAACCGCTCGTCCCCCCATACTCATCAGATAAAATCGCAAAATGTTTATGTTCACTTTGCATTTTCGAAAGTAAGTTTTTTACTGGTGTAGTGTCAATAAATACAATGGGTTCTTGCACAAGCGTAGTGACTTTAGTCTGTGGAGACACAAGGAAAGCTTTTATAAGTGCTTGGAGTGTCACATATCCTAATACGTCATCCTTGGATTTTCCAATCACCGGAAAACGGGTATGACCTTTTGCAATTGCAAAATCAAGGGCTTCTTTAATCGTTTTGTCAGAAGAAATAGTTTCCATATCTAAACGAGAAACCATAATTTCTTTGGCAAGCAAATCATCAAATTCAAAAACTTTATTGAGATATTCGTATTCTTTTTCGTTAATTTCACCTTTGGTAAAGCTTTGATTGGCTATTAAAAGAAGCTCTTCTTCCGAATGTGTCTCTTCTCCTTCTGAGGCTAGGCTAAGATTAAAGATTTTCCCAATGGAGCTTGCTGAAACATTTAAAAGCCAAACAAAAGGGTATGTGATTCTATAAAAATAATGCAAAGGCCTTACCACAGCTAAAACAACACTTTCAGTTTTAGAAATACTTAACGACTTGGGTATTAATTCTCCAATTACCACATGAACAAAAGTAATCAATAAGAAAGCAAGTACGATAGAAAAACTATCTGCAATCGTATTAGGAAGGGGTAAGTAACGTACCACAGGAACAAGTAATGCGTGGATGGTGCTTTCTCCGACCCAACCAATAGCTAATGAAGTCAGAGTAATCCCTAGCTGACAAGCACTCAAGTAAGAATCTAAATGCTCTACGACATTAATAGCCAACCTAGCCTGCTTATTTCCCTCTGCTGCTAGAGTTTCTAAACGACTTTTCCGTATTTTAACCAACGAAAACTCAGATGCAACGAAGAAGGCTGTAAAAGCAATCATGGATATGATTATTATAAGATTAACCGCCAATATATTATCCTCCCTATATTTTAATCTTTCTTAAAACTTATCTAATATCTATTATAGCAAAATCTTTATGCTCCTCCCTTCACTATCACTTATTAATCAGGAGTGTTTTGTTTCAATTGGCTACATAAAAAGCTCTAGATTTCTAGAGCCTTTATTTATAGTTGTCTTTTTTTCGCAAAGTCTTCAATCATAACTTTACGTACTTCTCGCGGCAAAAATTTCCGAATATCTTCCTCATGATAGCCTACTTGCAAATGACTATTATCTACAATTAAAGGCTGACGTAGTAAGAGTGGATTATCAACGATTGCTTGAATCAGTTCCTGGATCGTCAAAGAATAAAAATCTTCTTTTAAATTTTGGATAGCTTTTCCTTTGCGCGTGATAATATCATCAGATCCTTCCTCTGTTAAAGAAAAGATAGCAAGAACTTCTTCTTTTGTGAGTGTATCTTTAGCTAGATTAATTTCTTGGAACTCTAGGTGATGATCCGTAAGCCATTTTCTTACCTTTTGCGATGATGAATTAGCTGCCGCTGTATATAGCTTAATCATAATATTATCCCTCTTATTCCCATTTCAGAACCTTTGAGCAATTTTTCAAAGTTGTATCTTAAATATACAATTCTTTTCTTATTTGTGAGTTAACTATTCCTTAAATCAAATTTAAAATTGTCTGTTATTTTGGTGACAAATCTCTGATATTAAAAAAAAGCACAAGTTAAACTTGTGCTTTTTTTAATTTATTGATCTACCAAAAGGCGTACTTTTTTACCCTCAACAGGAACAAAGTAAACAACTGTACGAATCGCTTGAATGATACGTCCCTGACGTCCAATGATACGTCCAATATCAGCTTCCGCTACTTCCAAGTGATACTCCATAAACTCTTCACCTTCGATAATTTCCAAGGAAACTGCATCAGGTTCTGTGACCAAAGGTTTAACAATTGTCATTACAAGTTCTTTCACATCTTTTTGCATTTCTTACCTCTACTCTGACTAAAATCGTCCAAATTATTGTGAAATCGACAAAAAGCGGCTTAAGCCGCTTTTAATATTATTTGCTGAATTTTTGTTCGTGGAATTTTTTCATAACGCCAGCTTTTGAAAGGATGTTACGAACTGTATCAGAAGGTTGTGCACCATTGTTAAGCCATTCCATAACGCGTTCTTCTTTCAAAGTTACTTGGTTTTCAGCTACAAGTGGATTATAAGTTCCAACTGTTTCGATGAAACGACCATCACGTGGTGAACGTGAATCAGCAACGTTGATACGGTAGTAAGGTTTTTTCTTTGAACCCATGCGAGTTAAACGAATTTTTACAGACATGTTATATTTCCTATTTCTATTTTTTATTACTTAACTATTATAGCATAAAATTTTATCCTGTCAAGAAAAAAACTTGACAGCACTTTTATTTGTTTTTCTGACGGATTTCCAGCAAAAGTTTTTCAGCTATAGCTTGATTCATTACCTTTTCTTGACGAAGTTTTTCACTCAAACTAGTGATTTCCTCGCCTTTAGCACCAACCGTCATTGCTAAAGCGCGAACTTGTAAACTCATATGACCTTGCTGTATTCCCTCAGAAACTAGTGCACGTAATGCAGCTAAATTTTGCGCTAATCCTACTGCTGCAATAACTTGTGCTAATTCTTTAGCCTCTGTGATTTGCAGGAGTTCTAAAGCAACTTGTGCCTTGGGTAAAACTTTTACTGCACCACCAACTGTTGCCACCGGCAATGGTAGCTCAAGGCTTCCAAAAAGGATGCTATCCTTAACATACCATTGCGCAAGTCCTTGGTAGCTTCCTTCCTTGCTAGCATAAGCATGAACACCTGATGACACCGCACGTGTATCATTTCCTGTGGCGAGTACAACCGCATTAATACCATTCATGATTCCTTTATTATGTGTCGCAGCACGATACGGATCAATTTTCGAAAAACGGGAAGCTGCTTGTATCTTTTCAGCTACTTCTTGCCCGCTATTTCCTTTACTAAGTTTATCCACTGGAATTTCACAACTTACTTTTACAAGTGATTCTGTAGCATAATTACTCAAGATACTGAATAAGATTTTTTGCTTAGGAAACCAAGTGCGGAAAAGGTTAGCAACGCCTTCCAAAATAGCATTAACAATATTCGCTCCCATCGCATCTTTAACATCTACTTTAAAGTCAACGGAGACAAAACCTTCTGCCTCAAAAGATCTACTGCTTACTTGTCGCAAACCACCGCCCCGTTTAAGGATGGAAGGATAAGCTTCTTTTGCTGCACGAAAAATGCCTGCTTGATTTTCTTCAATAGTCTGCATTAATTGTTCAGCATGCTTAACATCATAAAAAACAATCTGCCCTCTCATCAATCGTTCTGTAAGCACAGCTTGAAACTTCCCAGCTATTTTTGCTCCATTACTTGCAGCGGCAATAACTGAAGGCTCCTCGGTTACCATTGGAACCAGATATTTTTTCCCATTAATGACAAAGTTTTGCGCCAAGCCCATAGGCAACTCAAATTCACTGATTTGATTTTCAATGAGATTGTCTGCTAAAGCCGTATCAAGTACTGTTTCTTCTAAAATATTTCTTGTTTCTAACTTTAAGTCAAGAAAATCCAGACGCTCTGCTGGACTCATTTGGTAAAATTTTTTCTTCATATTCATTAATTAAACTAAATTAGGGTTTTCCAAGAGGACAGCCAAACCGAGACCGCCACCAATACAAAGACTCGCAATCCCATAGCGCTTATTTTCACGTTGAAGCGCATAAGCTAAAGTTGTGAGGATGCGTGCTCCCGATGATCCTATAGCATGCCCTAAAGCAATAGCGCCTCCGTAAATATTCACTTTTTCTTCTGGAATATTTAGCTCTTTATTTACGGCTACACTAGAAGCAGCAAAAGCTTCGTTAATTTCAAAGAGGTCAATATCTTCAATGTTCAAATCTGTATATTCAAGCAATTGACGAATAGCTTTAATTGGTGATACACCCATAATCTCGGGATCAATACCAACTTCTTCACTGGCCAATAATTTTGCCAATACTGGAAGCTCTTTTGCTTCGGCATAATCGCTGCTTGCTAAAATCAAAGCAGATGCCCCATCATTTACTGGTGATGAATTTCCCGCAGTTACGCTACCGTTGTCGCTGAATACAGTACGAAGGGAAGAAAGCTTTTCTAATGAAGAATTTGCCCGAATTGTCTCATCTTCTGCTAATTCTGAAAATGGTACGATTTCTTTTTCAAATGCGCCTGCTGTACGTGCAGCCAGGGCTTTTTCTTGCGAATGTTGAGCAAAACGATCTTGTGCTTCACGGCTAATTTCAAATTGATCAGCGATTGTTTCACCAATCAAGCCCATAGATTCGCCATTAAAGGCATCTATCAATCCCTCAGACATCATCGTAAGAATTTCTTCACCTGTTTTCCGGTTACGGATGATTGGAGATTGAGACATTGACTCTGTCCCTCCGGCGATCACAACTTTAGCTTCCTCAAGTTGTAAAAGTTGTTTAGCGAGAATCACTGCTTTCATACCAGAACCACAGACTTCATTGACCGTTGAAGCTGGAACATGGTGAGATAGACCACTATTAATTGAGATTTGCCGCGCAATATTTTGCCCTGTACCAGCCTGTAGGACATTGCCAAAAATCACTTGTTTGACGTCATCTTTAATATCTTCATGGCGCTCAAGTAAATTTTTAACTACATGAACCCCTAGCTCTGCAGCTGTCTTATCTGACAGAGCACCATCATATTTTCCGACCGGCGTACGAAGCGCATCGATAATTACTATTTCTTTCATAAGCCAAGTATAGCACATTTCTCACCCAAATAGTCAAAAGTTTTTTCCAATTTTTAATCTTTTATGTTAAAATTGGAGCTTAAACATACAAATTTATAAAGCATATAAACTGGAGGATATATATGAATATTGGTATTGACAAACTTGCCTTTTTTGTTCCTGAAACTTATGTAGATATGACTGATTTAGCACTCGCTCGTGATATCGATCCTGCTAAATTTCATATCGGTATTGGACAAGACCAAATGGCCGTCAATCCGATCAGCCAAGATCTCATCACTTTTGCGACCAATGCAGCTGCTGAAATTCTGACTGAAGAAGATAAGCAAGCAATTGACATGGTCATTGTAGGGACAGAGTCTTCCGTTGATGAGTCAAAAGCCTCTGCTGTTGTTGTTCATGGTTTACTTGACATTCAACCTTTTGCGCGTTCTATAGAACTTAAAGAAGCCTGCTATGCGACTACTGCTGGCTTACAAATGGCTAAAGACCATGTTTATCATCACCCAGAGCGTAAAGTCCTCGTTATCGCCACTGATATAGCTAAATACGGCTTAAATACAGGTGGTGAACCTACTCAAGGGGCTGGAGCCGTAGCTATGTTAGTTACAGCTAATCCTAGCATCTTAGCACTTAATGATGACTCTGTCAGTTTGACACAAGATATTTATGACTTCTGGCGTCCTTTTGGAGACACTTATCCAACTGTAGATGGACAGTTTTCAAATGCCACTTATATTGAAGCTTTTGCTAAAGTTTGGCAAGAGTATGCACATCGTACTGGCCTAACTTTTTCTGATTTCGCTGCCTTAGCTTTCCATACACCTTATACTAAAATGGGTAAGAAAGCACTTCTTCCTCAGCTTGAAGGAGAAAGTCTTGAAGTTCAAGAACATCTTCTTGCACAATACGAAAAAGGAATTGCTTATAATCGTCGCGTGGGAAATCTTTATACAGGTTCGCTTTACCTCAGTCTGATTTCTCTGTTAGAAAATGCTAAAAACTTAAAAGCAGACGATAAGATTGGACTCTTTAGCTATGGTTCTGGAACTGTCGCCGAGTTTTTCTCTGGTCAGTTAGTTGAAGGCTTTGAGCAACATCTCCGCAAATCAGAACACCAAGCTCTTTTAGATAACCGCAAAAAGCTTACTATTGCTGAATATGAAAAAATGTTCTCAGAAAATCTTGATGCACATATCGATCAAACCTTCTCTGACCCTATGCCTTATAGCCTTGCTGAATTAAAAAATTCGACACGACTTTATCGTAAATAAACAAAAAACATTGGTACTTACCAATGTTTTTTTATATATTTAAAAAATTGTTGGAACAAGTCCCCCATCCATCCGAAGGGCTTCGCCAGAAAAGGCCCCTGCAAGAGGACTTGCTACATAAGCAACAAAATTACCAATTTCTTGAGGATAAATCAAGCGTTGAATCGTTGATGTTGGACGATTGTTCAACATGAAAGCACGACTTCTTTCTTCAACAGACTCTATCTCTGGATAAAGTGAAGCCAATAAATTCTCAACACCTTCAGTTAATGTTGAACCTGGCATTACTGTATTTATCGTTACCGTAGTACCTACTGTTTCACGGCTTAAGGATTTCGCCAAAGACAGATTCATCGTTTTGGTCATAGAATAATGTGGCATTTCTGGACTTGGCATGATTGCTGCTTCTGATGCGATAAAAATAATCCGCCCATTCGCATTTTTTATCTTCATTTTAGGAAGATAAAATTGAGCTAAAGCAATTCCTGATATTGAATTAACCTCAAAGTAACGACGCCACTCGTCTAATTCAATGTCTTCAAACTTTGCATCGTTAAATATTGCCATATTATTGACTAAAATATCAACTTCTGGAAAGGCTTGAAAAAGAGCTTGTCGTTCATTTTCTCTGGACAAATCATAGGCTGCTGGATAAAATGTTCTGCTCGGATATTTTTGACTAAGTTCTTCAATTATGTTGTCCACCACGTCCGAAGTTCTGCCATTAATAATAATATCTGTACCTTCTGCCGCAAGGCTTTCAGCAATCGCACGACCAATACCTTTGGTTGATCCTGTAACTAAAGCAAGTTTGTTTTTTAATTTTAAATCCATTTGAATACCCCCTTCATCATTGGCTTTATTTCTGTGCTCCCACCATTATATAGCAGATTATTCTACTTGTATAGTACCTACTTCTGAGTAACTTAGGAACCTAAAAGTAAGTTTTGTCCTGTATATTAGTTGTTAAAGATCACTGTCTCAAAGTTAAATGAATCAGGTAAGTGACGGGCTATCGAATATTCAAAAATACGTCCATCATCAAGGTTAGCGACTTGCTCGACTTGCATCAGAAAATCCGTATCTGTAAGATGCATAGTCTGTTTTTCTAATGCATTGGGACGTACACCTTTAACATTAAGAAAGGAACTCTGAATAACAAGACCAAGTTCTTCCAAGATATATTTATAAATGGAACCCGTTAGATGGGAATATTTCAATTGTGGAATAATGGAGATGGGCATATAAGTGTACTCAATAATCGTCGGCACCTTTTTGACATACCTTACCCGTTCAATACGATATATGAAATCCTCTACATCTATGGATAATTTATTCGCAATATCTGCACTTGGATGCTCAACTTCAAAAGTTAAAACCTTAGATTCCATTTGACCTGAATGACGTTTGGAAGAACCCTCTACTGCATAGAGATGTGCTTTTTTTCCTTTAGTCCAATCTTTGACTATCGTGCCATAACCTCGACGGCGAATCAAAAAACCCTCCGACACAAGGATATCGAGTGCTTTTTTCACAGTCATTAAACTTGCATCATACTCTTGCACTAAAGTATTGCCATCTGCAATTCTAGAATTGATGGGATAGTGACCAGACAAAATCTTTTCCTTAACATCTTCATAAATTACTAAATATTTTGGCTGTTTCTTCTTCATATACCACCTCATAAACTGACATTCTCATTATTATTACACAATATCTTAGGAAAATAAAGTAAAAATCATAAGTTACTATCACTTATGATTTTTACTTTATTAGCGATTGGCTGAGCGCGCCATCCTAACATAAGTATGACGTTTTCCTCGAATACTCATGGAAGCGTGAAAAATGTTTTCAGGAACAGGTATCCCAGCTACACCAGCATCTCCCAGTTCAAAGACATCTGCACCCACGCGTTTAGCCGCCAAAGCTAAACTTTGAATCGTATTTTTATCCGCACCTTCTTGTGAAGTTCCAACCACGCAATCAACCAAAGTTCCTGTTTTTCTAATTGCAAAGGCTAATTGTGCGATTTGTTCTTCTGTGGTACCTGGTACAGCCCCAGGAGCAGGTAAATCAATCATATCAATTCCAGCATCAACATATGCTTTTAAGTTTTCCCAGAGTAAGTCGGCACCATGTGATACAACAGGATTCAACATGAGGAAGCCATCATAGAAGCGACGTACTAGCTTAATATCCGCTACAATACGCGCTGGACTTGCTTCAGGAGTAACATATGCCGTTATTGATAAGAAATCAATCCCTTTGACAAGAGCTTCCTTTATCGATGCTTCTGTCACTCTTTTATATTCAGGTCCTGTATCTTTGATAGTCAAATTGACACCAACAGCTGTTCCTGTTAATTTCCGTAACTCTGAAACATTCTTAATTTCTCCTAATCCAGGAACATCCATCTTTTGCACATCAATATCTTTCAAAAGTAATAAATCTGCACCAAAAGCTGCTGCTATTTCACCATTCGTGACCTCGGGATAGAGTGGTGCGTTTTCTGCAGCTAGATCCACTAGTATTGTGCGACCTTCAGCTTTTAAAATAGCTTCTTTGAGTTCATTTGAGGTGCTCGCACGTGTAAAATCAGAAGCTTCATAGTCTAAAATTCTTTTCATAATGTCTCCTAATCCAAAGCGTTCAAATGATAAACAGAAGGTGAAGCTTGTTTAAAGCCGCTTTCCAAAATTTCAATATTCGTAATGACTTCTTCATCTTTTACTAGTTTTTCAGCACCATTAATAATAGTTTCATAGGCAGCATCATAATAGCGACCATAGTCACCAACAGGCGTTTTTATTTGTTTTTCAATCCAATCGCCATTTGCATTTTGGTATTTAACGAGGCCATAATTCATTGGGCTATCTTCCCCAAAATCTTGAGCTTGAGGCATAATTCCAGCTTTCAAATCATTTTCTTGCTGGTCTTCCCCGTATTTAATAAAGGAACCTTTTGTTCCATGAACAATAAATCTTGGATAATCTTGTACCACAAGATGATTTGTTTTTACTTTAACTTTTAATTGGTTTCCATAGTGCAAGTCTACGTCAAAATAATTATCTGCCGCTTCTGCGACTTCATTATTTCTAATGTCATAAGCCACTGC
This sequence comes from uncultured Lactococcus sp., assembly GCF_934191625.1. Lineage (GTDB taxonomy): Bacteria > Bacillota > Bacilli > Lactobacillales > Streptococcaceae > Lactococcus. The sequence goes on from NZ_CAKPUG010000009.1 coordinate 12,383, forward strand.
TTCAGGCCGTCCAAAAAGGGCTACCAGTCTATCAATAGAGTGAATGCCCAAACCATAAAACGCACCTGCTTCTTTGGGTCCCTCCTCTGTTATTGATCCTGGACGGTAGTAATCAATATGAGCTTCCACTTCAAGAATGTCTCCAAGTAAACCACGCTCAATAACCTGTTTTACTGCCAAATAATCCCCATCAAAACGTCTATTTTGATAAGGGGCCACCATGACACCTTTTTCTTTACCTCGCATGAGCAATTCTTTGGCGTGTTCCAATGTATCGACAAAAGGTTTTTCCACGATTACTGATTTTCCAGCTTCAATTACTTTTTTAGCAAGCTCATAATGCGTATGGGCTGGCGTACAAATTGTGATAAGTTGGATGTCGTCATCATTCAACATTTCTTCTAAATCAGTTGTGAAATGCACACCTTTTTCCATGTATGGTGCGGCAAGTTCTTCATTAATATGTAAATCAAAAATGGTTTTAACTTTGATGTTTTCACGCAGAATAACATAAGGAAGGTGATAGCGATTTGCTGATTTCCCAAAACCGATGAATCCCATTGTAAGCATAATTTTACTCCTTAAATATATATGTTAGTTAATAAAAGACTATACTTTTATATAAATGAATTATACTTTTAAAGGGTAAGATTGTCAAGGATATAAATTTACTCCTAAAAAAGAGCACAAAAAAAGCATCTATGAAAATGCTTCTTAAGCTCAATTTTAAATTATTACTTCTTCTTTTATTGCTTTTTTAGCTGTTGCCATCATCAAACGAATCCGATTAAGCTGGTTGACCGCAGAAACACCTGGATCATAATCGATCGGGCTAATATTAGCTCCTGGATATTGCCGACGTAACTCTTTCAGCATTCCTTTACCCACAATATGGTTGGGAAGACAGCCAAATGGTTGGAGACAGACGATATTTTGAACGCCTTTTTGCAAGAGCTCAATCATTTCCCCTGTCAAGAACCAACCTTCACCTGTATGATTACCCACTGAAACAATGCCTTCAGTATTGGCCGCAATTTCATAAATGGACTCAATACCATCAAAGCGGTCAGAAGCTCGTAAAGCTTTATCCATCGGTTTTTCTAGCATATTAATAATAGAAAGTAGCGTTTTTGCCATCAATTTATTTTTCTTAGCAAAACCAATCTCATCAGTTTTCCAAATTTGGTTGTATAAAGAATAGTTCATAAAGCCAATCAAATCGAGAACTACTGCTTCAGCGCCTTCTTCCTCGATAATATTCACAATATCATTATTGGCAGTTTTGCTATATTTAACCAGAATTTCACCAACGACACCCACCCGAGGTTTTTGAATATCAAGGAGCTCGATATGATCAAAGTCCTTGATTATCTGTTTCATGTTCTTGTTGAATTCAAATATCGATGCCGATTTGACATTATGTTGCGCTTTTGCTAACCATTTCGCATGAAGTGCGTTCACCGAACCTTTTTCAGCTTCGTAAGGACGTGTCCGATAAACCACGCGCTCAAACAAATCTCCATAAAGCACAGCAATCATAAAGCGAGTCAAAAGTGGCACGGTAAACTTGAAGCCTTTTTCTGTTCCCTGATTACCCATAGATAAGCTCACCACGGGAACTTGGGGGAAACCAGCATCGACAAGCGCCTTACGAAGTAAAGGTATATAGTTTGTTGCGCGACACCCACCACCTGTTTGGGTCATCATAACGGATGTATTGTTGACATCAAATTCGCCAGATTGTAGTGCTTCGATGAGTTGGCCAATCGTTATAATTGCCGGGTAACAAGAATCATTGTTCACAAATTTTAGTCCATTGTTCACCGAACTTTGTGTTTCCGGCAAAACAACTACATTATAACCTGAAGCTGCAAATGCATTCTCAAGTAATCCTTCTTGGTGAATCGGCGATAACATTGGCATCAGGAGTGTATGTTTTTTAGCCATTTCTTTTGTAAAGACCGGACGTGTTTCAACAATTTCCTTGATTTGTGTATTTTCTTCAACCCCGTGTCGACGACGTTCTGAAACTGCTGCTTTGAGAGAACGTAAACGAATACGCACTGCTCCCATATTTGACCCTTCATCAATCTTAAGGACTGTATAGAGTTTATTATGGTTGCGCATAATTTCTTCCACTTGGTCTGTTGTCACTGCATCCAAACCACAACCAAATGAATTCAATTGTACCAATTCCAAATTTTTATTTTTACATACTACTTGTGCTGCGGCATAAAGACGTGAGTGGTAAACCCATTGATTGACAACACGTAGACCTGCAACTTCTTCAAGGTGTGCTATGCTGTCCTCTGTAAGAACATGAAAGCCTTCTTGTGTAATAATGTCAGCAATTCCGTGATTAATTTCGGGATCTAAGTGATAAGGGCGCCCTGAGAGAACGATAGCTTTTTCCTTGTTAAGGTTTATCTGCATGAGCAAGTCTTCTGCCTTATCCCGAATGTCTTGCTTGAAGTTCTCCATTTCTTCAAATCCATGGAAAACAGCGGCTTTTACTTCAGGTAAATTTATAGTAAATCCTGTAGCTAACAAAGCTTTATGGACATTTTCTACTACTCCTTCTGGATTTGCTAAGTTAATAAACGGATGAAGGAATTTAACTTTTCCATCTCGAACTTCATCAATGTTATTACGAATTACTTCTGGATAAGACTGAACAATCGGGCAGTTATAATTATTTTCTGCTTGGACTTGTTCTTTTTGTTCATAAAGCACAGAGGGATAAAATATTGCTGGGACGTCCTTTTGAATCAAAGACATGATATGTCCATGTGAAAGTTTAGCAGGATAACAAACTGTATCAGAAGGAATTGTTTCTATTCCTTTTTCAAAAAGCTCCTTATCCGATTTAGGAGACAAAACGACTCTGAAACCTAGGTCCGTTAGCATGGTATGCCAGAGTGGGTAATTTTCATACATATTCAATACACGAGGAATACCTATTTCTCCACGGGTCTGCTTTTTCTTGGTCAAGCTCCGGTATTTGAAAAGTTTTTTATATTTATAGTCAACAAGGTTAACCTTTTTTTCACGTTTTTCTACTTTTACTTGTGTTGCTTTTTCTGCTCCACGCTCACAACGGTTTCCTGTAACAAATTTACTGCCATCATTAAAAACGGTCAGCGTCATTTTACACTGGTTTTCGCAAAGTCCACAAACCATAAACTCTTTTTGAGTACTAAAAGCTTCCAAATCTTGCAAATTCAGAATCGTCGATGCTTGACCAATCTTTTCATTTTCTAGCGAAATTAAAGCACAGCCGTAAGCACCCATAAGACCCGCTATAGAGGGGCGGACAACTTCACGTTCGGAGATTTTTTCAAAAGCGCGAAGTACGGCTTCATTATAGAAAGTCCCACCTTGAACAACGATCTTTGTTCCTAGTTCTTCGGGGCGTTTGACTTTTATTACTTTATAAAGAGCATTTTTAATTACAGAATAACTTAAACCAGCAGAGATATCGCCAACAGTCGCACCTTCTTTCTGGACTTGTTTCACTTTCGAATTCATAAAGACTGTACAACGTGATCCAAGATTTACAGGATGCTTTGCTAACAATGCAATTTCTGCAAAATCACGCACATCATATTTCAAAGAATGGGCAAAAGTTTCAATGAAAGAGCCACAACCTGAAGAACAAGCTTCGTTTAAAGATATTGAACTTAAAGCACCATCGGTGATACGCATAGCTTTCATATCTTGACCACCAATATCTAAAATAAAGTCAACACCGGGATTAAAATAATCAGCTGCTTTATAGTGTGCCATTGTTTCAACTTCTCCATAATCAACGCGGAGTGCCGCTTTGATTAAGTGTTCCCCATAGCCAGTTACTGTTGATTTAGCTATATAGACACCTTTTGGTAGTAAACGATAGAGCTCCTTCAAGACAGAAATGACCGACTCCAATGGTTCGCCATTATTTGAACCATAATGATCAAAAAGGATATGTCCTTCATCATCAATCAAAACAATTTTCGTTGTAGTTGAACCTGCATCAATTCCTAAAAAGACTGCCCCTTGGTGTTTAGAGAGTTCTTTGTAGTTTGCTTGTGCCTTGGCATGACGTGCTCGAAAATCTGCTAACTCTTGTTCATTTTCAAAAAGACGATCCAAAGTATCTTGCGGAACCAAGCTGTCGCTATTGTCATTTTCTAGATTATCAATTAAGGCGTGGACAGTACTTGTTTTTGTATCGTCAGCTAGAGCAGCACCCATAGCCACAAAAAGTTGCGGATTTTCTGGAAAAATAACATTTTCTTCAGCGATATCCAGTGTTTCAATAAAACGCTTGCGTAACTCGCTCATGAAAAAGAGCGGTCCTCCGAGAAACGCGATTTTCCCCGTTATCTTCCGACCAGAAGCTAACCCAGCAATCGTCTGGTTTACCACGGCTTGGAATATTGATGCAGCTATATCTTCTTTACGAACGCCTTCATTGAGGAGGGGCTGAACATCTGTTTTAGCAAAAACACCACAACGGCTCGCAATGGGATATATTTTCTCGTAATCTTTGGCTAATGTATTGACTCCCGCAGCATCTACTTTAAGTAAAGCCGCCATCTGATCAATAAAAGCACCAGTACCGCCAGCACAAGTCCCATTCATACGCAGCTCTTGGGTACCTGCATCAAAAAAGGTCATCTTGGCATCTTCACCACCAAGTTCAATCATAATATCTGTTTCAGGAATAAATTTCTCGATTGTAATTGAACTTGCAATAACTTCTTGTATAAAAGGGACATCAATCACATCTGCAAGCCCCATTCCGCCAGAGCCTGTGATTGCCAAGGAAAGTGAACACTCACCTCTCTCTTCCAACAATTCTTTTAATACTTTTATCGTTGCGGTTTTTACATCTGAAAAATGTCGCTCATACCGACTAAAAAGGAGCTGATATTCCTCATCAAAAACAACGAGTTTTACTGTTGTAGAGCCGACATCAATCCCAGCCTTATAACTTTTCATAGTATTTTTCCTTCTCTATTTGACAGGCTGTTGCTTATCTTATTCATTGTCTATTTTATCATTTATTCCTCATTTTTCAACCACCAAGTTACAAAATAATGTCATTTAAACAACATTTGTATGTACCGTGTCGTTTATGTCAAAAACATTTTACATAGTTTAAAACGGTAGAATTTCTCATAAAGGACTATAATAAACAACAGATACTACTGTTCTGTTGTTTAACTTACAAGTAAAGGGGAAATGCATCAATTTGGTTAAAATAAATGATTTGCGTGTCTTAAGGACACGAAAAATGATTACGCAAGCTTTCTTTTCTTTATTAAGAAATAAAAAATTTGAAAAAATTTCCATTCAAGAAATTGCAGATGCTGCAATGATCAATCGGGCAACTTTTTATGCTCATTATGCAGACAAGCAAGATCTCTATGACAGCTTGATTGACACTTTTATCATGGATTTCATCAAAATTTTAGATGAACAAAATCCCGTGGATGGAACTGATGTTTATGTCAATGATATCGAGGAAATGTTGGCGCGCTTCTACGACTTTGTACGAGAAAATCCAGAAATGGCACAGATTGTAATTGATAAATCACAGGATCAAACAATTATTAACCGCTTTATTGAGATATTAACCGAACGTTATACCGAACTTTTCGATAAGTTGGAAATTCGTGAGCATGATGTATTAGTACCCAGTGATTTTGTTATCAGCTATATTACTTCTATCTTAGCAGGGACTCTTAAATGGTGGGTTTCATCCCCAAATACCATGAAAGCGAGTGATTTTGCACATCTTATTGTTAAATTAATTTCAAACGGACATTTGACGGTTTTAGGTGTAAACATAAAGGCTTAGCATTTTTATTGTAAATACCTATTTTTTATATTGCTAATATAGTTTTCTACCTTCTCCTACTTCTGATATAATAAAAGATAAAGAGAATATACAGGGAGCTCTATATGCAAGCAAAATACATTATGTCAATTGACCAAGGGACAACAAGTTCTCGCGCGATAATCTTTAACAAACAAGGACAGCACGTCGGCAGTTCACAAAAAGAGTTACAGCAGCACTTTCCTCAAGCTGGCTGGGTCGAACATGATGCCAATGAGATTTGGAATTCGGTACAATCTGTTGTCTCCGAAGCACTTATCCAATCAGGCATCAAACCCGCAGAAGTCGGGGCGATTGGCATTACCAATCAACGTGAAACCACCGTTGTATGGGATAAAAAAACAGGCAGACCCATTTATAATGCAATCGTCTGGCAATCCAGGCAATCGGCAGCTATAGCTGATACTTTGAAAAAAAACGGTCATTCTGAACTCATCCACCAAAAAACTGGTCTTGTGATTGACTCTTACTTTTCAGCCACTAAAATACGTTGGATATTAGATAAGGTTGACGGCGCGCAGGAACGTGCTGAACGTGGCGAGCTACTCTTTGGAACGATTGACAGTTGGTTGGTGTGGAAGTTAACCGATGGTGAGACTCATGTAACCGACTATTCTAACGCAAGTCGGACGATGCTTTTTAACATCCATAATCTCCAATGGGATCAAGATATTCTTGACCTATTAAACATTCCCCTAGCAATGCTTCCTCAACCCGTATCTAATTCGGAATGTTATGGCATGACGAAACCCTATCACTTCTTTGGCTCAGAAATAGCTATCGCAGGAATGGCTGGAGATCAGCAAGCAGCCTTATTTGGACAGATGGCTTTTGAACCTGGAATGATTAAAAGTACTTATGGTACGGGAGCCTTCATCGTTATGAATACAGGGCATAAAGCGCAAATGTCCAACGATCTTTTAACTACAATTGGTTACAGCATCAATGGTCAAATTACATATGCTCTTGAAGGTTCTGTCTTTGTTGCTGGCTCGTCTGTCCAATGGCTCCGTGATAGTTTAAAGATGATTGATAATAGTAAAGCCTCTGAAGCTGCGGCTTTGGCTTCTAATAATAACGATGAAGTCTATGTGGTACCAGCTTTTGTTGGTTTAGGAGCCCCCTATTGGGATCAGGATGCTCGTGGGGCCATTTTTGGCATCACCCGAGGGACCAGCAATAATGATATCATCAAAGCTACTTTGCAAGGGATTGCTTATCAAGTCAAGGATATTATTGATGCAATGCAAGAAGATTCCGGTATCGATATTCCATTACTCAAAGTTGATGGAGGCGCAGCCAATAATGGCTATTTAATGCAGTTCCAAGCGGATATCCTCAATATTCCCGTCCAAAAAGCAAAGGATCTTGAAACTACTGCTCTTGGTGCTGCCTTCTTGGCAGGTTTAGCGGTTGGTTTTTGGAAAGACATTGAGGAAATAAGGAGTTCTTATTCAGAAGGACAAATCTTCCAACCTCAAATGGATGAACATCGCCGTCAAGCGCTTCATAAAGGCTGGAAAAAAGCTGTAGAAGCAACACGAGTCTTTAAATAAAAAAAATCCAGAATTCTGGATTTTTTGTTTTATATTATTTATTCAACAATGCTGCTGCTGCTTCATCTGCGATAACAACCACATCAGCATGTTTTTGCAAGATAGATGCTGGCATATCTTCAGTGACTTCCCCTTCAACCATACCTTTAATCGCTTCTGCTTTTGATTCGCCATAAGCCATCAATACAATTGATTTTGCACCCATAATTGAGGCGATACCCATTGAAATCGCTTGACGTGGCACATCTTCTTCATTTTCGAAGAAACGTGCATTGGCTTTAATTGTGCTTTCTTGGAGGTCAACAACGTGTGTAGTTTCTTCAAATGAAGTTCCTGGTTCGTTGAAACCGATATGTCCATTTTGACCGATTCCAAGAATTTGGAAATCAATTGGGTGTTCCGCGATGATTTGATCATAAGCTTTTGTTTCTGCTTCCAAATCTGCTGCTTTACCATTTGGCAAGAAGTTTTCTTTGAATGGTTTTTCATTGAAAAGGTGTTTGCTCATAAAGTAACGGTAAGATTGTTCATCTGAACCATCAAGCCCAACATACTCGTCCAAGTTTACTGAAGTCATATCTGAAAAGTCAAGATCCGATTTAACGACTTGGTTGTAGAATTCAACTGGAGTTGAACCTGTAGCAAGTCCAAGTGTTTTTGCTCCATTATCCATAGCTTCTTTAAGTAAGTCAAAGCCGATTTTTGCGCCTTCAAGTTGATTTTTTACTGTGATAACTTTCATGAGAGAGTCTCCTTTTTCAAATTGGTATATACACATTATAACGCTAATTTAATACCTTGTCAATAGTAAAGTTCAATTTTTAGCCTTTTTTATCCATAAAAATATAAATAAAAACGGCTATCCGCCGTCTTTGCTATGTTCATTATTTCAAGGTTTTTTCAAATTTATTTTTGACTTTGTCTAACGTTTCTTGAGTAACAATTTGGGTCTTATTTCCTGGCATTTTAGTCGCATGAACATTTATTTTACTTACCTTCAGCGCCTTATTATAGTGTGTGACTATATTCTTAAAATCTGAAAAGCTGATATTTGTACTAATAACCTCGGGGAAACTTTTCAGAATAGACACAGAGTGACGAGCCAGAACAGATGGTTTTTTCAAATTCTCAAATGTAGCAATAGCCACTTCTTGTAGTCTATTTGTATAACCTTTCTGATCATTAGAGTTAAGTAAGCTGAGGTAAGCTGAAACTTCATCTGCTGTTTTTAGTTGAACAGAACCTTGCTCAAATTTGAAGCCTTTGGATACAAAAGCTGTGGTATTTTGAACAACGATTCCACCACTTGCCTCAACCAGTTTTCCCATATTGTCAAAGTTAATTTCCACTACTTTATTAGTTTCTGTACCAAAGGTTTCATTAAATTTCTTACTAACTGCCTCAGCTCCGTTCTGATTATAACTTTGATAGAGCGTTGTTTGATCTGGAAAAACTAAAAGAGGTTGAACATTAATAAGGCTTGTCTTTTTGAGCTTCGCATTTGTTGAGGTGAGACTGGAAGTCATAAGGACTTTCTCATCATCTACACGAGCTGTTCCAAGAATTAAAGTTGTAAATGTTTCACCTTTTTGTAAGTTTACCGGATGCGCTTCTGCAAGTTGCAAAGTATTAGTCTTATTAATGGCTGTTTTCGAACTTTGATAGAAGTATAATCCTAGCCCAGCGAATATAAGTATTAAGACAAGTAAAGTGATTCCAAAAACTTTAGGAAATTTACTCTTTTTTTTAGTAGTTTTCTTGCCGCCTGATCGTCTATAAGATTTTTTTTCCATAACCCTCTCCTTATTTAAGAATGATAAAATCATTAACTGAGCGCTGATCTTGGCTCGGATAAATCACTTGACCTTTGAATGCCATTTGACTTGAACCGCCCCCGTCCATAACAACTGCGTTTTTTAAATCTAGTTCTTTAAACTTATCCATAATCTGATCATACCCTGTACTTGTATCCGAAATAATAAGGTAAAGGTTATTATTAGCGTCATTTGCTATGAAAGAATGAATCATCCAATTTACTGAACCATCATTTGTTTGAACTTTCCCATCACGAATTAGCACTGAACCAAAGCTAAAACTCATTTTCCCACCATTTTTAATGATCGTTGAAGCGGGTACAGAAGAATCATAGATTTGGCTACTACCGTCGCCATTGATGACAAAGGCATTGTTCGCTCTCTTATCTGAACCCCAATCTTTAAAAAGCTTTCCATTGTTCATCTGAAAACCTGTGATGTGCATATTGGTCATATTAAAACCAGAAGCATTCATGATTAAAGCCTCAGGATATTTTTGCATCATTTCTTGCAAAGTAAAGGCTGGAGCATCAATTGAAGTTGCCGTTTTTAATACTTCAACATTGTTGGCTTTGTAGATTTTAAAGCTGCCAGATGAAAGGTCAGTGAACTTGTCGCCTCCCTCTTTCGAGTTTAGCTTTATCGTGCTGGCTTCCCCTGTATCTTTGACAAGACTATCAGAGGACTTGACTGCTTCTTTCGCACTGTTGGAGGTAATGTACCCTGCCTCTTGATCTGTACGCTGGACACTGTGAGCTTGGTGATGTGTCTCCTCTTGTTTTTTAGAATGAATAAACATAAATGAAGCCCAACCTATAAACACTAAAAAGGCAAAAGTAATAACCCAGCCTAACCTTTTTCGCTTTGTCTTAGTTTTCATATCTCTATTCTCCCCATATCTTTTTCAACTGTTTTTTCAGCCATAAGGCCTTCAATCACCTCAAGCACACGTTTTGTTGCCTTGCCATCTCGATAATTGTAAGTTTTCTGGAAAAAAGCTTCCCTTTCCTTTTGAT
>NZ_CAKPUG010000010.1 GCF_934191625.1 uncultured Lactococcus sp.
TCGAACACAGAAGTTAAGTCCTATTACGCCGGAAGTAGTTGGGGGTTGCCCCCTGCGAGATAGGGTAAATGCCAAGTTTATATGGTCCGTTGGTCAAGGGGTTAAGACACCGCCTTTTCACGGCGGTAACACGGGTTCGAATCCCGTACGGACTATATTCTCAATTCCCGATTTATGATCGGGTTTTGTTTTATGCGGATTAGCTCAGTTGGTAGAGCGCACGACTGTTAATCGTGTTGTCGTCGGTTCGAGCCCGACATCCGCAGTTAATCAAATCAGCCTTTGGCTGTTTTTTTTATTGTGTTATAATAGTAAGTACTGAAGGAAGTAATATATTATGCAAAAACGCTATACCACATGGAATGAATATTTAAGAGGGACTTTTGGAGAAAAAATTTTTAAGGTTCCTATTGATGCTGGATTTGATTGTCCTAATCGTGATGGTACAGTTGCACATGGTGGCTGTACATTTTGTACTGTTTCTGGCTCTGGCGATTTAATATTGGAGCCAGATGCTCCAATTGCCGAGCAATTTCGGGTGGAAGTTGAAGCTTTTCACAAAAAATGGCCTGGCGTAAAAAAATATATTGCCTACTTCCAAAATTTCACTAATACTCATGCACCAGTTGAAATTTTACGTAAACGTTTTGAGGAAGCGGTGAACCAGCCTGATGTCGTAGGTATCTCTATTGGCACGCGTCCTGATTGTCTTCCTCCTGAAGTGGTTTCTTATCTGGCTGAACTTAATAATCGTATGGAGGTTTGGATTGATTTGGGTCTCCAAACGACATTCGAAAAGACGAGTGATTTAATTAATCGTGCTCATGATTACCAAACTTATACGGATGCTGTAGCACGTCTACGTGAGCATAATATTAATGTTTGCGTCCACTTGATTAATGGGCTACCTGGTGAGACTCATGAAATGATGTTAGAGAATGTACGCCGCATGATTCTGGATTCGGATATTCAAGGTGTAAAACTTCATTTATTGCATTTAATGAAAAATACACGAATGCAACGAGATTACCATGAGGGGCGTTTGCAGCTCTTATCTCAGGAGGAATATGTTAATATTATCTGTGATCAGCTGGAGATGATACCTAAAGAAATTGTAATTCATCGTCTAACAGGTGATGCACCTCGTGATGCTTTAATTGGGCCAATGTGGTCTTTAAATAAGTGGGAGGTCTTGAATGCTATAGATCATGAAATGGAGCGTCGTGGTTCTATTCAAGGCTGTAAAAATATTAGAAAAGTGGAGCCTATTACCTATGCTTAGACCAATTGAGATGGCCCATCAGATGTTAGCTAAGGCAATTAATCATGGAGATGTGGTTGTAGATGCAACGATGGGGAACGGATGGGATACAGCTTTTCTTGCAAGTCTGACGGATAAGGTATACGCCTTTGATGTGCAGAAGGAAGCATTAGCTTCTACAGAGACTTTATTGCAAGAAAAAAGTTTAGAAGCAAAATTAATATTAGATGGGCACGAAAGTATTGATAACTATGTTACAGAGCCTGTAAAAGCTGCTATTTTTAATTTAGGATATTTACCGCGAACAGATAAAACAATTATTACTCGTCCTAGTACGACATTAAGAGCTTTAGATATTTTAAAAGAAAAATTACTTCCTCATGGTCAGATTATGATTGTCGTTTATTATGGACATGAAGGTGGTCAAAGTGAAAAAGATGCTGTACTTGCTTGGGCAAGTAGACTCCCTCAAGCACAATGGCATGTAATGAAATACGAGCCTTTGAATCAGATTCATACCCCACCTTTTTTGATTTGTATTGAAAGGAGATAAAACACGTATTAGCGTGTTTTTTTAATTATCTATTTGGTTAGTATGTAAAATATTTATTCGTGAAAATTAAAAAAACGTTAAAAAGTGCATGAGATTAAAAAACAAATAAGAATAATGCATTGCTATTTATTTATAATAATGTTAAAATAAGAATATTTTTAGTTAATATTTATTTTGGAGGCTGTAATGGAAGGAATATTACTCGCACTAGTTCCAATGTTCGCATGGGGCTCCATTGGTTTTGTATCAAATAAAATCGGAGGAACAGCAAAACAACAAACTTTGGGGATGACCTTTGGAGCTTTTTTCTTTGCGCTGATTGTATTTCTTATACGTCAACCTCAATTAAGTTTTTCTGTATTTATTATTGGCTTCATTGGGGGCTTTATTTGGGCAATTGGTCAAAGTGGACAGTTTCACTCTATGAAATATCTCGGAGTCTCCGTAGCTGGACCCTTATCTGCTGGTTCACAACTTGTTTTGGCAGCTCTAATTGGAGTTTTTATTTTTCATGAGTGGACCCAAAATATTCAATATACGTTAGGCTTTATTGCAATTTTGGCTTTAATTGTTGGTTTTTATTTTTCAGCAAAAAGAGATCCTAATAATGTTATTGAGGTAAAAAAGCATCATTATGTTAGGGGATTGGTTTGTTTAACTTACTCAACTTTGGCTTATGTAGCTTATGTGATTTTATATAATAATTTATCAGCTCTCTGGTTCAATATTCATTTTGATACATTAACCATTATTTTTCCAATGTCAATCGGAATGGTTGTTGGAGCTTTTGTTCTTTCTGGCGGTGATATAAAAATGGAAGCAGTAGTTTTTAAGAATATTTCTGTTGGTCTAATGTGGGGCATAGGGAATGTCTTCATGTTGCTTGCAGCTTCACTGGCAGGGAATGCTATTGCTTTTTCCTTCTCACAATTAGGAGTTATCATTTCGACAATTGGTGGCATTCTCTTTTTAGGCGAGAAAAAAACAAAGAAAGAATTAGCCTACATTACAATAGGCACAGTGCTATTTATTATTGGAGCAGTTTTGCTCGCTATTGTCAAAGCAAAAGGCATCAATAATTGAAGTACTGAAGAAATTTAAAGACGAGATGATAGAGGAGTAGTATGAACATTTTTCGTAAAAGAGTAGTTCAAGAGAAAAGTGAAATGAAACGTACTCTTAATTCAATGGACTTAACTTTATTAGGCCTAGGTTCAATGGTGGGTGCTGGTATTTTTACCTTTACCGGCGTGGGAGTTGCTTTGATTGCTGGGCCTTCGCTTATTATATCCATTATTATTGCGGGGATTGCGGTGGGTTTATCAGCCCTGATTTTTGCTGAGTTTGCTTCACGTATACCAAGTCGAGGTGGGCCTTATGGTTATATTTATGCTGTTTTTGGGGAATTCCCTGCTTGGATTGTAGGCTGGCTTGTAGCCATTGAATTTTTTACAACTATCGCCATCGTTGCTAAATCATGGAGTGGGTATTTCAAAGGCTTACTGCATCTGCAACTTCCCTCAAGATTGGATGGCTCATTTGGCCATACTTCAGGTTTTTCTATTGATTTAATCCCAATGTTAGTAGTAGCTGCAATAACAGTGATGATTTTCCTAAACACGCGCATAGTGTCACATTTAAATAATACCCTCGTTGTTTTAAAATTTTCAGCATTAATCGTCTTTGCTATTGTCGGATTATTTTATCTGGAACCTGCAAATTGGTCAAATTTTGCTCCTTTTGGCCTGGGTTCCTTAATCGGTGGTCAATCGGGAATCTTACCAGGTGCTTCTATGTTATTTATTGCCTTTATTGGTTATGAAACAGTATCAACAGCAGTAGATGAAGCTGAAAATCCTCGGCGAAACATTCCTTACGGCGTGATGAGCTCACTTTTTGTTGCGGTGGTCTTTTATGTTATTGTGACGTTAGTGCTTACAGGAACAGTGCCCTATTATAAGTTAAATGTCACCAACTCTATTGCATTTGCTCTGGCCTATTTAGGAGTTGGATGGGCAGCTACTTACATTTCTATTATAGCTGTGATTACTCTACTCAGTGTTGCGCTTACCATGTCTTATGCCTTATCGCGCTTGCTTTACTCGATGAGTCGTGATGGTCTTTTACCCCAAAAACTCAGTAAAATTTCAGCTAAGCACCAAACACCAATTAATGCCACGCTCGTTATTGGAGGTGTATCAATTTTGATAGCTGGCTTTGTGCCTATGTCCTATCTTAGTCAGTTTTTAAGTTTATCTACATTATTATATTTGATTGTTTTAGCTCTTGGTTTGTTAAAGTTACGTAAGGATGAAGGGTTACCACAACCCAATGAATTTAAAACCCCATTAGTCCCTTTACTCCCTTTCTTATCGATCATTGTCAATAGCTTTTTGATTGTACATTATCATACACAAATATGGCTTTTACTTCTAATTTTACTTATGATTGCATCTACATTTTACTTTGCTTATAGTTATCGTCATTCTAAGCTAGAAAAATCTATAAATTAAAAAACTTTCTTACATGTAAGAAAGTTTTTTTGTTAGAGTTTTTCATTTACAAAACGGACGAATTTATTCCACATTACTACAAAGACATTTGCTCGTTCCACATCTGTCTTAGCAGTGAGGGGGAAATGATAACCTGAAAAGCCTGGAAGATAACCGAGTTTATCTTTTTGCGTAGCTGTAGCCTGAACTAACTCTTCTCCTTTCTTGATTGGCGCTTCAACATTAGTTTTAGGATCCCGGTCAAAGGAAATGGAAATGGCATTCAAGTCTGATGTCCCCTTTTTCAAAGGAACAACAGCGGAGATATTGTCTTTAGCTATAAGATCAATGCTACTTTTCTTTCCGTCACGTACGGGAAGTTTAGGAAAATCGCTAAGTTGCTCATCCTTACTAACAATATCGGCATTTGTCCAAGTAGCATAAACTTGGTTCATAAGATCGTTAGTGAGCGTGAAAGGCGTTGTATTATCTACAGAAGGATCTTTAGCTTCTAAAATCACGGTGATAACACGAAAACCGTTTTGAACAGTGGTTGCAGCAAAACAGTCAACATAAAATGAAGTTGAACCTGTTTTAAGTCCATCTACACCTGCTCGAGTAGTTGTAAATCCAGGTAACATTTGATTAGTATTTGATAAAGTAGTTTCCGATTGACCTCCTTTATCAAATGCAAGTTCAGTTTTTTCGGTGATTTTCAATATCTCGGGATAATCTTTAAGGAGATGTGTGCACATGATAGCGACATCTTGAGCGCTCATTGTATTAGCATCATTTTCAGTAGATCCTGGATAAGTATTTTCGCCAAGTTCACTATTTGGCAGCCCAGAAGAGGAATAAAGTTTAGCATCGGTAATGCCCCACTCTTTTAACTGTGCCATCATCATATCGACAAATTTTGGTTCCGACCCAGCTATTTTTTCAGCCAAGGCTATAGCAGCAGAGTTAGCTGAAGGTAAAAGTAAAGCATTGAGTAAATCTTTGACCGTAACTTCTGAACCTTCAGCAAGTGGTATATTACTTGCATTACTGTTCATTGTTAAATTGTAAGCATAATCAGAAATAGGCACTTTTGTATCCCAAGCAATTTTTTTCTCGTCGATACTCTTATAAACTAAGTAAGCAGTCAAAAGTTTAGTGATTGAGGCAATGCGCGTGCTGGAATCTGTTGCATTTTGGCTATAAAGGATTTTGCCACTGTTTGCATCTACGGCAATGGAAGATTTTGCTGCCACAGAAAAATCTTCAGCTTGAACATTTACAGTAGCTAAAGGGGAAAATAAAAGAAGTAAGGAAAGGAAGGTGATCAAGATTTTTTTCATGATTCTATTTTATCATACCAGCTAAAGAAGGTCTAATGTATTTCAAGAGACTTAAGCGTTACAACTCACATAACATAGATTTTTTTATAAAACAGAGGTAATTTTATAAAGATCCGATACCTTAAAAAAGTAAATAAAGTTTACAGCGGTAGTAAACTTCATTTACAGGTGTCTGTAATCTTTAATAAATTTACTTACAGCACTTAAAAGGATCTCGGCCTCCCCACTCTTGATAGCAAAGGCCTTTAGTTACGGTTGCAGTACATTTTCTATAATATTGGACGCATATTGTTCTTTGGTCTTTTAGATTTTAGCTGTTTCATTTTTAGGGCATACTGCTACCTTATTTATTAGCCACATAAGCGAGATATTACGCATTTATCTTAAAGCTATTAAGTGCGGTTGGTCAGTATAAGAACTTTGGTAAAAAATCCTTTCTTTAAAAAATGAAAATTAAAGTTGACAGACCTTTAGAATTTTGATAAGATATTAAACGGTACTTTTTATATTTGGTCCTAATAAGGAGAACTTGTATAAGTTGCCAAACTTCTTGTCAGAACTTGGATTAAGCGACCATATACTGACATTCCAACTTTATAAAAAAACAGAAAGGATTGTTTATTCGTTTTATTTCGCTTTGCGGTTCTCCGTAAATAAAAGGGATAAGCAGACAGAAAAATGCCTACTATTAACCAATTGGTGCGTAAAGGTCGTCACTCTAAAGTGGAAAAATCTAACTCACCTGCATTGAACATCGGCTATAACAGTCGTAAAAAACTCCAAACTAAAGTAGCAAGCCCACAAAAACGTGGTGTTGCAACTCGTGTTGGAACAATGACTCCGAAAAAACCTAACTCAGCGCTCCGTAAATTCGCTCGTGTACGTTTGTCTAACCTTATCGAGGTTACAGCATACATCCCAGGTATCGGTCACAACTTGCAAGAACACAGCGTTGTTCTTCTTCGTGGTGGACGTGTAAAAGACTTACCAGGGGTACGTTACCACATCGTTCGTGGTGCACTTGATACAGCTGGTGTAACAGATCGTAAACAAAGCCGTTCTAAATACGGTACTAAAAAACCAAAAGCGTAATTGAAAGGAGATAAGAAGAATGCGTAAAAATCGTGCCCCAAAACGTGAAGTTTTGGCAGATCCAATGTACAACTCAGTAGTAGTAACACGCCTTATCAACCGCGTTATGCTTGATGGTAAACGTGGTGTTTCTACAAATATCGTTTACGGAGCTTTCAAACAAATTGAAGAAGCTACTGGAAACAATCCACTTGAAGTTTTCGAAACAGCTATGGAAAATATCATGCCTGTTCTTGAAGTTCGCGCTCGTCGTGTTGGTGGTTCTAACTATCAAGTCCCAGTTGAAGTTCGTCCAGAACGTCGTACAACTCTCGGACTTCGTTGGTTGGTAACAATCGCTCGTAACCGTGGTGAACACACTATGCAAGACCGTCTTGCAAAAGAAATTCTTGATGCTGCAAACAACACTGGTGCGGCAGTTAAGAAACGTGAAGACACACACAAAATGGCAGAAGCAAACCGTGCGTTCGCTCACTTCCGTTGGTAAGATTGCGGCCCTTGGTCGTTATCCTAGAAAAAACTTGGCTTTTTGGTCAAGTTTTTTTTATTTCAAAGTTAAGAAAATAAAAAAATATACACATTTACATAACAAAAATATGAGAAAAAAGCTATAAAAAACACTTATACATCTTGCAGATTTGAGAGATTTGTAGTAAAATAAGGCGAAAACACTTTCAAATTAAGGAGTATATTACACAATATGAAAAAATTGTCTAAAACCGCCTATGGCGGTGTCGCAGGGAAAGATTATCTCCCTTATGAAGATGGACGCAAAAAGAGTGCGGGCAACCCAGTTGTAATTGTTATTGGTATTATTTTAGCTATTCTTTTTGCAGCATCTACTGCATATTCAGGAATGCGTGCTGGTTTAACAGTAGCAGCAGGTATCCCAGGAGCTATTCTTGGTTCAGGACTTTTGTCAATTTTTATCCGTAAAAATAATTTCCTGATGAAGAATATTCTTCAATCGATGGCAACTGGTGGTGAGTCAATCGCCTCAGGACTTATCTTTGTATTACCAGCAGTTATCCTTATTGGACAACAAGTTTCTTTCTTTGAAGGTGTAATTGTTGGTGTTTCTGCGGTTCTTGTATCTCTTGGAATTCTATCATTTGTTCAAGACTATCTTTTAGTTGAGGAACACGGAACACTTGTTTACCCAGAAGCAATGGCTATTTCGGAAACACTTGTTGCATCTTCAACAGGTGGTAATTCGCTTAAATACATGGGTATTGGTTTTGGCGTTGGTGGACTTATTACTGCCTTTACCTCAGCAGTTTTTGGAGTGGTGAACAATGTTGTAAGTTATACAAACGAAACTTTCTACAAATGGAAACTAGAGATTGAAGTAAATCCAATGTTAGCTGCCATCGGATTTATTGTTGGACTTGAAGTAGCGGTAATGATGTTTGCCGGTTCAATCCTTGCCAACTTTGGTATTGCTCCATTGATTGGTTACTTCTCAGAAATGGCTGGAAGTGGCCATAACGTTTGGAATGACCCATCTACTACAATCCAAGCTATGAATTTTGCTGCAATTTCGGGTTCATACGTTAAATACATTGGTGCTGGTATGATGATTTCTGGTGGTATGATTGGTGCTATCCGTCTTATCCCAACTATCATCAACTCTGTTAAAGCAACCCTTGATGGACGTAAAAATGCCGAAGCTGGTGAACGTGATTCACTTGGTATCTTCGCTATCCTTATTGGTATTGTTGCAACATTTGTTGTGGGCTTCATTATCTCTGGCGGAAACATCGCTATGACTTTCCTTGCTGGCATTCTTTCAATTGTTCTTTCAATGCTGTTCATCATCGTTGCAGGACGCTTGACGGGTACAATCGGTACATCTAACTTGCCAGTATCTGGTATGACAATTGCCTCACTTGTTATTTTGACTCTTGTTTTCTTAACAATGGGTTGGACATCAAGTGCAGACCTTAAATCACTCTTGCTCTTCGGTACTTTCATCGTTGTAGCAATCTCAGTAGCTGGTGGGTACACACAAGCTCAAAAAGTTACCTTCATTACTGGTGGTAACAAATATGAAGTCCGTCGTTTCTTCCTTGTTGCTGCGGTTCTTGGTGTTGTAGTTGTAACAGGTGTTATTGTATTACTTCGTGATCAATTAGCTTTGACTGGTGATGCAGCTCAGTTTGCTTTGCCACAAGCGAACTTGATGGCAACCTTGACTGATGGTATCATCGGTGGAGAACTCCCATGGCACATGATTATTGCTGGTATCGTATTTGGGATTATTCTCTATATGATTAAAGTACCAGTTATGACATTCGCGATTGGTTTCTATCTCCCAATTTCAACAACATCAATCATTCTTATCGGTGCTTTGGTTCGTATTCTTGTGGAAGTTCTTGGCAAGAAAGATACAGAGGCTGTTCAAGAAGAACGTATGTCATCAGGTGTTTCTCTATCCTCAGGTTTAGTAGCCGGAGCTTCAATCATTGGTCTGTTGGGTATTATCCTTCAAGTTTCAGGTGTTGTAACACCAGGAACTCCTACAGGCTTTATTGGATCTAACGCTATGGCTTGGGTGCTGATGGTTATCTTAATCATTGCGATTGTCGTACCATTGATGTCAATTAAGAAAGCTCCAGCTGCTGAGAAGTCAGATGAGTAATAAAAAGAAAAAAGATGATATTTCAGATGAAAATCTGAATATGATTTTCCGAAAAAAAGACAAAGTGCTGTTTGAATGGCATGAGGGTCGAATTCGGATTTATAAAGATCAAAAACATTGGACACAAAATCTTATGCGTAAGTTGGGGGCAAAAATACCTCAGCGTACGTACATGTCTTTGGATGAATATGGTACACTTGTTTTTAGCATGATCGATGGTAAAACAACTGTAAAGGAAATAGGAGAAGCATTGAGCGCACAGCATGAGGAAGCTTCTCAGCAACTCTATGAGCGTCTTTTCCTCTACCTTAATCATTTAGAATCTGTCGAAAGATGGATTGAGATTGTTGAAAAAGGGGAGTAGTCTCCTTTTTCTTTTTAACAATTATTTTTAATTAAGAAGATGCAGATCACTTTGAAAAAAGCTTAAATTTTATTTAAAAATAGTTGAAAGATGAAAATAGAACTATAAAAACCTTGATTATTATGATATAATGGGGTGTAAAACTAAAAATTAATTAGGAGAAAACTATGGCTCGCGAATTTTCACTTGAAAATACTCGTAATATCGGTATCATGGCTCACGTCGATGCCGGTAAAACAACTACCACTGAACGTGTCCTTTACTATACTGGTAAAATTCACAAAATCGGTGAAACTCACGAAGGTGCATCACAAATGGACTGGATGGAGCAAGAACAAGAACGTGGTATCACTATCACTTCTGCTGCGACAACTGCCCAATGGAAAGGCAACCGTGTAAACATTATTGATACACCAGGTCACGTGGACTTTACAATCGAAGTACAACGTTCACTCCGCGTTCTTGACGGTGCAGTAACTGTACTTGATGCTCAATCAGGTGTTGAACCACAAACTGAAACAGTTTGGCGTCAAGCAACTGACTATGGAGTTCCACGTATCGTTTTTGCTAATAAAATGGATAAAATCGGTGCTGATTTCTTCTACTCACTTTCTACATTGCATGATCGTTTGGGCGCTAACGCTCACCCAATCCAAATCCCAATCGGTTCTGAAGAAGACTTCGTTGGTATCATTGACTTGGTAACTATGCGTGCAGAAATCTACACTAACGACCTTGGTACAGATATCCGTGACGAAGAAATCCCAGCAGAATACATGGAACAAGCTGAAGAATGGCGCACAAAACTCATCGAAGCTATCGCTGAAACAGACGAAGATTTGATGGAAAAATACTTTGCCGGTGAAGAAATCACTGAAGCAGAGTTGAAAGCTGCGATTCGTAAAGCAACAATCAATGTTGAATTCTACCCAATGCTTGCAGGTTCTGCCTTCAAGAACAAAGGTGTTCAAATGATGCTTGATGCGGTTATTGATTACCTCCCAAGCCCATTGGATATCCCTGCAATCAAAGGTGTTAACCCAGATACAGACGAAGAAGACGAACGCCCAGCATCTGATGATGCTCCATTTGCGGCTCTTGCCTTCAAGATCATGACTGACCCATTCGTTGGACGTCTTTCATTCTTCCGTGTTTATTCAGGTACATTGGATGCTGGTTCATACGTTTTGAATACTTCTAAAGGTAAACGTGAACGTATCGGACGTATCCTCCAAATGCACGCGAATACTCGTCAAGAAATCCAAACAGTTTATGCTGGTGATATCGCCGCTGCTGTTGGTTTGAAAAACACTACAACTGGTGACTCATTGACTGACGAAAAAGCACGCATTATCCTTGAGTCTATCGAAGTACCAGAACCAGTTATCCAACTTTCTGTTGAACCTAAATCAAAAGCTGACCAAGATAAAATGGGTGTTGCCCTTACTAAATTGGCAGAAGAAGATCCAACTTTCCGCGTTGAAACAAACGTTGAAACTGGTGAAACAGTTATCTCTGGTATGGGTGAACTTCACCTTGACGTCCTTGTTGACCGTATGAAACGTGAATTCAAAGTTGAAGCTAACGTTGGTGCTCCTCAAGTATCATACCGTGAAACTTTCCGTGCACCTACTCAAGCACGTGGATTCTTCAAACGTCAATCAGGTGGTAAAGGTCAATATGGTGACGTATGGATCGAATTCACACCAAATGAAGAAGGTGCTGGTTTCGAGTTTGAAAATGCTATCGTCGGTGGTGTGGTTCCACGTGAATTCGTACCAGCCGTTGAAAAAGGTTTAGTAGAAACTATGGCTAACGGTGTTCTTGCTGGTTACCCAATGGTTGATATTAAAGCTAAACTTTACGATGGTTCATATCACGATGTCGATTCATCAGAAACTGCCTTTAAGGTTGCGGCTTCACTCGCTATGAAAGAAGCTGCTAAAACTGCACAACCTGCAATCCTTGAACCAATGATGAAGGTTGTTATCACAGTTCCTGAAGAAAACCTCGGAGATGTTATGGGACACGTAACAGCTCGTCGTGGACGTGTAAACAGCATGGAAGCCCATGGTAAATCACAAATCGTTAACGCATTTGTACCACTTGCTGAAATGTTTGGTTATGCAACTACGCTTCGTTCATCTTCACAAGGTCGTGGAACATTCATGATGACATTTGACCACTACGAAGATGTACCTAAATCAGTACAAGAAGAAATTATCAAGAAAAACGGTCGCGGTGGTGATTCTGAATAATCTTTGATTATTTCAATAAAAAACAATGGCTTTAAGTCATTGTTTTTTTATTCGAGAATATATTCCAATTATTATAATATAGTAAGACTTCTTTGCTTGATTGTTCGGTTTTTCTGCGTTATAATTAAATCACCAAAAAGAAAAGGGTAATTAATATGAAAAGAAACGAACGTTTAGTGGACTTTACTAATTTTTTATTGAACAGACCCAATAGAATGTTAAATCTTAATGAGATTAGTAAGCGTTATGAAGTAGCCAAATCCTCTATTTCTGAAGATCTCGTTTTTATTAAACGTGTCTTTGAAGATCAAAATATTGGAATTGTCGAAACCTTTCCTGGAAGTTTAGGAGGCGTACGTTTTACACCCTACATATCTGACGAAGTTTCTCGGGAACGTGCACTAGAGCTTGCTGATCTATTGCGTGAAGAAAATCGTATTTTACCTGGAGGATATATATATCTTTCTGATATTTTAGGTCACCCGGCTAATCTAAAAAAAATTGGCCAAATAATTGCTCATGAATATTGTGATAAACAAATTGATGTAGTAATGACGATTGCGACAAAGGGAATTCCGATTGCACAGTCTGTAGCAGAAATTTTAGATGTTCCTTTTGTTATTGTTCGTCGTGATCCTAAAGTTACAGAAGGAGCAACTTTAAATGTGAATTATATGTCAGGATCAAGTAGTCGCGTAGAAAATATGACGCTTTCAAAGCGAAGTTTATCAATTGGTCAAAGTGTCTTGATTGTGGACGACTTTATGAAAGGTGCAGGCACGATTAATGGTATGAAGAGCCTTGTTCATGAATTTGATTGCTTCTTATCTGGGGTGGCTGTTTTTCTGGAAGGACCTTTCAAGGGAGAACGTTTGGTAGATGACTACAAGTCAATTCTCAAGGTAGATCAGATAGATGTTGCCCAACGGACGATTGAAGTAGAACTAGGTAATATATTTGAAGAAAAATAAAGGAAGCAAAACGTTGAGTTTTTAGTAATTCCTCTGTCTATCTTCTAATACATAGGTAGCTAAAAAATCTGTTTCTATAAAAAATAGAAACAGATTTTTGGGCCTATTCAATATTAATTTTGGAGTGTACTTACAACCTTATCCCAGTTGTCTACTATTTGTAACAATTTTTGAGATGGTGCTGAATAGAATATAAAAAAACTTTGTCTACCTAGACAAAGTTTTTTTATTAGTTAAGAGTGGAAATTTTATTAATTGGCCACACACGGAACATAGTTCGACCAACAATATCAGAACGTTTAAAAGTACCCACTGCTCGGCTGTCCCTTGATACGATACGGTTATCTCCTAAGAGAAGATATTCTCCCTCTGGTACTTTAATCGTAAAGGTAGGATTACCTGTTGCGTCTGTTGTAAAAGCATGAGCTTGTTGCGCTAATTGAACAAAGTAAGCACGGTTGGCTTCAGAGAGCTCGGAAGTCAGAGCATAATTTTGATAAGTCTTTTCCAGTTCGTTGTTGGAAAGCTGTTTTTTAAAGTCTGTCAAATAGGGCTCATCAGTTTTCTTTCCATTAATGTAAAGTTGATCTTTATCAAACTTAATTTCATCACCAGGCATACCTATTACGCGTTTTACCACGTCTTTTGTTTCTGTTTGCCCATTTACTGTTTCTGTTTCCTTAGCAACTACGATATCAAAGCGGTTAATGCTAGCAGTTTTGATAAGAACAAGGCGCTGTTTATCAGCTAAGTTTGGATCCATTGAGTGGCCATCCACAACGACAAGGGACCAGATAAAGATACGAGAGAGGATTGCGATGGTGATAATGGCGAGGAAGATGCCCCATTCTTTGAGGAAACGTGTGAAGGCATTTGGTTGTTTGTTTTGTGCGGTATTTTCCATATTTAACTTTCTATATTTGAGCTATGTTTATTGCTTTCTTGGTGTTAGCAAAGTGTAATTTTGCATAATTTTTCAGGGAATCCAAACCGTTTTGTTTTATTATTGTTGCAGCTACTTGATCAGAAGCTGCTCCGGCACCGCTTGGTAACTTATAACCAGCTTCTAAAGAAAGGCCTTTGAGCATTTCGAGAAAAAGATAGCGGGCGATAATGGAGCTACAAGCGACGGCCAAAAACTGGTCTTCAGCTTTAGGTAAAAGTGTAACTTTACCGTTCACTTTATTTTTTTCGGCTACCAAATATTTTTGATAATTTTTTTCAGATGTGAAGGCATCGACAATTATGTAATCAATACTTTCAGAAACACGTTTCTCGAGGAGGTAAATAGCTTGGTTATGTAAGGCAACTTTGATACTCACAGCATTGTAGCCCGAGTCAATCACTTGGTTATATTTAGCGGGATCCACAATCAAAGGGACATGTGTGATATGTTTCATTAATTGAGGAGCCATATGATAGATTTTTTCATCGGTGATTTTTTTAGAATCGGCGACACCCAGATTCTTTAATAAAAGAACATCTTCAGCTTTGACAAAACAGGCTACAACGACTAAGGGGCCAAAATAAGAACCATTGCCAACTTCATCAGTGCCAATGATGTTCTCTTGTTGCTGGGGGTGTAAGGAAGCGGTATGGCCAAATTGTTGAGCGATACGTTCAGCATCTTCTCCTTGAAAGACAACTTTTCCCGACGTATATACAGAAATAGTAGCTTTAGGTAGCTTAGCATAAAAAACAATATAGGGGTTCTTTGATGCTTTCTTATATTGGTCAAATTTAAGGAAAAGTTCATCTAACTTTTTTGAATCTAAAGTAAGAACTACATTCATGGTAATAGTTTAACATAAAAGCAAAAAAATTAAAAATGAATCTTGACAAGGCTTGACATATGTGGTATTATGATAAACGGTATTGTTTACCCCATTTTTGTGGCCCCGGAAACCCAAAAATATTTGCAGGATTCTTACACCTGCCGTAAACAAATTCTAAGTAAAGGAAACTTAACCCAAATGATGAAAACAACATTCATGGCTAACGCTTCAAACGTTGACCGTAAATGGTACGTGGTTGACGCAACTGATGTACCTCTTGGTCGTTTGTCAGCTGTAGTTGCTAGCGTACTTCGCGGTAAAAACAAACCAACTTTCACTCCTCACACAGATACAGGTGATTTCGTTATCGTTATCAATGCTGATAAAGTAAAACTTACTGGTAAAAAAGCAACTGATAAAGTTTACTACCGTCACAGCCTTCACCCAGGTGGATTGAAATCAATCACTGCTGGTGAACTCCGTGAGAAAAACGCTGTACGTTTGATTGAAAAATCAGTTAAAGGTATGCTTCCACACAACACTCTTGGACGTGCTCAAGGCATGAAACTTAAAGTGTTTGTTGGTGGTGAACACACACACGCAGCACAAAAACCTGAAGTTCTTGATATTTCAGGTCTTATCTAAGGAGGGAACGCACTAAATGGCACAAGTACAATATGCTGGCACAGGACGCCGTAAAAATTCAGTTGCTCGTGTACGTCTCGTACCCGGCACAGGTAAAATCGTAATTAACAAACGTGATGTAGAAGATTACATCCCACAAGCAGCACTTCGCCTTGTTATCAACCAACCATTTGCAGCTACACAAACTGAAGGTAGCTACGATACACTCGTAAACGTAAACGGTGGTGGAGTATCAGGTCAATCAGGAGCTATCCGTCATGGTATCGCTCGTGCGTTGCTTGAAGTGGATCCAGACTTCCGCGGCGCGTTGAAACGCGCTGGCTTGCTTACACGTGATGCTCGTATGGTTGAACGTAAAAAAGCTGGTCTTAAGAAAGCTCGTAAAGCTTCACAATTCTCAAAACGTTAATTTATTTCAGATATACAACGTTTTGGACTATTATTTGGTGAAAATTGGTGGAAAATTTCATCATTCTATCCATATAAAACTAAAAGACATCAGTATTTTACTGATGTCTTTTTGATATGCTTGTAGAGTTTAATTTTATTAAAGGCAGTTAATTCTTAGAGAACTGTATGAACGGATATTACAAATTTATTGCGCTACATTCTTTAAAAGATAAGAGTGATATTTGTAGGAATGAACAGAGGAAGAATAACAGATACCTAAAAAGGTATCTGGCTTTTAAGTCGTTTAGTATTCAATTGATTTAATCTTATTATTAGTTTCTAAAAGCGACAACAGTGACGCAAGTTCATAAGTTTTGGGTAATCTTAAATATAAATTTGTTTTTAAATAATTATTTGATTTTTTTTCAACTTTTATACTAAGTGTTGTGATATGTTCCTTTTTCAGCTGTTTTTGCAGGAGTCGAAGCCCTTCAAAATCCTCTAATTGAACGATAAGGTGTGTGCTTGTTGCTGATTTTATCCACCGATAATTTTGGTGTAAAATAATTTGGAAAAGTAAAATAAGTAAAGTAGCTACGATACCTATGAAATAGAGCCCAGAGCCAACAGCCATCCCAATTCCAGAAGTTGCCCAAATTCCAGCAGCGGTAGTTAAGCCATTAACTGATTGATTGTGAACAAAAATCATTCCTGCTCCTAGGAAACCAATCCCGCTCACAATTTGTGCTGCTATTCTAGAAGGATCAAGATTGATACCATGAGTATTAATAATATCCATAAAGCCATATTTTGAGACAATAATTATTAATGCGGCACTCAACGCCACAATCAAATGAGTACGTGTGCCAGCATTTTTATAACGACTATTTCTTTCATAACCAATGGCATAGCCACATACTCCTGCTAATACTAATCGAATCAGCCAATCAACTTGTGTTAAGAAAGTAATTTGCATAAAAATTTCCCCCTTGTCATTTAAAAACTTATCATATATTATATCGCTATTTTAATGAGAAAAAAAGTAACTTCCACAAAGATAATGTTCATGTACGATGGATTAAACTTATACCAGTAAGTTCTCTGAAGAGCAGCTATTTTATTGTGATATTTAAACAATAGAGTATTAATGTCTAGCTGATGCTCAATATCCCATCAATTTTGGTATAATTGGATGAACAATATTATTTTATAGAGGATTATTTTAGGAGAAACATTTTATGTCACTTGCGACAATTTATAGCTTTATTGGAACACTGATAACGATTAACACGGTGCTTGCCCTTGTGACGATTTTTCGCAAACCGAGATCCATTGCTAGTATCTTTGCGTGGTTTATGTGTTTAGTTTTTTTACCAGGTATTGGATTTCTTGGTTATCTTTTCTTGGGACGAGGCCTTGATCGTACAACGGTACGTCGTTTTGAAGAAGAGAACAAATACAATCTGTCTATTCTGGGGCAAAGAGTACATGAAAATAACGAAAAATTTGGACCAAAGGACATGACACCCCATGAAAAATTACTTAAAAGATACTTCAATAATATAGAACGCACGCCTCTTTGTCGTGGTAATAGCGTAAATTTTTATTTAAATGGAGAAGATAAATTTGCGGCCCTCTTTGAAGATATAAAGAATGCAAAAGATAATATTCATGTAGAATACTATGCTTTCTTTAATGACAAAATTGGGACTAAATTTCGCAATCACCTTATTGAGAAAGCCAAGGAGGGGGTTGAAGTTAGAGTGGTTTATGACCCATGGGGAGGAAAGACTAAAAAGGATTTCTTTAAGCCTCTAGAGGATGTGGGTGGAAAAGTAACGGCATTTATTACTTCACGTAATTCATTGATGAAAACGCGTCTTAACTACCACTTGCACCGGAAAATTGTAGTGATTGATGGTCAAATTGCATGGACTGGAGGATTTAATGTTGGGGATCAATATATTTACAATAGTAAAAAATTTGGTTTCTGGCGGGATACACATGGGAGAATAGAAGGAACAGCAGCTTTCGGGTTGCAAGAAACCTTCATCCGAGATTGGAATGTGTCAGTCAAAGATCCTCGTGAGAAGATGGACCGGAAAGATACATATTTTGTCGTCCCAGAGAAAGAAGGGAATGTCGACATTCAAATTGTTGCCAATGGTCCAGAGAGTGATAATAAGACTTTAAGAACAGGCTTTATAAAGATGATTATGGATGCAGAAGATTATATATGGCTACAATCTCCATATCTGATACCTGATGATTCAATGATAACCGCACTTGTCGCGGCAGCTAATTCGGGTGTTGATGTAAGGATAATGATTCCCGATATGCCTGATCATCCCTTTATTTTTAGAGCAACACAATATTACGCTAACTATCTACATAAGCATGGTGTAAAAATCTACAACTATACAAATGGATTTTTACATTCCAAAACCCTTGTAATGGATGGGAAATTGGGCGTATTTGGTACAACAAATCAAGATATACGTAGCTATGAACTAAATTTTGAAATAAGTGCATTCTGTTATGACGAAGGTGTGGCAGAGGAAATGAGACGTACATTTGAAGTAGATTTGCAAAATGCTAGATTACTTACTGATGAGGAAATTGCTCAACAATCTCTTTGGTTAAAACTTAAGCAAAACTTCTCAAGACTACTTAGTCCGATATTATAAGGAGAGCAACAAACACAGAAGTGTTTGTTTTTTTTTCTCCCAGAAAACGTGACAACAGAGGGCTTAAACCGAACGAAAGGAAAAAAAGTGGAAAAAAACACAGTTTATTCTTGACATGGT
>NZ_CAKPUG010000011.1 GCF_934191625.1 uncultured Lactococcus sp.
GTTGCGAACGTAGTTCAGGGGTAGAACACAACCTTGCCATGGTTGGGGTCGCGAGTTCGAATCTCGTCGTTCGCTTTAAAATTAAATATATGCACCCGTGGCTCAACTGGATAGAGTACCTGACTACGAATCAGGCGGTTGCAGGTTCGAATCCTGCCGGGTGCATTGGTTTCTCAAGGAAATCATAGTGATAATAAACTTTATCTCGGGAAGTAGCTCAGCTTGGTAGAGTACTTGGTTTGGGACCAAGGTGTCGCAGGTTCGAATCCTGTCTTCCCGATTGATAGCCTAGTCTATCTGAAATTTTTGGCGGTGTAGCTCAGCTGGCTAGAGCGTTCGGTTCATACCCGAGAGGTCGGGGGTTCGATCCCCTTCGCCGCTATTATATTTTACAGCTGGATCTTTAGCTCAGTTGGTTAGAGCTCTCGGCTCATAACCGAGCGGTCGTTGGTTCGAATCCAACAAGATCCACTTTTGGAGGATTACCCAAGTCCGGCTGAAGGGAACGGTCTTGAAAACCGTCAGGCGGGTAAAACCGTGCGTGGGTTCGAATCCCACATCCTCCTTTTCCTTTGGCTCGGTAGCTCAGTTGGTAGAGCAATGGATTGAAGCTCCATGTGTCGGCGGTTCGATTCCGTCTCGCGCCATTTGCGGGTGTAGTTTAGTGGTAAAACCTCAGCCTTCCAAGCTGATGTTGTGAGTTCGATTCTCATCACCCGCTTAAAAGTGTTTCTAGTAAATAGAATATTTTTTAATAATTTGGGAGCATAGCTCAGTTGGTTAGAGCACTGTGTTGATAACGCAGGGGTCCGAGGTTCAAATCCTCGTGTTCCCATAGATGTTTATAATATCTATATATTGTGAATAACTGGTGGGGAGTTACTCAAGAGGCTGAAGAGGACGGTTTGCTAAATCGTTAGGTCGGGAAACCGGCGCGAGGGTTCGAATCCCTTACTCCCCTTCCGTACAACGACTATTATTGAATAGTCGTTTTTTATGCTTTATGTAGAATGTTGAAGATGAGAGGAGGTTATATGACTTTTCTTACGAATGAAGAAGTAACCGAGTTAAAAAATCAGGTAAATATTGCTGATTTGATTTCACAATATGTACCTCTCACCAAGTCAGGGAAGAATTATTTAGGACTTTGTCCTTTTCATGGGGAAAAAACTCCGAGTTTTAATGTCAATGCTGTTAAGGGTTTTTACCACTGCTTTGGTTGTGGGAAATCTGGCGATGTTATTGATTTTATAAAAGATTATAAACAAGTAGGGTTTGTGGATGCGGTAAAAGATGTTGCAAGTTTTGCTGGAATTACTTTAAATATTGAGAATGCTTCTACTGAAGATAAAGATAATCCTAATGCAATGCTCTATGATATTAATAACCAAGCTGCACGTCTTTATAATATTGTATTAACCTCTACTGAAATCGGCGAAAAAGCACGTCTTTATTTAGAAAAACGTGGAATAAATTCTGATATT
This sequence comes from uncultured Lactococcus sp., assembly GCF_934191625.1. Lineage (GTDB taxonomy): Bacteria > Bacillota > Bacilli > Lactobacillales > Streptococcaceae > Lactococcus. The sequence goes on from NZ_CAKPUG010000011.1 coordinate 1,485, forward strand.
ATCAAGCAGTTTAATATTGGTTTAGCGCCAGAAGAAAATGATTTTATTTTTAAAAATCTTTCTGGAAAATTTGATGAAAGTGTTCAGGCTAATTCGGGACTTTTTAATTTTTCAAGCAATAAAGTTTTTGATGCCTTTCAAAATAGAATTATGTTTCCACTCAAAAATGAGTATGGACATGTCGTTGGATTTTCCGGTCGAAAGTGGCAAGAAAATGATACAAGTAAGGCAAAGTATATTAATACAAGTGTAACGAAAATCTTTGATAAGTCTTACGAGCTGTATAACCTAGACAGAGCAAAACCGGTTATTTCTAAGACACGTGAAGTTTACTTGATGGAAGGCTTTATGGACGTCATTTCAGCATATAAGGCTGGCATATTTAATGTCGTTGCTACGATGGGAACGGCCTTGACTGAAAAACACATAAAGCGATTAGGAAAAATAGCTAAAAATTTTGTTCTTATCTATGATGGAGATCAGGCGGGGCAAAACGCGATATATAAAGCAATTGATTTAATTGGTGAAGAGAAGACACAGATTGTTCGTGTACCGGAAGGATTGGATCCTGATGATTATAGTAAAAAATATTCTTTAGAATCATTAGCTAATCTGATGGAAAGCAGCAGGATACAACCGACAGAGTTTTTAATCGACTATTTGAAGCCTGAAAACCTTTCGAATCTGCAGAATCAGTTGGATTTCATTGAGCAAATGGCGCCTGTTATTGCAAGGGTTTCATCAATTACAGCGCAAGATGCTTTTATAAGAAAATTAGTTGAGATTTTACCTGATTTCGAGTATAATCAAGTAGAGCAATCTGTCAATTTAAAGCGTGAAAACGTCATTAAATCTAAGGCAGAAGCGGGAAATTTTGAAGAGAATTTTGGTAGTTTTTCGGAAGAAGAATTTTCGAATTATCCTGATCCTGGTTTTATTGCATCGAATCAAGATTATTATGAAAATTTTTCCTCTGCTCAAGAGGTTGTTAAAACCGTACCACAGTCTCAGCTACCGAATTTATCACGAAGTGAACGGGCTGAGGAACAACTTTTGAATCGAATGATTTATCATCAAAGTGTTCTTCAGAAATTTGCAGAGGATGAAACTTTTCGCTTTGTCCACCAGCGTTATCAAAACCTTTTTGACAAAATTATACTTGAAGCTATGAGTTTTGAAGAAATTAATCCTTCTCACTTTGGTTCATCACTAGATGCCGATGAGAAAAATTTATTTTATCAAATCTTAAGTCTGGATTTGCCAGAAGAGACAAGTAGTCAGGAACTCGAAGATTTGGTGGCTGTTTTTGCAAAGGAAATGGAGCAAATAAAGTTTAGTGAATTGCAAAAACAACTAGAAAATGCCCAAAAAGTAGGCAACAAGGAGCGTGAGCTAGAACTCACAATCCAAATTATTAATCAGAAGAAAAAAATATAAGCTATAACTTATATTGTTCATTGGGGAGGATGAAATTGGCAAGTAATAATAAAAAAAGAATCAGTCAAATTGCAAAAGAAACTGGAATTACTAACAAAGCTTTAATCGCAAAAGCACAAGAACTTGGCATGGCGGTTAAATCTCATTCAAGTTCTATTTTTGAAGCTGAAGAAGCAAAACTCCTTGCAGCAATGGACTTTAAACCAATTATTGTTGAAAAAGTTGATGTGGAAGAGCTGAAAGCGAAAGGTTCTAAGCATGTAACTTCCGTAAAAGAAAAAGCTGCTAAGAAAATTGATATTAAAGATTCAGACACCTTTGATAATAAGGCTTTTGATAAAGCAGTAGCCGCCTATATTACCAAACGTAAACCTCTTGAAGAAGCTCTGGATGATGAAATTACAGATGAGCTTGTAGTGAAGTTTGGTTTGGAAGCTGAAGCTATTGAAGATTTGCTTCAACAAATTCAAGATGCGGGTATTTCTATTGTGGATAAAGATGGGAATCCTAGTCCATTAGCTTTGCAAGCTGAAGAAGAAGAAAAACTTGACGATACTGCAATGGATGAAATCGTGACAAATGTCCGTATTGATGATCCTGTTCGTATGTATCTTAAGGAAATTGGACGTTATCCATTGATTTCGCTTGAAGAAGAAACTAAACTTGCAGAAGCTATTGTCGCCGGCGGTGATGAAGCAGAATTTGCCAAACAAATGCTTGCAGAAGCCAATTTACGTTTGGTTGTTTCAATTGCTAAGCGTTATTCTGGTCGCGGTATGCAATTTTTGGATTTAATCCAAGAAGGAAATATGGGACTTATGAAAGCTGTGGACAAATTTGACCATACCAAAGGTTTCAAATTCTCAACTTATGCGACTTGGTGGATTCGACAAGCCATCACACGTGCGATTGCTGACCAAGCACGTACAATTCGTATTCCTGTCCATATGGTTGAAACAATCAACAAGTTAATTCGAGTGCAACGTAATCTTCTGCAAGAATTGGGGCGAGATCCTTTACCAGAAGAAATTGGTAAAGAATTGCATATGACACCAGATAAAGTTCGTGAAGTCTTAAAAATTGCGCAGGAACCTGTATCATTGGAAACTCCTATTGGTGAAGAAGATGATTCCCATCTTGGAGATTTCATTGAAGATGATGTAATTGAAAGTCCAGTGGATTACACAAACCGTATATTGCTTCGTGAACAGCTTGATGAAGTTATGGATACCTTGACAGACCGTGAAGAAAACGTATTACGGATGCGTTTTGGTTTAGATGATGGTCGTATGCATACACTTGAAGATGTGGGTAAACAATTTAAAGTTACCCGTGAACGTATTCGTCAAATTGAAGCAAAAGCTATTAAGAAATTACGTCACCCTCGTCGCAGCAAACCTTTGCGTGATTTTATGTAAGAACAAAAACTCTCTCGACAGATGTCGAAGAGTTTTTTTATTATAATTAAAAAAGAAAAGAATATAGTACAAAAGATTTGATAAATTTGAGAGAAGTGATATAATAAAAATTATTAAAGGTCAAAAAAGGTCAAACTTTAAAGAGGAGAAACCAGACATGATTCTTTAATTCTAAAAAAATAAGTTAAAATAAAGAAAAAGACGTAACCACAAAGGAGGAAGAGATGCTCTGCCAAAATTGTAAAATAAACGAAGCGACAATTCACCTTTATACTAATGTGAATGGCCAGCGTAAGCAAGTTGATTTGTGCCAAAACTGTTATCAAATTATGAAATCAGGTGGGCAAGAAAGCTTATTTGCTGGGGCTACAAATATTTCGAATAATGATGATCCTTTCAATCCATTTCCAGATATTTTTCAAGCCTTACATGGTAACGATCAAGGACGGACCATGACGCCTCCAACCCAATCTGGTGGTCGTGGTCCAGGCGGTCCACAAAATCCTCGGGGAGGACAAACTCCTAAAGGCCTTCTCGAAGAATTCGGAGTCAATATCACTGACGCTGCACGCCGTGGGGAAATTGATCCTGTGATTGGGCGAGATTCTGAAATTACGCGGGTCATCGAAATTTTGAATCGTCGGACAAAAAATAATCCTGTGCTTATCGGGGAACCTGGTGTTGGGAAAACAGCAGTTGTTGAAGGTTTAGCCCAAAAAATTGTCGATGGTGATGTACCCCAAAAACTGCAAAATAAAGAAGTCATTCGCCTTGATGTTGTCAGTCTGGTCCAAGGAACTGGCGTGCGTGGGCAATTTGAAGAGCGTATGCAAAAGTTGATGGAAGAGATTCGTAAACGTGATGACGTTATACTCTTTATCGATGAAATCCATGAAATTGTAGGCGCAGGATCTGCTGGAGAAGGAAATATGGATGCTGGGAACATCCTTAAACCGGCTTTAGCGCGTGGTGAGCTCCAACTTGTTGGTGCTACAACACTCAATGAATATCGCATTATTGAAAAGGATGCGGCACTAGAGCGCCGGATGCAACCCGTTAAAGTTGATGAGCCTTCTGTTGATGAAACAATAACTATTTTACGCGGTATACAAAAACGATATGAAGATTATCATCATGTAAAATATTCAGACGAAGCGATATTAGCTGCTGCAAATCTGTCTAATCGCTATATTCAAGATCGCTTCTTACCTGATAAGGCGATTGACTTACTTGATGAAGTAGGCTCGAAAAAGAATCTAACGCTCAAATTTGTTGATCCTGAGGATATAAAGAAACGTATTGAGCAAGCAGAAGCGCAAAAAAATGATGCGATGCAACGTGAAGATTTTGAAAAAGCAGCGCATTTCCGAGATCAAATCGCTAAACTTCGTGAGCTTCAAAGTCATGAAATTTCGGATACTGACATGCCAAATGTCACAGAAAAAGATATTGAAGCAATCGTTGAAGAAAAAACGCATATCCCTGTAGGTGATTTGAAAGAAAAAGAACAAACACAGCTGATTAATCTAGCGGAAGACTTAAAAGAACATGTTATCGGACAAGACGAAGCGATTGATAAAATTTCCAAAGCTGTGCGTCGTTCGCGTGTTGGACTTGGCAAGCCTAATCGTCCTATCGGTTCCTTCCTCTTTGTCGGACCAACTGGTGTAGGTAAGACCGAGCTTGCTAAACAATTGGCTTATGAACTCTTTGGGTCAAGAGATAGCATGATTCGTTTTGACATGTCGGAGTACATGGAAAAACATAGTGTGGCTAAGTTGATTGGTGCTCCTCCAGGTTATGTGGGTTATGAAGAAGCTGGTCAACTGACAGAACGAGTGCGGCGTAACCCATACAGCTTAATTTTATTGGATGAGATTGAGAAAGCCCATCCGGATGTTATGCATATGTTCCTCCAAATTCTTGATGATGGGCGCTTAACAGATGCCCAAGGGCGCACGGTTTCATTTAAAGATGCAATCATCATTATGACTTCAAATGCTGGTACTGGTAAAGTTGAAGCGAGCGTTGGTTTTGGGGCAGCTCGTGAAGGGCGTACGCATTCAGTTCTTGGAGAATTAGGTAATTTCTTTAGTCCAGAGTTTATGAACCGTTTTGATGCGATCATTGAGTTCTCAGCCCTGTCTAAAGAAAATCTACTCAAGATTGTTGACCTTATGCTTGATGAAGTCAATGCGCAAATAGGACAAAATGATATTCACCTTGAAGTTACGCAAGAAGCTAAAGAAAAGCTTGTAGATTTGGGTTATGATCCGAAGATGGGCGCTCGTCCGCTCCGTCGGACAATTCAGGATAATATCGAGGATGCTATTGCTGATTTTTATATCGAACATCCAGAATATAAAGATTTACTTGCTGATTTGGTTGATGATAAGATTGTTATTGTAAATAAGCCAGAAGAAGCAAAGAAAGAAGAGAAACAGACTGAGTCTTTAGAAGAATCGGATGAAAAATAATTACTTGAGTAAGTTTCTGGAAAGATGAAGAAATAAAGGTTGAAAAACTTTTATTTCTTTTTTTGTGAATAATATGTTTGTTTTTCGTATTAATATTTATAGAAAGGAAATTATCACAATGAAAGGAGGTGAAATATTATTTTTTTTAAGCAAGATTGTTGTTAAGAAAGGCGGAAATATGTTAAATAAGAAGTTTCAAAAAATAGTATTAGTATTTGCACTTATCTTACTGCTATTTTCAGGAGCTGCTCCTATTTTTTCTATAAAGGTAGGAGCAGAAAGTTATACAGTAGTGGGAAATGAGTCAAATGAAAATAATGAAGACCTATTTTTAGCTTCCGAAGCAGAAAAGTTGAAAGAATTTCAACAACAAGTTCATGCAGTAATAACCGTTAACCAAGAAGGAAATCAGGAAACAGCAACGATTTCCGATGCAGATTTAGTACAAGCATTGGAAAAGTCAGGTTATGTGGTTTCTCCTGAGATTAAAAGGATAATGTTGCAGAGAGGGGCTGGAGTGACTAAAATAGTATAGTATGGTAATCGCAGAAACGGAAATTATAACCTTTATCTTTCAAGGAGTATGTTGCAAGCTATAAAATATGCACAGTCAGGTATAAATGTTCTCACGGCAGCTATGTCTGCTTTTTCTGGTAATTTATTAATGTTTACACGTGGTATGATAAGAGCGACTGTAAATATGATTAGGGCAAATGCAATTATTCATGGAAAAGTGTTTTATTCTCGTGCATGCCTTCCCAAAAGCTCTGGGAATCAGTAACCATGCTCTGGAAAATTATAAACGAAGAAGACATGGCTCGGAAATACGACCAAGAAACGTCTTCAAAATACACAGCCTTTAATCAAGTGAACAACTCTTTTATTGGTCCAATAAGTGGGTTTGTGATAGTCATTGCCCTACCAATTTATATTTTAGTTCTCTATCCCATTTACATCATAGTTACAGTCGTCCTTAATATTCAAGATTATCGAATAAGAAAAAAACAGCTTGAAAAATTATTAAAATAAAAAAAAGAATAAGCTTTTTATAGGCTTATTCTTTTTTATTGAGCAAAATTATTGGACAATCAAAAGACCGTCTTTAATAGCCCAAGGCTCTTTTTCATTGATATGATCGTAGAACATGATACCATTTGTATGGTCAATTTCGTGTTGGACACACATTGAAGGAAAATCTTTCAAACGTATTTTATGTTTTTCGTTGTTCTTGTCATAGTATTCCACTGTTACTCGCGCGTGACGGATAACCAGTCCAGGTACTTCACGATCGACAGAAAGACAACCTTCACCAGACTCGATAGCAGCATCTTGAACAGAGTGGCTTACAATTTTAGCATTGTACATGATTTCTGCTAATTTATAAGCCTCTTTAGGTGCAACTTCATTGCCAGTTTCATCTACTTCCGGATCGTTAGGAATAAGGACAGCGATGATTTTTTTAGCAATATCTAGCTGATTCGCTGCTAAACCAACACCTGGACGGAGCTGCATTTTTTCTGAAATTACTGGATCTTGTGAATTACGGAGAAATTCCATCATTTTTTCGCCTAGAATGATATCCTCATCAGACAAAGGTAAGCTCACTTCATCAGCAACCGTACGCAATGTTTCGTTTCCTTCACGGACGATATCATCCATGCTAATCATATGACTTGCTTTGATTAATTTTTCTTGTACAGACATTTTTTACTTCCTTGATATATTATTACTATTAGTTAATTATAGCAAAAAAACTGTGTTTTGATTACTATTACTGATTACTGAATATTATTATTGAAGAAACTAACCAAAAAACTAACCAAGCAATGAAAATAGTGTGTATTAAAATTTATAAAATAAAGAGCCATTAGAAGGATGTCTAATGACTCTTTACTTTGTAAATAATATTATTTTATCTCCTTGTATATTACTGCTCATATTTTTATTTTTCTCTAGAAATTTTGAATTATTGCCTGTAAGTGAAACGAAAATGGTAGTGATAATATTCTTTTACAATAATTTGTACTAGAAAAAAGTTAGAGAAGGGTTATTCGGGAAAATATAAAGAGAATAAGTATCAAATGGGGGATATAGTGAGCTATGATTGGTAGGTATTATTCCCTGTTTTTTATACATATGGACAATGTAACAATTGTTTCGTATGGATGAAAAAGTAAGAGTAGAGTGGTACTTTTTTCGTCTATTTTTCTTAAGTATACTAACATCTACTGGAACTTATGAGGTTTATTTTTATTCTAAAAAATTTTACTGCCGTGTTTAAAAGTAAATAAAAACATTATGCATTTCTAGTATATAATAATTTCATCACAAGAGAGGAACACAGATGAGAAGATATATTGGAAGATAAAAAAAGAATAACTTATTGATATTAACAAAGATGTTCGTTCTGTGTGCCCTCCTGATAGGAAGTGGGACTCTTTTATTAAATTATCAACCTGTATATGGAAATAGCAATTCTACAAAAGTTGGATATGAAGCTATAATAAGTAGCTCGAGTGAAAGTGAGAATTCAA
>NZ_CAKPUG010000012.1 GCF_934191625.1 uncultured Lactococcus sp.
TTTTTTATGATTTGGTCACTTATTGTCGGAGCCCTTATCGGTTTAATTGCCGGGGCAATCACACACAAAGGCGGTTCAATGGGTTGGATTGCCAACATCTTAGCCGGGCTTGTTGGTTCTGCAGTTGGGCAAGCCCTTCTTGGAAGCTGGGGACCTTCATTAGCCGGAATGGCTCTCATCCCCTCAATCATTGGTGCAGTGATTGTTGTTGCTGTTGTCTCTTTTGTTTTATCAAAGATGTCTCATTGATAAATATTTAGAACGATTAAGTTAAAGAATCTAGAAAGGAGGCCCTGTGTCATCTGGAAAGAAATTTATTCTCATCGTATTTGATCTCCTCCTACTTTCCGTTGTAGTACCTTCAGCTTGGGATTACTACAATTTAGTGGAGTATGGCGATATGACAAGTGCTTCAAGTCAACTTGTCTATGTTGGAGAATACGCACCTCTCTATCTCTTCTGGGGGAACGCTATCTTGGCTCTTGTCTTACTCTTAGCCTTGCTTATCATAGCTTTCTACCCGCGCACTTACATAGATATTGATCTGCCAACTCATGGAGGAAAACTCACTTTAAAACGTTCGGCTATTGAAGGACTTGTTCGTGAAAAAGTTTTAGAAAACGACTATCTCAAATCTCCAAACATCACCGTGAAGCTCTATAAAAAGAAGATAAGCATTGATGTGAAGGGGGAAATCATCCCTCGGGTGGAAATTGCCGAGAAAGCACGTTTACTTGAACAAGAAATTATGGATAGCTTAAAACTTTTCTTTGGTGTAGAACAACCTGTTAAAATCAAAGTTGAAGTCAATGCACTCAATAAAGAAAATAAACACAAGCAATCACGTGTTGTATAGGAGGTGTCAATGGACTATTTGGAAAGATATCGATATCCAATTATCGGTGGCATTATCGGTGGTATAGCTGCCATTGCCATCTTCACAATTGGATTTTGGAAAATGATTCTACTTTTAATATTAATCAGTCTTGGAGTACTCGCGGGCTTATTTTTACAAAAGACAGGAATCATTGAGCAGTTAAAGAATCGTAAATAAAACATAAAGAATCATACAGTAAGGAGAATTAAATGGTACAAGAAAACATGAAACCCTTTGGAACAATGGCTGAAATGGACAAAAATACTCCCAAAGATCAGGAAAACACTCAAGACATCAAAGGAGAATTGACTTACGAAGATAAGGTCGTTCAAAAAATTGTCGGCTTGGCTTTAGACACTGTGGATGGCCTTCTTTCTGTAGAAGGTGGCTTCTTTTCTAATTTAACTGGAAAGCTTGTAAATACAGATAATGTGACTTCTGGCGTAGATGTTGAAGTGGGTAAAACACAGGTAGCTGTAGATTTAAAAGTTATCACAGAATATCGTAAAAATGTGCCAGAAATTTATAATAAAATCAAGGACGTTATTCGTAAGGAAGTTGCGAATATGACAGATTTAGATGTTGTCGAAGTAAATGTGACCGTGACCGACATCAAAACAAAAGAAGAACAAAAAGAGGATGAAGTAACTGTTCAAGATCGTGTTGTCGATGCAGCACAGACTACAGGGAAATTCACTTCAAAACAAGTCGATAAAGTCAAAGATAAAGTGGACGATATGACTCCGGAAAATGGAAGAGTTGAGTAACATT